>DOQG01000032.1 GCA_003512525.1 Oscillospiraceae bacterium | reverse complement strand
GGAACGGCTGAAGCGGTTATCGGCTACGGCGGTCACAGCAAGGGTCACTGGCGAAAATATGGAGCGGCGGGAACGATACAAACCGTTGATATCACCGACACGCCGATATCGTGTGTAAGCAAAGGGATACGGCTGACTTCTACGGATGAAAACAGTCAGATAATTTGCGGGCAGGACGACATACCGCTTAATTCGGGAGTGATATATACTTTTTCCTGCCGGATACGCAGTAATTCGGCGGAGGGAGTTCCGTGCAGGTTACAGCCGTTCTATAAATCGACCACCGACCACAGCGGCAACACACAGGATATAATTATCTCGGACGAATGGCAGTATATCAGCTTTACGGCTAAATTTTCACCGCAAAGCACCGGGACATATTCGGGCGCGAGAATATATCTGCAGCCTACGGCGGCGGGAAACTATATAGAGGTCTGCGCTATGAAGCTTGAAGCGGGCAACAAGCCGACTGACTGGAGTCCCGCTCCTGAGGACGCGGAACGCAGAATAACAAGCCTTGAAGCAAGAGTGGCGGCGCTCGAAGCGGCGGCAGTATCGGGAGGTGAGGTATAATGCTTGATTTCGGAAAGTGGATCGTTGAGGTCGCTGTGAACGGCGTGAAAAGCGGCAGCTTTGACAGAGCATGGGCGGCTATGCAGCTCGGTAATCATTACAGCCGTGACAGGATAACGGCGGAGGATATCGCAAGGTTTGACGCGGAGATAGATGAGTATGAGGCAGAGATGAAGGCAGAGCAGGAAGAGATCAGCGACGAGCTGATTGAAATAACAGATGCCGAATAGGCAGAAAGGAAAAATTATGGAAAAATTAAGTAGTATTTTCGGTGCGATAGTTGCAGCTATCGGTGGCGTAATAGGCTGGATATGGGGCGATTTTACGCCCCTGCTTGCCGCTCTGATCGTGTGCATGGCGCTTGACTACATATCCGGCGTTGCGTGTGCGGTCGTCAGAAAAGATGTATCAAGCGAAATCGGGTTCAAGGGTATCGTCAAAAAAATCCTGATTTTAATGCTCGTCGGCGTTGCACACGTTTTAGACGCTTATGTACTGAATAGCACGCCGGTATTACAGTCGGCAGTGACGATGTTTTTTATCGCCAATGAGGGTATATCGCTTGTGGAAAATGCGGCGGGGCTTGGTATACCGATACCGAAAAAAATGCTTGAAGTGTTAAAGCAGCTGAAGCTCAAGGGCGACAGCACAGAGAAAAGCGAAAGCGAGGAAGAATAAAATGTTAAAAATCAAGGGAATTGATATCAGCAGAGCACAGGAAAAGTTTGATTTTACGGCGGCTGTGTCGGCAGGCGTAAAGTTTGTAATTATCCGTGCCGGCATACGCTCAGATGAGGACAGCTATTTCAGGCAGAACCTTTCAGAGTGCCTGAAGCGTAACATACCTTATGGACTGTACTGGTATTTCGAGGCAACGTCTGACGAAACATTTAGGGCAGAGCTTGCCGCTTGCAAGAAAGCTGTAAAAGGCTTAAAGCCGGCATATCCTGTATTTTTTGACGCCGAAAAACAGGCACAGATAGATAAGCTCACGACTGCACAGCGTACTGATATGGCACTCAAATTCTGTGCCGAAATGACCGCTATCGGTCTGCCGTCAGGTGTCTATGCTAATCCTTCGTGGATGGAAAATTACTATGACAAAAGCCGCCTTGCAGATGTTGACATATGGCTTGCTCACTGGACGGAAAGTCCGGACTATCCGAGCAGATTCGATTACGGGCAGAAAATGTGGCAGTGGGGTATTGAAAATATCGGCGGTAAAGATGTTGACGGGGATATTTGCTTTGTTGATTATCCTGCGATAACCGCAAGGTGGTACGAGGAGCACTGCATAGAAAAGCCTCCCGAAAAGCCCGATGATGAGAAGTACAACGGATTTTCAAAGGGGGATAAGGTAAGAGTAAAGCGGGACGCTGTATTTACAAACGGGGTCAAGCCTTATTCTTATGTTTATGACACGGTCTATACGGTACTGCAGGTATCCGGTAACGGTAAGGAAACGCTGATAGGTCTTGACGGAGTACCTACAGGGTGGCTGTATACGGCGGATCTTTACAAGGCGGAGGACGATACGCAGACACAGAAATTTGTCGTGGGAGATAAGGTGAAAGTGAATTACGGTGCAAAGACGTATAACGGAGGAGCGCTTGCGTTGTTCGTGTACACGAATGTGTACGAGGTTATGCAGGCAGGCTCCGGCGACAGAGAGGACTATATCGTTATCGGTCAGGGCGGAGAGATCACTGCGGCGGTAAAGGCAAAAGATTTAAAGAAGGTTTAATAAACAGTTATCCCCCGGCGGAGCGAAAAGGTTCTGTCGGGGGATTTTTTTTGTTTAATACATAGTTAGCTTCCTAACTTGACATGCATTTTGACATGCATACTACAGTAAATTTCAGTGAATTTCAGTAAAATTCACGATTTGATAATAATTATCGAAAATACAAGAAAACCGCTTAAGCAATATGCTTAAGCGGTTGTTTCTATGGAGCTTGTGACGGGACTCGAACCTGCGACCTGCTCATTACGAATGAGCTGCACTACCAACTGTGCTACACAAGCAAAATCATTTTATTTCTGTATTACTTACAGCAAAATGCACTTGAAATAAGTAACCGAATATGATAAAATAACTATAGTCGTATTTGTAAGAATGCTTAAAATCGACTATATAATTATATCGTATTTTTAATTTGTTGTCAAGAGCTTTTTTGACGGAAATGAGGCAAATTTGATAAAAAGGTCATCGGTTGCGAGAGTGTTCGGTATTGTGATCGGAATAGCGCTTATTGTTTTCGCCGTATTCCTGGCAGTTACATCAATGCTGTTTTCTTTCGGCAGCGGTTCTGCACCGGATATTTTCGGCTATAATGTTTACATAGTGCAGGATAACGGTTTTTACCAGTTAAAAGCGGGTACTGCCGCTATAGCGCAGAAGGTGTGGCCCGATGAGGTAAACAACGGAGAACTGATAATATATAATCGCTATGAGAACGGCGGGGCGCAACTCGCAAAGGTTAATTCTTCAACGCTCAAAGAGGGCGTTATGAGCTTTGATATAGAAACACAAGGCGGCGAGAACATCACGATTTCACAAAGCCGGCTTGTTGCAAGGGTCAACTATTGCAGTGATTTTCTGGGTGCTGTGATAGGCTTTGCTATGTCACCGTTCGGTGTAATGGCAATAGCAATACTTCCTTGCCTTGCGATAGTTGCTTTTGAGATAGTCAAATTCATATTCTCAAAGCGTCCTGTACCAAAGGTAGAACCCGTAAAGCTCCAGGAAGAAACCCCTGTATATACACCTGCTGCGCCCAAAGAACGGGAGCAGGCAAAAATCAATCTTAACAAGGCTAAGATACCCGCTATATCGGATAAACCGGGCTTGACCCGTAAGCCGCTGACGGACGGCGCTCACAGCAAGACCGATGAATTTACCGATCGGTTAAGGGTAAAGCGGAATGCTACGGTCAATGCCGATGAGATAAGGGACAGAACGGATTTTTCAACAGCTGCAAAGCGCAGAATGTCTGAGGACAGGAGCTTGACGGAAAAATCGGCGAAACCTGCAGGAACTGTTTCCGTGAACGCCGCACCCGACAGCAGACCCGCTCATAAGCCGACTTTAATTACAGAAAAGAAAGAAGTCGCTGAAAGATTTGTTCCGGACAAGACGAAAAAAACGGCGGCAGGCTCAGAACCTGATATATCGCTTGTTTTTCAAGATGAAGACGATAAGAGATATGATATAGATGATATCCTTGCCGATATAGAGAAACGTCATCATTGACGGACAGAAAAGTGAGAACGAAAGAGGCATCCTTAGAATGGATAATTTGCTTGATTTTAAAAATTCCGATCTGCGGACTAAATTATTTGCAGTTCTTGCGATCACAGGGTGTATATCCAATATAGCCGGTTTTACGGCAAATGCCATTCTGTTTGGGTTTACAACGCAAACGCTTATGTGTGCATTATGCGCAGTGGTCATAATAAATGCATCTATGTATGGTTTTTTCAGCGGAAGAACGTATGTTGCAACGTTCATAATACTGCTTATACTGGGATTTATCGAATTTCCGTTGCTGTATATTTCCTACGGCGAAAGCACAATGGTGTATATGTTGGTTGCGGAAATAGGAATAGTAACCTTTATGAAATCAGGTCATAGGGTCATAATGGGAACAGCGGTATTCATTGTTGATATCGCGGCTTTCATAGTACGCCATACTTGTCCGCAGTTCAATGTTGCTTCGGACAGCTTGGGTATTGACACATTGATATCGTTTATAATAGCTTTTTTTGCAATACTTGTTGCAGTGGCAATGGTAATAATTCAGTATGAGCAACAGGCGAGGGAACTGAGTCGCATGGGTGAAGAGCTTACGCAGGCAGTGAACACAGATCCGCTCACAGAGATCAGAAACAGACGTTATCTCATTCGTTATCTGGAAAATCAGACGGCAGAGATGGCGGACGAAAAGCACTATGCCGTACTTATAGATCTTGATTATTTCAAGTCTGTCAATGACACATACGGTCATGTTTTCGGCGACAGGGTCTTAAAAAAGTTTGCCGATACGGTCAAGGAAAATCTTGGAGAAAAAGATCTGTTAGCACGTTTCGGCGGCGAGGAATTTATGATACTGTTTGCAACGGATAACGCGGAAGCGGTTTTGACGGTAATGAACCGAATAAGCAAGGAGTATGCTCAATTTTCGGAGAGAGAGAAAGGCAAGGAGTTCACATTCAGCGCCGGAGCGGCGCTGTACGGCAGGAACAGCTCAATAACGGATATATTCACTGCCGCCGACAAAAGGCTGTATAAAGCCAAGGCAGCAGGCAGGAATATGATTGTGACGGATTGAGGAATATAATACGCCCCGCTTTTTTAAGCGGGCAATGCTTTTTAACGTCGGCGTTTTTCGGAAATGCCGACGTTTTATTTAACTGTAATTTTAAGTACGGCTCTTGAAGCGCCCGTTTCGGTCTTAAGCCAGTTTTTTATAGTTTGTTGCTTATCAGCCGAAAGAGCCTTCTTTGTTGTGCCGCAGAGCAGTACATATTCGCCCTCAGAGTCGGTCATTATGCCGCAACCGATATCGGAAACTTCTGTGAATATAGCGGCGGCTTTTTCGGAAAGCTTTTTCATATCGGGCAGTGAAGCGGCGGTAGATTTTATTTCGTCAAGTTCCTTCTGCTGTTCCTTGATATTCTTTTCCTGCTCGTCAAGCTGTTTCTGAAGCGATTCGATAGTCTGCTCCTGCAGAGCGATCGTTATCTGATCGGAATTGTCGGCGGTAACGGCCTTGTTCTGTGTGATATTGAGCTTGTAGTTTTCAAGACCGTAGTTGCTGAGGTCTTTTTCAAGTACCGCTATCACATCATCAGAAAGCTGGGTACCTACAAGCGATAATGACACCTCACGGTTCATGATATCGATCTGACTTTGTACGACTTTTGTATCACTGAATGTAAATGAATTATCAAGGTAGCTTAAAAGATTCTGTTTCATTACGGTTTCGTATACTTTATAAGATCCGATCAGAACGCTCGGAACGATTGTAAGAATTGTTATCAGCACTACAAATCTGTGTATTTTGCGCTCCTTTTTAGTATCATTTATCTTGTGGGTCGGGATACGCATGAGTTTTGTTATAAAAGCTGCCGACAGCATTATAAACAGTGCATTTATCGCAAACAGATAAAATGCGCCTGCTATGAACCTCAGCTGTCCGGTAGCCAGTCCGTAGCCTGTGGTGCAAAGCGGCGGCATAAGTGCGGTAGCTATAGCCACACCGGGAATTACGTTGCTCTTTTTCTTTCTGGTATTACCTATTCCGCCTGCGATACCGCCGAACAATGCGATAAGCACGTCCCACAGCGTCGGGCTTGTCCTTGCTATCATTTCGCTTGTAGCCACATTAAGCGGTGAAATGGCAAAGTATAAAGTTGATGCGATAAGGCTGATTATCACCTGAATGCCAAAGCGTGTAAATGCTTTCCGAAGCAAAGTCAGGTCAAAGGTTGCAAGCGAATAGCCCATCGTGAGAATACCGCTCATCAACGGAGAGATAAGCATAGCGCCGATAATTACGGCGGTAGAGTTTACATTAAGTCCGATAGATGCAATGAATATCGCCATTATCAGTATCCACATATTCGAGCCGCTGATAACGGTGTTGTCCTCCATCATCTGCTGTATCTCGGCGTTGTCCATCATATCGTCACGGATACCGAACAATTTTCGGAAGAAGTTGTACACACGTCCGTGGGATACCGTCTTTGTTATCTCGCCTTTTATTTCGTTTATGTCATCAGATAGGGTAGTTTTCATTTTGGTGTCCTCTTTTCAGGGTGGAATTATATGTGCTGAAACATTTATAATTATAGTGAAAAAGAGGGTGGGTGTCAATGGGGGATACTTGACAAGTGGAAGTAATGATATAAAGACAATATAGACTATAGAAAAAGAGCTATCATCATATGAATGATGGCAGCTCTTTGTATTGGATTATATCAGTTCGTATTACTCCCACTCGTTTCGGATAGCTGTAATTTTGG
The DNA here is from genome assembly GCA_003512525.1 of Oscillospiraceae bacterium. Lineage (GTDB taxonomy): Bacteria > Bacillota > Clostridia > Oscillospirales > Ruminococcaceae > Ruminiclostridium_E. Next base: position 11,386 of record DOQG01000032.1, on the reverse strand, counting down.
TATCAATCCTTGATATAATGCGATTTATTTGCACCGAATCGCACATCTTGAGCGCATTTTTCGTATTATCTATTTTTTGAGGTCAAAGTGCGGTCAGAATTAACACTGTGAAGAATTTCCTTAATACCAGAATGCAACTCCTAAATCTCAATGAATAAGTTTTCGAATTTAAGGGTTTTTGAGTTAAACAGGTATTATACCCGACGGAACTATTTTATTATCGAAGCCATTAATATAATAGGCAAGAATTTTCATTCTGTTCTCAACTCTTGTAAAGGAGTGCCCGCCTTTGGAAATTAAAGCCAATAGTCGATGTTCCTCTATAACTTCTGGTGAGTAGCCGTTGAAAATTCTATCAACCTCTCCAGCTTTTGCAGAGCTGAAAGCAGACAATTTGTCATTAATAGAGCCTAATGCAATGAGCTTACTTGATGAGTCAGTCGAATAGTCAACAAATCCCAAAGAAGCGGTCAAAAGAAAGAATTTCATGCATCTCATATTGGATTTAATCAAATGGTGTGGAAGTGTAGTGTCACTTATAATATGGTTTATCTGTGAAATAAGTAAATCGCATCGTAATTTGGCAGTTTCTGTGAGTTCTTCACAATCAGAAGCATATCTTAATACATCTTTGTCTAGTACTCCAAAGCCGATTTTCCCATCTAACAACCCTAAAACACTATAAAAAACTCTGTCAAACTGTTTCCTATCATTTGCAAAGTTTAGTATTCCAAGTATCCTATTCTTATCGCTGATTCTATCAATATACTTTTCAAGTGCAGAACTTGGTATCGAATTGATAATTTCACCAGCTCTAAGCCTTTCTTGATTTTGTAGGTATCTAAAATATTCTGTAATCTCTTCATCAGACGAATTGTTTATATTAGTTATTGAGATGTTGAATGAGTTTATATTTTCTTTTATTAATTCAGGTAATTGTTCGTACTTGATTGTGATTTTCCCTCGATTGCATAACTTCTTCTTGAGCTTTTCTAGTTGAGGGTCGTTTTCTGTGCCCATGTATTCTACAATGTACTCAACAATACTTCTAGCAACATCTCCCTGAATTGAATAATCTCCAACTATGAAATTATAAATAGAGGTTAATCTTTGCTGTCCATCAACGACCTCTAGCATTGCGCCCTTTGCGTTTTTAATACTTAGAACACGCAAACTAATGTTACCGATGGGATATCCTTTTATTATACTATACCACAGCTTATCAATAAATTCTTTACCCCAAATATAACCACGCTGATATGTAGGCTGTAAATCTATTCCGTCACGTTTGTTATAGTTTTTTATTTGATTTACAATTGTTTGAATGGGACGAGAGTCATATGAAAAAGTCATTATATTTGCCATAAAAGTCCTTCTTTCCTAAGTTGTAGCTTCTTCCAAATTTGTTATGTATTGCTAAAACTCAAAATATCAGCAAAAGTAATATCGAAACTGCGATTTGTTGAGCCATTATCAATACACAATCGAATTGGGATTAATTTATTATAACATGTTTCCATCAAAATGTCAATAGACTCTATAATGATTATTGAAGAAAATCTTGATTTTTCATAAATTTAGCAAAGACTCTCGTGCACATGTGGAAGAACAAAAAGCATGCATGTTGCTTATAGTCCGTTGCCGTATTTACTACATACTGTTAAAATAATGATGAGGTGATATACGTGGTTAAGGAACGATTAGGCGCAAGAATAAAAGAATTACGTCAAGCCACCGGCTTAAGTCAAGAAAAATTTGCTCTCAGTATCGGTATGGATCGAACTTATTATGCCTCTGTTGAAAATGGAAAGCGTAATATATCCATAATCAATCTTGAAAAAATATCAAAAGGACTTGAGATATCACTTTCAGAACTTTTGAGAGGAGTATGACAGTGAAAGCAACGATTAAGGAAATAATAGTCGAGGAGTTTTCAAAGCTAACGAAATTGATTGAAGACGATTTTGCAACTAATTACAAACGCAAAGTTAATAACTTCCTTTTGAGCCAAATGGACGAACAGATAACCGCTAGTATGGTATTTGTAAGCAGCTTTGAGTCAAAAAGCGGTTTTGCTATAGAAACTTGTGCAAAGAGAATAGCTAGGCTTAAGTTTGGAGAAGAGAATGTTCCTGCGATCGTCAATCCCAGAGGGTTAAAGCACAACATACCGGCACCTGTATCGGGTCAGATCGTTGTAACTGATGTCGATACCCACAATGGTAATTTGCGTGGGCAGATTGCAGCATTTCGTGCTAATAATGAAGCATGTGGCAGAGGTCAGAATAGGGTAGATAGCGGTGTTACACAGACGTCAATCAGAGAAGAGCTGTTTCCGTTGGCAGAAAAGTATAGAACAGAAACTATTTATTCAAAACCTGTTGATTTGGCATTCTTTGATGGTGAAAGATGGAATATTATGGAACTTAAAGCAGGCGGCGATTTAGATAGTTCAAACGCTCCGTCAAATGTTGAGAAGCTATTGACGATTTATGTTGATATGGGTATTAAGGACTGCAATACGTATTTCGCAACCCTTTACAATAAAGATGGTGAGGGAAACACTTGGAAGGGTTCAGTAAAGAAACATTTACACTATCCTTCGATGTTCTTGATAGGTGCTGCATTCTGGAATAAGATACTGCCGGACGGGATAACATTCGATGACTTTTCGGAAATATATCGGGAAGCTTTAGAGGAGATTGATCTTAATAAGCGTATAAACGATATGATAAGCAAGTGCATAGGAAAACAATAATGTCGAGATTGATAAAAGGCGATTGTCGGGAGTTTATGAAAACAATGCCGGATAGCTGTGTTGATTTGATACTTACTGATCCACCGTATAACATAGCACAGTATTCAACGGGAAACATTGCGCTTCCGGGTCGCGAAGCATTAAACAATGACATTGCAGAATGGGATACTGTTCCAATCGAACCCAAAGATCTTCTTTCCGATTTCAAGAGAATACTAAAACCCGACGGTAATATATTTGTTTTTACAAGTTATAATCTAATCGGAAAATGGCACGAGGTTTTTGACCCCGAATTTGATACATTTCAATTCTTTATTTGGCATAAGACAAATCCTGCACCTAAAATATACAAAAACGGTTTCTTAAATAGTTGCGAAATGATCATTTGTATGTGGAATAAAGGACATAAATGGAATTTCACAACACAGAAAGAAATGCATAATTTCTTTGAAAGTCCGATCTGTATGTATCCGGAGCGTTTGAGAGAACCTAAACATCCAGCTCAGAAGCCTGTGAAGCTATTAAAACGCATAATCGAAATTGCGAGCGATCCGGATGATATTATTTTTGATCCATTTATGGGAGTAGGTTCGACAGGTGTTGCGGCAAGAGAACTTGGCAGACGATTTGCGGGGTGTGAAATTGACGAAGTGTATTTTAATGCTGCAAAAAATAGAATCGAAAGGGATTAAAAATTATGGAAAATAAGCAATTAGAAGCGCTTTACAACTTTATGCGTTTAGAGCTTTCTTTAATGAGAGAAAGTGTAAAAAACAACTATGCTGATAACATAAAAAATAGAAAGAGTAATGTGTTTCTCGCCTTTTCTGATGAGTCTATAAATAAATATATGGCTTTAAGCAGAAGTGTAGATTCACAACTTGGAAATCGTATGCAGCGTATAATTTTCTATGCGGCAAGACTTAGATATGGCGAACTAAATGTTCCCAATATTTTATCAATTGATATTTTGAATGAAGCAGATAGAAATATACGGGTTACAGTCTACAGTGTTCCTTGTGATTTGAATAAAAGCGATCAAAAAGCAGGGTTTAATCCATATTGTCAATTTGTGACTGTTTCTCAAAATCTTTCTGTTGATAAAGTAAAAAGAATGTTAAAAATTAAAAATAAGTCCAACAAACTATTATATCAATCATATGAATTTAAGTTATCTCAAGACAGTTTTAACATCATCAAAAAAAGCAAGAAGAAAATCCCTGTAGATTTGTTGCTACTTTATATCGGTCAAGATACTATCTTCAAAGCTATTGCATTTGAAATAAAAATGGGTGGCAATCTTGACACAAAAAATGCTAAAAGTAACGCACAAGAAGTCAAAAATCTTTCTGAACTTTTCAGCTTTTTGGATGTTAGTACAGCGTATTTTGCAACTTGCTATGGTAAATGTTCTGCTGCCGTAGAGACAGAACTCAATACCATACTTAACAACAAGTCTATTTTAAATGGAATTGAATTTTGGCAAAAAATTCTTCCTGATAGTTTTACTTTTGATGAATTTATTGACGCATACAAAAAAGCTTTTATCGAAAGCGCTTTAGAAAAAGAGTTAAAATCTCTTAAATAAGATCAATTCCCCTGTCAGACTTTGACAGGGGAATTTGTAATTATTAAGTGTTCAACTTTCCGTTCGTTTCGGCTTCTAACATTATATGTATACTTGTTATCAAACGAAAGTATGGTAAAATTTTCTTTATAAAGCGAGTAGATAAAATCAGTATTTTTTATAACCAAAACAAACTGTGCAGGAGTCTTTTTCAATGAATGCGCCAGTCGTTCTTGGTCAGCTTGTGTGAAATCCCTTCCCTCATAATCGGAGAAGTCCGTATCATAAGGTGGGTCAAGAAACATAAAGTCATCGCTTGTCAGAGAAGCATCATTAAAAAAATCCTCAAAATCAGAACAATAAATATCCGTGCTACTGAAAATATCTTTGATGTCTTTTGAGAACATATGGTCAATTTTTGCACGAAAGTTTTTGGAATTGTATGACATACCTCCATAGGGGATGTTAAATTCACCCTTTGAATTATATCTAAACATAGATCCGTAGCAGTACTCTCTGATGAAGCAGAAGTTGGCTGTCCGGTATTGTTCAGAGGGGCTTTCAATGCGTTTTAAGTGAAGGTCATTAAACACATCTCTGAAATACATATAATAGCCGCTTGTAAATCCTGTGAGCAGGTTGTTCTTTAGATCTTCGTCAGAAAAAGGGGCTTTTTGCTCGTTCTTCACTGTTCTTTGCATCTTGTCAGCAGACATTTTAACAAGCCGATCAGTAAAAGCTTTCTCGTCAAGTAAAAGCTTTTCGGAAAAACTCGAATTTGCCATGTCGGCAATACTGTCCACAAATAAGCGAAGCTGAGTTTTAATACCGTCCGCATTTATTTTGCCGTTTTTCAGGTCAGTGTACATTTTTAGCAAATCAGAGTAGTTCGCAGAACAAACTGAATATAGGTTAGAAAAGCTGTTATTATAACACAAAAGCAGTTCCTGAAGTTGCTTGTCTTGCGCTTTGATAAGTCTATAATATTCCATTAAAGAGCTTGAAATATCGTTGATCACCGCTTTTTGAGGGTTAAGATAGAAGAACAATGCACCACCGCCGAAAAAAGGTTCAACATATCTTTTAAACCTAGGTATATGCGGGACAATTTTGTCGATTTCGCCGGATTTTCCGCCGGGCCATTTTATTAAAGTGTTTATGGTATCCACTCCTTGATTTAAATATTGCGTGGCTGACATATTGCATAATAGATATATCAACAATGCTGACATTTTCGATTAAGAAAATAATCCCCGAAAGGCGCATTAAAGCGACTTTCGGGGCTAATTATATTACTCCCACTCAATAGTAGCCGGTGGCTTACTCGTAATATCATAGCAGATTCTATTGATATTCTTGACCTCGTTTACGATTCTCACGCTTGCTTTTTCAAGCACGTCATAAGGGATCCTTGCAAAGTCGGCGGTCATAAAGTCGCTTGTAGTAACGCCTCTTAAGGCAAGAGTATAGTCGTAAGTTCTGTCGTCGCCCATAACGCCTACAGAACGCATATTTGTCAGAACGGCGAAATATTGGTTTATACCACGGTCTAAACCTGCGTTCGCGATCTCTTCACGGAAGATGTAGTCTGCGTCCTGAAGAGTTGCAAGCTTTTCACGGGTGATCTCGCCGATTATTCTAATCGCAAGACCGGGACCGGGGAACGGCTGGCGCCATACGAGTACGTCTGACAGACCAAGCTCAGTACCGAGCTTTCTTACCTCGTCCTTGAATAAAAGACGGAGCGGCTCGATTATTTCCTTGAAGTCGACATAGTCGGGCAGACCGCCTACGTTGTGGTGCGACTTGATAACTGCGGCATCGCCTGTGCCGCTTTCGATAACATCGGGGTAGATCGTACCCTGTACAAGGAAGTCGACCTTGCCGATCTTCTTTGCCTCTTCCTCGAATACACGGATAAATTCTTCGCCGATGGTCTTTCTCTTGGTTTCGGGGTCGGACACGCCCTCAAGCTTGCCGATAAAACGGTCGGCGGCATTTACTCTGATGAAGTTTACGTCCCAGTCCTTGAATGCCTGCTCGACCTCGTCACCCTCGTTCTTTCTCATAAAGCCGTGATCAACGAACACGCAGGTGAGCTGGCTGCCGACTGCCTTTGAAAGCAGAGCGCAGGCTACCGAGCTGTCAACACCGCCCGAAAGAGCAAGGAGAACCTTGCCGTCGCCGACCTTTGCGCGGATCTGCTTTATAGCTTCTTCCGCATAGTTCTTCATTGTCCAGTCGCCCTTGCAGTGACATACCTTGTACAGGAAGTTTCCGAGCATATCAAAGCCCTGCTCGGTGTGGTTTACCTCGGGGTGGAACTGCGTAGCGTAAAATCCCTTTTCAATGTTCTCAATTGCGGCATAAGGACACTTGTCACTGTGACCTACAGCCTTGAAGCCATCGGGGAGAACCTCGATGTAGTCGTTGTGGCTCATCCATACGACCGAGTTCTTCTTAAGTCCGTCAAATACGGGGCAGGTCGTGTCAAATTCGCACTCTGTTCTGCCAAATTCTGCGGCAGCGTTTTCGTTAGCCTTGCCGATCGTTCCGCCCAGACCGTAAACCATAAACTGTGCGCCGTAGCAGATACCGAATATCGGTACGCCGAGTTCAAATATTTCGTTTGCCATTCTGGGCGAGTCGTCAAGATATACGCTTCTCGGACCGCCGGTGAAGATGATACCCTTCGGGTTTTTCGCTTTTATCTGCTCTATAGGTGTTTTGTACGAGATGACCTCGCAGTATATGTTATGTTCTCTGACTCTGCGGGCAATAAGCTGATTGTACTGACCGCCGAAGTCAATGACGAGTACGAGCTCGTGCTCGTTTGTTGAAAATTCCGCCATTTTCCAGTTTCCTTTCCTTTTTGTCTTTCCGTCATTCAGTGCAGAAATCCGCACCGATTATGGCATTCCGCATACCTCAAAGTATATCATATCCCGGCGGCTTTTGCAACTTGTTTTTGAAAAATTAAAATCAGTAATTATTACGGATTATCTTGACAATTCCCTTTACATATGATAAAATCAAAATCAGAATAAGTGCGATAAAATTACGCACGATATTCCTGATGATATAACAAACAACGAAAACGAAAGGAAGTACAAGCTATGAGCCATATAGAAGTAACAGCTGAGAATTTCAAGGAAGAGGTATTACAGTCCGACAAGCCGGTTTTAGTGGACTTCTGGGCACCGTGGTGCGGTCCGTGCAGAATGCTTGCCCCCGTGCTTGACGAGCTCGGCGAAGAACACCCGGAAATTAAGATCTGTAAGGTCAATACCGATGAGGAGCGCGATCTTGCTGTCAATTTCGGCATAGATTCTATACCCTGCGTAATATCTTTTCAGGGTGGTAAACAGATAGACAAATCGGTAGGATTTGTCAGCAAGGAAAAGCTCCTCGCTTTACTTGACTAAAACTGCAAATCCAGCCGGGGAGCGGTTTTGGGGTTACTTTACGCTAACTTGAAAATGACGTAAAATTTCAGAAAAAAGCGCGATATTTCAATATAAATTTATCAAAAGGACTTGATTTTTTCCGAAAGTGTGTTACAATATAAGCAAGTCATATAACTCTATGACAAATTATCACAAGGAGGATCATTCCGATGGCTTATAAAATTTCTGATGATTGCATCGCTTGCGGCGCTTGCGCTGCTCAGTGCCCCGTTGAGGCAATTTCCGAAGGTGACGGCAAGTACGTTATCGACGCTGACACTTGTGTTAGCTGCGGTGCTTGCGCAGGTGTATGTCCTGTTGGCGCTCCCGCTGAGGAATAATATTAACATAAGGACAGCCATGAGTTTTCAAGCTTATGGCTGTTTTCTTTAGCTTTTATGAAAACGTTAACACGGCAGTGCCGGGTTTTGCGTTAAAAGGAGTATTAAAAATGAAGATATATTCTGTTAATGATAAGGAATTTGCCGCATACGGCAAGGTACATACAGGCTATGATGTAGGCGATCTGCTTTCGGCGCTCGACAAGAGCACACCGTTACCGGATGCTGTAGGATATGTTCCGAGCGAGGCGGCGCTTGAAAACACAAAGCTGTTCGGACTTTTACAGAATAACGCTTACGGCGGTATGCCTATCCAGCTCGGCTGGTGCAACGGTCACAACACAAAGCTCAACTGCCTAGAATATCACCGTGACAGCGAGTTCAACATCGGCTTATACGATTTTATCCTGCTTGTAGCAAAGGAAGACGATATAGTTGACGGCAAGCTCGATACATCTAAGGTAATGGCTTTCAAGGCAAAGGCAGGCGATGTGGTCGAGGTTTATGCAACTACATTACATTACGCTCCCTGCAATGCAACTAAGGACGGTTGCTTCAAGGTGGTTATTGCACTTCCCAAGGGAACAAACGGTGCAAAGCCAGGCATCACTCCCGTATACGAAGAGGATAAGACACTCTGGGCTTGCAACAAGTGGCTTCTTGCTCATGCAGAAAGTGATGAGGCAAAGCAGGGCGCTTATGTAGGTCTTACAGGTGAAAATATCGATATCAGGGATATTATCTGATATCGGCAAACGAATATATCGACAGCCGCGGCACTGACTGCGGCTGTTTTTTATACATTGAACAGAGTAAATCAATAAACTTGATGAGGGCTGTTCTTGTGTTTCTTTCCGTTTTATGATATTATAATAAAATAACAGAGTAATAAGGAAAGGCGGAGTTCTTTCAAATGGGAGCAAAACTAAAGCTGTATGATCTTCTTATAAATCGTAACCGCACGGTAAAGCATCACTATGAGTATTTTGTGATGACTCATGATGGTTTGCACGCAAAAGCACCTTTTATATCATGGGGATATGCTGTGTGGCTCAATATAAAATATACGATTCTGCACATTCCGGACAGAGAGCTTAAATACAAGCAGAAAGCGGGAAATGAAAGCGGTTCGGCTTTCGAAATGTCGGCAGAAGAAACCACCGCTGTGCTTTGCAAGGCTGATATTGTATCTTTTGACGTTTTTGATACGCTGATATTACGACCGTTTGAAGCCCCCGCCGACCTGTTCTATATAATAGGAGAAAAGCTCGGAATACCCGATTTCCGTTCGTTGCGCAAAAAGTGCGAAAGCGAAGCGAGAAAGCAGAAGCTTCAGACGGACGGTACTACGGAAATAACAATCGAAGATATATATGAGCTTGTGGGAAAGAAAGCGGGGATATCCCCGCAGCTCGGCATAACGACCGAATGCGATACCGAGCTTGCGCTTTGCCGCGCCAATCCGTTTATGCTCGAAGTGTATAAAAAAGTATTGTCGGCAGGGAAAACCGTCATTATCACAACCGATATGTATATGTCGGAGAGTTTCTTCAAAGAGCTTCTGCATAAAAACGGCTTTGACGGCTATGACGGAATTTTTCTTTCCTGTGCCTGCGGCTGCGGAAAGAGTGACGGTAGGATATATGATATAATAAAGAAACAGTACGGAAATAAACGTTATATCCATATCGGCGACAATCGTCATTCAGATATTAAAAATGCCGCAAAGGCAGGCTTTGAAACTGTTTACTATCCCAACATCAACAGCATTGCGGGGGAGTACAGACCGCACGATATGTCATATCTTGTCGGCTCGGTTTACTCGGGGCTTGTAAATGCAAGGCTGTACTGCGGCGGGCATTGCTCAAAGGCTTATGAGTATGGCTACAAATGCGGAGGACTCCTTATACTCGGATATTGCAACTTTATATATAAAGCGGCACTCCTGAAAAAGGCTGATAAGATATTTTTCTTTGCTCGTGACGGATATATTTTAAAGCAAGTTTTTGACCGCCTTTATCCCGATGTGGCGACAGAGTATATATACTGGTCGAGGACAGCCGCCACAAAGCTGTGTGCGGATATATTCCCGTTTGATTATGTAAGGCGGTTTGTAAGCCAGAAGGTCAGCAGGGGATATACTCTCAAAGAGATTTTTTCTGCTATGGAGCTTTCCTGCACAGATTACTCGCTGATGCCGGACAAAACGCTTACAAATGCTAACCGCAGGCGGGTTGAAGAGAAGGTTTACAATAATATCCGAAATATAGCCGAAAGCTATTCCGGTATGATAAAAAGCGCAAAGGATTATTTTGATGAAAAAACCGCCGGATGTAAAAATATCCTGACGGTCGACTGCGGCTGGGCCGGAAGCGGAAGCATAATGCTTGATGCGCTTCTGAACCGCAAATTCGGTATGGATATAAATGTGACAGGCGTACTTGCGGGCACAAATGTCAAAGAACAGCTTGACAGTGATTTCAGCGAAACGTATTTTGCCGACGGAAAGCTTATTCCGTATTGCTTCTCGTCATCGCTTAACCGCAGATATTACGAAAATCACCACCCGGATATGAAGCACAATATCTATTTTGAGCTTCTTTTCGGTGCTCCCGAGCCGTCATTTTCGGGATTCGGGGCAAACGGTGCGATGAACTTTGACAGCGAGTGTGAGAACGTGGAAACGGTCAAAGAAATTCACAGCGGTGAGTGTGATTTCATAAAGGACTATCTCGGGGTATGCAAAACCGCACCGTATCTTGAAAATATCAGCGGCAGTGATGCGTATGCGCCGTTTGCCGCCGCTGTAGGCGATGATAAATATCTTGCCGGTGTGTTTGCGGATACGGTTTTTGATGATACTGCATCGGGTAGGAAAGATAAAATATAGTAAAGTGGGGTTATGATACAACCCTGAAAAGATAAAGTGAGTCGAAGCGCAAAGATAGTGCGCACGGCTCACTTTTTTGGTATGTGGAAAAAGTCTATTTTAATTGCATTTCAATTATACTGTTTTAGTAATTAACATTGATAGATAGCTACCGATACTGCCTTTTGCGGGATAGCACTTCTCGGGTTCGCTATTCTGTGCAATATAGATTTTGTTTTCAGCTCGACGGAAATGTTTGATATTTTTATTGTGATAACAAGCTCCCGATAGTTCTGTTTGTCGGGTAGCACTTCTCGGGTTCGCTATTCTGTGCGATAACGATGCTGCTATGTGTGAGGGAGACAACCCAAGGGGAGAGAGGAAGGCGCTCCACAGGCGCTTTCC
>DOQG01000023.1 GCA_003512525.1 Oscillospiraceae bacterium | reverse complement strand
TTTTTTCAGAGTTTTGAACTTTTTTCCAGTCGGTCACCGTGCTTCCGCAGTTTCTTCCTTCCGGTTTTTTCAGCTCTTCTTCGTACCCTCGACTGCCCTCTTTCTCACTGTTCAAGCGGTTTGGGACTTTCTCATGTACCCTCTGTTTTCGTGCCCTCTCGTTTGAGTGCTTGTCTATTATATCACGCTTTTCGAGCTTTGTCAACATATTTTTAATTTAATTTTGCACAAATGGTTTTTAACCATTATATTCCCCGATTGTGCAAAATGTGAACAACCACAATATACAGTTTTCTGCTATCAATATTTAGTTATCAACAGCCGCGTTTCTATATGTTGAAAAAACGTGTGCTCTTTCCGTTATGTAAAAAACAATGCCGCCCTTTAAGGACGGCACTGATAAAAATCCTATTTTTCCTCGTTCAACTCAGAAATTATCCTGACAAAGCTATCAATGTCGTTGAAGTCACGGTACACCGAAGCAAACCTTATATATGCCACCTTATCGATATCCTTAAGCCTGCGAAGTACAAGCTCTCCTATTTCATCGGAGGTCACCTCGCGCCTGAACTGATTTTTCAGTTCCTGCACAATATCTTCAACCATCTTTTCCAGATCTTCTATCTGAACCGGACGTTTGACAGTTGCCCTTGCAAGTCTGTTTATCAACTTATCCCGATCGAACGGTTCTATAGTATTATCTTTTTTTACGACCATAAGAGGTATTGTTTCAACCATTTCATATGTAGTAAAGCGACATTTACACGATAAACATTCTCGTCTTCTGCGGATTTTATTGTCCGCGGGTCTGCTGTCTATCACCTTGCTGTCTTCATATCCGCACTCTGGGCATTTCATACAATTTCCTCGCTTTCGATCTTTTGCTTGGTTTCTATGTATTTTAACACATTTTCAGCCCTATTTCAAGCTTTTTTGCTACTATACTCCGGTTTTGTATTTGTTATACAGTTTTTGCATATCCTTTGCACACATTGCAAGTTCGTCATAGCTCTTATAATTTTCACGATAAAGCTCTACTATCATCGAATTATCATAAGAGATCTTATCCATCTCCTTGAAAAGATGCTTGAAATCAAATTCGCCCTTGCCGATCGGCAAACAATCACAGCCTGCGTCACCGTCACTTACGTGCATATGAACTACTTTATCTCCGATTATATCCAGCAGCCTGAAAGGATCAACGTTGCTTCTTCTCGCCTGCTTCAGATCTACCACAAACCTTACCTCATCGCCGAGCTGTGCGATCATATCCTCAATGAACTTCACACTGCTGCTTTTGCAGTAGCATATATTTTCCTGTGCGACCGTAACACCGAATTGCTTTGCTATTCGGTATAGCCGGAGATAACGTTCCATATATCTGCCATCAGGGACTTTTGAGCTGAGTATAGCGCCGTGCAGAACAAACACCTTCGCCCCGAGCTCCTCCATTACTTCAAAATACCTCTTATAAATGTCTGTAAGATATTCAGTTCTTCTGGGATAATCGCCGAACAGAAACAATGTTTCCATCGGTGATGAAAACGGATGCATCGACTTTACACTTATTCCGTATTCCCCGATGATCCTTCTCAGCTCAACAAGCACTTGTCCCTCAAGCTCATCGACCGAGTTGATGAATATCTCGACATTTTTGACCTCACGCTTTGCAAGCTCATAAAGTGCCTTTTCTGTTTCCAACGGATACAGACACGCTGTTGATACTCCTATATCCATTTTCGTTACGTCCTTTCTGATCATTGATTTACTGTCGTATATATATTGCCGATTATTGAGATAATGAGCGGCAGTATATATACTACCGACAACACTCCGCACAGCAGTGCATACACACCTATTCTGCATATGCCGTCAACCTTTGCATAGACAGCCTCTAGCTTTCTTCGGAAAATTATATACAATGCCAATGCGACAAGACCGCCAACAGTCAATACGCCGCCTTCCTTAAGCCCCTTTGGCAGAAAGCTAACCGCTATGTCGTTATGTCCCTCGTCGAGCTTTAACGCCATAAATCCCGTCATACAGCGGTAGATCTCAGCCTTATGACCGTTTATCTTTGCCGAAAAACCGCTGTCATAGGGAACCGAAAGAAACAGCCACTGTCCGTCCCCGGCATCCTCTACAGTACCGCTAATGCTTCCGCCGTCAACAGTAAGATCGGCTGTCTTTGTCCTGCTTATCGCATTTTCCAGCTTATCATGCGACAATCCGATCACACCGAAACTCGAGCAATATGTGTTTGTGTTTACATCAACGTCTATGCTTACACTCTCATTTTCAAACGTTCCGAGATACAGCAGTCCGTTGGAATCCTGTCCGGGAAACGACAGATCGGTCTTGATCCCGTTGACATATATAGCAAATGAGCCGTTGATATGCTCCTTAATGTTGCGTGTAACGAGATCGAAACAATCAAAATACAGCGACTGTTTATCGTCTATTTTCAGCTTGTAGCTGAGTGTTGCGGTTCTGACATCGCTTTTAGGCGTAAAATAATACATTCCGTCGCGGTAAGTATACCTGACATTCTTTTCTCCGGTATGCTCGTATTTCGTAAACAACAGATCATTACCCGTATTCAGCAGATTTCCCGCAAAATACTCCTGTATAATCATGCGTTCAGCGGCAGGAAGTTCCTCACACTTTGACAGATCGCTGTCGGTCACTATACCGAGCGGCAGGTAAAATTCACTCTCATATATAGAATAGTTCCTGTCGCGATATATAACAGGCTCTCTTGCACTGAACTTCTCTATATAATATTTGATATTCATCACCGCATCGGTAAGTGCAGTGCCGCCGTTACCTGTGACTTCCATCCAGTACGATGAATAGCCGAGCCGTTTCATAGCATACATATAATGCTCGGAAGTAAGCGACGTGTAGTGTGCAACAGTCGGATATCCGAGTCCGCCTATAAGATTAGCGTCAAAATATTTCTTAGGCCATTGCGACAGTTTAACTCTGTAAAAATCATCGTCCTGTGGGATTTTGCCCTCCAGCGCCATCGCATTATTGTATTTAACCGGGGTGTATGCCGCCGCACCGATATAAACGTTTGCATTGAACACGCACTCAGCCGCAACTATCACCGCAAGCACCGTTCCTACCGTTCTGAACGTAAGCTTTCTGAACACTCCGAACGACATTGTGATAACATACAGCGCCGTAAATCCGCAGAAAATGATGATCAGCAGACAGAACGACTCAGCGCTTCCCCACAAAGTCGAAACATATGAATCCAGCCCATTCTTAAATCGGTAGTAATACCATACCGTAAATCCGAAAAATATAACACTCGCTGCAAGTATTCCGGCAAAATACCCTTTTTTGCTCTTTTCGGCATAATCCTCCGACCTTGTGTGCGACAGCTTTACAGCCGCAAAGGTCAGCATCATAAGCGTAGTCATATATCCGTATCTCATCGGGAACGCCATATAATCGCCGGTATGCCACATCTTGTTTATCGGTTCAAATATGACCGGGAGCAGCGTCAAAAACGCCATAACGGCATAAAACCTACTACTCTTGCTTTTCCTTCGCAGAAAATACACAATAAACGCCGCAACAGAAAACCCGGTACAGAATATCAGCGGCAGATTTGTATATATTCCCGCAAATAAAGTCGACTCAAACAGCCCCTCAAGTATATTCGCGCCTCTTGCTGATGAAAGATACTGAACAAAGCTGGGAAGCCATACGACCGCAGAAATAAGCGCGGCAATCGCACAACCGAGTATAAATCTCGGAGCTATTCCCTTTGTGCTGCCCTTTTTCCTGTTAAAAAACAGATAAACGCCGAAAAACAGTATCGTGAACAGCACTACCATATAGCTAAGGTAATAGTTCAGCACCAGCATCCCGACAAGGCAGAATATAAGTCCGCCTATGCGTTTGCGCTTGATAAGTGAGTTGAACGCTATCAGCAGCAACGGGAAAAAGTACATTACATCAAGCCACACCGTGTTCTGATAAAAAAGCATAGAATATCCGCTGAACGCATACATAACGCTGAACAGTGCCGAATAAACAACATCAAGCTTCTTATGGCAGGTGCGGAAATACGCGTTTGCCGTTATTGCGCAGACAGCCATTTTCATAAGCGTCATAATGTTCATAAACAGCATCATATCCGCTTTATCCACAAATACTACAAGAAGCGAAAACGGGCTTGATATAAAGAACAGGAATACACCGAGAAAATTCATTCCGCCGGCATTCTGCCAGTTGAACAGAAAGTCACCCTTTCCCTCGAGTATATCTTTAAAATCCAGCAACAACGGCAACACCTGCTGATGCATATCACACCACGCAAGTGTTTTGTCGCCGAACGGATACAGCCCGTTTCCCGCAAACACCGCCAACCCTATTATAATTACAGCTATCGGGGGTATTATAAGCGTAAGCCAAAGCTTCGGACTGTGTATGACAGTATTAAAATGTGTTGTAATTTTTTTTGTAATATCTCTTTTCAAAACGTCCTCCGGGAATATATATTTCTCTCCCATTTGGTATTTTTAACAGAATATCATGTTTAAATTCAAAAGCCGCAAAGGACAAATGTACTGTGCGGCTTTTAATATCGATTGAGTTACAAGCCGAAGGTGATTACACCATAAGCTTCTTTGCGTCTATCGCTGTATTTGAAGCAAGATTTTTTGTATCTTTCTTATCATCGCTCTTTCCGGAATTTGTATAGTTCTTGCCGTGCTTTTCCTGCCAGAGCACCCATAAGGGACCCGAGATGCACAGTGAAGAATACGTACCGCAGATAAGACCCGCCATCATAGGAATAGCAAATGTCATTATCGAGGTAACACCGCATATAGCGCATACAACACAGATCGCAAGTACTGCGAAAGCAGTTGTAACGGTTGTGTTTACAGAACGTGTTATCGACTGAGTGATACTCATATTAACAAGTTCTTTAAGTGAAAGCGAGTTGCCGTATAGGTTACGGTTTTCCCTGATACGGTCGTATACAACGATCGTATTGTTGATCGAGTTACCGAGTACGGTAAGAACGACCGCCATGAAGTTTGCGTCGATCGGGAAGCGGCAGAACACAAACACCGCATAAACCATAACGCAGTCATGCACAAGCGCGACCAGAGCAAACACACCGGCTGAAAGACCGCCGATCTTCTTGAATCTGAACGCAATATAAATAACAAGCAGAATAAATGAGAACAGTACCGCAACAAGGCACTTTAAGAAGAACTCAGTACCGGATGTAGGGTTAACGTCCTGGCTGTTTACCAGCGTAAGATCATTGTCCTTGAAGGCTTCCTGCAGCTTACCCGACAAAGCTGTCTGTTTGTCTGCGGTAAGACCCTCTGAAGAAGAGAATGATATCTCAACGGTCTCAAGCGAGCTGTTCATCGAAGAACCCGTAGTAACGGTAACAGCGCCGTAGTTCTCGCTCTCGACTACCTTCTTTACAGCGTTTGTATCGATTTCGCCGATATGGCTGTATGTCAGCATCGTACCGCCCTTGAACTCGATAGCCATCTGTACTCCGAAAATGCAGTTGAAAATGATCGTAATTGCAACAATTACTATCGGTATAGCAAAGAGAATTTTTCTCTTGCCGATAAAATCTAATACTTTTTTATTATTCATTTTGAAGCACCGCCTTCCGTTGCTGCTGCCTTTTCAGCGGCACGCTTCTTGGCAGACTTTCCGCCGTAAAGAGCGGGATTTCTGAATATCTTGAATCTGGAAAGCGACATTGTCATAAGTCTTGTCGCAAATATTCCGAACAGGAAGTTCAGTATAACGCCGACCATCAGAGTATAGCCGAACGAGTAGATAGTACCCTCCGTAGAAGCGCCGAACATGAAGAATACGGGCTTCAGTATAGTAGACGCAAGACTGTCGGGAGTACCGAACGCACCCATAAGTATGATAGCAACGATGATCATTGTTATGTTACCGTCAAATACCGCGCTGAACGCTCTCTTATAGCCTGTAGCGATCGCCGTGTCTATCGTCTTGCCGCTGTTTATCTCTTCCTTTATACGCTCACCGGTAATAACGTTCGCGTCAACGCCCATACCTACCGCAAGGATAATACCTGCGATACCGGGTATTGTCAGCGTAAAGCTGTTTGAGAACGGGAAGAAGCCTGTTATTGCACAGAACGTACCTGCAACCTGTCCGATAAGACCGATAACGGCAACCACACCGGGCAGTCTGTACAGCGATATCATAAATATCATAATAAGAACGAACGCGATAACGCCGGCAATTGCCATAGCGTCACGAGCGCCTGTACCGAGAGTAGGAGAAATCGTACTGAAGCTTGATGTTTCCAGCTTGAAAGGAAGCGCACCGCCGTTTATCTGGTCTGCAAGCTCCTTTGCATCATCAGCCGTAAAGTTACCGCTGATAGTAGCCTCGCCGCCGCTGATCTCTTCGTTTACGGTAGCGGTCGATATGCACTTATCGTCCATATATGTAGAAATATAGCCCTTCGGAGAAGTCGATGAGAGCTTCTTTGTAGCCTCCGCAAACTTTTCCTTGCCGCTGTCTTTCAGCTTCAGCGACACCATATACTCATATTCCTTGCTGTTTCCGCTCTTGAGCTGATATACGGCAGAAGCCTTCTCAACGTCCGAGCCGGAAATTATAAGCGGAAGATCCTCATATGTCTGACCGTCCGAAAGCGATTTTTCCGAGCCCTCTCTGAACGTAAGGAGCGCCGTAGCACCGAGCTCCTTTACAGCCGCCTCGGGATCAAAGCTGTCGTCCTCTGCCTGCCACGGGAAACGAACGATTATCTTATCGTTACCGTAGTCTACATAGACCTCATAGTCCGTTATGTTGTTTGCAACAAGTCTTGTTTCTACAATAGACTTTGCCGCGTCGACCTCTTCATCGGTCGCATCGTAATCTGCCGGTGATGTGAACGTTACATCAACACCGCCTCTGATATCAATACCCCAACGAATATCACTGACACCTCTTATTACAGTTGTCGTGAAATCGCCGTACTGGGTATGAACACCGAAAAATACTATGCCCGTAAATGCCAGTATAACTGCCAGCACTATAAAGAATACAGGCTTTGCTACTCTTTTCAAATGTTTCACTCCGTTTCTGTGCCTCAGCACATCCTGTTATTTTATACATTATAATATTATACTATAACGATTTCCATTAGTCAAGAATTTTTGTAAATTTCACAAACGGTTTGTTATACCGAAAGCTCGGCGGTTTCTCCGAGTACGTCCTTGTTCTTTTCAAGAACGGGCTTTACGCATTTGTTAAGGAATGCCGTTACCTGGCTCGCGCTCCTGCCGGTATAGTTCTCGGGGACAAGCTTTGCCATTATTTCTTCCTTTGTCGTCATAAAGTCGGGATCTGCGGCAATTCTGTCTACAAGGTCGTTTTCTCCGCCGTCCTCTTTTATCACCTTGCCTGCGGCAATGCTGTGCAGTCTTATCTTCTCGTGAAGCTCCTGTCTGTTCCCGCCCTTCATAACAGCGTCCATCATTATGTTTTCGGTAGCCATGAAAGGCAACTCCTTCATAACTCTTGCGCGGATGACCTTTGGATAAACCACAATGCCCTTTGTTATATTGAGCATGATATTCAGTATAGCGTCTGTTGCAAGGAATGCCTCCGCTACAGATATACGCTTGTTCGCACTGTCATCAAGTGTTCTCTCAAACCATTGTGTTCCTGCCGTAAATGCAGGATTAAGAGTATCTATCATCACATATCTTGAAAGCGATGTTATTCTCTCCGCTCTCATCGGATTTCTCTTATAGGGCATAGCCGATGAACCTATCTGGTTCTTCTCGAAAGGCTCTTCCATCTCCTTGAAATTTGCAAGGATACGCAGATCGTTTGAGAACTTTGAGCAGCTCTGTGCGATACCGCCCAGTACATTTACTATTCTGCTGTCGACCTTTCTTGAATATGTCTGACCGCTTACGGGAACGCACTCCTTGAAGCCCATCTCCTCAGCTATCATCTGTTCAAGCTTGTCTATCTTCTCTTCATCGCCGCGGAAAAGCTCCATAAAGCTTGCCTGTGTGCCTGTAGTACCCTTCTGACCGAGAAGCTTCAGGTTACCCATCTGATATTCAAGGTCCTCAAGATCCATAAGCAGTTCGTTCATCCACAATGTAGCACGCTTGCCGACTGTAGTCAGCTGTGCAGGCTGTAAATGTGTATATGCAAGACAGGGCATATCTTTATACTTATCAGCAAAAGAAGCAAAGTTTGCAAGCACATTCACAAGCTTTCTGTGCACTATCTTCATAGCATCACGCATTACGATAACGTCTGTGTTATCACCTACATAACAGCTTGTAGCGCCAAGATGAATAATACCCTCTGCCTTTGGACAACACTTTCCGTATGTGTGAACGTGTGCCATAACATCGTGGCGGAGCTTCTTCTCCTCCTCTGCGGCGTATTCAAAATCAATATCATCGATATGTGCCGCAAGCTCGTCTACCTTTTCCTGTGTCACCTGCTCAAGCCCGAGCTTCATCTCGGCTCTTGCAAGAGCTACCCACAGTCTGCGGAATGTCGAAAACTTCTTCTGAGCCGAGAACGTGAACTGCATTTCCTCACTCGCGTATCTCGTGCAGAAAGGGCTTTCGTAGGTTTCGTAGTTTGTCATTATAAGTAACCGTCCTTTTCATCGGATTTTTAACTTTCCTTGTATCGGCTGTCATATAAACTGATTACCGCGCATACCGACACATTTTATATTGTACCACAGTTTGTTGCCGTTCGCAATAGCAAACATCACTTTTTCTCAAAACTCACGTTTAAATATGCAACACTCCCCGTTTTATAATTGTAAATTGTACGGTCACATCGACCACAACGCCCCGCATTTATAATGCCGTTCGGTCACATCGACCACACCCCGCCGATCCTCATAATAAAGCAAAACCCCATAGCTCGCAAAAATTTTTGTTTTTTTCGCAATTTTTTTAAAAAAACTATTGACAAACGTCCGAAAACCGTGTATAATATCTACTGTTATCTGGGTGTGGCGCAGATTGGTAGCGCGCTACCTTGGGGTGGTAGAGGCCGCAGGTTCAAATCCTGTCACTCAGACCAAAAGCACTGTAGTTTCAAAAGAACTACAGTGCTTTTTTATGCTCTCAAAAGGCCTGTATAATGCCTTTTATCATATGCAATACCAACCGCCCCGGAAATCTGACGGCAGAAAACCGCCGCGTCCATTGCCCCAATTTTCTCTCCTTCCGCAAGCATCGTTAAAGCATCACATCTCCCCGCCGCAAAAAATCAGGCATCGGCTTTCACGCCGATGCCCGATTAAAACTATTAACTTTTCCAAAGAGTTTTATTTAGCTAGGCAATAATTCTCATTACAGCACATTTCCGATAAAGTAGCATTATGAAACATACAGCCAACACCGCTGAAAACAGTTTCTATACTAACAAGGTGTTAATAATTTCGTGAGTAAATCGGTGCAACTGAATTATCACCGAAACTTCCAAAAACGCACTATCCAAAGATATCTGTACAGCCCCCGGGTCGAACAGAGCGGAGCGTCCCGCTTACGGCGGCTTTTCAAACGCAATCGTTTGTGTGTCTTAT
>DOQG01000072.1 GCA_003512525.1 Oscillospiraceae bacterium | reverse complement strand
GGTGAGGGCGGCAGCCCCACACTCAGCCCCGGCACGGATGCCGGGCGTGTATGCCCAAAGGCTCTGCACGACGCAGAGCCTTTGGGCATACACAGCCCTTCACCGAGGGGAAGGGGTTTGGGGATAGGGATAGAGAATTTGCTCTATTTTTATAAATACAGACTTTTTCTACAAACTGAATTGCCCGGTCGTTGACCGGGCATTATTTTTTACATATCAGTCGTTCTGATCGTCAGGAAACTGCATATCATCAGGCTTGTCGCCGTTCCACGGCTTGCGGTTGTCATCATTTCTGTCCTGCATATCATCTGCATTATCGTCTTTGTTGTTCTTGTCATTTTTGTTATTATTATCAGAGCCGCTACCTGTCGACTCTGAGATAACTACAACATCACCCTCGTTGAGCCCACTTAGTATCTCGGTGTAGCCGCCTGCTGTCGCACCTACCTCAACGTACAGGTCATACTTCTCATTGCCCTGTAGAACGCTGCAATATGTCTTTGAACCGTCTTTCTTTATTGCTTTTTCAGGAACAGCAAGCACATTGACGCGTCTTGTTGTAATAGCGTGTATTGTCGCCCAGCCCGCGTCTACAGCGGTCACGCCGTTGTTTTCGTTCAGAAGCTTGTTAAGACTGTCCTTCGACAACGTAACAGCGCAATACTTAGTTGCATCCTTGCCGGCATCTGACGGCGCAGTGTCGGGAGCGGCGGTAACCGTTCCTGTGTAGTCGACATCGTTTATTACCAGGTCAACATCCATACCGAAACGCAGATTTTTTCCTGCTCCTTGAGAGTTATACACGAATATTGATTCAAGCACGGCAACGCGGCAGAGCAGTGTGCCCTGCTCAATATTTGTGCCAACAGCAGAATAACAGCATTCTGCGATCACTCCGTCATACGGTGCGGTGACAACAGCACCTTCACGCTGTTCTTTGAGCTTGTCTAGCTCGATCTGGGCATAGCCCTTGTCAATGCCGTCAGCCATTGCAGCTACTTTCATTTCCTGGTCGTTTATCTGAAAGTCAAGGTCGGTCGTGTCAAGGGCGATAAGCACATCGCCCTTTTTTACTTTCATATTTTTTGATATGTTGTTTGTCTTTATCTTACCGGAAACGGGAGCGTAATACGACTGCGACTGAGCATAGTCGAGGCTTGCGGGAATTTTAGCTTCCTCTTCGATAGTCATATACTGAGCTTTGGCGGTTTCATACGAAAACTGCACCTGATCAGTTATGGAGGTGACAATTTCTTCTTTCACAGGGTCGCTGTTGCAGCCCGACAAAACCAACGTTACAGCTACTGCCGAAAACAAAGCTACAGTTTTAAAAATTCTGTTTGAAACAGACATTGGGAAATCCTTTCAATTACATACGAGAGATTATCTCTAAGCACATTCTTCCGTTATGGTAGGGGCACTTCCACGGATCTACGACCGGTTTGAAGTCAGCGGGCTGATCGTTGTCATCAAGCTGTGAATGCCATTCGCCGCCGGGGCGCTTGTCTATCATCTTATCCTTGATATAGTTCCAGAGAGTGCGTGAAATCTCAAGGTATCTTGCGTCGCCGTATCTCTGATAAGCATTGCAGAAGCCAACTACACCTTCAGCCTGCACCCACCATATATGCCAAGTGTTTACTACACCGTGCTCAACTTCATTATTCAGCCTGCCGTTTGATAATGCTCTGTCGGCAATGTTCTTGACGATTACCTTGTTCATCTCGGCGCATCTCTTTGAAAGATGCTCGTCACCGATAACATCGCAGGCTCTGTCGATAAGCCATGTAGCTTCAATATCGTGACCGTATGAGTAAATATCGCCTATCTCGTTAAGATTTTTATCGAAGAATACGAACAGCTTTCCGCCGTTCTTGTCGTAGATCTTGTCAAGAGTGATCTCAAGTGTAAAGCGCAGAGCCTTAAGGACCTGCTTGTCGCCGCTTACTCTGTAAAGCTCAGTGTAAGCTTCCATAACGTGCAGGGTAGTATTCATTGTCTTATCTGCCATAAGACCGTTTTCTGAAAGTGCATCATTGGGGATAATGCTCCAATCTTTTGAGAAAGCTTCAAGATATGCAATATCATCACGGCACTTGTCTTCAACTGTATGGAATACATCAAGCGCGAGATCTAAAGCAGCTTTGTCCTTTGAAGCGTCATAGTAGCTGGACATAGCATAGATGAAGAAAGCCTGGCAATATGTGTGCTTCATACTGTCGTTTACAGTGCCGTCGGCGTTCATCATCCAGTATACACCGCCGTTTTTTTTGTCAACACAGTACTTTGAAAGAAATTCGTAAGCGTGCTTTGCTTTCTTAAGGCAGTTCTGATCCTTTAACACAAGATAGCAGTTTGAATAGAACCAGAGTATTCTTGAGTGTAGGATAACACCCTTGGGTGCATCTTTGTCAAGTGTAAGGTCGTTTCCCACATAACCGTAAAATCCACCGTTATCATTATCTTCAAGGCTGTTCCAGAAAGGGATAATGTGTTCTGTAAGTTCTTTTTTGCATTCGCGAGCAATCATTGTTTTTATTCTCCTCAGTCAAAAATTTTATTCATTACAAGTCCTGTTGTGAGCTTGGGATAGAAGTACGTGGACTTCTGCGGCATTTTTTCGCCTGCAAGCGCTACGTCTCTTATCTCTGAAACTCTTGTCGGGTTAAGTATAAACGAGCAATTTGCACTGCCGTTATCTACTGCTTCAATAGCCTCATCAAGAACTCTTGTGTATGTAAGGTTCTTCTGATTAGCCATATTCTCTTTATCTATACCGAAAATTCTTTCGAGCACAAGCGTATGCAGTACGCTTACATCAAGCTCGCGCAACGCCTTGCTTGCAGTCGGCATTAGCTTTTCCATAAGAGAAGTGTCCTTTAATGTCATAAGCGTATACTTGCCGCCACAGTAAAGCACGAATGCCTTCTTGCCGTCCTTGTAAGCCTTGTCAAGCTTAGCTGTGCTGTCATCTCTTGAAAGTCCGGTTTCTATATCAAAGTAATCCTTTGACTTTTCGATTACTACATTTACATCAAAGTTTTCAAGATCTCTTACAATTCTGTGGGTAGGGAATACCACAAGTCCGCTGTTCTCCATATTTACAAGCATCATGGTAACGTATTCGGAAGTACCCGCGTCCTGCTTGTTTTCGGCAACGAATTTCTTGTAACGGAGTGCCGTTTCGTAACGGTGGTGACCGTCTGCAATGTAAAGCTTTTTGTCAGCCATCTTGGCGGTAAGCCTTGCGATAAAGTTCTCATCGCTTACACACCACAGCTTGTGCGTAACTCCGTCAGGATCGGTAAACTGCTTGTCGGGTGCACCCTTGCTTGCATCGTTTATAAGCGTGAATACGCTGTTGTCTTCGTCCATATATAACGAATAGATCTGGCTGAAGTTGCAGCCTGTTGCGCACATAAGGTTAAATCTGTCCTCTTTAGCCTTTGAAAGCGTTTCTTCATGAGGGAGAATTATTCCCTTTGAGAACTCTTCAAGCTTTACCAGTGAAACATAGCCCTTGACGCTGTAGTTTGAGCCGAGTGCATCAAATACCATTTCATAAATGTATATAGCGGGCTTATCGTCACACTTCAGTATCTCCTCATCAAGCCACTCGTTAAGATAAGCTCTTGCCTTGCCGTATGCTTCATCTGTGTCATTTGCGGTCTTGGGAAGCTCCAGTCTTATAATATTGTGCGGATTTTCAGCAATATACTGATTTTTCTGTTCGGGACTGATAATGTCATAGGGCGGACAGCAGACCTTGCCTATTTCTCCTGCCTTGTCGGTAAATCTCAGTCCTTTGAAAGCTTTGATCTCAGCCATTTTGGTATTCCTTTCATTGTAAACTTTGATAAATTATGCTGTTTGGTTAATTAAAGCGTTCAGCTTGTATTCGTTTTGTGAACACAAGCTGAAACTGCATCGTTAATCTGAATTATTCGTCTTTGCCACAGCACTTCTTATACTTCTTGCCGCTGCCGCAGGGACAAGGATCATTTCTTCCTATTCTGTCGGAAGAAGATTTCTTTACCGTTGTGTGTGAGCCGGCATTCTCAGCGTCAGGCTTCATAACCTGTTCACGCTGGGGTGGTTCTTCCAGTCTTACCTTGACTGTAAGGACAAGTCTTGCTGTATCCTCGCGGATCGAAGCGATCATTTCGTCGAACATTGCGAAGCCTTCAATACGGTATTCAACAACGGGATCTCTTTGAGCATAGCTTCTGAGGTAGATGCCGCGCTTGAGCTCTTCCATTGCGTCAATATGATCCATCCACTTTGTATCAACGACCTTGAGCAGACAGATACGCTCAATCTCACGCATATTTTCCTCGCCGAACATTGCTTCACGCTCGGCATAAAGAGCGTCCGCTCTTTCCTGCAGGAGCTTTACAATATCCTTGCGGTCAATTGTATTGAGGTCGTCCGTAGTATAGTTGAAGTCATCTTCCTTTGTAAGCATATTTGCAAAATGCTCACGCAGACCGATGAAGTTCCAGTTTTCGGGATACTCATCGGAGCAGTATGTTTTGACGTTCTCCTCTATGGTTTCCTTGATCATGCTCTTTACATAATCGCTTACATCTTCACCGTCAAGCACCTTGGCACGCTGTGAGTAGATCGTCATACGCTGCTGTGACATAACATCGTCAAAGTCAAGGACATTCTTACGGATCGAGAAGTTTCTGCCCTCGACCTTACGCTGTGAAGACTCAATAGTCTTTGTGAGAAATCCGTTTTCAATCGGAACATCGTCTTCAATACCGAGCGTCTGCATTACACTCTGAACCTTTTCGCCGCCGAACTTACGCATAAGATCGTCTTCAAGCGAGATGAAGAAGCGGCTTTCACCGGGGTCACCCTGACGACCGGCACGACCTCTCAGCTGATTGTCGATACGGCGGGATTCGTGACGCTCTGTACCGAGTATGAACAGACCGCCCGCCTGTCTTACTTCCTCAGCCTCGTTCTTTATTGCGGCCTTATATTCTGCATTGTACTTGATATATGTTTCTCTTGCATTGAGGATATCTTCGTTATCTGTTTCGGCAAAGCCTGTAGCCTCGTTTATGAGCGCTTCGTCCATGCCTTCTTTTCTCATTCTTGCCTTTGCGAGATATTCTGCGTTACCGCCGAGCATAATATCCGTACCACGACCTGCCATGTTGGTTGCGATAGTAACCGCACCCTTCTTACCTGCCTGTGCAACGATCTCGGCTTCACGCTCGTGATTTTTAGCGTTCAGCACCTCGTGCTTTATGCCTTTCTTCTTAAGCATTGAGGAAAGAAGTTCTGATTTTTCAATAGTGATAGTACCTACCAGTACAGGCTGACCCTTTGCGTGACACTCTTCGATCTGACGGATAACGGCTTTATACTTGCCTTCTTCGTTTTTGTAAACCTGATCCTCGTGATCTATTCTTGCAATGGGCTTGTTTGTAGGAATTTCTATAACGTCAAGAGCATAGATCTGTCTGAATTCGGCTTCTTCTGTCATAGCAGTACCTGTCATACCTGACAGCTTGTCGTACAGTCTGAAGAAGTTCTGGAATGTGATGGTAGCGAGCGTTTTGCTCTCGTTCTTTACCTTTACGCCTTCCTTTGCTTCAATAGCCTGGTGTAGACCTTCGTTAAATCTACGTCCGAACATAAGACGACCTGTAAATTCATCAACGATTACTATTTCGCCGTCTTTAACGACATAATCAACATCGCGCTTCATTACGCCGACTGCTTTGATAGCCTGATTTACATGGTGCAGAAGCGTCATATTGTCAGCGTCCATAAGGTTTTCTACGCCGAAATATGCTTCAGCCTTTTTAACACCGCGCTGAGTCAGTGTAGCGTTCTTTGCCTTTTCGTCTATGATGTAGTCACCGTCAAACTGATCCTGATCTTCCTTGCTGTCAAGATCGATTACAGTAAAGGGCTTTAACTGTAATGCAAGTCTGTTAGCCTTCTGATAAAGATCCGTGGATTTATCTCCGGGTCCCGAAATGATAAGAGGAGTTCTCGCTTCATCGATAAGTATCGAGTCGACCTCATCGACAATAGCAAAGTTAAATTCACGCTGTACCTTGTCCTGCTTGTGAATGCACATATTGTCACGAAGATAGTCAAAACCAAATTCGTTGTTTGTACCGTATGTTACATCGCAGTTATATGACTTTCTTCTTTCGTCGTTTCGCATATCATGCAGGATAAGACCTACTGTAAGACCCAAAAATCTGTGTACACGACCTATCATTTCACCGTCACGCTTAGCAAGGTAGTCGTTTACCGTTACAACGTGTACGCCCTTGCCGCTGAGTGCAACCAGATAAGAGGGGAGTGCGGCAACGAAGGTCTTACCTTCACCTGTTCTCATCTCTGCAATACGTCCCTGGAAAAGAATAATACCGCCGAGTATCTGTACAGGATAGGGCTTTATACCGAGAACTCGCCACATAGCCTCACGGCATACCGCAAATGCATCGGGGAGAATGTCATCGAGTGTTTCGCCGTTTTCAAGCCTTTCTTTGAGTGCCGGAGTCTGTGCCTTAAGCTCACTGTCGGTCATCGGAGAATATTTTGATTCAAGCTCAAGAACCTTATCCTTAATAGGAATTATCCGCTTGATCTCTTTTTCGGAATAATTACCGAATATTTTTGTAAGTAATCCCATGTAATGTGCTTTTTCCTTTCGTTTTTGAGTAAACGGGCTGTATTGCTTAAAATACGGTATACCGCCGGGTTTGTGTATCAAGCCAAACGCAAACAGCGTTATCAGCCTATTGTCATATTTTAGTTTACATTCTTTTATATTATACACTCCGCACCCCGTTTTGTCAATATAAGAAGTGCATTCACGAAAAAAATTACAAGCTATACTTAAATATGTGTAGAAATACCATATTTTCTATTGACTGATAAGAATTTTTGTGATAAAATTATAATAACATTAAGCCTACCTGAAAGGACAAACTATATGCTTATAAATATGATGGAACATTACGTTGATGAACGTCTGCCCGAGCTTCTCAGCGGATACAGCTGTTGCAAATGCGAGGTGTGTATGGAAGATATGAAAGCATATGCGCTTAATCGTCTTCCCCCAAAATACGTCAGTACCGTTAATGGTCGGGTGTTTACACGAATAAAGCAAGAACTCGAAAATCAGCCTTCGGTCGATCTTGACGTAGCTGTTATACAGGCTATACAGCATATAAGTGCAAGTCCAAGGCATGGTCTTGAAAAGTAGTTATTATGCATAATTTTTTAAGGCTTTTTAGTGCAAAATGCGGATAATCGATAATTATTATTGACTTTATCCGTTTTTTGTGCTATATTTTCTATATTAAATCGTAAGGTGTGAGATCGTGTAGAAAACAGTTCTTTCACCAAACGGTAACACATTATAATTTGATATCAACCGAACTGATCTGAAAGATTATTCTGACAGAAAAGCAAGGCGTTTTGGTTTTACGGTATTCGGTAGAGCTGTGCCTTGGCATAGCTCTTTTATTTTTTATACAGGAAAAAGGTGATAAATATGTGTGCCGAAAGCAGAGTTGCACTTATCGGAATAGTAGTATCCGAGTCCGCATCTGTGCCCAAGCTGAATGCATATCTGCACGAATGCGCAGGATACATAATAGGCAGAATGGGAGTGCCTTACGAAAAGGCAGGCGTGTCTATAATCAGCGTGGCGATCGATGCTCCGCAGGATGTTATAAATATGCTCTCGGGTAAACTCGGAGCGCTGAAAGGCGTAACATCAAAGACCGTCTATCAGAAGCTTCCTGAGGAAAATACAAAGGAGGCATCGGGTTGAACAAAATGGAAGCACTTGTAGATAAGCTTTATAATGAACACCATCTTGAAAAAGATGAGTATGTAGCGCTTATCGAAAACAGGGAAAGTGTGCGCGATTATCTGTTTGAGCTGTCGCGCAGTGTCCGTGAAAAATATTACGGTAAGGAAGTTTATATCAGAGGTCTGATAGAATTTTCAAGCTATTGCAAAAACGATTGCTATTACTGCGGTATACGCCGCAGCAATAAGCAAGCTGAACGCTACAGACTCAGCAAGGAGCAGATAATTGATTGCTGTAAGACAGGCTATGAGCTTGGCTTCAGAACGTTTGTACTGCAGGGCGGAGAAGATCCCTATTACAGCGACGATATGATATGTGATATCGTCTGTTCGGTAAAGAAGGAGTTTCCCGATTGCGCGGTAACCCTTTCGATAGGCGAAAAGAGCGAGGAAAGCTACCGCAGATATTTTGAAAGCGGTGCGGACAGATACCTGCTGCGCCATGAAACTGCCGATTGCGAGCATTATTCAAAGCTCCACCCGCCGGAGCTTTCGGCAAAACACAGACAAGACTGCCTGAGAATACTTAAAAAAATAGGCTTTCAGACGGGTGCGGGCTTTATGGTAGGCTCACCGTATCAGACGGCTGAAAATTTAGCCGATGATATGCTGTTTCTGGAAGAGCTTAAGCCCGAAATGGTGGGGATAGGTCCTTTTATACCGCACCACGCAACACCGTTTGCCGCTATGCCGCAGGGTACAACCGAGCTTACGCTGTTCATGCTTGGGCTTGTCAGACTTGTGTTGCCGGATGTGCTTCTTCCCGCGACAACAGCACTGGGTACGATACACCCGAACGGAAGAGAGCTTGCGCTTAAAGCGGGAGCAAATGTTGTAATGCCTAATCTGTCGCCGACAGATGCAAGAAAGAAATATCTGCTGTATGACAATAAGATCTGCACAGGTGACGAATCCGCACAGTGCAGAATGTGCCTGCAAAGACGTGTTGAGAGTGCAGGCTATGAAATAGTCGAATCAAGGGGCGATCACGCCGCTTATAATGAAAGGAAATAAAATATGTATAATTACGACCCAAAATCACTCAAGGCTGAGGAATTTATCAATCACAAGGAAATTGAAGAAACACTGAGATATGCCGAAGAGAACAAGCATAATGCGGAGCTTATCGACAGCATTCTTGAAAAGGCAAGGCTCAGAAAGGGTCTTTCGCACAGAGAAGCCGAGGTTCTGCTGGACTGCGACATTCCTGAAAAGAACGAGGAGATATACAAGCTCGCCGAACAGATAAAAAAGGACTTTTACGGCAACAGAATAGTTATGTTCGCTCCGCTGTATCTGTCAAACTACTGCGTGAACGGTTGCCTTTACTGTCCTTACCACGCTAAGAACAAGCATATCTGTCGTAAAAAGTTGACACAGGATGAGGTAAGACAGGAGGTCATTGCCTTACAGGATATGGGTCACAAAAGACTTGCAATTGAAGCGGGTGAAGACCCTGTAAACAACCCTCTTGAATACATACTCGAATGTATCAAAACTATTTACTCGATCAAGCACAAGAACGGCGCTATTCGCAGAGTTAATGTAAACATCGCCGCAACTACGGTAGAAAACTACAGAAAGCTGAAAGAGGCAGGCATCGGCACATATATACTGTTCCAGGAAACTTATCATAAGGAGAGCTATGAGCGTCTGCACCCGACAGGACCGAAGCACAATTACGCTTATCATACAGAGGCTATGGACAGAGCTATGGAGGGCGGAATTGACGATGTAGGTATCGGTGCATTGTTCGGACTGGAGCTGTACAGATACGAGTTTGCGGGACTTTTAATGCACGCAGAGCATCTTGAAGCCGTACACGGTGTAGGTCCTCACACTATCTCTGTTCCGAGAGTAAGAAGAGCGGACGACATTGATCCCGATGAATTTGACAACGGTATCACCGATGATACATTTGCAAAGATAGTAGCCTGTCTGAGAATAGCCGTTCCCTATACCGGAATGATAGTTTCTACAAGAGAAAGTCAGAAGTCAAGAGAAAGAGTGCTTCATCTCGGTATTTCACAGATAAGCGGCGGTTCAAGAACAAGCGTCGGCGGTTATGCAGAGCCTGAGTCCGAAGAAGAAAATTCCGCACAGTTTGACGTATCCGACAACAGAAGCCTTGACGAAGTTGTAAACTGGCTTATGCGCTTAGGCTACATTCCGTCATTCTGTACAGCCTGCTACCGCGAGGGAAGAACAGGAGATCGTTTCATGAGCTTGTGCAAGGCAGGTCAGATACAGAACTGCTGTCACCCGAACGCCCTTATGACATTGAAGGAATATCTTGTAGACTATGCATCGGAGGATACAAGAAAAATCGGCGAGGAGCTTATCGCAAGAGAGCTTACAACTATTCCGAATGAAAAGGTAAGAGCAAAGGCGACCGAGTATATTGACAACATTATTCACGGTCAGAGAGATTTCAGGTTCTGATGACCGACAACGAAAGGAGCAGTCCGTGAGTTTAAACACTACTCCAAGCGGCGAGAGAATACATATAGGAATTTTCGGCAGACGAAATGCAGGTAAGTCGAGCCTTATAAACGCTATAACAGGTCAGGAGCTTGCTGTTGTTTCTGATACAGCGGGCACTACTACCGACCCTGTTTCAAAGGCAATGGAGCTTTTGCCGCTGGGTCCTGTCATGATAACCGATACGCCGGGACTTGACGATGAGGGCGACCTCGGCAGTATGCGTGTGAAGAAAAGCTATCAGGTGCTTTTCAAGACCGATATAGCGTTGCTTGTTGTTGACAGTACGAAAGGCATATCCGACTTCGACAACGCTATACTTGAAAAGCTGAAGAAGCAGAATATTCCTTATATAACGGTTATGAACAAGTGCGACCTGCTTGATACTGTACCTGCCTATGGTAATGATACGATTTACACAGATGCGCTGAACAAAACCAATATAAATGAGCTTAAGGAACTGATCGGCTCAAAGCTGAACATCAAAAACGAAACGCTCAGCATCTGTGCAGACCTGCTGAACCCGGGAGATGTTGCAGTGCTTGTAGTACCTATCGACAAAGCCGCTCCGAAAGGCAGGCTTATACTTCCTCAGCAACAGACAATAAGGGATATACTTGAAGCTGATGCTACGGCTGTTGTATGTAAGGAACATGAGCTGCGTGATACGCTGTCAAAGCTAAATATAAAGCCTGCGCTGGTGATAACCGACAGTCAGGTTTTCTCAAAGGTTTCGGCAGATGTCCCCGATGATATAATGCTGACATCATTTTCGATACTTATGGCGCGTTACAAGGGCGATCTTGAAACAAATGTTCTCGGAGTTACCGCACTTGACAGGTTGAATGACGGTGATAAGGTACTTATATCGGAGGGTTGTACTCATCACAGGCAGTGTGACGATATAGGTACGGTTAAAATTCCGAGATGGGTAAGCAATTACACCGGAAAGCAGATACAGTTCGAGTTCTCATCGGGCGGCACTTTCCCCGAAGATCTAAGCCCATATAAGCTGATTATTCATTGCGGAGGCTGCACTCTTACAGAGCGTGAGATGAAGTACCGCATAGCCTGTGCTAAAGACGCGGGTGTGCCGATAACCAATTACGGCATCTGTATTGCCTACACTCAGGGCATACTTAAGCGCAGTGTACAGCCGTTCGAGTACATTTATTCACTTCTTTGCGGAGATAACGATGAGAACTGAAAGCGATTTTCTCGGCAGTGTCAAACTGCCCGATGACTGCCTTTACGGAATAAATACCGCAAGGGCGGTATCAAACTTCAGTATATCCGGTAAGGCTGTTCATAAAGAGCTGATATATGAGCTTATTATGCTGAAAAGATCCGCCGCTGTCGCAAACCGTGACGCGGGGCTTCTTGATGATAATATAGCACAGTACATTGTAAGTGCGTGCGATAAGCTCAGCTTTAAAATTGATATGTCGCTTTTTCCGACTGACACATTACAGGGCGGAGCGGGTACTTCTATAAATATGAATGTAAACGAGGTCGTCTGCAACACCGCTTTGCTTATTGCCGGCAGAAGGTGCGGTGATTACGACTTTATAGACCCGCTTGACCATGTTAATCTCAATCAGTCCACAAATGATATTTTCCCGACTGCTGTACGCATTGCTTCAATAAAGCTTATACGCAAGCTGAGTGATGGGTGTGCACAGCTTCAGACTGCGCTTCAGGCAAAAGAACAGGAGTTTGCGCACATAAAAAAGATCGGCAGAACCGAGCTTATGAATGCAACAGAAATCACTCTCGGAGAGCAGTTCGGATCATATGCACAGTGTATAGCAAGGGACAGATGGCGGATATATAAGGCTGAAGAACGTCTGCGATTTATCAATATCGGAGGTGCGGCGGTAGGCAAAGCGGCGAATAACAAATATGTTTTCCGTATGACGGAGCTTATCCGCAAGGAAAGCGGTATAGGTCTTGCCCGTGCCGAATATCCTATGGATATCACTCAGAATTGTGATGTGTTTGCAGAAGTGTCGGGACTGCTGAAATCTCTTGCGGTTGATCTGATAAAGATTGCAAATGACCTGCGGCTTATGAACGCCGAATTTATCGGTGAGGTAAAGCTTTCTCCTATGCAGAAGGGAAGCACGGCAATGCCGGGTAAAGTGAACCCTGTTATACCTGAAGCTGTAATACAGGCGGCAGTTAAAGCAATATCAAATGATACTGCTGTTACATATGCTTCATCTATGGGAAATTTTGAGCTGAATGCATTTATGCCGCTTATTGCCGACAGCTTTATTGACAGCCTTAAAATTCTTACCGGTGCAGTCTTGACTTTTACCGAAAAATGCGTTAAAATTCTCACAGCCGATAAAAATGCCTGCGGCTATCACCTGGAACACAGCAGAGCGTATGCTATGAAATATGTTCCTGTACTGGGGTACGAAGCAGTAGAAAAGCTCCTTGTCGAGTGTGAAAATAACAAAGAGCGTTTCATTGCTCTTGCAGAAGGAAACGCGCAGGCGATAAACGGCAAAGGAGAATGACAATGGCAAAAGAAAAAGAGAACAAGACCAATGCAATGCGCATACTGGACAAAAATAAGATAAACTATGAAGTCAACACTTATGAGTGTGACGAATTTATAGACGGCGTACACATTGCGGATATGCTAGGACAGCCTTACGAAAGCACTTTTAAAACACTTGTGACCGAGGGTAAAACTAAAAACTACTATGTATTTGCTATTCCGATAGCGCTTGAACTTGATATGAAAAAAGCGGCAAAGGCGGTCGGTGAGAAGTCCATCGAAATGGTACACGTCAAGGATATTAACGCGGTAACAGGTTATATTCGCGGCGGCTGTACACCGATAGGAATGAAAAAGCAGTATAAGACAGTTTATCACGATACGATAAAAGACTTTGATAAGGTTATAGTCAGTGGCGGTAAGCTTGGCACGCAGATAATAATCGCTCCCGACGACCTGATAAAGGTCACGAGAGCCGAAGTGTGCGACATTGTAAAAGATTGATATCAAAAAAGCACGGCGGAATACTGTTTCACCGTGCTTTTTTATATCAGAAGAAAAGCCTTACTGCGACCGCAGAAGCGATCCAGCCTATCATATCGCCTGTCAGCGCCGCAGGAACAGCATAGCGGCTTTTCTTTATCTTCGCCGCTCCGAAGTATACGGCAACAGTGTAGAATGTTGTTTCGGTAGATCCCATCATCGTAGAGGCAACACGACTGACAAAGCTGTCAGCACCGTTTTCTGCGATTATACCGTCATATACAGATAACGCACCGCTGCCGGACAGCGGACGAATAAATATCAGAGGTATGCATTCGTCCGGAAAGCCGAAAAAAGATGTTACCGGGTTTATAAGCTGTGTCAGCATTTCCATACAACCTGATGCTTTGAACATACCGATACAGGTCATAAGACATATAAGTGCCGGGAGTATGTCGAACGTGGTTTTAAGTCCTTCGGATGCGCCTTCTATAAATGCATCGAATATATCTGTCTTGACTGCTATTCCGTATGTGAATACCGCAAGTATCATAGCAGGCGCTATGTAATCCGTTATTTCAGTCATTTTTCTTTCTCCGTGATGATATTTTGTCAGCGGCAAAAACGGATATTACCGAAGCGCCGAGAGCAATTGTCGAAACTATCCATACACAGGGGACTATATCTGACGAAGATGCACTTCCGTAAGAAGCCCTGATTGCCACTATAGTAGAGGGAAAGAACTGAATGCTTGCCGTGTTCATCACAACAAGTATGATCATACTGCGCGTAGCGGTCTTATCGGCTTTTTGTTCTTTTTTCAGCTCGTTCATCGCTTTTATTCCGAGTGGTGTTGAAGCATTACCCAGCCCGAGAAGATTGGAAATAAAATTCATTACTATATACTGCATAGCAGCACCTTTTTTATCTATATCGGGAAAGAGAAGTCCAAGCGGTTTTGCAAATACACAAGACAGCTTTTTTACAGCACCCGAGCGCTCCGCAACTTTCATAACACCGTTCCAAAGGCAGATAGTGCCGCAAAGGGATACGCACAGTGTTACTGCATCCTTACACGATGTCAGTGCCGCAGATGACAGATCTGACATTTTACCGGTCACGGAAGCAAAAAGAAACGAAAGGCATATTATAACAAAAATTACATAACGCATATTAACTCCACCGTTTTATTCGTATCAAATTATACTATATATAGCGTAACAGTAAATGCTTATATGTGCATATTGCTGAATTTTTGTACTGTCTTTTAAGATGATAAAAGTTCTTGTTTTTTGAAATTCTATGTCGAAATTGTAGTAAAAGCGTTTAAATGCGATGATAAAGCGAATTTCTGTAAAATATGATTTGAATAATGTACAATTTCTTTTCCTGCTATGAATGGGAGTGAATTACAGCTATATAAAATCCACATTTGACAAATGTAAAGAGATTTGGTAAAATATAATCGAAGCAAGCGGAAGTGACGGTCTTCTTGCTCAAATAAGGAAAGAAAAAGTAAAAACAACAAGGAGAAAAAACATGAAATCTACAGGAATTGTAAGAAAAGTTGACGAACTCGGAAGAATTGTTATCCCGATAGAGCTTAGAAGAACTCTTGATATCGGTATCAAGGACTCTCTTGAAATCTATGTTGAGGACGATCAGATTATTCTTAAAAAGTATATGCCTGCTTGCTCATTCTGCAACAATGCAAGTGACATTCAGCAGTTCAAGGGCAAGAACATCTGTTCAGAGTGCCTTGCAGAACTCATCAAGGATTTTGCTGAATAAGATACATAGAGTCGCCACCCCGGCGACTCTTATTTTTTGTTAATTTTCACTTGCATTTGCAGGGCAGATGTAGTATAATAAATCTGAAAGGCGGTTTCCGCCGTAATAAGAATCAAAGGAGAAAACAAATGTTAGTTTCTGCAAAAGAAATGCTGAACAAGGCACTTGAAGGCAAGTATGCCGTAGGCCAGTTCAACATAAACAATCTTGAATGGACAAAGGCTATACTTCTTACTGCACAGGAGTGCAACTCACCTGTTATCTTAGGTGTATCTGAGGGTGCAGGTAAGTATATGTGCGGTTATAAGACCGTTGTTGGTATGGTAAAGGGTATGATCGAAGAACTGAACATCACAGTTCCTGTTGCTCTTCATCTTGATCACGGTACATTTGAAGGTGCTAAGGCTTGCATCAATGCAGGTTTCTCTTCTATAATGTTCGATGGTTCTCACTATCCTATCGCTGAGAACATTGAAAAGACAACAGCTCTCGTCAACACTTGCGATATACTCGGCATCTCACTTGAGGCTGAAGTAGGTTCTATCGGCGGCGAAGAAGACGGTGTTGTAGGCATGGGCGAATGTGCCGATCCCGATGAATGCAAGGCAATTGCAGATCTCGGAGTAACAATGCTTGCTGCAGGTATCGGTAATATACACGGTAAGTATCCTGCAAACTGGCCCGGTCTTTCATTTGAAACACTGGCAGCAGTTAAGGAGAAGGTTGGTAATATGCCTCTCGTACTGCACGGCGGTACAGGTATTCCTGCTGATATGATCAAGAAGGCTATCTCACTCGGCGTTTCTAAGATAAACGTTAATACAGAGTGCCAGCTTGCATTCCAGGAAGCTACAAGAAAGTACATCGAAGAAGGTAAGGATCTTCAGGGTAAGGGCTTCGATCCCAGAAAGCTCCTCGCTCCCGGCTTTGAAGCTATCAAGGCTACAGTTAAAGAAAAGATGGAACTCTTCGGATCTATCAACAAGGCTTAATCAAACGATTAAAGATACAGTCGCCGCTTTGAATTTAGCGGCGATTTTCTTTATCAGGAAACAGTCAATACACATCAGTCATAGGTATTTTCTTGCAAATGTCAAAAGTAAGCTCCACTCAAATTTCCACGGTGGAACTTACTTTGGGAATTTACGAAAACTTACGGCATTTGCCGCTATGTGCCTTGACGGCACATTAAAATCGTGTTATAACAACCTCAGCCTGAAATCGTCAGAATACGATTTCGCCGCATGGCATGCGGCTTGCTACGCAATGGCTGAGAACGTTTTTGCATTAAATAGTTTTGCTACGCAAAATAGTGGCGTACCGCCACTGTGGCTTGACAGCCACTTTATTTAATGCTATAACAACCTCAGCCTGAAATCGTCATAAGACGATTTCGCCGCATGGTATGCGGCTTGCTACGCAATGGCTGAGAACATTGAAACACGATTTTGTTTTGCCGATAGGCAAAACTTGCGGCATTTGCCGCTATGTGCCTTGACGGCACATTAAAATCGTGTTATAACAACCTCAGCCTGAAATCGTCAGAAGACGATTTCGCCGTATGGTATGCGGCTTGCTATGCAATGGCTGAGAACGTTGAAACACGATTTTGTTTTGCCCGATAGGCAAAACTTGCGGCATTTGCCGCTATGTGCCTTGACGGCACATTAAAATCGTGTTATAATCTAGTAATATGACGAAATGAAAAGGATGATGTTAAATGCCGATAAAAATACCTAACAATCTGCCGGCTTTCAGCACGCTCATAAACGAAAATATTTTCGTTATGGCTGATGAAAAAGCATCAAGACAGGATATTAGACCGCTTAAGGTCGCTATAGTAAATCTTATGCCTACAAAGATTGTGACCGAAACCCAGCTTTTAAGGCTACTCAGCAACACTCCCTTGCAGGTAGATATAACCCTCGTGAAAACGGAAACCCACAATCCGAAAAACACTTCTCAGGAACATCTTCTGAACTTCTACACCACATTCAATAGGATCAAGGAACAGTATTTTGATGCCTTAATTATTACCGGTGCACCGGTAGAACTGCTTGACTTCAATTCGGTGCATTACTGGAAAGAACTGTGTGACATAATGGAATGGAGCAAGACACACGCGTTCAGCACCGTCCATATATGCTGGGCGGCTTTTGCAGGACTTTACTATCATTACGGTATCCAGAAGCAGGTGCTTGATAAAAAGATGTTCGGTATCTTCCCTCACAGGATAAATGCGATAAATCATCCTCTGCTTAAAGGCTTTGATGATATTTTCATGGTACCCCATTCACGTTATACGGGCGTTAAGATGGAAGATATAGAAAGCAACCCAAATCTTGCATTGCTTGCTTATTCGGATATTGCAGGTGCGTATATAGTTGCCGATCGCACAAACAGGCAGATCTTTATAACAGGTCACGCAGAATATGACAGAAATACGCTTAAAGATGAGTATATGCGTGATGTGGAAAAGGGCATACCTATAGAAGTTCCGTACAACTATTTTCCCGATGATAACCCTAAGCTGACACCGCATTTTACATGGCGCGGTCACGCAAGCCTTATGTACTCAAACTGGCTCAATTTCTGTGTATATCAGGAAACACCGTTTGATCTTACTAAGCTCGAACCGCTTAAATATTAACAATTAAACTTAAAAAGCCGCAGTCTGACTGTGGCTTTTGCTTTCAGGGAGGTATTAAAAATGGATCGTTATTACGAAATTAAGCAAAAGCTTCTTGCGCTATGTGAAACAGAACAGGAAATAAAAGCAGTAATCCTCATCGGCTCTCAGGCAAGAGATTATTGCAAAGCTGATGAGTATTCAGATGTTGACCTCATTATTGCATGCTCACATCCTGAAAAGTTGTTGTATGAAGATACTTTGATAAGAAAGCTTGGTATGCCTGTTTATTCATTTGTTGAGGATACAATAGCAGGCGAAAAGGAACGCCGTATCCTCTTCGACGGTTCGCTTGATGCCGATATGATAATACTTAATGAAGACAGACTGAAAAGTCATCTGAACTCTCACTCAATAGATGAAATTATGAACTGCGGATACAAGCTGTTATTCGACTGGTGCGGTATAGCGGAATACCTTGATATGATTACTGTAATTGAAAAAACCAGTTATATACCCTTATCGGAAGAAGAATTTAAAAATCAGGCAAATGACTTTTTCTTTCACACGGTTTGGGCTGAAAAAAAGATAAGACGCGGAGAATTATGGACTGCAATAATGTGCATTAACGGATACCTTAAGTCAAAGCTCCTTTCCGTTATAGAAATGTATGAACATATTGTTCACGGAGAAACTTACGATACCCGGTACGGTGGCAGAATGATAGAGCAGTGGTCGGAGAGCTTCATTGCCGAAAAGCTTAAAAACTGCTTTGCCGGTTACAACTCTGATGATCTGCTGTCAGCACTTGAAAGCACAAAGCAACTTTATATAATTCTGTGCCGAAAATGCGCACAATCTTATAGTTATAAAACCGGAATAGATGAAATCGACAACTGAATATACAGCAAAGCCGCAGGCTGATTTTACATCAGTCTGCGGCTGTTTTGTTTACTGTTCACAGAATAGCTCTATCTCCTCGCCGAGCGGTCCGTAGCAGAAAGCGATCCTTGCTACAAGCGGATTTTCGGCAGGAATGTATATGTTTTTCGGTTTTACAAACACTTCATATCCGGCTTTTTCAATTCTCTCTGCAAGCTCATCTACATCGGTAACGGCAAGAGCAAAGTGTCGTATAACACCCTGCGGTAAGTCGCTTTCGGCGTTTGAGAAAACCTCTATTATACCGTTTCCCGTATCAAACATAACCCCGATAGGATTGTCATAGTCGGTTCCCCATTGCCTTAAAATCGGTATGCCGAGCGTATCGCTATAGAAAGCGATAACCTTTTTAAGCTGTTCGCCTTTGTTGCATTTAAATGAAACGTGGTGTATACCGTTTATCATACGTTATACCTCTTACAGCTGTACCGGCTCTATCTTCCATATCTCCTTGGCGTAATCGCTTATCGTTCTGTCTGAGCTGAACTTGCCCGAGAAGCACATATTAGCCCAGCACTTTCTTGCAAAGTCAAGGCGGGCATTTGCGTAGTCGCTGTTTGCTTTCAGCTTTGCCTCAACGTAGGATTCAAGGTCACCGAGCAGGTAATAGTGGTCGGGAACGTGCCAGCTTGCGCCGTCTGTCAGAGCAAAGTAAAGCTCCTTGAAATCGCCTGTTCCGCCATCGCTCACCGTGCCGTCAATAAGAGTATTAAGTACACGCTTGATTTTCGGGTTCTTGCTGACAAGCTTTCTCGGATCATAGTCCTTCATTATCGTTTCAAGCTCCTCGACTCTTGCGCCGAAGATGTAGTTGTTGCTTTCTCCTGCTTCCTGAACTATCTCTACATTTGCACCGTCATAAGTTCCGAGAGTAACCGTGCCGTTGAGCATAAACTTCATATTACCCGTACCCGATGCCTCTGTACCGGCAGTAGATATCTGCTCGGAAATATCGGCGGCAGTAACAAGCTTTTCAGCATATGAAACGTTGTAATTCTGCACGAATACGACCTTTATCAGCTTGTTTACCTCTTCATCGGCATTTATAAGCTTTCCTATTTCGTTTATGTACTTGATGATAGCCTTAGCTCTCATATATCCGGGTGCGGATTTTGCGCCGAATATGAATGTGGTCGGGTAGAAGTTCTTTATGCTTCCGTCCTTGATGCCAAAGTAGATATAAAGGATGCTGAACGCATTGAGAAGCTGCCTCTTATATTCATGCAGACGCTTTATCTGTATATCAAAAATGCTGTTTGCGTCAACCTCAATGCCGTCCTTTGCCTTCATATATGCGGCAAGCTGATTTTTCTTTTCCTGCTTTATATCCATAAATCTCTGCATCATATTGTTATCGCCGCGAAGTCTTTCAAGCGTTTTCAGCTTTGAAAGGTCTGTGACCCATGAATTATCGCCGAGCTGTTCGGTTATAAGCGATGATAA
This sequence comes from Oscillospiraceae bacterium, assembly GCA_003512525.1. GTDB lineage: Bacteria > Bacillota > Clostridia > Oscillospirales > Ruminococcaceae > Ruminiclostridium_E. The sequence continues at coordinate 10,578 of DOQG01000072.1, read as the reverse complement.
CTCCTTGTTGCAAAGCGCAATCCAGCGTCTTGGTGTGATACCGTTTGTCTTGTTCTGGAACTTTTCGGGAAAGAGCAGATACCAGTCCTTTAAAACATCGTTCTTCAATATCTCGGTATGTAGCGCCGCAACACCGTTTGTATAGCTTGAGCAGTAAACTGCCATCTTAGCCATATGTACAACGCCGCCTGAGATCATCTTCATATAGTCGGTCTTACCCTTAGGCATATCGTTTGCATACATCTCAGCAACGAAGGCTTCGTTTATTTGTAAAATAATCTCGTAAATTCTGGGCAGAACTTCCTTTACTATATCAATACCCCACTTCTCCATAGCCTCTGCCATTACAGTGTGGTTTGTATAGTTGAATGTCTTTTTGGCGATTTCAAGAGCCTTTTCAAATGAAAGTCCCTCGTTATCTACAAGTATTCTTATAAGCTCAGGGATAGATATAACAGGGTGAGTATCGTTAAGCTGAATTGTAACCTTTTCGTACAGTTTTTCAATGTCGTAACCTGATGATTTATGCTTCTTTACGATATCGGCAAGAGAAGCCGCGCTGAAGAAATACTGCTGCTTGAAGCGGAGTATCTTACCCTCTCTTGTATCATCATTGGGGTAGAGAACTCGCGATATATCCTCAGCCTTTATCTGCTCGATGCTTGCGTTTACATAGTCCTGTGCATTGAACTTAAGGAAATCAAACGTATTGACTGGTTCTGCCTGCCACAGACGCAGAGTGCCTATGTTCTTAGTGCCGTATCCGATAATCGGCATATCATAAGGCACAGCTACAACAGTCTGATCTGCAAAGCTTATTGTGACCTTGTCGTTTTCGTTTCTTCTGCTCCACGGATCACCGTACTTTGTCCAGTCGTCAGCCTCTTCCTTCTGGAAGCCGTCAACGATAGACTGCTTGAAAAGACCGTACTTATAGCGTATGCCGTAGCCGTCAAGAGGTAATGACAGGGTAGCGGCACTGTCTAAAAAGCAAGCCGCAAGTCTGCCAAGACCGCCGTTTCCGAGTGCGGCATCTTCAATCTCTTCAAGGTCGGACAGCTTTGCACCGAGGGAAGAAAGGACATCTCTTGCATCGTCTTCAATGCCAAGACAGAGCAGGTTGTTGTAAATGGCTCTGCCCACTAAAAATTCGGCAGAGAAATAGCAAGCTCTGCGTGTGGCAAGATGAGCCTTCCTGCTGTCTTTCCATACGGGTGCGATCTGCTTCATTATTGCAGATGAAAGTGCTTCGTGGAGCTGATAGGGCTGTGCCTTGTCAGCTGTAACTTCATACTTGTCGAACAGTACCGATTCGATATCGGCTTTAAGTAATTCCTTGTTCATAGTTCCTCCAAAAATCATATATCTGTTAATATGCCGATAACGGCATTTGATACCAGAAATCCCTCGGGCGTAAGGTGTATAGCCTTATCGTCCGCTCTGTACAGTTTATCCGGGATAAGTCTGCACTTTTTAAAAATATCCTCTTTTGATACGCCAAAACGTTCTTCGGCAGTTTTGAAATCAAGACCTTCGCTGAGTCTGAGCTTCAGCATTGCCCACTCTTCATAGTCGCCGCATTCACGCTCGGTGATAACGGCAGGCTGAACCTCACTTTGGATAAACGCTCCCAAATCACGCCCGACAGCAAAACGTTCTCCGTTAAAATAAGAATGTGCGGCGGGTCCTATACCGAGATATTCTTCGCATCGCCAGTATTTCAGATTGTGCCTGCTTATCATGCCCGGCTTTGAAAAATTGCTTATCTCGTATTGCTTATATCCTTTGTCTGCAAGACGGTTTACCGTTTCAAGATAGATATCGGCGTATCCATCGTCATCGGGGAGTGTAAGCTGTTTTTTAGCATACGGCGTGCCCGGCTCAATTTTCAGCAGATATGCCGAAATGTGACTTAGCGGCAGGGAGGTCATATAGCCGATAGTTTCTATAAGGCTTTTCTTTGTCTGAAGAGGCACTCCGAGCATTATATCGCCCGAAATATTCTCAAATCCCGCTTTGTACGCCATATTTATCGCATCTGCACCGACTTTACTGTTATGCCGTCTGCCGAGTGCTTTCAGTTCGTTATCATTTCCGCTCTGTAAGCCGAATGAAATTCTGTTCACGTTATGCGCTTTTAATGAATGCAGTGAGCTTTCATCGGTACAACACGGGTTCGCTTCAATAGTGACCTCGGCATTTTCGGTCATATACGGCTGTATTTCGTCCATGATATCACAGATCTCACGCCATAGCAGTATCGGAGTACCGCCGCCGAAATATACCGTGTCAAATCTGAGGAAGCTGTTTTGCAACAGGTAATACCGCAGATTTCTAATAACAGCGTCCTTGTATTGCTTTGCCGTATCGTTGTCAAATGCCACTGAGTAGAAGTCGCAATACGGACATTTCGACAGGCAGAACGGTATATGGATATAAAGTCCTTTATTCATCAAGCTTGAGCACTGCCATAAACGCTTCCTGCGGAACTTCGACGCTGCCAAGCTGGCGCATACGTTTCTTACCCTCTTTTTGCTTTTCAAGCAGCTTCTTCTTACGGGTAATATCGCCGCCGTAGCACTTTGCAAGCACGTCCTTACGCATTGCCTTTACGGTTTCTCTTGCAATGATTTTACCGCCGACTGCCGCCTGGATAGGCACTTCAAACAGCTGACGGGGAATGTTGTCTTTTAACTTTTCTGCGATCTTTCTTGCCCTTGTATAAGCCTTATCCGCATGAACAACGAACGAGAGCGCATCGACAACCTCGCCGTTAAGGAGTATATCGAGCTTTACCAGTCGTGACGGAACAAATCCCGACATCTCATAGTCATAGCTTGCATAACCCTTTGTGCGTGACTTAAGCGCATCAAAGAAGTCGTATACTATTTCGTTCAGCGGCAGGTCATAGTGCATCTCAACACGGTTCAGATCAAGGTACTTCATATCCTTGAAGGTGCCTCTTCTTTCCTGACACAGATCCATTATACTTCCGACATATTCTGACGGTGTGTAGATATTTGCTTTTACCATAGGCTCTTCAGCAACTTCTATTTCTGACGGATCGGGGTAATTTGTCGGGTTGTCAATGTAAATCGTTTCGCCGTCTGTCTTTGTTATCTTGTATACTACTGACGGGGCAGTTGTAACAAGGTCAAGATTATATTCACGTTCAAGTCTTTCCTGGATTATCTCCATATGAAGAAGTCCTAAAAATCCGCATCTGAAGCCGAAACCGAGCGCTATTGAGGTTTCAGGCTCGAATGTCAGCGAAGCGTCATTGAGCTGTAATTTTTCAAGTGCGTCACGCAGATCGCCGTATTTTGCGCCGTCTGCGGGATAAATACCGCTGTATACCATCGGGTTTACGTTGCGGTAACCCTCCAGCGGCTCATCAGCGGGGTTGCTGACAAGAGTAACTGTGTCACCGACCTTTGTATCGCCGATCGATTTTATAGATGCGGCAATATAGCCAACCTCGCCTGCACGGAGTTCCTTTGCGTTTTCGAGAGTCTTTGCTCCCATATATCCGACATCGACAACATCAAATTCAGCACCGGTAGCCATCATTCTTATCCTGTCACCGGGTCTTAATGTGCCGTCTTTAATTCTTACATAAACGATAACACCTTTATAAGCGTCATAGTAGCTGTCAAAGATAAGCGCTTTCAGCGGAGCGTCCGGGTCACCCTTAGGTGCGGGGATATTCTTTACGACCTGCTCCATTACGTCCTTTATGTTAATGCCCATTTTTGCGGAAATCAAAGGGGCTTCGTCTGCCGGAATGCCTATTACGGTTTCTATTTCTTCCTTGACTTCATCTGGGTGTGCTGACGGCAGGTCGATCTTGTTTATTACCGGTACAAGATCTAAGTCCTGCTCAATGGCAAGATATGTGTTCGCAAGAGTCTGTGCTTCAATACCCTGTGAAGCGTCTACGACAAGTATAGCGCCTTCGCAGGCGTTGAGCGAACGGGAAACTTCATAGTTGAAGTCAACGTGACCGGGTGTATCTATAAGATTGAAAACGTAGGTTTCGCCGTCATCGGCTTTATATCTGAGCCTTACAGCGCGTGCTTTGATGGTGATGCCTCTTTCGCGTTCAAGATCCATATTGTCGAGTATCTGTTCTTCCATTTCGCGATGTGCGACAGTTTCTGTCTGCTCGAGTATTCTGTCGGCGAGAGTGGACTTTCCGTGATCTATGTGCGCTATGATACAGAAGTTGCGTATCTCCTGCATATATTCTTTGTCAGCCAAGCTAAAAATCCTTTCTGTTGTAAAAAATCTGTCTATTCATAAAATTATAGCATAATACGCACGAAAATGCAAACTATATTTATATATCCGGATAAATCTTATCAAATCCGACGGAGGACAGAATTATGGGGGATATGCTCGCATATGAGGCATTGCAACTGAAAAATCTGCTTGCCGAAGAAAAAGTGATAAAAGAAAAATATATAAAAGCGTCTGCGGTTGTTTCCGATCCCCAACTTAAGGAAAAGCTGCAGAAATGTGCGGCTGTACACAGCAGTCACGTCAGTGTTATCGAAAAACTTACAGGTGAAACAGATGGTTGATGAAAAAACTACCCTTAATGAATTGCTCAAAGCAGAAAATTCGCTTGCCGTGAAATATGCCGTTATGCTTTGTTCTGCTGTCAACAGCGATATCCGTACAAAACTTACATTCAATCAGCGCGGCGTTAATGAAGCCGCATCGTTTGTACTTGATGAAATGAACTCACGCGGTTGGAGTGTTCCGAAAAGTATTTGCACTGTCAGAAACGGATAAAATTAAACTTATCGCTCTTTGTGTCGATAGAATATACAGAAAGGGTGATTGAAATGTCCGCAGTTAATACCAATTATGAATACGAACCTGCTTATATGGTAAGCATGGCAGACAAATCCGAAAAGGCAAAGGGAGTATCAACGGCAAAGTTAAGTGACGATGCACAGAAATATCTTGAACAGCTGAAAGATAAATACAAAAATGTGGACTTTATCATTGCCGATTTTTCTTCCGATGAAGAAGCACAGCAACACCTTGCTACAGGTAAAGGTGAGTATAATTGCGTCATAACCCCTGATACTCTTGAAAAAATGGCAACCGATGAAAACGAAAGAGCTAAATTCGAGGGCATCATCGATAAGGCAATAGGTGAATTGCCTGAAATAAGAAAACAGCTCGGCGATGATTCGGACAATGTTACAAAGCTCGGTATCAGTGTTGACAGTGACGGCAATATTTCTTACTATGCTCTTATCAAAGAGAGTCTAAAGAAGAACGAAAACGTAGAAAAAGCTAAGGAAAAAGCCGCCGAAAAAAAAGCGGAGGAAGCTAAGAAAGAGGAAAAAGAGGAATATGAGGAACGTCTTGTGACGGCTTCTTCTGTAGAAGAGCTGATCAAGCTGATTAAGGCGGCATATTCCGAGAAGACGGAAGATCGCTTTGAAAAGAGCAATAAGAATGACGATGCACTTAAAATCGACAGGGTGGATTTCAGCGGCGGAAAGACACAGCCGGCATATGAACAGTATGTTCCGTCTGCTGTTCCCGAAGAAAAGCATCCGTTTGACTTCAAGGCTTGAGAAAAGAATAGTATTAAAGGACGCTTATCCGTTTTGGGTGAGCGTCTTTTTTAACCAGAAATCGATAACGTTACAGCCGTATCCGGTATATTCTTGTCCCAAGGATAATAGAATTAACCGGAAAGGACTGATTGTTTGAAAAATACCTATGTAAAAAACACAATAATTCTGTTTGTTTCAATGGCGATAAGCAAGATAGTCGGCGCTGTTTTCAAAATACCGCTGACAAATATACTCGGCGGTGTCGGTATGGGCTACTATTCCACAGCATACAGCCTGTACACACCGGTATTTGCAATGACTGCGGCGGCAATTCCGACAGTCATAATCAAAACCGTTGCCGATAATATTGCACTCGGCAGATTTGCAAATGCGAACAAGGTCCTACGCACGGCGATAATGACATTCGGTTCTATTGGTGCACTTGGAAGCGTGTTCATACTTTTTCTTGCAAAGCCGTTTTCGGATTATGTCGCTCAGTCGCCGCAAAGCGTATGGGGCATTATAATTATAGCTCCATCTGTATGTCTTTGCTGCATCTCGTCGGTTTATAAGGGGTATTACGAAGGATGCTGTAATATGATGCCGTCAGCGGTCTCACAGGTCGCGGAATCGGTCTGCCGTGCCATTGTGGGGCTCGGCACATCGTATTTTATATTAAACTATGGAATAAAGTGTTATGACAGCGGTAAGGAAATATTCGGCACGTTAGCCGATAACATAACACAGGCAACAGATATTATAATGCCGTACGCCGCAGCAGGTGCTGTTCTCGCCGTAACCGCAAGTGAACTTTGTGCGCTCGTCTGCCTGATTATAAGAAAGAAGCTGTGCCGAAAGGTCATTGACATATATAAAGGCGACACCTCGACTGACAGAACATTCGCAATTGTGCGTGAGCTGTTAAAGAGCTGTGTGCCGATATCAGCGGCGGCTGTTGTAATAAATCTTTCATCGTTTATAGATCTTATTACTATACCTCGATGCCTTAATTATGCGCTTTCATGCGATCCGGAGTACTTTTCGGTACGGTTTTCGGAAATTATCGGTTCTCAGGGCGGTGCAGTCAGGCTTGCGAACTTTATGTACGGGAGCTATACAGGACTTTCGTGGACAATGTTTATGCTGATACCGTCATTTACGGCAATGTTCGGAAGAAGTGCGCTTCCTAGGATAGCCGGGGCGTGGACATTGAAAAACAAGGTAGATTTTGAACGTAAGGTTTCGATAGTACTACGATCGAATTTCATCATAGGATTTCCGTTGTATCTCGGTCTTTCGGCGCTGAGTCCGTATATACTTGATTTCCTGTTTTCAGGAAGGCAACAGGAGATCGAGGTAAGTGTTCTTCCGCTGTTCATTTTAGGGCTTGGCGGAGTATTTCTTACCCTGTCATCGACCTTTATTTCTGTTTTTCAGGTCATAGGTCGTTCTGACCTGCCGATAAAGCTGATGCTGCCGGGATGCGCACTTAAGCTTATAATGAATGTGTTTACAATTTCGATACCCGAAATAAATATAAGCGGTGCTGCCGTATCAACAGTTGTGATGTATGCGTTTGTTGCGCTGGGAGGTTATTTTGCTCTGGAAGCTGTGACTGGTATAGATTTTCATATTCTGAGAAAAATGTCACTTCCGCTTATCGCAGGTACAGTATGTGCGGTTATAGCTTATCTGAGCGCAAATATACTGTTTGAACGGTCGGTTGCTTTTATAAGATTGTTATTGTCAATCGGAGCAGGCGGTTTTGTTTATATAATTTTACTGATATTATTCAACGAAATCAATATAAAATCTTTGCTAAATCGCCAAAAACGAAAAAAATGCGAAAATAGCCTTGATATATGACAGATTTTAGTGTATTATTATATACGCACCTGTGCTATTTTTATTTAGGAAGTGTATATTTTGGACTTTAAGTTTAAAGATAAGTACGACATAAACGATCTAATTGAAGTTACCCGTATTCTCAGAAGCGAGAATGGTTGCCCGTGGGACAAGGAACAGGACCATAAGTCGATCCGTATGAATGTTCTTGAAGAAGCGTACGAGGTTATGGAAGCAATTGATGCCGATGATGCGGCTATGCTGAAAGAAGAGCTCGGCGATCTGCTGTTTCAGGCGGTTTTTCATTGTCAGATAGAAACGGAACGCGGCAGATTTGAATTTAATGATATATGTGATGATGTCACAAAGAAGATGATTTACCGTCATCCTCACGTTTTCGGCAATGTGAAAGTTGATAACAGTGACGATGTTCTTAAAAATTGGGATAAGCTGAAGAAAAAATCTAAGCATCAGGATACTGTAGCCGATACACTTGACAGTGTGCCTATGGTTTTACCTGCTCTTATGCGCGGACAGAAAGTATTTAAACGTGCATCAAACGCCGGTGTGGAAATGTGCGATACTAAAGAGGCGCTTGATCTTGTTCAAGGTAAATTTGATGAACTTAAATTAGCTATAAATGACAAAAACGAAGAATTTACCGAAGAAAAATTTGGAGAACTTTTACTCTCTTGCTGTAATTTATCACGTTTTATCGAAAAAGATTGCGAAAAAGCCTTGACTTTTGCTGTAAATAAGTTTATAATGCGATTTAGAGAGCTTGAGAGTAATACGAAGTCGCAAGGCAAAACGCTCGACAATCTGTCAGATGAGCAGATAAAAGCGCTGTTTTTAAATTCTGATTAACCGTAAAGCAATTAGTCGGTTGACCGTATTACGTTAATAAGCTTTTCAGCTTAAATAATTTTAAAATTTTTTTGGAGGATTACTCAAATGACAAAAGCAGAATTAGTTACAATGGTTGCAGAAAAGGCTGACCTTACAAAGAAGGATGCAGAAAAGGCTATCTCCGCTGTAGTAGACAGCATTTCCGAAACACTCGCAAAGGGCGAAAAGATTCAGCTCGTTGGATTTGGTACATTCGAAGTACGCGAGCGCGCAGCTCGTGAGGGCGTTAACCCCCGTACAGGTGACAAGATCAAGATCGCTGCTTCTAAGGTTCCCGCATTCAAGGCCGGAAGTGCATTAAAGGACGCAGTTGCTAAGTAATTAAATCTGATTAAATAGCGGAGGCAGTATTATTACCGCCTCCGTTTTTTATTGCTGATCAGCGAAAGGAGTTTCTATGAGATTGGATAAATATTTGAAAGTATCACGCCTTATCAAAAGAAGAACAGTAGCCAACGAAGCTTGTGATGCCGAAAAGATCTCGGTGAACGGCAAACCTGCCAGAGCGTCTTATGATGTTAAGGTCGGAGATGAAGTCGAGATAAATATGGGCAAAAGCCCGCTGAAAATACGTGTACTGAAGGTTGTTGAAGTAGTCGGTAAAGACGGAGCTTCTGACCTTTATGAAGTAGTTTGAGCATAATCAGGACATACCCCGAATATTATTTACTAAACTGTAATGTAAATAATGAGCGGGGGTATTTTTTTGAACGACAGACAACAGTTGCTGACTCTTACAGACAGGAGAGATCTATGCGTAAACGGTGTGCTTGAAATAATCTCATATGACAGCGAGAATATTATTTTATATACTGTTCTCGGGGATATGCGTATTAAAGGTTCGGAGCTGGAGGTGGGAAGAGCCTTTACAGGAAGCGGTAACGTAGAGATCAGAGGCAAAATATGTTCAATCCATTTCGGCGATAACAGAACAAAGTGTGCCGATAATTTCATATCCAGGATATTCAGATAGAGGTGAGCATATGAATGTTGAAACATCGCTTATCTGGCAACTGGCGTGCTTTTCTGTATGCGGGATCTTTCTTGGTGCGGGGTATGAAGTACTGAGGGTGTTAAGGACTGTGATTCCGCACCACAGCTTTATTGTCGGGGTAGAGGATACGTTTTATCTTGCTCTTTGCGGTCTTGTGCTTTTTGGTCTTTCGATGGAAATAGGGAACGGAATTTTCCGTGCGTCATATCTGTTTTCTGCAGCTGTCGGAGCTATAGTATATTTTCTTACGGTCGGTCGGCTTGTAAAATTGGTATATACCATGGTTATAAAAACTGCAATAAAGATAGTTAAAATTGTGTTTGGTAAACTGTTAAAACCCGTTTTCAAAGTGTTTGTATCATTTGCACACAAAATAGCATTTCCGTTTGTGCATTTTTACAAAATTATGAATAATAAAATAAAAAGAGCAGAAGCAGCCTTGAAAAAGCACCGCAGAATATTATATAATAATGATAATAAGCTTGAAAGGGACGAAGTTGTAAATGTCAGCAGGATTGAAGGCAAAATCAGGAAAATTCAATAAAGTTATGCTGATACTTGCACCTCTTTTGATAACGGCGCTTGTGATATGTGTGTATAACTTCATTTCGATACAGGTGGAGATATCACAAAAGAAAGAAGAGCTTGCAAAGCTTACCGCGCAGGTGACTGAAGTGGAAAATGATAACAAAATGCTTGGCAGATATTCTGAGGACAGCTATAAGGTCGAGTACATTGAAACTATCGCAAGGGATAAGCTTGGTTATGCTAAGCCGGAGGAACGTATTTATTATATAGTTCCTGCTGACTGATATAAAACAATGTAAATAAAGTAAAGGGGTTGTGATGCAGCCCGAAAAAAGTGAGCCGAAGCGCAAAGGATAGTACGCTCGGCTCGCTTTTTTTGATATGTGGAGAAAGTTTGTTTTTAGTGTACTTCTGTTATACAGTTTTAGCAATTAACATTGATAGCAGGCTACCGATAGTTCTGTTTGTAGGATAGCACTTCTCGGGTTCGCTATTCTATGCGATAACGTTGCTGCTATAAACGAGGGAGAGAACCAAAGGGACTAGGGAGAGGGACTTGCAGCCCCTATCCCTATCCCTTAGGTTCTCTCCCTCGTGCTCCCTCTTTCCTTACTCACACCCTTACCCCGCAAGGGTGTTGGCGATAAGACACACAAACGACTGTGTTTTAAAAGTTTGCATAAGCGGGTCGCTGACGCTCACTTAGTCCCATTTTAGTACAGA
>DOQG01000013.1:37004-57062 GCA_003512525.1 Oscillospiraceae bacterium | reverse complement strand
TTCGGTGACAGTGCAGTTGCATTGGTTCACTCACGAAATTATAACACCTTATTGCCACGGAAACTGTTTTCAGCGTTATTGGCTGTATATTTATTGCTCTGACTTTTTTACAATATATTTCATTGTAATTTCAATGGAATTTGGATAAATCAAGAAGCTGTGATGAAATTTTTGCATTTTGTTACAGCTTATTTATATTCTCTCCGTAAAACTCTGTGATGAATTTACAGTCAGTAATCTCAATCGTGCTTGCCTATCATCTTTTCCATCCACACCATATCATAATACCGTCCGAATTTCTTTGCGCATTTGCGGAATGTTCCCACAAGTTCATAACCGAGCTTTTCGTGGAACATTATGCTGTCGTGGTTTAGATATTCATCGTCATTTTCGGGACACGCTATACAAGCATATGCATTCTTGATACCGATAGCCGCAAGCCTTTTTTCAAGCTCATTATAAAGGAGCGTACCTGTGCCGCGGCGCTTTTCATTCAAAGCAACATATATCGATGTTTCGACCGAGTGGTCGTAAGCCGCCCTATCCTTAAAGACCCCCGCATAAGCGTAACCTATTATTTTGCCGTCACATTCTGCCGCTATATATGGATATTTCTTCAGCGTTTTTTCTATCCTGCCCCTGAAATCATCAACAGTCGGCACTTCCAGCTCATAGGTTATCGCTGTGTTTTCAATATAATATTTGTATATGCCGAGCAGCATTCCGGCATCATCGGGCGTTGCTGTCCTTATTGTTATTTCACTCATCGTCTGCACTTCCCGCAAATTCATATTCATAAAAAAAGTGCCACAGAAACCCCCTGTGACACTTCATTGTGCTTATCGGCCGTGTTGTGATTATAAGCTCTCCGAGCCCTTTTCCGGCGTTTCAAATATCTCTTTTTCTTCTCCGCCCTCAGTAAAGGTAAAGTTTTCGCCATCGGCATCATCTGTATCTGCATCTGAAATATCAACATCAACGCCGCTGTTTATCGATACCACCATATCCTTGAGATTATTTATCTCATTTTTGAATGCAGTTCCGGTAGTAGCCGCCTTCTTCATAAGCTCGGTGCTCTTTTCCTTACCCGCATTTACAATGTTGTTGACGCTCTTCGTAAGTTTTTCGCTTCCTGTCTTTACTGCACCTGTGCAATAAACAGAAGCCTTGTGAAATTTGTCGCTGCAGTTTTCTTTTACTGCCGCTACAGCCTCGGGATTATTATCAATATATTTTTTAGCTAAAATATAACCCGTACCGACAGCAGCCGCAATACCGAAAAATATCATTGCTTTATTCATACTAAACATCCTTTCAGGGCAAACCCGTTTTCTTATACTCAGTATATACCTTTTCCTGCGAAAAGTAAAGCCTATTTTGACGAATTAACTGCTTCAAGCCGATAAATCGGAAGTCCTTGCTCGGAAAATCTCTTCTCATACTCCGTCACAATATTTCCCTCAAAACCGCTGTTATGCAGATCAAGACTTACATTCTTGAGCTTGAAGCCGCACTGCGAGAGATTTTCTATCGAAAACTCAAATAACTTCATATTGTCGGTCTTCTGATGTATCTCACCGTCCGGTATAAGTATGTGCTTGTATATCTCCAGAAATACAGGGTGGGTAAGACGGTGCTTTTTGTATGTTTCCTTAGGGTAAGGACAGCTGAAATTAAGATAGATACGTTCTACCGAGCGTTCGGGGAAAAACTTTTCAAGGTATTCGGCTTTGCCCATAAGGAATTTCAGATTGGGCAGATTTTCTTTAATAGCAAGCTCCATAGCGCTGACTATTACATTTCGTGCCATTTCAACAGCTATGAAATTTATATCAGGGTTACGCTTTGCCGCTTCGACCGCAAATCCGCCCTTTCCGCATCCGACTTCAAGGTGAACCGGATTATCGTTTCCGAATATCTCGCGGACATTGAGCGTTCTCTGCTGTGTTTCGCCTCTTTGTTCGGCGGCATAGTCGACAAGCCAGCCTAAATTTACGTCACCGCAGGCATCAAGGCGCTCATCGAGATACTTTTTTCTTCTCATTCTCATAGCTCTACCGCCTTATCTGGTTGCTGTAAGCATTACATAGTATGTTTTGAAGCGAACCTTGTCAACGATCTTTTTTGTCGTATTATCAAGCACTACTATATTCATGCCGCGCTCATTTAGCGAGAAGTCCTTTTTACCCATCTGTATCGTTGAAGTACGCTGTGTGCTGATAACGCGCGTCTTAAAGCCGAGCACACGAAATTCGCCTGTGTCAATATTATTACTGTCCGATATTTCCTCGCGTGTGACCTTTCCGCCTTCGATAACAGCTACATATCTGTCTGCCGATTCAGCTTTGGCAAGCTTTACAAGTCCAAGCTCCTTAAGTGCGGAACGCGCACCGTCATTCAGACCTCCGACTGTATCTCCTCTTGCGGAAATGATAACCGAATAGTTATCATTTTCTTTCAGACGGTACATATAATTAAGGAAGTTCTCTTCATCTCTGAGCAATTCATTTTTATTATCCTTGTCTTCTGTTGAAAGCATCAGCTCAGTGTACGCGGGTATAGTGCTCTTATATGGCATTACTCCGTGGAAGCCTTTTTGGGAAACTGTAAGTCCGAAATAGTTATACCACAGATTTGATGCCACGACCACAACCATAAATGCGGCAAATATCGTAACAGGACGCGAAATAAATTGCAGGAACTTATTGCTTCTGTTTTTAAACTCTCTGTTTTCCGCCAGATAGCGTTCATCACCGGCAACGTCCCAATTCAGCGCCGAACCGGGCTTTCTTTTTGTATATACCGCATTTTCTTCCGGTTCATCTGTTTCGGTCATTTCTTCGGTCAGTAATTCCGGATCTTCCTCTTCGGTGATATCCGTATCTTCCGGAATGTTTTCTTCTGCGTCCTCAGCCATTATTTCAGCCAGTATACGCTGTTTTTCAGCCTCTTCCTCGCTGAGCGGCATGTCAGCTTCCTCAGCCGTTGTTTTACTGATAGACTCCTGCGCCGGCTCAACACCGTCAGCCGACTTTTTCTCAGCTAAGACCTCGTCTACCGTTTTATCAAAAACAACGACCGCCTCGGGATCTTTCTTTTTCGCAAAATAAACCTTAGCACAATTCATATAATATCTTGCGATCGACGGAATAAACATTATCATAAAAATGTAGATGTACATTGAGAAACGTTCTATGACAAAGTGCTTTGTGGCAATGAACCATATGATAAAATTGAAAATAGCAAAATTCGTAAAAATCGATGATTGCTTCGGATACGCCTTGCCGTATCCTGTAAAATGTGCGGCAATAGCAAGTGCGGCAATTATAGCCGGAACTATCAGATACACAGGTTTGTATCCCTGAGTAATGAAGTTGAGGTCAAGATATCCCTTATACTGCGGAAGTATAAGAACGGCAAGTCTGAGTATAGGCCATGAAAGGAAATATACAAGCGCTGTAATTACACCGTATATCGGAACTGTAATTTTCGTAGGCTTTACAAACGCGGCGATAAGATAGATAGGTATCATCACAATTACCGTGCTATGGAAAAGACAAGCTATGAATATAAACAGCAACACCTTGAAATGGTTGCGTTCCTTTACATACTTATATGCACACAATATTACCGCAAACGCGATGGACTGGCGTATAAAGCTGAGTGAGCAGTAGAAGAATGTCAGCGAAATAAACATCATGGTAGACATCCATATATTCTCGCTGTATCGGAATATGGCATATGCCGTCGGCACAAGTATAAGCAACGCGTATATAGCATACAAAACATTTATATTTGAGGTAAACAGTGAAATAAGCTTTGTTATTACAGTAAACGCAGGCTCATATCCGAGGTTGAAAATTGCAAGCCCGGATGAGTCCTGTATATTTCTGAAAATATAAATGTACGAATAGTAGTCGTTACCGAGTCCGTACCTGAAAATACTGATCAGATACATAGCCGCAAATGTCACAATGACATAGCAGAGTTTTTTCCCGATGCTCGGTTTGCGCTCAATAAGAGGATACGCCAAAACCAGAACTATCGCCATAAGTATAAGATATACTGCCATAAATAGATCCTTTCACAATAAAAAAAATAAAGCACGGCACAACTGCAAAGTTACCACCAAGCAGAAAATGCAGTGCATATCAAGCGATTATATAATTATGTATTTTCCCTGCGTTACGACAGGCGCAACATCAAGTGTACAGTCAACTCCGCATTTTACGCCACAACCGTTGAGCTTTTGCTCAACTGCATTATATGCAATTTTCGGAGTATTGTTTTCCTGGCTTAAGTGACCGAGTATCAGCCGTCTTGCACCGCTTTTTACAAGTTCGGTGCAAAGCTCAGCGGAACTCATATTTGAAAGGTGTCCGCGATCACCCGAAATTCTTGTTTTGAGATACGGCGGATATTTCGGATTGACCGAAAGGAGCTTAGGGTCATAGTTGGCTTCTATATATGCCGTATCACAGCCGATCAGATTTCTTTTTACCTCATCTGTTACATATCCGAGATCGGTACAGCACGCTACCTTGTGCTCCTTGAACTTTACCGTATATCCCACGCTCTCGGCGGCATCATGCGGCGTGTGAAAAAAATCAATATCCATATCAACAGGCACACTTCCTATTTCGGATAAAGAATGTATGACCGCACCCGGTGCAACAAGGTTATCCTCAAAAAGCTTTCTTGTCGTACCGTCAGACGCATATACAGGAAGCGATGTACGCTTTGTTATCTGTCCGAGCGCCTTTGTATGGTCGATATGCTCATGTGTTATCAGCACTGCCTTCACCGCTTCAAACGGTATGCCGCACAGCGCAAGTCCGTCCTTCAATGCCTTGAAGCTGCAGCCCGCATCTACAAGAACACCCGATGAAGTATCGCCTATAAATATACTGTTGCCCTTGCTGGACGAGCATACAGGTACAACCTTTGCCATCAGAGTGCCTTTCTCATCTTCTCGTCATCGGGATAGTAACGCTTTACTATATCAGCTCCGAGCTCTCTAAGCTTTATCTCCATATTTTCATATCCGCGCTCAATATGGTGTATATCCTCGATCTCGGTAATTCCCTGTGCCGCAAGTCCCGCAATTATAAGCGCCGCACCGGCTCTTAAGTCGCTTGCCTTGACAGGAGCGCCTGTGAGGTGGTCAACCCCTCTTACTACCGCTACTCTGCTGTCAACTGTGATATCCGCGCCCATTCTGCGCAGCTCATCGACATACTTGAAACGAGTATCGAATATGCTCTCTGTCACCATACTTGTACCGCTTGCCATAGCCAGAAGAGTTGTCATCTGCGGCTGCATATCGGTCGGGAAGCCGGGGTGAGGAGATGTCTTTATATCAGTACCCTCATAATGGGGTCTGCCGACAACTCTGACATTATCGGTTTCATCTTCAACTTCAACATATACGCCTATCTTGCGGAGCTTCGCGGTGATAGGCTCCAGGTGCTTAGGTATTACATTTTTAAGTGTGATATCACCGCAGGTCGCCGCGGCCGCTACCATAAACGTTCCCGCTTCTATCTGATCCGGAATTACGGAATATTCCGTGCCATGAAGCTTTGAAACACCCTTTACCTTGATAACATCAGTACCTGCGCCCATTATATCTGCGCCCATTGAATTAAGGAAGTTAGCAAGATCAACTATATGCGGCTCTTTTGCCGCATTCTCGATAATAGTCAGCCCTTCCGCCTTGGCACAGGCAAGAAGTGCATTTATTGTGCCGCCGACCGTTACCTTGTCAAAATATATCTGAGTACCTATCAGCTTGTCCGCAGACAGGTCTACTATTCCGTGCTTGATATCAGCCTTTGCACCAAGCGCTTCAAAGCACTTGATATGCTGATCTATAGGTCTGCTTCCGAGATCGCACCCTCCGGGAAGTGGAACGCTCGCCTTTTTGAACCTGCCGAGTAGTGCTCCCAGGAAGTAACTGCTTCCTCTTGTCGAACGTGCAAGCTCGTACGGCACTGTGCCGTCACATATTCTTGACGTATCGACCTCGATCTTTGACTTGCTGAGTCTTTTGATGACCGCACCCATACTTGAAAGGATCTCCAGCGCTACCTCTACATCGCTTATCGAAGGTACGTTTTCCAGAACACACTTATCTGCCGCAAGTATCGCCGCGGGAATTATCGCAACCGCCGCATTTTTAGCGCCGCTTATCTGCACTTCGCCTCTGAGCGGAGTGCCTCCTTTTATAATAAACTTTTCCAAAAGTCACACTTCCTCAATTCTATAAAAATATGTAAACAAATTATAGTAATGCCGTAATACGGCTTGATATCAAAATCAAATGCCATATCGCTTGCTCGTACTGAGCACATCGACACAGTATAGAATTATTATATCATATCCGCAGTGAAAATAAAAGGATTTTTTTATCTCTCAATATTTTTCGTCAAATTACACTATATATACTTGTTGCCACTTGCATTTTTTATACATATAGTCGGTTGGCGATAACTGATGTTTCGTGCAGTTTCAGTTTTTCTTAGCCTCCGATTTATTGTAAAGCTGTGTGCAGAACTCGTCTATCACTTCTTCAAGCTCCTGTGCCGTTACCGCGTCTACCATCATACTGCGGAGCTTCTTATAAAAAAGATCGCTGTTCTGTGCGGAATTGTCCGGCGGACGTACAAATGATGTATGTGTTGTGCGCTCGTTGGGTGACATCGGTATATATCTATCCACATTTCTTACATAATGCGGCGATATCTGGCTGAAACGCAGGTCGTCAAGAGTGCTCCTTGCTCTTCTGCCGTATATCATAGAGTACAGGCAACCGCACTTATACAGCGCCAGGATCATCTGCGGTGACGGAGCGACACCGAACAGAGTTGCAAGCGATATGGTGTAGTCCTGAAGCTCGGCGAACCGTTCATAATCGCCAAAGCGCATGGTTATGCTGTCGCTTTTAGCAATTACAGCAGCTATTGCCTCATTTACGGCATTTGTATATTTATTCGTCGGACAGATATCGACAGGACGAAAATACTTATCACGATATTCCCGTATAAGCTTTGCCATTTCCTGCGGCGACTCCCTGAAGTCGTCCACAAAGCGTATCATCGACACATTATCAAGCTCGAAATTCTTTTCAAACATCTCCATAGCGCGCAGGGAGTCGCCCCCGTGGAGCGATAATTCGGATATCACGGGTCTTTCTATCCCGGGTATCAGCTCTGTGAGATTGGCAGGTACTGTTACATATGCAAAGTTGAACGAATTTATATAAAGCAGATCCCTTTCAGAGGTCATACGCAGTATCACCTTTGACATATCTCCCGCAGGAGGAAGCATAAGAAAAGTGTCGGTCGTCATTTCCGTATACGCTACTCCAAATTCAGCAAGCGCGTCTTTATATGCAACAACAGCCTCCGGCTTTACATCATCAACAAATGATGCATCGCAAAGACTGTTGTCAATAATAGATACTTTCATACTGTCACCCTTTCCCGATTTATCATCATAATATTTTATCATAAAGCAGGGAAAAATTCAATAGTAACGAACAGCTCTTGACATAATAACGCTAATATGGTACGATAATATGATAAAAGATGAAAGGGGCAATAATTTTGCTGGAATTTCAGGACGTAAAGTGGCAGCTCCAAAGCGGAGAGCCTATTATAAAAGGTATCAGCTGTAAGCTCGACAGCAGGCTTACGGTGATAACAGGACCTAACGGCGGCGGAAAAACCTCGCTCGCAAAGCTGATCGCGGGTGTCGAAAAGCCTACATCGGGCAGAATTATACTTGACGGTACGGATATCACCGATATGGATATCACAGGCAGGGCGAAGCTCGGCGTAGCTTATGCGTTTCAACAGCCTGTGCGCTTCAAGGGACTTACCGTAAGAGATCTTCTGGAGCTTGCCGCAGGAAACGCTCTCGGTCATAATGAGCTGTGTGCGCTTCTGGGCAAGGTCGGACTTTGTGCGGAGGAATACATCGACAGAGAGATGAGCAGTGCTTTATCGGGCGGCGAAGCAAAGCGTATAGAGATAGCGACGGTTCTCGCGCGAAACGCAAAGCTTTCGGTATTTGACGAGCCCGAGGCGGGCATTGACCTATGGAGCTTTGCAAGACTGGTCGAAACGTTTGAAGAGATAAGAAACGGCACGACAGGCTCACTTGTTATAATATCGCATCAGGAGCGCATACTTTCGATAGCCGATGAAATAGTTGTAGTAGCGGACGGCACAGTCCGCACGGCAGGTCCGAGAGAAGAAATACTTCCGAAGCTTCTCGGCGGCGAATATACTTGCAGATGTCCCCAGAGAAACGGAGGCGGTTGTCAGTGAGCAATATAATGGACGTAAATTTCAACGGCACAACAGCCGAAATGCTGAAGATCATTTCCGATTATGATGAAGTTACAGGCTTCAACGGTGCATACAATATCCGCGAGGACAGCAAGTGCGCCGGCAGAAAATCATCGGAGAATATAACTATAGAGCCAAAGGACGACAAGCCCGGTATAAATATCCGCGTAAAGCCGTTTACGGTCGGTGAAACGGTTTATATCCCCGCCTGTGTTACCCACAGTGATGTTGACGACCTTGTGTACAACGACTTCTATATCGGCGAGGGCGCAGATGTTGTTATCGTAGCAGGCTGCGGCGTACACAATGACGGCGAGGAACAGGCGCGTCACAACGGCATACACCGCTTTTTCCTTGAAAAGGGCTCAAAGGTGCTTTACAAGGAAAAGCATATCGGCACGGGTAAGGGCAAGGGTCTGAAAAAGATCGACCCGGTGACCGACTGTATACTCGGTGAGGATTCCTATCTCGAAATGGATACGATACAGCTCCGCGGTGTTGACAGCTCGACAAGAAGCACCTCTGCGGTGCTCAGCAAGGGCGCAAAGATAGTTGTCCGCGAACGTATAATGACAGACGGCAACGAAGAAGCGGTAACCAAGTTCCACGTTGAGCTGAACGGCGAGGACAGCGGTGCGGATCTTGTTTCGCGCTCGGTCGCAAGAGGAAATTCACATCAGGCGTTCTATTCGGTAGTGGAGGGCAACAACCGCTGTACGGGTCACTCGGCGTGTGACGCGATCATTGCCGACAACGGCAAGGTCGACGCACAGCCCGCCCTCAATGCCGCCAATGTTGACGCACAGCTTATCCATGAGGCGGCGATCGGTAAGATCGCAGGCGAACAGATCCTGAAGCTGTGCTCTCTCGGGCTTACAAGAGAAGAAGCGGAAGAGAAGATAATAGAAGGATTTCTTAAGTAAAGCAGTATAATATAACGGTAAAAGGGGTTGTGTGACAGCCCCTTTTTTATATTCGGTTTTCCGCAAAATGTTTCAAAGCTGAACAGAGCACAAAAAACCGGGCAACGATTTTCCCATCGCTACCCGGTCTTATTATTAACTTTTATTCACCGGCAATTACTTCGCCGCGGTCTTTCCACTGACACTTCCGTAATTACCGTAAAGCGCCGTCTTTCCGCTCATATAGTAAGCCTTTACTCTGAACTTATAAGCAGTATTCTTTGCAAGACCTGCCTTTCTGAAAGTAGTCGTGTTGCCGTTTGTGATCTTAGCAACGCGTACCCACTTTCCGCCCTTGTACATCTCAACGATATAACCTTGTGCGGAAGCATTCTTAGTCCAGTTTACTCTCAGCGCGTCCTTAGCCTTGCCGCCAATCTTAACGCCCTTAACAATCGAAGGATTTGTCCTTGCGGTTACTGTAGCGCTATAATTACCATACAGCGCAGTCTTACCGCTCATCTTATAAGCCCTTACCCTGAACTTGTAAACGCTCGAAGCCTTAAGACCTGCTTTTCTGAAAGTAGTCGTATTGCTATTAGTAATCTTAGCAACTCTTACCCACTTGTTACCCTGATACATCTCAACGATATATCCGTCAGCGCTTGTATTCTTAGTCCAGTTTGTTCTCAGCGCGTCAGCCGCTCTGCCACCGAGCCTTGCGCCTGTCATTACAGATGGATTTGTCCTTGCCGCAACAGTCGCGCTGTAATCACTGTAAAGAGCAACGCTACCGTTCATTTTGTACGCTCTTACTCTGAAGTTGTAAACAGTGCCTGCCTTAAGTCCGGATTTTCTGAATGTGGTTGTGCTGTTGTTTGTGATCTTGCCGACACGCGCCCACTTATTGCCCTGATACATTTCAACAATGTAGCCATCGGCAGAAGCATTCTTAGTCCAGTTTATGCGGAGCGCGTCAGCCGCTCTTCCGCCGAGCTTAACGCCTGTTACCTTAGAAAGCGTAGGTTTGTCAAGCAGTTCATATGTGAAGCCGTTGTCCTTTGCGTACTTTTCACCGGCTGTGCCAGGATAGCAGTAGATTTTGAAGCCAGTTACTCTAGCTTCATTATTATAATATCCGAAATAATACCCTAATGCGTTTTTACCAATTTGTGTTACGCTGTTCGGTATTGTTATGCTTGTAAGGCTTTCGCAATTATAAAAAGCCTCTTCGCCTATACTCGTCGCACTATCGGGTATATTTATACTTGTAAGACTTTTGCAACTATGAAAAGCCCAGTTTTCAATATTTGTCACACCGTTAGATATAGTTACATCTGTAAGGTATATACATTTGTGAAAAGCGAATCGTTCTATACTCGTCACGCTGTTTGGTATGATATACCTCTTATTATTTTTTTTGGCGGGATAGCATATTAACTCTGTTTTGTCCTTATTAAACAGAACACCGTTTACCGATGTATAATTCTTATTATCTGCTTTTACGTTGATATCGGTAAGACTTATGCAATCGCTGAAGGCCAAGTAGCCTATATCTGTCACGTTTTGTGATATTTCTATGTCTGTAAGGCTAATACAACTACCAAAAGCAGATGAACCTATACTTACAACGCTGTCCGGTATCGTTATATTTGTAAGGCTTGAACATCCATAGAACGCATCCTCGCCTATACTCGTCACGCTATTTGATATTTCTACACCAGTAAGGCTTGTGCAATCCCTAAAAGCATAACTGTCTATGTTCGTTACGCTACTCGGTATTTCTATGTGTGTAAGGCTTTCGCACCCCCCAAAAGCGTCAAAGCCTATACTTGTCACACGTTTTCCGTTGACCTCAGGGGGAATAACGACATCGACCGCATTTCCTTTGAAACCATAAACATACAAATTGTCCTCACTGTCAGTTTCGTAAATTAATTCATATGTTTTTGGTAGTGCTTTAATGTCAGTCGCAAAACCACATTTGGTACAATGGTGTGATTTTATGCCAAAATTATCAACCGTGGCTTCTTTGTCGACCGTCCATTTATCGGAATATGTATGTAAACCTGTACAAGGAGTTTTATACTGTATGCCGTTTTCCTCCGCATAACTAGCTGCCACGCTACTATCTGTACAGTATATGACGAAAATATCGTTAACAACTCTATCCGTTTTTTCGTAGTTATATATATCATAATAGCCAAATGCTTTTTCGCCTATTTTTTTAATGTTTGCCGATATTTCGATATTTATAAGCAAAGGACAATTTGCGAAAGAATTATCACCGACACTTGTCACACTATCGGAAATTTCCACACTTGTTAGATTTGTGCAGCTGTTAAAAGCATCATTGCCTATACTCTTTGTACCATTCAGTATCGTTATACTTGCAAGTCCTGAATATTGAAAAGCAGAATCGCCTATACTCGTCACACTGTTCGGTATTGTTACACTTGCAAGACTTGCGCACCCTTTAAAAGCATTACCGTATATACTTGTCACACTGTCTGGTATCGTTACGCTTGTAAGACTTGTGCAATATTTAAAAGCACTATCACCTATCCTCGTCACGCTCTTCCCATCAATTTCAGCAGGAATATCAACCTTTTCCGCACTACCGTTATAATCGGTAATCTCCACTGTACCGTCATCAAGCACACCGTACTCAAAATCCCCATAAGTCTCCGCACCCGCGCACACCGCGCAGAACACAGCCATTGCCGCAAAGGTCATAAACCCCAACAGCCACTTTTTCACTTTCATAAATACATACCTCTTTCCTTTTAAAATACAAAAAGGTACAGTCCGCCGTGAGCTGTGCCTTGATATCGATATGTATACCGCCTCTGATATCAATATATCTCCCACGGATAATAGCTGTATCTTTTTGCTTTACAGTGTTTTCAGTATATCACCGCCGGTAGTTATTGTCAAGCTTATTTCTCTGCTTTTTCCATATAGCACCGACAATACACCCACAGATAAATCAAAGGCACCGATCGCTCGATGCCTTTGTTCTGTTATTCAGTTATAAAACCGTTTTCAACTCAGTTCTGCTGCATTAAAGCTCTGTAGGGTTCAAGGTAAGATTCTACAGTTCCGAAGTAAGAATCACGGAGACTTGTGTAGGATTCACCGAGCTTGAAAGGTCCGCCGAGGACGCAGCCTGCGCCTTCGCTGTCACCCTGTTGGAGCATTGTTGTAAGATCTGTCGAGAAGCCGAAGCAATCATCGAAGAGGAATGTGAACTTGTCACTCGTTGTGTCCTTCAGATCGGAATAGATCTGGTACAGATCCTCAGACATTGCCGAGTGCTTTTTATTCTCTCTGCGTGCTGCACCACAGCTGGGGCACTTTTCTAAAGTCTTGTCTGCAGTTGAAACGCCGCATTCGGGGCATTTGGGATAATAAAGATGCTCAGCCGTCATTTCAGCCTTTGACTTAGCAATCAGTTCAGGGTCGATTTCGTTAAGACGGCATATCTCCATATACTTGAGAGCAGCCTTTATATTCTGTGCACCTGCAGGAACGAGGTAACCGAATGTATCTGTGTTTGTGTAGTATGCATCAGCCTGATCATCTCTCGGTATCGGAACAAATCTGATATCCTGATCCTTAGCTGCAGCCTGAGCTGATGTCCAGCCCCAGTCAAGGCCAAATTCCGCAAACAGTGTCTTTGTATCGGTAAGACAGGTGCTGGGATCTGTATATTCCGCATTGACCATGCCCTGTTTAGCAAGGTCTGCGAGGAAGTCCTGGCATCTCTGAACGTTAGCGTCCTTCATGTTGTTGATGATCTGCTTGTTAGGACCGTCAACATCGATAAGCGTTGTACCTGTCGAAACTATGAAAGGCATTGCAACGAAGCCTGTGGGCATTACACCGTAATACTCATCACCGATGTTGCACCATTCAGTCATTATATCCTTCCATGCAGTCCATGTCCACTTGCCTTCCTTATAAAGCTCCAGCGGGTCTGTCTTGATACCCTCATCGTCAAGAGCTGTCTGGTTGTAGATAAGAACAACACCTGCGTTTACACGGTAAGGAAGATAGTAATGCTTGCCGCCGTAGTTGAAGTTCTCGATCATATCCTTCATACCCGACCATGTATCGCTGTCAAAGTCTACATAATCGTCAAGTGATGTGTAAAGGTTGTTTGCTACACCGTGGGGGTATGACTGCCACTCATAACGCACCATATCCGGAGAGTCGGAAGATGCAACAAGCTGTGCGAGCTTTGTAAAGTATTCGGCCGAGCTTGTTGAAATATATTCTACAGTATAGCCCTCATCTGCAAACTTATCTACAATCTCCTTGTCATCTGTGTTAAGATCATAGTAGCCGAGCCACTTTAGTGTAGTACCGTTTGAGGGTGCTTCTACAACACTGCCGCCGTTGTTGCTTGCAGAAGAATTGTCCGTTGAATTATTGTCCGTACCTGAAGTACTGCTGTTTGCCGTTGAGCTTGTATTGCCTGAAGCATTACCGCTGTCAGCCGAACTGCTTGTTGTGCTTGAACCGTTGCAGGCTGAAAGCATAGATGTTGCCATAGCCGCTGTAACCGCACAAGCGAGTATTCTCTTTGAGAGTTTCATTTTAGTCCTCCTTTTAATCATACTTGTATGTATTCGTTTACACCAAGATATTTATATTATAACCGAAACCGTTTACAATTTCAAGTCACTATTTCTACAGTTTATTATCAACAGTTTTGGTTAATGTGCACAAACGCAGTGAACATTATATGTGTATATTTAATCAAAAAAGAGTAAATTTAAGTTGCAATTTAAGCAAATTTAGGTAACTGTATTTTAAGCAGTCAATTGATAAGACCTGATTTTTAAGCTTTACGCCAAAGCTGTGACAAGCCGGAATCGGTAGCTCGGTATATTACAATCTTTCAGCAAAAACGTAACTTTCCTGCGTTGTTTGGCATATAATACGTCAGTTAATATATGGAAACGAGGTGCACATCATGTATTTTATAGTACTGCGTTCGGCTACTGCCGCCGAGAAAGCAAGACGTATTCTCAGCGGTTACAAGATATCATCTTCTACAGGAAAAATAACGACGACCAAAGGCTGCCGTTTCGGAATTTATACGGAATACGATCCCGACAAGACCTGCCGACTGCTGTCCCTTGGCGGACTTAACTGCCTTGAGATCAGAAACGGCGGTGATGCGGGATGATATATCTTGACAATGCCGCCACCACCTATCCGAAGCCTGTTTCGGTGCTCCATACAGCGGAAAAAGCACTGTACGATTACGGAGCAAATCCCGGCAGATCGGGTCACAGGCTTTCTCTTGAAACCTCAAAGCAGGTATTCGGAGCAAGGGAAAAGTGCGCGGAATTTTTCGGCGGCGAAACCGAAAACACCGTATTTACGCTTAACTGTACACACGCGATAAATTTTGCTGTTAAGGGCGTATGTCAGAGCGTGGGACATTGCCACGTCATAACATCAGACCTTGAGCACAATTCCGTTATCCGTCCGCTCCACGCGCTTTATAAGCAGAAGCGGATAAGCTACAGCATTGCGGACAGCGGAAACAGCGACAGTGAGCTCCTGGCTTCGCTTGAGCGGCTTATCCGCCGTGATACCGCCGTGATAGTGATCACCGCGGGCTGTAACGTAAACGGAAGAATAACGCCGCTTTCCGATATAGCGGCGCTGTGCAGCAGACATAATATCTGCCTTATTGCGGACTGCGCACAGGCCGCCGGAGTTATACCGCTTAGTCTGTCGGACGGTATAAATATCATATGCGCTCCCGGGCATAAGGGCTTATACGGTCCTATGGGAACAGGTGTTCTCGTAACGGACGGTAAGTTTCCGCTGAGCACCCTTATAGAGGGCGGAACGGGAAGTGCCAGCGGCGATATAAACCAGCCCGATTTTTTACCGGACAGCTTTGAAAGCGGCACTATAAACACTCCGGGAGCAATAGCGCTCGGCAGAGGTGTTGAATTTGTCGCCGCAAAAGGCATCGACAGGATCTATGCTCACGAAATATCGCTGTGTGAGCTTTTTGTAAAACGATGCGAAAGCATTAAAAGCATAAAGCTCTACCGCTGTGAGAACGCAAAGTCGCTTCCTGTTGTATCATTTACCGCAGGCGAAGAAACAAGCTCGGTTACAGCCGATATGCTGTCACAAAACGGATTTTATCTGCGCGGCGGACTGCACTGCAACTTTCTTGCGCACAAGAAGCAGGGCACTCTCGAAACAGGTACGGTGCGCCTTGCTCCATCGGTGTTCAATACCCGGACGGATATCATTAAGCTTACGGAGCTGTTATACAAAAAGTACGGCGGCAAAAGCTCATAACAGCGTTGATGCAAAACAAATGCCGGCGATAACACGAAATGTGTTGTTGCCGGTTTTATCATTGTTTGGCGTAAGGACGCAATAAAACATTCTTGAAAAAAACTCCCCGATATGCTATACTTTATAAATACGCCGAAAATGTTAAAGCGTTTAAACTGCATTCACATTTCAGTTATAGAATATTTGTCAAAACTGTACGGAAAGGGCTGAACAATGGCTGACAACAACAAGGACGTGCGTGAACTGCTTAAGCTTAAGCAGGGTCTTATAGACGAAAAGGACAGCGATATACAGGAAACCGGATATGATGTCAGAATGGCGCAGACCGCCTCGGAAAAGACAAAGAACTTTCTGTGGTATCACAAAGCGATGATCGCAGGCGGCATAGTTCTGATCATATTGACCGTTATAATATATCTGGCATTCTTTGTGAAGAAAAAACCGGATATCACGATATACAGCATCGGAAACTACGCTATGTCCGTTCGTACAAATTTTGAAAACACAATGGCACAGTACGCCCCCGACTTTGACGGCAACGGCGAACGCAACATTACCATAGAACAGGCAGTGCCGGACGAATTTTTAGGCGATACCGAGCTTTTCAATGAAATTCAGAACGGCAACAGCCAGATATTCATCGGTCCGGAAGATGAGATAAAAAACGTGTACGAGAGCTTCACAACCGTATCCGGTGAGCCGGTTTTTGCCGATCTCGGTGAAATAACGGGCGAAAGCGGATATATGACGGATATCAGGAATACCGCCTACGGGAAAAGGATGCAGCTGTTCTCGACCCCGATCTACATTGCCGTGCGCCGCACAAACGATGAAAGTCAGGAGCACGCAATGGAATTTCTGAAAAACCTGCAGGACGGCGTATTCTTTCAGCAAAACAATTAAGGAAAGGCAAGATAATGTCAAAAGAGAGCGATGAAAAGAGAGAGCTTTTAAGGCTCAAGCAAGGACTTATAGAAGACAGTGATATAATAGAGCAGGACGTGCACGAAGAGCCGGAAAAGCAGACCGCGGTAAAAAAAATAGACAACTTCTTTTACCGTAACAAATGGTTTGTGGTCGTGGGAGTGTTCTTTGCCGCACTCATAGCGTTCTTCGCATATCAGATATTCACCAGGGAAGACCCCGACTTAACGGTGATGCTCGTAATATCCGACACCGATAAAGCCCCGGGACTGTATCAAAAGGTAAATGACATTGAGCTTGCGCTCGAGCAGTACTGCCCCGACTATGACAACAACGGCTATGTGCACGTTGCGGTATACTTTATAGATCTTACAAAAGGCTCAGACAGCCAGTATGTGCAATCAAACACGGCGAAATTCTACGGAGAGATACAGCGCGGCGTTGCAGAGCTGTACATCTGCGATGAGGATATTTTCACGACCGAAAAAGCACCGGAAGAATACGACCCCTCGCAGGACTATATAGATACCGATGTTTCATACGAAACTATGTTTGCAGACCTCGGCGAAGCGCTCAATATGAGCGAATATAGTGGAAAACTCAGGATTTGTCTGAATGATACGGAATTTGTCAAAGACGCAAAGTGGGAAAATTCCTGCCCCGATACACTGGCTTTTTCTGTCCGTCTCGAAAAAGAGGGAATGATAAGCTACAAAAATTCGGCAGAATATCAAAAGCGTGCAAAAGAAGTTCTCACAAACATTCTGACGGGCAACAAAGTGAATGAAGCCGCCGAAAATAATTCCTCGGAACAAGGAGAATAGGAATGGATTATTACACTAAATCGGGCAGACAGCCTTTTATAAAACTGCTTTTATCCGGATTTCTGTTTATGGTATTCGGAAATCTGTTGAGCACGATCGTGACTATATCGACAGCCCCGTTTATGAGCTTTGAATTTTTCAAGGTTATAGTATTTGTACTCACGCTGTTCATATTCTATTCGCTGATGTTCACAGCAGGCTATCGTGACGGCGACAGAGAGCAGAAATATGTAAGACTTCACAAGGTCGAACCGCCCAAGGAAAACAAATGGGTGCTTATCGGTGTGATACTTATGCTGATAATGTTTGTTCCGTCTGTTTTACTGCTTCTTGACAAGCTGTGCGGGTGGTATTTTGATATGACTTTCGTACACCGGATCATAGACGGCGTTGTATATCCGCTGTCACTGATGATAGTTCCTGAAAGCACTATTGACTCTATGGCTGTGTTCGTGCCGTTCATCTATATGCTGTGCTATGCGGGAATACCTGTTGCAACGCACCTTGGATATTATTTCGGATACACGCAGAAGTTCAATAAAGATGAGATAATGTATAAATAAAATTTGTATAGATAAATAAGAAGCTGTGATGAAATGCAAAAAATTTCATCACAGCTTCTTAATTTATCAAATTTCATTAAAATTACAATGCAGTATATTGTAAAACGTCAAAACAATAAACATACAGCTAACAACGCTGAAAACAGTATCCGTGCCGATAAGGTGCTCATAATTTCGTGAGTGTATCGGCGCAACTGCACTGTCACCGAAACTTTCCAAAGACGCACTATCCCAAGATACCTGTACAGCCCCGGCTCGAACAGAGCGCCAGCGTCCCGCTTATGACGGGATTTGAAACACAATCGTTTGAGTGTCTTATAGCCAACACCCCATTATGGCAGAGGAGATGAGGAGTCAGGAAAAAGGTAGCCTGCTATCAATGTTAATTACTAAAACGATATAGAAATGCACTATACAAAAAGTGAGCCGTGCGCACTATTTTTGCGCTTCGACTCACTTTATCTTTTCCGGGTTTTGGCATAGCCCTATTTTAACATCTCTTCTTTTTCTTCCATTGTAATGATTATGAACGCGGTTGTCATAAACACGGCACATATCATAATCGCCCACTGCCCTATGGCAGTCACGCAAAGATCGCCCGCTACCGCACCGACAGCAAACATTGCGTTTATACTGAACAGAAGCAGTCCTTTTCTTAGGTCATCACGATTTCTGTGTGCAACATACTCACATATTGACGATGCCGCAGTCCTCATATTGCCGATGCACATTGTAGTTGCACAGGCATAACTCTGAGGATATGCTCCTCTGATGCTTATCTTCCTGAATGCCTCGACCTGTGCACCGCAGGCAAGTGAGATCATACAGTTGCACAGAATGTTCAGCTCATACGGTATAAACGCCGCCGCAAAAAGCGTAACAGTTTCAAACAAAATAACTATCTGTCGTCTGTGAAGAGTACGTCCCTTGAAAATATGATGCACTGTCTGCGCAAGTACCACCCCTGCAATAAAAGCCATAACAGGCGCAAAATATCTCAACGCCGTGCCGAAGTTACCCTTGGCGAGATTTACCGCCATAAGCAGTATGTTACCTGTCTGTGCATTAGCAAACACTTCTCCGCGGCACATATAGGAATATGCGTCCATAAAGCCGCCCGACATTGCCAATATGTACACAAGCGCCATTGAATTTTCACATACTCTCAGTTTATTCTTCTTATTCCTCATATTATCACCGTTAATAATTTTAGCACATACCTCTCCGACTTTCTATCGTTAATTGATACAATTTTTTATACTCAATGTGCTTTAAGATGTACAAAAATGAGCCGTTTAGCAACGGCTCACTATCATCACTAACAATTTATGTTCCGCTTCTCTTTCCGCAAGCTGTGCAGAATGCCGCCCCATCAGGCAGCTTTGCACCGCAGCCTGTGCAGACTGCTGTCGGAGCTGTGTTCACTCTGTGACCGCAGTTAGGGCAGAATATTGCGTCTTGTACAAGTGCATTTCCGCAGTTCTCACAGAAGCTCGCGGCTGCGGATCGAGCAGATGCTTCGGGCTGTGTGACCTCTGAAACAGGCTCTGTAGATGCTTCGGGCTGTGTGACCTCTGAAACAGACTCTGTAGACGCTTCGGGCTGTGTGACCTCCGAAACAGGCTCTGTAGGCGCTTCGGGCTGTGTGACCTCCGAAACAGGCTCTGTAGGCGCTTCGGGCTGTACGACCTCTGAAACAGACTCTGTAGGCGCTTCGGTCTGTGTAACCTCTGAAACAGACTCTGTAGGCGCTTCAGGCTGTGTAACCTCTGAAACAGACTCTGTAGGCGCTTCGGGCTGTGTGACCTCCGAAACAGGCTCTGTAGGCGCTTCGGTCTGTGTAACCTCTGAAACAGACTCTGTAGGCGCTTCGGGCTGTATTGTTTCAGGAACTGTCGGAGCTGTCG
This sequence comes from Oscillospiraceae bacterium, assembly GCA_003512525.1. Lineage (GTDB taxonomy): Bacteria > Bacillota > Clostridia > Oscillospirales > Ruminococcaceae > Ruminiclostridium_E. Next base: position 37,249 of record DOQG01000013.1, on the reverse strand, counting down.
GTTCAGGTACAGGCTCGGCATAACCGGGAGCAGGCTGTGCATTCATCACAGGAACAGCGGCAACAGGCTGTTCGGACATCTCGGGAGTAAGCATTGTCGGTTCTCCGGAATTGCTCTGATATTGAGAATTATGCTGATATTGCTGAGGGTAACTCTGTGATACATTCTGCTGATACTGCTGAGGGTAACTCTGTGATACATTATGCTGATACTGCTGAGGGTAGCCCTGCTGTACATTCTGCTGA
>DOQG01000013.1:19038-36767 GCA_003512525.1 Oscillospiraceae bacterium | reverse complement strand
TGATACTGCTGAGGATAGCCCTGCGGAATATTCTGTCCGTTCTGACCATATGGCTGATAAGGATTATACCCGGGCACTCCCTGAGGAGCAGCTGCACCTCTTATCTTTCCGTTTATACCGTTATACTTACCTCTTGCCGAACTGTTGACAATAAACGTGATTATGCCAAGCAAACCGGAAACGCCGAAATAAAGTCCGTAGAAGAGTATTACAGTGCCCGCCGACAGATCTCCGGATACAAAGCTGTCAAGCGACATACCGAACCTTGTCGGAGCAAGCAGTATCCCGAGTATTTTTTCCTGTACCGGCAGTGAAGCGTCAGCGAATGCACCGTCTGCTGACAGAAGCGAAAGCACTGATACCCCGGCGAAAACCAGTATGCAACCGATACCGCCGATAAAGTCGAGTATTGTAATGATCTGCGCCAAGACTTTCACACCACCGTGTTTTCCTTTACTGTAAAGCGGCGCAAGGATAAAACATACTACAGATGTAATGGCTATGGCTATAGCGACCCAGAACATAACAGTCGGAACGAACATATTTTCCGACAGATATGCGTAAATGTACTCTGCCTGTGAAACCATCGTAATTCCTCCTTCAAGAACATTATTTCTTGCTTTTTTCATAATATTATTTCTCACAAATCGGATCGTTTGTGTTACTATATTTTATCACGAACCGTTGACCGTGTCAACATCAATTGCATCGGTACACTTGCCTTTTAGCGTCAAATGTGTTATACTGTATTTTGTATAAGCCGACGGCTTTGTACTTATTAAAGAAAAATCAGAATAGTATTTTATAGCGTATATCTCGGATATACAGACTCCGGTTTACGAAAGGCGGAATAAATTTATGTGTGGAATAGTAGGATATGTCGGTGCAAAAGAATGCACCGCAATACTTGTAAATTCGCTCACGAAGCTTGAATACAGGGGCTATGACTCCGCAGGCATAGCCGTATTTGAGGGCGACAGGATAAAAACCGTCAAAGCAAAAGGAAAACTCAAGGACGGTCTTATCAAAAAGCTCGAGAACGAACCTCACTTCACTGCTACCGCAGGCATAGGTCATACACGCTGGGCAACGCACGGCGAGCCGAGCGATATCAACTCTCACCCTATAGGAAACGGCAGAGTATCCATTGTTCATAACGGTATTATCGAGAACTACCGCAAGCTGAAAGAATTTCTCATATCAAAGGGCTACGGCTTTGAAAGCCAGACCGATACGGAAGCTGTCGCAAAGCTGCTTGACTACAACTACGACGGCGACCCTATTGATACTATAATCAGGACAATTGCTGATATAGAGGGCGCTTATTCGCTCGGTATAATGTTCAGAGAACACAAAAACCGCATATTCGCGGCAAGAAAAGAAAGTCCTCTGATAGTCGGCAAGGGAAATGGCGAAATGTTTATCGCATCCGATGTCACAGCGATAATCGAATACACAAGAGAATACTATCTGCTTGAACCCGGAGAAGTTGCGGATATCACTGCAGACGGTGTAACATTTTATGATATGCACAAAAATGTCATAGAAAAGGAGATACAGATTGCCGACTGGGACGTTTCGGCAGCTGAAAAGGGCGGTTACGCACATTTTATGCTGAAGGAAATATGCGAACAGCCCGATGCGCTCAAAAAGACTATAAATCCCCGGATCAAAAACGGTATGCCCGACTTCTCGGAATGCGGTCTTACCGATGAAAAACTGAGGAGCTACCATCATATCTATATAGTAGGATGCGGTTCTGCTATGCACGCCGGTATGGTCGGAAAATACGTCATAGAAAAGCTCGCGCGCACTCCTGTTGTTGTGGATATCGCATCGGAGTTCCGCTATCGCGATCCTCTGCTTGCCCCTGACGATCTTGTGGTAATAATCTCGCAGTCGGGCGAAACCGCAGATACGCTTGCCGCTTTGAAGCTTGCAAATTCTATCGGAGCAGATACGCTTGCCATTGTCAATGTAGTAGGCTCATCTATAGCAAGAGAAGCAAAAATGGTAATGTACACGCTTGCCGGTCCTGAGATATCGGTATGCTCCACAAAGGCGTATATGGTGCAGACAGCATTTATGTATCTGCTGGCTTTCCGCGTAGCATACGCAAGAAATGCCATAGACGAAGCAGAGTGCAGACAGCTGATATCGGAGCTTGCCGAAATTCCGTCAAAAGTGCGGAAATGCGTTGACGACCAGACGCAATATCAGAAGGTAGCCTCAAAGCTTATGAGCGCAGACAGCCTACTGTATATAGGCAGGGGTCTTGACTATGCACTCAGCATGGAGGGCAGCCTTAAGCTCAAGGAGATCTCATATATCCACTCCGAAAGCTATGCCGCCGGCGAGCTGAAGCACGGCACTATATCGCTTATTGAAGATGGAATGCCTGTGATTGCAGTCGCAACTCAGCACAGTCTTTACGAAAAGACTATGAGCAACATAAAGGAAGTAAAAACAAGAGGTGCAACTGTAATAATGGTCTACAGCGAAGATATGAGGTTTGACGAAAACGATGTTGATTATCCCGTTATGCTTCCGCTTGCCAGAGATCTTCTGATGCCGCTTGTGGCAGTAGTTCCTTTGCAGCTTATCGCATACTATACTGCGGCACTCAAAAACTTTGACGTTGACCACCCCAGAAACCTCGCAAAATCGGTAACTGTCGAATAATCACGGAAAAGGAATGTTCAGATGTACGATATAACAAATGCGGTTTGCCTTTGGGAGCACTTAGCCGCGACCTCAAAGCCGATAATAATATACGGCATGGGTGACGGCGCACAGAAAATACTTGATGTCTGCGCCGAAAAAAATGTGAAAGTATCGGGCTTTATGGCAAGTGATGACTTTGTGAGAGGTCACAGCTTTGCGGGCTTTGAGGTAAAAAAACTGTCAGATATTGAACAGCAGTTCGGCGACTGTATCATACTCGTTGCGTTCGGAACGCATATTGACGAGGTGATACAGCGGATCATAGCCATTTCGGACAGACACGAATTATATGCCCCTGATGTTCCCGTGATAGGCGGCGGATTATTCACAAAAGAATATGCCGAAGAACACAGAGCCGAACTCGAAAGAGTTTACTCGATGCTTTCGGACGAAAAATCGAAGCAGGTTTTTGACGGCTGGCTCGAATACCGTATAACAGGCAGAATACAACCGCTTATCCGCAATCAGACAGACAAATCGGACGGCTATGGTATCCTTGCGCTCGGTGAAAACGAAACCTATGCAGACCTTGGTGCGTACAACGGCGATACCATATCCGAGTTTCTGAGAGTCACCGGCGGGCGCTTCAAAAGGATTTTTGCGATGGAGCCTGACGGGAAGAATTACGCAAAGATGAAACGCATACACTACAAGCTGAACCCTTATGATTTCAGGACGGTAAATGCAGGCGCATGGAGCTGTGACACAGTATGCGAGTTCATATCAAAGGGCGGAAGAAATTCATCGCTTATCCCTTACGAAAAGGGCAAGCCGATAAATCCGTCAAGGATCAAAGAAATAGATATGCGCAGTCTTGACAGCTTTGTAAAGGACGAGCACATAACTTATATAAAATATGACGTTGAGGGCAGTGAAAGCGAGGCGCTTGACGGCAGTAAAACAGTAATACAGCGGGACAAGCCTAAACTCCTTGTTTCTCTTTATCATCGAACCGAGGATATGTTTGCTCTTCCGCTTAAGGTCAAAGAGCTTAACCCCGCGTACAAGCTGTATTTAAGACAGCATCCGTATATCCCTGCGTGGGATATGAATCTTTACTGCATCTGAAAGGGAGCATAAATGAAAAAAATCGTACTTGTTATCCTGCTTGTACTTGTTACTGCGGGAATAGGACTTTTACTGTATATGCTGCTTACACGCACAACTCCCGTATATGCCGGCAGTAACAGTGAAATTATAAGCGACGGCTCAAGCTTTGCCGTATCCGCAAGCTATTATTCGGGACTTGACAAGGCAGAGGTCGAAACCGCTCTGCTTGATGTTCAGGACGGAGTCGAGGGTGCACTGACAGCATATGACGCTATACTGGCAAAGGGCACTCCGGTATTCAACCCTACATTCAGCATTGCATTATCCGACTACGGAACAGGTTATTTTTCCGTACAGGGATATGCAGAAGATGTACCGCTTGACGGTCAAAAGCAGGTAGGCTTCTACTGTGCCGACCTTACGCTTAATGTTTACACGGACGGAAATTCTAAGCTCATTTCAATGCGCAACATCATGCCCACAGAGCTTACCCGCCGGAACGTTACCCTCCCGGTAATATATGATGATGCATTATCCGCAACGGCTCTTCTGAATGACAGCACCGATTTTGATATGAGCCTTGCTTTTCTTGACGGCAAGACAAGTACTACGCTGACTTTTGAATGGACGTATAATGTACGCTGCAGCGTTCCGCTGAACCTATCGGGGCTTGACGAGCAGACGGTGAGCACCGACATTACATTCACAAACAACAACGGCGTTGTGACAGCCGCATTTGCCGCTTGATGCAAAAATCAAAATTTCGAGTTGCACAGATTAAACATTTAATGGATATTTTATAGTTGCTAATCGCCATAATTATGTTACTGTGCAACGTTTTTTTGACAAAATTGCATAATTCTTTGCAAGAAAACGAAAAAACGCTTGCAAATCGGCTTCATTTGCATTATAATTAAAGCATGGGTGCAGTGAAGAACTGCGTTAAAATTCTTTATCATAAGGAGTTTGCAATAATGGAAAAGAATGAACTGAAAAAGCTGAATGAAGAAGCTAAAAAGCATTATGACGAGCTTTGCAAGCAGGGTCTGAAGCTGGATATGTCAAGAGGCAAGCCCTCTCCTGCACAGCTTGATTTATCGCTTGATATGCTGACGCATTGCCTTGACGGTGATTATATGTCAGAAACCGGTGTTGACTGCCGTAACTACGGTGTACTTGACGGTATAGAAGAAGCAAAAAGACTTTGTATGCCTATGCTCGGTGTTGCTCATGACGAGATAATCATCGGCGGTAACTCAAGCCTTCAGCTTATGTACGATACAATGGCAAGAGCGATGCTGCTCGGCGTACTCGGCGGCGACAAGCCCTGGGGAAAGAACGAGAAGGTAAAGTTCCTCTGCCCCGCCCCCGGTTACGACAGGCACTTTGCTATCTGCCAGAGCCTCGGCATTGAGATGATTACAGTTCCTTATACCCCCGATGGTCCCGATATGGACGTTGTAGAAAAGCTGGTAAGCGAAGACGAGCTTATCAAGGGTATCTGGTGCGTACCTATGTACAGCAATCCCGAAGGTATCACCTGCTCGGACGAAACGGTAAAGCGTTTTGCAAATCTTTCGCCTAAAGCAAAGGATTTCAGAATATTCTGGGATAACGCTTACTGCGTTCATCACCTTACAGATACTCCCGACACTCTGCTGAACCTCCTTGAAGAAGCTAAAAAGACAGGCAAGCAGGATATGGTATTTATGTTTGCATCCACATCGAAGATCTCGTTCCCCGGCGGCGGTCTTGCATTCATCGGTGCGAGTGCGGAAAACATCAAGTTTATCAAGAGCCAGATGACATTCCAGACCATCGGCTACGATAAGCTCAACCAGTTAAGGCACGCTCGTTTCTTCAAGGATTTTGACGGTATCAAGGAGCATATGAAGAAGCACAGAGCTATAATCGAGCCTAAGTTCAAGATCGTTCTTGATATGCTCGACAAGGAGATCGCTCCCACAGGCTTCGGCTCATGGCACAAGCCCAACGGCGGTTATTTCATCTCATTCAACGGTCTTGACGGCACTGCAAAGCGTACTGTTGAGCTTTGCAAGCAGGCAGGAGTTGTTCTGACGGGCGCAGGTGCGACTTATCCTTACGGCAAAGACCCTCACGACAACAATATCCGCATTGCTCCGACATATCCTACAGAAGCAGAGCTTGCAAAGGCTATGGAGGTATTCTGCGTTGCAGTAAAGATTGCGGCTACAGAATCCCTGCTCAAGTAATTGTACTTGCAAAATCGTATAAAGTATGTTATACTAAAAGGGCTGACAACCGTCAGCCCTTTACATTTGCGCCTGTAGCTCAGTTGGATAGAGCAATAGCCTCCGACGCTATGTGTCGTGCGTTCGAATCGCATCAGGCGTACCAAAAAACTGCATCGCAATCAACCGTATTTGATTGCGGTGCTTGTTTTTTGCTGTAAGCCTTGCGTGGAGAACGCACAAAATTATAAATTTACTTAATAAAACAAAATAAGAACAACATCAGCACCGCCACCCTTACAAAAGCTTACGCTTTTTGATATCGTTAATATTACACTCGTTTTATTTGAAATTGTCAGCAACAAATACACAGCGTTATTCTAATTTTAAGATATTTATCCTTTTTATTGTACACTGTCTATGCTACAATAACAGCATAAACAAGGCGCTTGCGAAAGGAGCGATATTATGTTTGACTGGAACGGAAACGGTAAGCATGATACCTTCGACGACTTTGTAACCTTCGGGCTTGTTCATCATATAATCGAGGACAGCAAGAAAAATGAACAGCCGCCTGCGCAGAATAATCGCAGGGGGATTTATCGTCACTATGATAATACCGACACCCGCAGTGAAGCGGTAAAATGCTTGTGGATGATTTTCGGAATTGCTATTTTAATCGGCGGTGTTGCACTGACGGTTTGTTTTATCGAAAATCAGCTGCTTTTCATACTTGCTCTGCTCGTTACAGTGATAGTAGGCTTTATCGTAATGTCGCAAGGCAACGACAGAGGCGCTTAGCATAAAGTAACAGCCCGCAGGAATTTTATCTTCCTGTGGGCTGATTTTTATTTATGCACTCGCTATTTCTGCTGTAACAGCGGCATTTGCCGTATTTGCCGCGCATGCGGGACAAACATTTTCTGTTTCACCTGCGATGAACTTCATCGCCTTGTCGGTGCTCCAGAAGAAGCGCTCCTCGCCGTATGTTTCGATAAGTCCGCAACGGTGGAACATTTCGTCAACGGCAGGCTGTACGCACGAGAAGTATATTTCTATCTTTCTTGCGGAAAGGCTGTCGCAAAGCTCCTTCATAGCCTGTACGCCGGAAATATCCGCTATTGGCACGCCTCGCATTGAGAATATCAGCTTTCCGCCGTCCTCTACATCAAGGTGCGAAAGCTTCTCTGACAGCTTGTTTGATGTTCCGAAATAAAGCGGGCCTGTGACATATACGACCTTTGTGCCACGGAGCTTTCCGTCCTTGTCGGCTATATCGATCTTAGCAGAGTCAACATCGGCAACATTTACCGTCATATCCGAAACCTTAAGCACGAACATGATGACCGAGAAAAGAATGCCGATTATAATTGCGACTGTGAGGTCGAATATAACCGTTGCCGTCATTGTGATAAGATACTGGAACATTGCGGTCTTTATTTTTCTGCCGAAAATGTCCTTTATTACCGCAAACTCGTTCATTCTCCACGCAGTTACGATAAGTACGCCTGCAAGCGCCGCCATAGGTATCTTTGACATTACGCCGCCGAGCAGGAACATTGACGCTAAAAGCACCAGCGAATGAATTACACCCGCAATTCTCGTCTGTGCGCCGCTCTTTATGGCAACGCTCGTTCTTGCGATTGCCGCTGTAGCGGGAACGCCGCCGAAGAACGGTATCAGCATATTGCCTATGCCCTGCGCTACAAGCTCCTGATCGCTGTCAAGCTTTTCGTTCTTCATTCTGCCTGCACTCGCGCCGCATAAAAGGCTTTCGATAAGCCCGAGCGCCGCAATGCTTATTGCAGGGAATATAAGATTTTTGACCGTGTCGAAGTCTATCGCCGTAATATCAAGCCTGTCATTAAGTAAAAGCGTCTGCGGTATCTCGCCTACAATGCCGACATCAAAGTTGAATATGAAGTTCAGTGCCGTTGCTATTATAATAGACATAAGCGATGACGGGATGATAGCATTGAGCTTTTTGGGATAAATAAGCATAAACACTATAACGCATACACCAATTGCTATTGCCTCGAAATCCAATGTCTGGGGCGTGTTGAAGTAGCTTACTATCTTGTCTATAGTAGACGCACCCTCGCACTTAAGTCCCGTAAGATTATTTATCTGTCCGAATGCGATTATTATTGCTATACCCGATGTAAAGCCTGTAATAACAGGTGTCGGTATAAACTGCACCAGTCCGCCGAGCTTGAATATTCCGCACAGCAGAAGTATAGCGCCCGACATAAAGCAGGCAATGAACACGCCCTGCATATGATATGTAGCCACAAGCGAGCAAAGGATAGCCGCCATAGCACCGGTAGGTCCTGATATCTGATATGAAGCACCCGAAAGCAGTCCTATTACAACGCCTGCGATAAGCGCCGTGATAAGTCCTGCGGCGGCAGTCGCACCGCTCGATATACCGAATGCAAGCGCAAGCGGAAGCGCCACAGCCGCAACCGTGATACCCGCAAGTACATCTTTTCCGAATTTTCCCGCATTATAGCCTGTAAATTCTGTCTTTAAACGTTTGAAATAACGCTTTATCATTTCTCTCCCTCTTTCTGTTCCTTTGTCCCGCGGACAAAACGCAACCTCTATATTTTATACCCGAAAGAGAAATTTGTATATATCAAAACTCAACAAAGATTTGTTCACATTGGGAAAATTTTAAGTGACATATTCAAAATATAAATGCTCCTTTCCGAACATCTCCTGTCCGGAAAAGAGCCTGTCGTTTTCAATAATATCAGATCTGTCCGTAAATCGGAGCATATTTACTCCTCACGCTCTCAGATACAACCCATATTCATAACTATCCCCCTGATATTCCTCGCTGATTTTACCGATCAACTGCGTAAATCCGAGCTTTGAATATATGTGTACAGCCGTTTCGTTATCATCTTCGACACCGATCGTAAATTCAGAATAACCTTTTTGCGAAAGCGTGGAAATTACCTCATTCAACAAAAATTGTCCGTATCCCCTGCCTTGAAAATCCTTATGAATACGGAAAGCAAAGAGATAAACACGCTTGTTTCTTACGGCAAACCTTGCATCGTTATGGACATAAGCGGCGCGTATCTCTCCTATCAGTCTGTCCTCTTGGAACAAGCCGAATATATCGATTTTTCCCTCGTTAATATCTACTGTATTTTCAGCTGTCATTTCATCGGGATCGTTATAGTCAAAGAGCTGAAACAGCAGATTTAATTCGCCTGTGTTCAAAGTTCTGATATTCACTGTTTTGTTTCCTTTTCAAAGTTTATTATATAATACCATAAAAAACAACATAATTCAACGCAACCGACATAATAAACGGCATTTTCGTGAGCCTGCAATTTCTGCGACCGAAAAGCTTTCTTGACATCACATAAATACTGTGCTAAAATCAGAAAAACAGTGAAACGGAGGAAAATCACATGGAAAGAAGCTCATTTGAAATATTCAAAAGCAACATCTGCCACCTTGTAAAAGACAAGGGCGAGCTTTCCTTTATCAGTGATATGCTGTGCAGTGACGAAGTAAGCAAGCTGTACGAGCGCCGGTGGTACGCCGAATGTCTTTACCTGCTTGCTATGATCGATTACCTCAGCCGCAAGAACGATATCCCGCTTTATAACGGATATGATAATCTGAGAACGGGCAAGCTCGACAAAGTGCTTTATCCCTCGGGAATAATGGCAATGTACAGTCTTTCGGGCGACGAAAGCATATTGATAAAAAGTTTTGATGAATCCATACCGGAGTTCAAGCGGTTCAATATAGTTGAAAACGAAATTGAGAATGTTGTATAGATATAAAAAACAGAAGTATCACAATTTAGCTCCCTTGTGTAAAGGGAGCTAAAATCAGTGCTTGGCAAAGCGTGTAATCTTTTATTAAATTATCAGAGCATAAAAGACATATCCAACACCGCTGAAAACAAAAACGACCTACAGGCTCACCTGTAGGTCATCTTCTTATTCACTCTTTATATCACTATGCTCGTGCGTACTTTCCTTAGCTATCTCACTGAGCTTCTTTCTGTCCTCTTTGGCTATCGTTTCATTATGCAGCCACATCTTTATAAGTGCTACCGAATAAAGAATACCGGAAAGAAGCATTACGCCTATACAGATAAGAATGAGTAAGGATGATGCAGGCGATCCCTCGGGGAATACTCCCGGAAAGAACAACAGAGCCAGTACCGCAACATAGATAATAGCGGTGCAGACCTTTCCGTACCAGCGCGCGCCGTCAAGCTTTGTCTGCTTTGTCTTTAAAAGCACAAGTCCCATAATTGCCATAAAGCCGTCCTTTAAAAGCCATATAGCAAGCAGTATCCACATAAGCGGATAATTTATCGCTATGCAAAGGAACAATGTTCCCTGCGTCAGCTTATCGGCAAGCGGGTCAAGGAATTTGCCGAACTCGGTGATCATATTACAACGGCGAGCGATCTGCCCATCAAGGAAATCGGTAATTCCCGACGCTACAACAACGGCGGCGGCAAGATAATACTCCCCGCTCGTGCCTGCCGTGACATATAACCATACAAATATCGGGATAAGCAATATTCGTATAAAGCTCAGTATGTTCGGAATTGAAAATATATCTTTTTTCATCGGCTCACCCCTTATATTTTGTCGAAAAAAACAAATAAAAATCGACTTTTACCGCAGATTAACGCTTTAATTATACTACAGAAAGCCGAAAAAATCCATATTTACAAAAAAATTTTGTAGGATTAAACGAAACTTGGTAATAAATTCACGGTTATGTGTGATTTTTGCTTAAATGATCACAACTTTTTTACATCATCAAGGATTATTTTTCCGAAATCAGCGAGTAATATACTTTATAAAGCTCCTGTGTGGAGTTCTCAAGGAAATAATAGTGTCCTATATACGGCACAAGCAGTACAAGCAGAAGCACCGACAGTGCAAGGAAATACACCTTTATAGAAACAAGTATCAGCGACAGCAGAAAAAACACCCCGAAGCTCATCGTCACTATGAGATGGATAAGCCTTTCGTGCTGATAAAAGCCTATCCTGACAAGAAGCTCTTCCGCAAGCTTCTTCTTGTCTGTATCGGGGTCTGCCGCCTGTTTATTTATATATTCCTTATATTCTTTGATCTCATTTTTCATAAAATCGTCTTCTTCCCGGCTTATTATAACGCGCTGTAGTAATCGCGCATTCTTACTGCAAGCCTGTCACAACGTTCGTTTTCGGGGTGTCCTGCGTGACCCTTTATCCATCTGAACTCAACATCATGCGTATCAAGAAGCGGCAGTAACCGCTCCCACAGATCTACATTCAGCGCAGGCGTATTGTCAGACTTTTTCCACCCTCTGCGCTTCCAGCCGTTGACCCAGCCCTTTGTGACCGAATCGACAACATACTTACTGTCGGTGGTAAGTATCACCTTGCACGGATATTTCAGTGCCGACAGCGCCTCGATAACTCCGGTAAGCTCCATACGGTTGTTCGTTGTATGCTTTTCGCCGCCGCTGAGTTCCTTTTCTTTACCGTTCCAACGGAGAATAGCACCGTACCCTCCGGGACCCGGATTGCCGCTGCACGCTCCGTCGCTGAATATTTCAACCTTGGTTTCAGGCATTTTTATTTTCCTTTCCCGCTTTTCTTTTCGCCGACATTTTGATAAACACATCTTTCCAATATCGCTGGAACGCCAGCAGATTATCAGTTATATGCCGTTCAAAGAACGAGGACAACGCCTCTATCAGAACAGTTGCGCCCATAAGGATTCCTGTCATAACTATCATTTCAAAGCACATCGGCTTAAGGTCGAGCAGAAAATCACGCAATATGAATATATCCGCCGCAAATCCGCCTATCAGGAAAACAAACAGACCGATTTTCCACGGCTTGAACGGCATACAAACCTTGAACAGTATCACGAACGCCGCAAAGCCTATACATATGGTCGACATTGTTTCGATGCTGTGATCAAAGGTTTCTCTCGGAATTATATCCATCCACCCCGAGATATAACGCATAAGCACTATCCCGACAAAATTGAACGTAATAAGCAGTCCGTGCATTATCGATTTCGGCAATACGTTTTCAATAAACTCACCCTTGACACGCTTGAAGTTCGGCTCCATAGCAAGCAGGAACGATGGTATGCCGTTTGTGAACATATTTATCTGCGTAAGCTGTATTGCCTGAAGCGGATAGCCCATCGGCACAAAGCAGAACATAAGCGCCGCCAGAAACGAATACACCGTCTTGTAAAGGAACAGCACGCTTGAACGCTCGATATTGTTTATAGAGCGTCTGCCCTCGCCTACTATCTTCGGCATTGACGCAAAGTTGCTGTCGAGAAGAACGATATTGGATACATTTCGTGCCGCATCGCTTCCGGACTGCATAGCTATAGAGCAGTCCGACTCTTTGAGTGCAAGAACATCGTTTACGCCGTCGCCTGTCATCGCAACCGTATGACCTTTGGCTTTAAGCGCCTTTACAAGCTCAAGCTTCTGATACGGCGTTACACGTCCGAATATCTTATACTTGTCAGCCGCCTCCCACAGCTCCTCATCTGTAGTAAGGGTAGACGCGTCAACGTAATTATCATAATGTTCAAGCCCTGCGCGCTGAGCTACTCCCGAAACGGTAACGGGGCTGTCGCCCGAAATAATTCTTATGTCAACGTCCTGCTCTGCAAAATATTTCAGCGTTGCAGGTGCTTCTTTTCTTATGCAGTCGGTAATTCTTACAAGTGCCACAGGCGTTATATTTTCGGGCAGTGCACCGCCCTCGACTTCGGGCGGCATATTGTCGCTGTGCGCAAACAATAGAACTCTGTATCCGCCCTCCGACAGCGTCTTTATCTGCTCTCTCAGCGCATCTGTCATGGTATCGCCCAATATAAATTCAGCCGCACCCAGAATATACGTCCCTTTATTCTCAAAAGCCGCAAGGCTCCACTTTTTCGCACTTGAAAAATGTATCGCCGTCTTTGCCGACCATTCACGGCTTGGCAAAGAGCCGTCTTTTTTATATCTGTCCATTACCGCAAGCGCAGTGGGATTATTGTCACCGAGCGCATATATCATCTCGCAAAGAGCTTTTTCATGATCGCCGCCGTCAAGAGAGATAACGTCCGATACTTCCATTCTGCCCTCGGTTATCGTGCCTGTCTTGTCAAGGCAGAGAACATCTACTCTTGCGAGCGTTTCCACGCAGTATAAGTCCTGCGCCAGCGTCTTGTTCGTAGCAAGTCTGATAACGCTTACAGCAAGCACCATACTTGCCATAAGCACAAGCCCCTCCGGAATCATTCCGATTATAGCCGAAACCGTATTTACAACGGCATCGGTGAACGTGTTGTGTGCAAGCAGCATTTCCTTACCGAACATCAGCAGTATCATCGGGATAATACACACAGAGATCATCTTCAATATATAGTTTATGCTTGCTAGCATCTTTGAGTTATTCTTCTTGATATATTTTGCGCCGCTTGTTATCTTATTGGCGTAGTTGTCTGCACCTATGCGGATAACCTGCGCCTTTGCGTTACCGCTTATAAGGAACGAACCCGACAGTATCTCATCGCCCTTGTGCTTTACGATAGGATCGCTTTCACCTGTGATAAGGCTCTCGTTCACCTCGCAGTCGCCATCTACCGCTATGCAGTCCGAGCAGACCTGTCTGCCGGCCGACAAAATCATTATATCGTCAAGAACAATATCCTTTACGGCTATAGTCTGTATTTCGCCGTTTCTCAGCACATCAGCTTTGGGCGCGGAAATAAGAGCCAGCTTGTCGATGGCTCTTTTTGAGCGTATTTCCTGGAATATACCTATTGCCGTATTGCATATGATAACGCCTAAGAACAGACAGTTCTTGAACGAACCTACCGCAACGACAAAAGCCGCCAGTATTATGTTGATAAGGTTGAAGAATGTAAGGCAGTTATCCTTGAATATCTGCTTTACGGATTTGCTCGGTATATCGAAGTCACCGTTGACCTTTCCGCAGGCTATGCGCTCATTTACTTCCTCTGCGGTAAGTCCGGATATCACATCTGTTACATTTTCAAGAGAAACGTGTTCTTCGGGCATTGACATATATAAGTTGTCCTTCCGTAATTATTGGTTTTGCGTTGTACTGTCCTGCAAAATACTGTCTGAACTGTCATCAGCCTGAGTATCCGTATTTCTGATATAGCTTACATAGTCCTTCAGCTCCTGCGATATCCCTTTTTCGCCGTAGATATCAGCGGTTATATGCTCACCGAACTCCCAGAACCTTTTCATTTCGGCGGTGTTAGGCATAATATAAGAGAAATCAAGCTGGTCAACAAATCCGTCAAGCTTTTCGCTTATATTGATATTTGTCGCCGGGAGCGTACCTGTTATTTCGGTTCTCAGGCTCTGCATATCAGTGCTTAGCAGATATTTTGCAAAAGCGTCCGCTTCTGCCGGGTGTTCACTCTTTGAATATACAAACATCGCCCTTACACCTGCAAGAGAATATGTATCGCTTCCGTTGTCAAATGCAGGAAGCGGCACTATACCATAGTCAACACCGGATGCGTCCGCCTTTGTTATAAACCACGGACCGTTCACGATCATAGCCGCACCCCCGCTTAAGAACATATCGTCAAAATCATCATAGCTGTAATTTGTTATATCCTCAGGGAATATATCCTGCATCTGCTTGAGCAGAGTAAGCCCATAGCTTGCTCTTGAATTGAGCAGACCGTAGTCGTTACCGAACATAAGTCTGTTTTTGCCGGAGCTCATAAGCATAGATATAAAATATACCGTATCCGTATGGAATATAAATCCGTACTTACCCGGATATAGGTTATTGAAAGCGCCGCTCCATGTGATAAGACTCTCCCATGTAGTAGGTATATTACTCTCTTCGACTAACTTCTTATTGTAAAACAATGCATATGTTTCGCATGACATAGGGTATCCGTACATTACATCATTATATACGGTAGCTTTTCTTGCAATCTCCAACGCCGTGGTATTGACTATATCCGTATCCTCTGTCGGAAGTACCAGCTTATTTTTCACCAGTTCACCCGTCATATCACCGGGGGCGGCAAAAACATCGGGCTTTTTAACGGTGCTTTCTGTATCAAGAAGCTCCGGTGTGGATTCTTTCAGGTCAACATTGACATATTCTATGTGTATATTGGGATAAAGTAAATTAAAACTCTCTCCCGCTTTTTTTATCCACTCATCGGGACCGTCTTTGGATTCCCAGACGGTGAGTGTGATATCATCTCTTGTAAGGCTGTCGTCGGTCGCATACGGCTTTGAACTGCTTACGTCGTCCGTTCGTGGCGTATGCTGAATAATTATATGACTGCTTTCGGAACAGCCCGCTGTCACAGTGCATATAAGCACGGCAAGCATAGCTATCGCTCTTTTGTATCTCATATCTCCTCCAACGGATAATCACAACTGTATTTTTACTGTAATAATTGTACAACAACTGCCCGATTTTGTCAACATCGGATGTACTTGCAAATGCCGCGCCGTTATGATATAATTACAGTAATTACCGCTAGCCGGCAGTACATGACACATACATTGGTATGCACTGCGTGAAAGGAAATAAAATGAACCCTGAAAAGAAATTTGAAACAAGCAGTATAGATGATATCAAAGCTCTTTTTGAAAACAGAACGGAAGAAGATATTATCCCACCCGATTCGTTCGGCAAAAGCGAAAAGCAGGTCGTAACAAAAGAAGCTGTGCAAAGCGCAGTCAGAAAGACAGCATCAGAAAGCATAAAAAAGCGGAAACGAAACCGCACAATAGCAAATATTATGATATACAGCGGTATCGGACTGCTGATAGTTGCCTGTGCCGTATTGGTAGCCGTTATATTCAACGGTAACAACGGCAGCAGTATAAAGAGTCTTGACATTACAAACAGCGGCGAAATAACTCTGCGCGTCGGACACTCACAGCAGATAAAGGTAAAGACAGAGCCAGCCGACACCGAATATGCCCTGTCGTATGTCAGCGGTGACACATCGGTAGCTACTGTATCACTTGACGGAAAAGTCACTGCCGTTAAAAACGGAAAGACAGAGATCACCGTAAGCAGCGGCGAGCTTTCTGACACAATAACGGTAAATGTCAAAAAAGATATAATAGAGTCGCTTGACGTTTCGCTTGCGGCGTTATCACTCGACGGCGGCGAAGAACAGAAGATAGACGCAAAGCTTACTCCCGCTGACGCAAAAGATGTTAAGCTGAGCTGGAAAAGTGCAGATACAGATGTAGCTACCGTTGATAAGAACGGCGTTGTAAAAGGGGTAAATACCGGCGAAACAACCATCACTCTGACCGATTCCGTAACGGGTCTTTCAAAAGATATCACTGTCACCGTGAACGGACTTGAACTCCCCGAATCGATGAAATTCGACAAGGACAGCGTAACTGTCGAGGTAGGAGATGTGTATAATTCAGTTCTTAAGTTCACTCCGGAGGATATTACCTACACCGGTGCCATATACTATACCAGCGACTCATCGGTAGCGTCCGTCACAAACGAAGGCGTTATAACCGCAAAGAGCGCCGGAAACTGCACCATCGAGGCGTATTACGAAAACGACTACCGCCTTGTGGCATCTATGGAGGTGACCGTTATAGATCCCTTCCCTATAACAAGTCAGGAAACAACCGCCCCGGAAACTCCGTCACCTGAAACAACAACTCCCGATACCGAGCCTGAGCCCGAGCCTGAAACCGACCCACCGGCTTCTTCAACGCCCGCTCCCGCACCTGAATATAGCGGCTCGCATAAAATGGAAGTGATAGACGGCATCACATATTTTGACGGTGTTATGATAGCAAATAAAACCTACACCCTTCCCGCAAGCTATAATCCGGGCGTTCAGCCCGAGGCGATGGACGCATTCTACGATATGCAAGCAGCTGCGGCGGCAGACGGCATTTCACTCTGGATACTTTCGAGCTTCCGTTCGTACGAGGATCAGGATGTTATCTATAACCGTTATGTGGCGCAAGACGGAAGAGATGCCGCAGATACATATTCGTCACGCCCGGGTCATTCCGATCACCAGACAGGATATACGTTCGACCTTAACTCTCTCGAACAGGACTTCCAGTACGACCCCGCAGGACAGTGGCTTGACAAAAACTGTTATAAGTACGGTTTTATCATTCGCTACCCGAAGGGAAAAGAAAGCTCCACAGGCTATATGTATGAGCCGTGGCACGTAAGATACATAGGTGTCGACCTTGCAACAAAGGTAACTCAGAGCGGACTTTCACTGGAAGAATATTTCGGAATAACATCACAGTATCAGGATTAAATTCAAAACAAGTACATAACCGAAAAGGGTTGTTACACAACTTGAAAAAGAAAAAGTGAGTCGAAGCGCAAAGAATAGTGCGCTTCGACTCACCTTTCCTTTTCCGGGCTGTGTCACAGCCCCATTTTTTGTATATAAGCAATAATTCTCATTACAGCACATTTCCGATAAGGCAGTATTATGAAACATACAGCCAACAACGCTGAAAACAACTTCTACACTAACAGGGTGTTAATAATTTCGTGAGTAAATCAGTGCAACTGCACTGTCACCGAAACTTCCAAAAAACGCACTATCCAAAGATATCTGTACAGTCCCCCGGGTTGAACAGAGCGCCAGCGTCCCGCTTACGGCGACTTTTCAAACGCAATCGTTTGTGTGTCTTATCGCTAACACCCCATTATGGCAGAAGAGG
>DOQG01000013.1:0-18733 GCA_003512525.1 Oscillospiraceae bacterium | reverse complement strand
CATAGTAGCAACGTTATTAACCGGAATAGCGAACCCGAGAAGTGCTATCCGACAAACAGAACTATCGGTAGCTTGCTATCATTGTTAATTACTAAAGCAATATAATAGGAGCAAACCATACAAAAAAGTGAGTCGAGCGCACTATCTTTGCGCTTCGACTCACCTTTCCTTTTCCGGGCTGTATCACAGCCCCTTTTAATATCTGTATTTTAAACCTGCCGCATATCGCCCTTTTTATCAGACAGAAGCGGCTTTATAAGTCTGTATATCTCACCTGCACGGGTAGTGCCGTATTTCTTGACTATACGGTTATTTATACCTGACTTTGTGGAAAGCTCATTTATGCATTTTCCCACAAACTCACGTTCGTCACTGTCGGATATGAGCTTTTCAAGCTCAGAATATATTCTGTCATAATGCTCATTTCCCTTAGCCTTGTCAAGAGAAACCGCAGATGTAACATTAACACCCTTCTCCTGCCAGAATTTCGATACAAGTTCAAATGCCTTGTCGTTTGAAACAAGACAGTAATTTTCTTCCGGCTTTTCTCTGAGCATATATCCGAGATAAGAAACAAGCTGAAAATCAAGCGCGTTCTTCATACCGACCTGTGCCTCAACATAATAGATCTTGGCACAGCTCTCGGTAATTTTCTTGTGCATATTGAAAGTCAGCACACCTGCGTGCTCACTGTAAAAAATATAGCACTCATCTTTACGGTCAAGCTGTTCTATGCCTTTGAGTCCGTCTGAATGCACATTTTCAAAGTCTATTAGATATATAGCCATACTGCCTCTTACTGTCTGTTACTTCAAATTCTGCATATTTGTAACGGTCTGTATATACCTGTCATACTTATTGCAGACTGTATCCACATCTCCGAACGCTATCTGCTTACCCTTGTCAAGCCACAGCACCTTGTTGCACAGTCTTCTGACCTGCGGAAGGGAGTGCGAAACGAAAAGAGTACAGCAGCCGTTCTTTATTATATTCATCATAGTGGCTTCGCTCTTTGCTCTGAATGCCGCGTCACCGACCGACAGGACCTCATCGAGTATCAATATCTCAGGCTCCATAAGGCAGGATATCGCAAATGCAAGTCTTGACTTCATACCGGAAGAAAGCTGCTTATATGCCCTGTCTTCAAATTCGGTAAGCTCCGCATACTCAAGTATGCTCTTGTACTTTTTATCTACAAATTCTCTTGTATAACCGAGCATCGCACCTCTGAGATATATATTTTCTTTAAGCGTAAGGTCACCGTCAAACCCTGAGCCGAGTTCAAGCAGTGCGGCGATCTTGCCGTTTACGGTAACACTTCCTTTTGCAGGCTTTATAATACCTGATATGACCTTGAGCAAAGTTGATTTGCCTGCGCCGTTAGTACCGATTATGCCAAGGAAATCACCTTCCTCAAGGCTGAAAGAAACATTGTCTACTGCCGTAAATCGTTCTGCTTTTATATCTCTCTTGATCTTTTTGATAAGATATTCTTTAAGTCCGATCTCACGAAAATTGTTGACTGTATATTGAACCGTAATGTTCTTTACATCAATAACCATTTGCATTCCTCATATCAATAATAATATACAAACTTTTGTTCTGTTTTTTTATGGATAAAAATGCCGAGTCCCAGCATTCCGAGCGAAAATGAAAGACATATAAGGTGATGCGACAAACTCGGAATTGCCGACTGCATAACAAGCTCTCTCATATAGGATATATACTGATATATCGGGTTTATGCGGAATATGAACTGCATATTGTCTGGGAACGACCTGATATCATAGAAAAGCGCCGAAAGATAAGTGAGCAACATAGTAAATATCTGATAGAGATATTGTATATCCTTAAAGAACACGAAAAGAGTCGAAAGAATATAGCTCATACCGATATTGAATATTATCAGACAAATTATAGGATACAGCATCATGAAAAGATGAAAACCGAAATTTATACCGCAAGCTATCATGAATACAAAGTAAACGACTAATGTCAGCAGAAAGTTGAAAGTTGCGGCAGAGTTCGACGAAAGTACAAACAACGCCTTCGGAACTTTTACCTTTGAAAGTATTGAGCCGTTTGAGTACATCGAAAACATTCCCGCCATGGTCGCATTGCTGAAAAATGTATACATAAGCGTACCTGTAAGCAGATACACAACGAAGCCCGAATCAAGGCGGTTAAAAATGTAGCCGAACACAAAATACTGGATCATAAACGTCAGGAACGGTGAAATTACGCTCCAGAGTATACCGAGCACGGTACGCTTGTACTTCTTCTTGAAATCTCTTTTGGTAAGTTCCTCAAAAAGAAATCTGTACTGCTTGACTTTATCGATGAAAGTAGTATTCGGCGATGAGTTAATAGACACCTTTACGTTGTCCTGCTTATGCGCAATTTCTTTTACAGGCTTTGCGGCAGGTCTTGATGCCTCCGTCTTTCTGACCGCTGTATCTGCAGCCGAGCTTCTTTTCTTCATATTTCCGCCTGCTGCCGATGAAGCTGTACCGTGCAACTGAGCTGCCGTTTTCTTAGGCGCCGCAGTCTTATCGGGTTTGTTCTTTACAGCGGTTTTCTTTTCTTCAAATTCGTCCAACCCCTTATAAGAAACAGGCTTATCGGAAACATTTCTTTTTTCAGTGCTTACACCTTTTGCCGCATTGTTCTGAACTGTATTTGCTTTTGCGGTCGCAGAGCTTTTAGTCAAGATCTCTTTGGTATCGGCTTTACTTTTAGCCGAGTTCTTCTTTTCGTCAATAGAACGAAGGATCATAGTAGCTCCCGGTGATTGCTTTGCAGACTGTATTTTATTACTGCCGACCTGCGGCTTTTGCGCATTTTTTTCGTTCTTTTCTTCGCCAAATTCGGCAAGTATATCATCAATGCTGAATTTATCGCTCAATTGTATATTCAACCCTCTTTCGCTGTTATATCGCTTATTCTGTCAAACAAAATATAATTCATTTTAACACATTTCTATCATCTTTACAATATGCAAATACACCAAAGAAAGAAAGCGATATAACGGTTAGTTATGCAAAATGCGTCAGTAAATTAACATAAATACGCTACACTTTGTTTGTTTTCTCTTTTATTTTCATAGTCGCCCTGCGCGGAATAAAACCCAGCAAGATAGGTTTAAGCGCATATATAATTCCCTTTGGCATAAGTCCCAGCATTCTGAAACATTCCATACGCACTTTATACTCATCACAACGCATAGAAAATGAAACAGCTCTTAACGCCTTATCATAATAAAAACAATACAGCTTGTCAGTGAGATTTGCCGATTTGTATCCGTCTGCGCAAAGACGCATGAACAGGTCGTAATCCTCATACTTACGGTTCTTTCCTAGCGTCCTGTAGCGATGGCAGCGGAAAACTTCCCGTCTGAACATCATACTTCCGTGTATAAACGGCGAATTGAACAGGAAGCTTTCCCTGTCGATATGCTCAGGCATTATACGCTCACCGTAAACTCCCTCGCTGTCCGAATAAAGCTCACACGCCGTACCGATAAAGTCAATATCCTTATGCTCCTCAAGATATTTCACTTGCTTTTCAAACCTGCCTTCAAGGCTTATATCGTCATCGTCCTGTCTTGCTATATATTTTCCCTCTGCCGCATCAATGCAGGCGTTGAGTGCCACTGCAAGACCCTTATTTTCAGTCGAACAGATGATCTTTACGCGGCGGTCGGTAAATCCTTTCAGTATTTTTCCGGTCACGTTATCCGAGCCGTCATTATATATAATAAGCTCGATATCCCCGACCGATTGGTTCAGTACCGAATTTACAGCCGCCGTGAGCTTTACGGGATCGCTGTTGTATACGCCCATTATAACCGATATCAGCGGCATTGTTTCCTCTTTTCCTTAATAAGCCTTAATTTTTCCCATATCCTGACGCTGCTTCTGTAAACCCACGCAGGCTTACATCCGGTCAGTCTTATACTTCCGTAAAGCCAGAACATACCCTTGTCGGGATATATATTCTGACCTTTTCTTTTTCGTGATATTCTGTTCAAAAAAAGAATATTGCGTATGCTCTTTCCGCTGTCGCACGCAAGCGGCTGTACAGATATCTCGGTAGCGTCATCGCAGAACGGAAACGCGCCGTAGATTTCCGCTTCCTCCATATCCGGCTTATACATAAGCGCCTTTATGAGCCTTGCTGTAAGCCTTTTGCGCTTTTTTTCGGGAATGACCGCATCGCTCTCACAAGCATACGACGCAAATCTCACAGCGATATCGTTCTGTATTTCTGCGGCATCGGCTATATAGTCGTTTACCTTCGCCGTAACAGGCTGTATGCCGTTTTCCGTGTGGCGATAACCGATAGTCATGCCGTGAGGCGCAGAGCAGAAGCACTCGAACAGATTGTTGCAGAACGTCGGCACATATCTATAAGCGTCCGATATATCAAACAAAAAAGACCTGTAGCGTTCGCTCTTTTTTCTGTAAAGCCCGAAATAATATCCTGTTATCCTGCCGGTATCCGTATTGTCCTTAATAAGCTCAGTAAGCGTTCTCTGCACCGAGCCGAGCCACCCGCTGTCAACAAGCGCAATTCTTTTATTTTCAAACAGACCGCTTTGCTTAAAATACCCGATAATATTTTCGTATTTCTCCCGCGAATTATTTTTAATATCCGAAAATAATTCTTTATCCGATTTTAACAGCTTGCAAAAATCATCATACTCCGCATCGTCCATAATTCTTTTTTCATCACCGTCAAACCCGATTTTATTGTAAACCCGCACACGTTGACTCTCATCAATTCCCGCTCTTTTAAGTGTATTCTCCGCACTCTGCACCGCACAGTGTCCGAAAAAACCCGCGCTCTCAAAATCCTGCACCGTATCACATTTAAAATACATCGCATTTCTCAGCGCATAGCGCGAAACATAAAGATAATCCGTTTCTATATCTGATTTTTTGCTTTTTAGCATCACATCTGCAATGCTTTTGAGTATATATCCGTCACGCGCCAAGAAAAATATTTTCTTTATACCCTCTTTTTCAGCGTTTTCAATGACATAGCTTACATAGCAAAACAGCACAGGTGCAGTGACATATGCCGTTACCTGTGCTAACTTTTCTTTACTTTTCTTTGCGGCTTTTTCCGCCGCCGAAAGCAACCCGGGATAATATCCGAGTATCCTTTTGTAATTACTTATTTTCACCCGATAACACTCCCGTTTTATTTTCTGAGGGAATTTGAAGATAGCCGCGGTATATTGCCGCCATTTCGGCTATCGAATTATCAAGCCCGTATCTTTCGGCGGTATGATATCCGTTATGACCGAGCTTTTTGCAAAGCTCCCTGTCAGAGCTTAAAAGCTGCACCGCATTTATAAACTGTGATATATTGTTATATTCACAGACTATCGCATTTTCTCCGTTTACCGCATACTCTCTTGTTCCCCTGTTATCCGATACGATAAGCGGCAGACCTGTAGCCATAGCCTCTATTGCCGCAAGTCCCAGTCCCTCACGACGGCTCGGGAATATAAAAGCGTCCGCTCCATGCAGCAGCTCCTTAGCATCATACCTGTATCCCGCGAAAATGATCCTGTCGCCGCATCCCAGCTCCTTTACAAGCTCCTTGCACTTTTCGGCGCTCTTTCCCGTACCGCATATCAGCATATACACGCCTTTATTAGCGGCTACAGCGGTAATAGAACACTCAACATTCTTATTTTGATTGATTTCCGAGTTTGACATTACCAGAAAGGCATCGTTCGGTATCCCGAACTCTTCGCGTATATCTTTCCTTGTCCTTATGGTATTTCTGATACGGTTCAGATCTATGCCTATTCCGGGTATCTTGAATGCTTTACATTTCTTGCCGCGGCACATTTTCTTTGCCGCCGAATAGTCCTCTTCGTTTATCGTTATTATTCCGTCGGTATACCTTATCAGCGCTTTTTCGGCAATGTAATACAGCCTGCTTATCTTTGGCGCACCTTTATAGAAATGGAAACCGTGCGCAGTATAGAGTACAGTTGTACCGCGTTTTTTTCTTGCCGTCCTGAAAGCATAGCGCGCTATCGCCGCCGCAACAGGAGTATGGCAATGCACAAGCTCATACTCGTTTTCGTCTATCAGCTTTCTGAGCTCTCTGTAAGATCGGAAATTCTGCGTCGCAAAGGGCGAACGGTAGAACGGGATAATATAGTATTTATCACAATATGGTATATTCTTTGGTTCATCCGGTTCAAAATCATCACCGGCGCAAACGTGTACATTGTATCCGTGATCCTTGAACCACTTCATATACGGCAGATGGAACTGCAAAATATGCTTTTTTGTTACCGATGCCACAAATAATACGGTTTTACTCATATTCACAGTCCCCCCTCGCTTAAATCGTATATCGGAAATGATTATACACGCTTATTTAATTTTACTATATTATTTCAGAAAAGTCAACAAAAATCGGATTTCTGTAAAAAATATTCAAAATACCCATCCTTCATTTTCGTGAAAGATGGGTATCTGTCAGAATATAAACTTATCGACCGAAGGCTTCAGCCTCTCTATGACCTCCTGCCCCGTTTCCGGGTAGCAGTCAAACGGGAACTCAATGCCCATATCGTCATATTTTGACTTGCACAGCTTCCTGAACGGGAGAAGCTCCGCAAAAGTAACATTATCATACCTGTTTGCTATATCGTTAAGCCTTTTGATATTCGTATCATCGTCATTTACTCCACAAACCGTCACCTGTCTTATCCACGTTTCAACATTCATTTCCGCAAGCTTGTCGAGAAATTTCAACGGTGCGTCAAGGGAGCAGCCGATATGCTTTCTGTAATCCTCATCGTTTGTCATCTTGATGTCAAGCATACAAAGGTCGGTCACTTTTAAAAGCTCTGTTACATCGTCATTCATAATACAGCCCGATGTGTCAAGGCAGGTATTTATTCCCTGCCTTTTACATTCCTTAAAAAGCTCTGTTACGAATTTCGCCTGCATAAGCGGTTCTCCGCCCGATACAGTGATACCGCCGTCCTTACCGAAATAATTACGGCATCTCAGCACCCTTTGCATAACATCTTTGACGGTGGCTGTTTTTCCGCCGCTTGCATCTCTTGTTTCGGGATTGTGACAGTATCCGCAGCGGAGCGGACACCCCTGCAGGAACAATACAAACCGCACCCCCGGGCCGTCAAGCGTGCCGAGCGTCTGTATTGCACTGTATCTGCACTCCATATTACATCACCGTATGGAATGTTCTGCTGATGACCTCTCTCTGCTGTTCCTTTGTCAGCTTGTGGAAGTTTACCGCATAACCTGATACACGGATAGTAAGATTGGGATAAGCCTCGGGGTTTTCATAAGCCTCAATAAGCGTTTCCTTATTCAGAACATTTACATTGAGGTGGTGCGCATAATTTGAGAAGTAGCCGTCAAGCACGGTCACAAGGTTTGCCGTTCTCTGCTCCTCGGTCTTTCCGAGCGCATCGGGAACTATTGAGAATGTATTTGAAATACCGTCACGGCAGTAGTCGTACTGAAGCTTTGAAACGGAATTCAGCGATGCTATAGCACCGTTCGTTTCACGGTTGTGCATGGGATTTGCGCCGGGTGCAAAAGGCTCGCCCTTCTTTCTTCCATCGGGAGTTGAGCCTGTCTTCTTGCCGTACACAACGTTTGATGTGATAGTAAGTGCGGAAAGCGTGTGACGTGCGTTTCTGTAGGTCGGGTTCTTGCGAAGCTCCGTGGACACTCTCTGGATTATGTTCTGAGCTATCTTGTCAACTCTGTTGTCATCATTGCCGAACTTGGGAAAGTCGCCCTTTGTATCAAAGTCGATTATATAGCCGTTTTCATCGCGGATAGGCTTTACATCGGCGTACTTTATAGCGCTCAGCGAGTCAGCCATTACCGACAGTCCCGCTATACCGAACGCCATCATTCTGTCAACGTCCGTATCGTGCAGAGCCATCTGCGTCTTTTCGTAAGCGTACTTGTCGTGCATATAGTGGATAACGTTCATCGTATTAACATACAGCTTGCACAGCCACTCACGGTAAACGTCAAGTCTGCCTCTTACCTCATAATAATCGAGCTTGTCGCCCTGTAAAGGCTCCATCTGCGGACCTATCTTCATACCGGTTACATTGTCATAGCCGCCGTTTATCGCAAGAAGCAGGAGCTTTGGCAGGTTAAATCTCGCACCGAAGAACTGCATCTGCTTGCCGACCTTCATAGCCGATACACAGCAGGCAATAGCATAATCATCGCCGTATTCCATACGCATCAGGTCGTCATTCTCATACTGTATCGAATCGGTGTCGATAGACAGCTTTGCGCAGAACTTCTTGAAGGGTTCGGGCAGTCTTTCCGACCACAGTATAGTAAGGTTAGGCTCGGGTGAAGAGCCGAGGTTATAAAGGGTGTTCAGCATTCTGTAGCTGCCCTTTGTAACCAGCGGAACGCCGCTGTTGTTCACACCGCCGACGCTCTCTGTTATCCACATCGGGTCGCCGCCGAAAAGCTCATTGTATTCGGGCGTACGCAGATGTCTTGCACTGCGCAGCTTCATTACAAAGTCGTCTATAAGCTCCTGTGCCTGTTCCTCCGTCAGGATACCTCTTTCCATATCGCGATTGACATAGATATCAAAGAAGGTCGATGTTCTGCCGAGCGACATTGCCGCACCGTTCTGCTCCTTGATTGACGCAAGATAAGCAAAGTATGTCCACTGTATAGCCTCTCTTGTATCCTTTGCGGGCATACTGATGTCATAGCCGTACATAGCCGCCATTTCCTTCATCTTCTTAAGGAAGCTGATCTGCTGGAAAAGCTCCTCGGAAAGACGGATCGTATCTACGTCCATTATGTTTTCTCCGACCTTTTTCTTGTCAAGCTGTTTCTGCTCTATGAGATAGTCAACGCCGTAAAGCGCTACCCTGCGGTAGTCGCCGATTATTCTTCCTCTGCCGTATGCGTCGGGCAGACCTGTGATTATGCCTATATGACGTGCAAGCTTCATCTCATCTGTGTATACTCTGAACACGCCGTCATTGTGTGTTGTACGATACTCAAAGTGCTCTTCAACGCTCTGCGACAGCTTGTAGCCGTAAGCCTCGCACGCACCTCTCGCCATTCTGATACCGCCGAAAGGATTTACACCTCTGCGAAGCGGAGCGTCCGTCTGATAGCCAACGATAAGCTCGTTTTCCTTGTCAAGATACGCCGCAGGATAGTTACAAAGCGATGATACCACCTCAGTGTTAATATCCAGTACACCGCCGTTTTCACGCTCTTTTTTGAAAAGCTCGCCAAGCTTTGCATTAAGCGCTTTTGTGCGCTCGGTAGGACCGCATAAGAACTCCGGTCCGCCTGAGTACGGCGTGAAGTTTGTCATTATAAAGTCGCGGGTATTGATACCCTCCTGCCATTCACCGGGCTTGAAGCCGTCCCAGTACTCCTTGAAGCGAACGCTGAGATTGGTTGTGTTTTCCATAGCTTTACCTTTCCTTCCTGCGGATTGACCGCAATGCACGTTTGCTGCTTTTCAGCGGAATATTTTTCCGTTACAAAACAAAAAGCAGCCCTATTCGGACTGCCCAGACGGTCGGCATAAGGTGTCCGCTTGATCAGGCGGGCAGGCTATTACCGCACCCGTGTTGATTCACGGTTATCCGTCAGCGGTAACCACCATTTCCTATGGTTTGAGTATAGCACAGCTATATGTTTTTGTCAATAGCGGAAATGTAAAATTTATATGACAGTTTTTCCCGCACGTTTACACAAGCCTATTTCTCTGCCACACACATCATCTTCATTCGTATTGCGTCATTATGATCAAATCCAAGCTTTTCATAAAACGGTACTTTATCGGGAGCGGCGCACAGCTCAACAAATATACCCGTGCCGCTTACTCCGTTGTGCTTTATAAAATCAAGCAACTCATTTATCATCATACGTCCGATACCTCTGCCCTGATATCCGGGTATCACAACAACGTCCTTGATGTAATAATCAAGCCCCATATCTCCTATCATTCTCGCCATTCCTATTATCTTCCCACTGTCAAATACCGAAACACGAAACAGTGTATGCTCCATAGCGAACCGTGTCTGCTCAGGTGACGGTCCTTCTCCCCATACGCTTTCCCACAGATACAAAAATTGCTCCGCTGTAAGCTCGTTGTGTTTAATAATATATTCGCTCATATTTTACCCCTTTTCATATAAAAATCCGCCCCGGGCAATACGCACCGGAGCGGAAAATATTCTGCTTACCGCTTACTTGCAGAGATCCTTCTTTTCGATAAGCGTCACGCCGTTGTCGATAAGCACCTTTGATGCCTTTTCAACATCTTCAACGCGTATAACGATATCCGCTCTGCCTGCCACCTTACCCATTACCGAGTACATATATTCAACGTTTATTCCGCAGTCGTGTATCTTGCCCATAACGTTATATAATGCGCCCGAAACATCCGGGATAGTAAATGCGATGACCTTTGTAACAGCCGCTGTACAGCCGTCAGCCTTAAGTGCTTCGATAGCCTTGTCAGTATCGTCAACTATCATACGCAGAATGCCGAAATCAGCCGTATCTGCGATAGTCATCGCCCTTATGTCGATACCCGCCTTATTGAGCACCTCCATAATACCTGCGAGTCTGCCTGTCTTGTTTTCTACAAAAACCGAGATCTGATCAATATACATACTGTACCTCCTCTGATTATTTCTTTTCAAACTTATTCTTTATAGCCCTGTTATCCTGAACTCTTACAGCCTTGCCCATTGAGCGCGCAAGGGTCTTCGGTTCAAGCAGCTTTACATTGATTCCTACGCCGATAGCGGAATCTATCGCCGTTTTTACCCTTCTCGTGTAGTTTTCGAGTGTCTTTACACCGTCACCGAACATATCGGGACGCGTTTCAAGCTGAATTTCAAGGGTATCAAGATTATTCACTCTGTCAACAACCAACAGGTAGTTGGTTGCCTTTTCGTCAACCGAGAGCAGAGCCGATTCGATCTGTGACGGGAATACGTTGACACCTCTGATGATAAGCATATCATCAGTTCTGCCCTGGGGTTTCAGCATTCTAACATGAGTTCTGCCGCACTCACATTTGTCATAGATAAGCGTAGCTATATCTCTTGTCCTGTATCTTATCAGCGGTAACGCTTCCTTTGTGATACAGGTGAATACAAGCTCGCCCTGCTGACCTGCGGGCAATACCTCAAGCGTATCGGGGTCGATGACCTCTGCTATGAAATGATCCTCGCAGATGTGCATACCGCATTTATACTGACATTCGGCAGACACGCTGGGACCCATTACTTCCGACAGTCCATAGATGTCGTAGGCATTGATTCCGAGTCCGTCCTCAATCTGCTTTCTCATCTCGTCTGTCCACGGCTCTGCGCCGAACAGACCTGCCTTGAGATTGAAGTCCTCCTTCTTGAAGCCCTTTTCGTGCATAAGCTCTATAAGGCTTATAGCGTATGAAGGGGTCATACAGATTATAGAAGTGCCGAAATCTCTGAACATTTCAAGCTGACGCAAGCTGTTGCCTGCCGATGCGGGAATAACGGTAGCACCGAGCTTTTCTGTACCGTAGTGCATACCAAGACCGCCTGTGAACAATCCGTAACCATAGCAGACCTGAACGTAATCGTCCTTTGTTCCTCCGATATTGGTAAGTGCTCTTGCGGCACATTCAGCCCACACGTCAATATCGTGAGCCGTATAGCCGA
Organism: Oscillospiraceae bacterium; assembly: GCA_003512525.1. Taxonomy (GTDB): domain Bacteria; phylum Bacillota; class Clostridia; order Oscillospirales; family Ruminococcaceae; genus Ruminiclostridium_E. The sequence goes on along the minus strand of DOQG01000013.1, from coordinate 7,002 downwards.
CAACCGTCTGCTTACCTGTTGTACCCGATGAAGCGTGTATTCTTACGACCTCGGAGCTCGGTACGGCAAACATACCGTAGGGATAGTTGTTTCTGAGATCCTGCTTTGTCGTGAACGGAAGCTTTGACAGGTCAGCAATAGACTTGATATCCTCAGGTCTTACACCCGCCTCGTCCATCTTCTTGCGGTAAGGCGCAACGTTTTCATATACACGTCTTATCGTGCGTGAAAGTCTGTAGGATTGTAACGCCTCTATCTCGCTTCTCGGCGCACATTCGATTTCTTTGTTCCAGTAATTCATTTGTCTGCTCCTGTTTTATGCAATATGCAATTTTACGACAGCAAAACGTTATTCTGCTGTTTATACTATTGATTTTATCACAATTGCATATCAAAGTCAATTAAATATCGTACTTTTTGTGCATAGTTCATCAAAACGCAATTTATACCTATGCACTTTGACAAATCAAAAATGCCGTCAACTAAGGTCTGTTTAAGGTTGGAGATATATCATAATAGTCGGTAAACGACGTATTGCACCTTGCAAACCGCCATAATAAACGACATAATAGATATGACGAAAGAAAAAACAGGAGAATAACATTGTACAGAAGAAGACGATACAGGGACAGAAATCCCAACCTGAAAAGGCTTGCCATGATAGGCATTGCGGCGGCGGTCGTAATAGGCGCATTTCTGTCACTGCTCGGTTTTGTAAAGCACAGCAACAAGGAGCATACCTCTTCGGATATCGACATCACACAAGAGCAGGAAGAAACATCTTCTGACGCTGAAACGTTACCGGTCACGGACACAGCCGAGCCCGAAAAGATAACGCTTGTCAGCGGCGAGGTGACCACAGAGGATAAGGTAAAGCTTCCCGATGAGATAAAACAGCTGCTTATTGATTACACTGCGGACAAGTACGAATATACAGGCGAGCTTGAATACAAGTCGCTCTCCGGGTATTTCAACGCCGACAAAACGTACGGCAAGCTGTATGCAGGCTTTTGCGATACCTCACTGCAATATCTGATATATGCAAGGCAGTGCCGCTCTGCCGATCTGAGCTATGATGAAGCATCGTTTGTCATAAACGTTGAAAAAGCGAGCGTTAAATCGGGAGTTTACACTGTCAACTACACTGTCAGCGAAAAGATAATGTTCGCAATAAGCGACACCCCCGCAAAGTCCTGCGGAATGGAGATTGAAGCACAGATCTCCAAAGGCACAGACGGCAAATACAAATTCGACATTCTCGCGGAGGATACCGATGTTAATCTGCTTATAGAAAAGCGTGTTATGGACTACCTCGGATATGACTATGAAGAGTATTATTTAAAGGATATGAAGATCCCCGACACCCTCGATTGTGATAAAATGTACGCAGGTATATTAAAATCGCTTAAAGCCGATGCCGGAACCGACATAACCGGGCAGGAGAAGATGCTGGCGGACTATAACTCAGACCCCGACAGCTTCAAAACCTCAAAAACCGCAAAGCACGAATATGACCGTGATAAGGCGGTCGCATATTCGTATAAATGGGTCGACGGTGAAAAAGTCATAAGAAACCCCGATTACAGCGACTATGCGATCTACGGCGGCAACTGCCAGAATTATGTTTCTCAATCGCTTTACGCGGCGGGAATACCGATGGAATGGAGCGGAAACGAGCAATGGAAATGGTTTGATGACGAAGGTGACCTTTCCGAGTCGCCTACAGGCAGGTCGGGCTCATGGTCAGGGACAGAATATTTCTACGAATACTGCAACAAGAACACAGGCAAAGGCTTGGTTGCCGAAACTGACGGCAACATATTCAGCGCACAGCCCGGTGATGTTATCCAGTACGTCGTTGACGGCTGGGCTCATCACAGTGTCATTGTTTCAAAAGTGATATATGATGATAATGGTAACGTTATCGACTTACTTATAAACAGTAATACCACCGACAGAGTAGACTATCCGATGAGCGCATACGGATATACAAATATCAGGCTGATAAAGATCATCGGCTATAATGATAAATAAGCACCGTCTGAACCGCGGTACATACCACATTTTTCCCATATTATGCCACTGCTGGAAATATAAAAAACAGCCCCCGAAAATCGGGGGCTGTCTGCGTATTGATGTTAAAATTACTTTGTAAAAGTAAACTTGAATCCGCCTACGAGCGGAAGATCCTTAGCCTTACCCTTGATAGCATTTACAAGACCTGCTATCAGTATCAGCACAGGCACAGCCATAAATATGATATGTACGAACCATGCCAGGATAACAGCTACAAATCCGGCCGCAAACTCATTCCATGTACCGGTAAGTATCGCACTGTAAACAAACCAGTAAAGCTTTGCCGATAAAAAGCCTTCGACCACATTCACCGCCATTACACCGAGAAGCGCGGGGAAGATCATCGAAAGGTGATACTGCAAGAACTTGGATTTCTTTGCGATTATACAAGGAGCAACAAGCATTCCCGCACATACGATGAGCGCAAGAAAGCCGCCGAAGATCCAGCCTACAAGTATGTATGCGAGCAACGCGCAATACGCGAGTATTGACATTGCTTTTCCTGCGTTTATATCCGCAGGATCGAAAGTAGCAGTTATATCCTTTGTATCAAGTATTTTCTGAAAAAAACCGGGACCCTGATTTACAGGAACAGGCGCTACCGAACCGTCAAGATTTCCGCCGCACTTTGCGCAGAACTTGACTCCATCCTGATATTCAGATCCGCATTTGGGACAAAATGGCATATCAATTTCCTCCTGATATATTCTATACCTCTGTAATTATCTGCGTATCACGCAGACACATTTATATTATACACCCGGCTTGACATAAAGTCAATAGTGCATTTCAACCGAGATGATCAACCGCCGAGCGTTCAACGGCAAGGCACTCGGTATAGCCTTCCATAAACTTATCAAATCCGTTGACATCATCAGGATCTGGCGCTACAACGTTTGTCTGTGCAGATGAGAATACATTGTCAGAAAGCCATTTATCAAGCGTTTTATCCGATCTGTCGGACATATATGCCGCAAGCAGTGCCATACCCCATGCGCCGCCCTCTCCGGCGGTGCTCATAACGGTAACAGGAGCATTTACAGCGGCGGCAAGTATCGACTGTCCGACCTTTTCCGTCTTGAAGAAGCCTCCGTGACCGGTTACACTGTCTATAGGCACGCACTCTTCCTTAGTAAGTATATCAAGTCCTGTCTTGAGTGCACCGAGCGAGGTATACAGCTGAGTACGCATAAAGTCAGCCAATCCGAGGCGGGCATCGGGTCGCCTTGTAAATAGCGGTCTTCCCTGTTCAAATCCCGTAACATGCTCACCGGAAAGATAGTTATAGGCTATCATGCCGTCACAGTCCTTTTTGCCCTCAAGTGCCTTTTTGAACAGCAGCTCATAAAGAGCGCCGCTGTCAATATCAAAGCCTGCCGCGGCGGCAAATTCCTTAAACAGACCTGCCCATGCGTTCAGCTCTGAGGTGCAGTTATTGCAGTGCACCATAGCGACCGCTTCACCCGATGGTGTAGTTACCATATCTATCTGCTTATGAAGTTTTGCGAGTGGCTTTTCCAGAACCACCATAGCAAATACCGATGTTCCCGCAGAAACATTGCCTGTTCTCGGTGCTACACTGTTTGTAGCCACCATACCTGTTCCCGCATCGCCCTCGGGCGGGCAGAAGGGTATCCCCGCCTTAAGATTGCCCGACACATCAAGCAGCTTTGCTCCGCTTTCGGTAAGCGTTCCAGCGTTATTTCCCGCGGTGAGTACTTCAGGGAGCAATGATAAAACAGGCTTATTAAAGCCGTGTAAACGTGCGGCGTTATCAAATTTCTCCGCCATCTGACTATTATATGTAAGCGCGGCTGAATCTACAGGGAACATACCCGATGCTTCGCCTATTCCGAGCACGCGTTTACCCGTCAGAAGATAATGAATATATCCCGCAAGAGTAGTCAGATGTTCCAGATGTACAAGGTGCTCTTCTCCTGCCAGTATGCACTGATACAGATGTGCGACACTCCATCTCTGCGGCACAGGAAAGCCGAAAAGCTCCGTCAGCTCATCACTTGCCTGCTCCGTCATAGTATTGCGCCATGTCCTGAAAGGTGTCAGCAATCTGTCGGCTTTATCAAACGCCATATATCCGTGCATCATAGCGCTTATTCCGACAGAGCCGTACATCGTCGGCACTACGCCGTACTTCGACTCGATATCCTTTACCAACGACGCATAGCAATCCTGCATACCTGCTATAATATCATTTTCGCTGTATGTCCAGATACCGTTTTCAAGTCTGTTTTCCCACTCATGCGAGCCTGTTGCCGCAGGCGAGTTGTCACTGCCTATAAGCACAGCTTTAATTCTTGTAGACCCGAACTCAATTCCAAGCGCTGTTTTTCCGTTAATTATATCATTTTTCGTTTTCAATATATCCATATACCGACCTCTCCATGCCGCTTAATAAATATGTCGCAATTCCGACGACTATAAAAAAGTATAACATAATGTCAAAACAAAAACAAGACAACTTTTTGTGCTTATAACAAAATTTAGCTCCAAATGGTTGCACAATGCAAAAAAATGTGATAAAATACCATTAGTAAATTAAACCAAAGGAGAGTAAAATGAAAATATTGAAAAAAGCAACGTCTTTGCTGTTAGCTTCAATTATGTTCCTTACAGCGGGGGTTACCGCCTTTGCGGATGATTATTACGATGAAGAAACGGAAAAAGACATTTTTGTATTCTTTACAAATGATGTACATAACGCATATGAGCAGACAGATACAGCGATAGGATACGCTTCGCTTGCCGCTGACATCAAAAAAACTCAAAGCGATGAAAACAACGAAACTATACTTGTGGACGCAGGCGACTCTATCCAGGGCGGAATAATAGGTGCACTTTCAAAAGGAATGTGGCCCGCCGAGATAATGGATAAGATGAGCTATGATGTAGCAGTTCCCGGAAATCACGAGTTTGACTTTGGAGTTGAGTGTTTTCTTGAGATAGCAGACAGTGTTTCGTATGATTATGTCTGCTGCAATTTCATCGACCTCAGGACAGGTAAAACAGTATTTATGCCGTATAAGATGATAAAAAAGTTCAACACAAATATTGCCTTTGTAGGAATAACCACTCCCGAAACCTACAGAATGTCAAACCAAAATTATTTCAGGGACGAAAACGGCAACGATATATACAGCTTCTGCGGAGGCGATAACGGGAAAGAACTGTATAAACGCGTTCAGGATACGATAAATGATGCAAAAGCCGCAGGTGCGGATATTGTGATAGCCGTTGCACACACCGGCATTGATCCCTCAAGCACTCCCTGGACTACAGGTGAAATAATAGCCAACGTATCCGGTCTTGACGGATACATTGACGGTCATTCTCACACATATATGCTCACTGATAAATATACGGACAAGGACGGAAAAGAGATCGCTCCCGCTTCTACTGGTTCTAAATTCGAGCACTACGGCACAATGTATATTGAAGAATACGATAACGACCATACAACATCGGAGGTAGCGGCTGTTGTAATGGAGGACAGGGCGCACTGCCCCGAGCAGGATACGGAAATGCTGTCTTACATAAACAGCTTTTCCGACTACATAAACGAAACTGCCGGAAAAACCGTTGCCACGTCAGACGTAACTTTATATATGAATGATCCCTCAACAGGAAACCGTCTTGTACGCCTGCAGGAAACAAACCTCGGCGACTTCTGTGCAGATGCTTACTTAAACGTTATGGACGCTGATATCGCATTTATCAACGGCGGCGGACTGAGAGCAGATATCACAAAGGGCGATATTACAATCGGCGACCTAATATCCGCACAACCTTTCGGCAATCTTCTTTGCACCGCAGAGCTGAACGGTCAGACAATACTTGACTTGCTTGAAATGTCTGTACAATACGCGGGTGATCTTACTTATGAGGCGGGAAATTTTCAACACGTTGCAGGAATAACTTTTGATGTCGATACAACTGTGCCGTCACCTGTGATTACAGATGAAAACGGGCTTTTCGTCAAAATCGACGGTAAGAGAAGAGTAAACAATGTCAAAGTCGGCGAAGAGCCGATCAACCCCGACAGGATCTATACGGTCGCATCTCACAACTACCTGCTCAAATCCTGCGGCGGCGGATTTACGATGCTTGAAAACTGCAAAATAGTAAAGGACGAAACTGTACTTGACTATGAAGCCCTTATAACCTATATCACCGATTATCTTGGCGGCAATATAGCGGCTGACAGCACCTATACAGACCCCTACGGTCAGAAGAGAATACGTCTTTACACAGCTAAGACGGAGCCGACCTGCGAAAAGGAAGGTTCAATAACATATCTGCGCGGTGCGGAATATATCACCGAAGCAATAGATGCTACAGGGCACAGCTACGGCGAATGGACGACCGAAAAGGACGCAACATACACCGAAGAAGGCGTTATGAAGCGCATTTGTTCTGTATGCAAAAACGAAGAAACCAAGACTATCCCTGTAAAAACACCTTCCACAACACTTCCCGCAGAAACTACTACACCTCCCGCAACGACAGCGGAAACTACTGCTCCCGCAACGACAGCGGAAACTACCGTTCCCGCGGCAACCGATAATACGACCGCTCCGTCACCGGCAGTTCCCGGAAGCAGCTCAGGCACTCCTGTAAACCCCGACTCCGGTATGCCGGTCGCAGTACCTACAGTTATGATAGTTGCACTTACCGCCGCTGTGCTTGCTGTTTCCGGCAAACGCAGGAAGTAAGCCTGTGAGCATAACATAAGATACAAAATGTGGCTGTGACACAGCCTGAAAAAGAAAAAGTGAGCCAAAGCGCAAAGATAGTGCGCTCGGCTCACTTTTTTGTATGGGTTGCTCCTATTATATTGCTTTAGTAATTAACATTGATAGCAAGCTACCGATAGTGCTGTTTGTTAGATAGCACTTCTCGGGTTCGCTA
>DOQG01000070.1:2551-14597 GCA_003512525.1 Oscillospiraceae bacterium | reverse complement strand
GGAGAGAGGTCAGGAAAGAGGGAGCCACGAGGGAGAAAACCTAAGGGGAGAGGGGAAAGCGCCTTTGGAGCGCCTTCCTCTCTCCCCTTGGGTTGTCTCCCTCGCACATAGTAGCAACGTTATTAACCGGAATAGCGAACCCGAGAAGTGCTATCCGACAAAAAGCACTATCGGCAGCCTGCTATCATTGTTAGTTACTAAAGCAATATAATAGGAGCAAACCATACAAAAAAGTGAGCCGAGCGCACTATCCTTTGCGCTTCGACTCACCTTTCCTTTTCCAGGTTGTGTCACAACCCCTTTTTTGCCGCATTTTCCCGTATGTCGTCTAAAAATAACGCGAAAATGTTGTGAAAGTTTACAAAAACGCTTGATTTATGTTTTGTTATATGGTAAAATTAAATAAAATCATAATGGCGGTACTATGGATATATGTAGAGGTAGTCAAGCCTTATGATTTACCGTGTTACCTCGCTTTAACAGTTTATCTTGTTAAACTATCATACTTCATATTAGCCCGAGGAGGCGAAAACGGTGCAGCTTAACACCAACGACCAGAAGTTCATAAAGATAATAATAGGGTTTTCAAGAGATTTTCCCTTTACGATAAATCCGGGAGAAGCGGCGGAGCAGACATATCCGTCACTTCTGGAGCTTATAAATCCCGATGATATCCCGCCGATAACTGAGATGTTCACCGACGTTTCTCAGGACGAGGAAAAGCGTTTTGAAGCACATTGCCGGTTTATGGTGAATGATGTATATCACTGGTTTTTTCTCTCATGCAAGGCAGTCTATGCCGAATACGGCAGACCGATAAGGTTTGAGGGGACTATGTGCGATGTTTCCACATATCTTGAAACCGCAGGCGACGACCTTGTGTATAATGAATTCAGGAAAAAGCATAATATACGACTGACGGAACTTAAAAAGGGAGCGCCGGGGCTTGCAGATGTGCTTGATGTTGATTATCTCACGAGCATTCAGCGTCCGTTTGCGCAGCCTCAGCTCTATTCGGCAATTTTTGACGAAAAAGGCAAGCTGATATGTATTCCGAAGACACAGCACAAGTCACTTTCTCCTGACGACTTTGCGTATCAGAAGAAAAAGAATATCCGCATAAATCATCTCGTCAGCGGTACATGGGTGCTCGGTGCAAAGACGCAGGAATTGCTTGATGATAACATTCAGCTTTGGGAAACGCTTGTGCAGACGGTTTCCCGTATGGCGAATGCTTTTGTAGTCGTTTTGTCGGAAATGGATAACTCGCAGAATGCAAATAAGCTGCTCGGTCAGAATGTCGAAGAACAGATCCTGCTTAATAATATCTATGCAATAATTATGGAAAGCAAGAGTGCGGATATAGCACTTAATTCAGTTATGGAACTTATCGGTGATTACTTCCATCTTGACAGGATAACTATAGTTGACCGTGTTGACTTTACACAGGAGCTGTGCTGGTGCAGGGACTACAAGTACAGAAGATTACCGCTTGAAATAGACGGAGAAACGGCGCTTGGCTGCGGTTCGATACGAGAGGAACTCAGCCTTACATCTTCAGCGTTTTCGGACGCGGATACAAACGACCTTGAAAAGTTTGGTATAAAGTCTTATGCTATCTTCAAACTGATAAATTCGGGTTCGTTTGACAGCCTTATAATGTTCCAGATGATCGAAAAAGAACACAATTGGACACAGCGGGAGCGCAAACAGCTCCGCAACATTTCACAAATCATTTCATCGCTTATGATGCGTAAGGAAACGCAGGATAAGCTTGAACAGTCGCAGAAGCGTATGCGTCAGCTTGCGTTCTATGACGCTATCTACAATATTCCTAACCGCGCAAGGCTGAATAAAGATCTTGACAAGATAATGAAGCACAACGGTAAAGGCTCACTGTTGGCTTTTAAAGTCACAAATACCCGCTCGCTGTCGGCTGTATACGGACACACATATTCGGATATGCTGCTCCGCAGTATAGCACAGTATCTTGGGAATTTGCCAATCAAGGACATAGGCGTGTATTATTTTACAAATGCTATATTTATGTTAAATCTCCCCGACTGTACGGATAATGAGGCGAAAAACCTGGCGGAAATGCTGATATATCGCTTTTCAAAGCCGTGGAAATTCGGTGAAGACGAGCACTCTATCCATTGCAGTCTTGGCATAGCATTCTATCCCGAAAACGGCGAAGATGCCGAGGAGCTGTGCAAGGCGGCAAGTACCGCTATGTACCGTGCAAGGGAGTTTAAGCAAAACAGCTATGCTTTCTACTCGGGTTCGCTTGAGCGCACAAGACTGTTCGCGGCAAATCTCGAACAGCACATAAGAGAATGTATAAATGCAGGAATGAGGGGATTTTCACTTCGTTTTCAGCCGTGCTTCAGTGCGGAGGACGGCAGTATAACAGGCTGTGAAACGTTTGTTCGTTGGCATGATGAGCAGTATGGCAATATACCTAATTCGACTCTTTTCCCGATGGCTGAAAACCTCGGCTTATCTCATGTTATTGACGGTTGGGTAATGGAGCGTTCGTGCGAGTTTTGCAAGGAAATACAGGATTCGGGATTTGAAAATTTTTCTGTCAGTGTAAATCTTACTGCAGGAGAGCCGCAGTCCGGAGAGATCGTGGAGCAGGTCCGTCATGCCCTTGAAGCAAGCGGATTGCCGCCCCGGTCGCTGATACTCGAGATACCGGTAAAAGCCAATATTTTCTATAGCGACAGCACACATATACTGCATGACCTGCGTTCGCTCGGTGTGAATATCGCTATCGATAAATACGGCACTGAAAATATTTCGCTCAAGGTGTTGAAAAACTCATATGTCAGTCTGGTGAATATCCCGGCAAAGCTGTTTATGAATCATGAAGATGAATTTGACAACGAACTTGTAAGCTGTGTTATTCATCTTGCAAAATGCCGCGGACTTATCGTGTGCGTGAAAGGCATTGAGGATAAGGAGCAGCTTGATACCGTGCAGAGCTTTGAAGTGGATAAGGTGCAGGGCTATTACTGCTCGCGTCCGCTTTCCGGCAAAGAGGCAAAAACGGCTTTTATTGAGAAGATATCTGTCAACGGTTGAGAAGAGAAAGAGTATAATAATAAAAAGTGGCTGTGGCATAACCCGAAAAATGAAAAGCGAGTCGAAGCGCAAAGAATAGTGCGCACGGCTCACTTTTTTGTATGTAAAGAAAGTCAGTTTTTAGCTAATTCTATTATACCGTTTTAGTAAATAACATTGATAGCAGGTTACCGATAGTTTTCTTTGTGGGATAGCACTTCTCGGGTCCGCTATTCTGTGCGTTCCGCGCCGACAACAAACGATCGCGGCTGCACAGACGCAAAGACCGAGCGTTCTTAAAGGGACAGAGAATAAGCTATATCTCTCAAAAACAGACTTTTCCTATAAGCTGAAACCGCTGTCACTTGACAGCGGTTTCTCCGTTAATTAAATTATCTGCTTGTGTACTCCCGCCGTTTCGCTACCGGTTGCAATCGTTTTAAAAGGCGGAATTTACAGCGGTTCACAGCCGCCGTTAGTCCTCAAGCCCTTTGAGTGCCTGTATTTCTTCTTTCTTAATTCTTATCTTGCCGTCCTTGAGAAGTTTTACATCTTCACGCTTGAAAGCAGTAGCGGCGGCATCAGGATTTTTGTCAAGCTTTACCTTCAGAACGCCTGTAAGCAGGTTGGCATCCTCAACGATACCTCTGCCTTCGGACGTTTCGACAAGCGCGCCGACCTTAGGGGTTATCGCGAGAAGCTCCTCATAGCAGTTCTGCTCATACTTAAGACAGCACATAAGCCTGCCGCAGGTGCCGGAGATCTTTGTCGGATTAAGCGACAGCGACTGTTCCTTTGCCATCTTTATTGATACAGGTTGAAACTCTCCGAGAAAAGTCTTGCAACAGAACGGTCTGCCGCAGATACCGAGCCCGCCGAGCATCTTCGCCTCGTCACGGACACCTATCTGGCGCAGTTCTATTCTTGTACGGTAAACCGAAGCCAGATCCTTTACAAGCTCTCTGAAATCAACTCGGTTTTCGGCCGTAAAGTAGAACAATATCTTGCTGCCGTCAAATGTGCAGTCAATGTCGATAGGCTTCATATCAAGCTTGTGCTCGGAAATTTTTCTGGTAAAGACCTTCATTATCTCCTGCTCTTTTTCACGGTTTTTCTGCTGTGTTTCAAGGTCTTTTTCGGTAGCTATGCGCATAATGCTCTTGAGCGGCTGTATGACTTTTTTGTCATCTACTTTTCGGTTTGCGATAACGACCTCGCCGCACTCAATTCCTCGGGCGGTTTCCACGATAACGTGGTTTCCGCATTCTATTTTACTGCCGGAGGGAGAGAAATAGTATATCTTTCCGACATCTTTAAATCTGACTCCTATTATCTCAGTCATTTATATTCCTTTCTAATCGGCGTCTATTCCAGTACGCCGAACAGCTTAGCGGGCATATATGCCTGCATAAGCTTAACGTTTATATTTGTGCCGTCAAGCAGCATAAGCTCCGACAGTACTTCGTAAAGGCGGTACAGCCTTGCCTTTGTAAGCTTTTTAAGCGGCGCGGTCTGCGCAGAATTTTCGCCTGTTTCAAGCTCACGCAGAGCTTCTGAAACTCGTTCGTACAGTATAGCTGTGACAGCTGACAGATCTTCTCTTGTTGTACAGCCGGTCAGGATGGCGGCTGCCGCATATTCGTCCTTGCGCGACAATGCCCCGATCAGCTTTTCTGTCGTGGCGTACAGCTGTATGCGCTTTTCGTCAGACAATATGCCGATTATCTTACCGGGATTATTGCCGTACAGCCCAACGGATCGCTTTGCTGTATCTGCCTCTATTCCGTTATATTCAAGGCAGGAAATGCACTCGTCCTGCGTCATTTCGGAAACAGCGACCGTCACAAGCCTTGATATGATCGTTTCAAGGATCGCTGAAGTGTTTGAACAGGTGAAAATGTAGCGGTTGTGCTCTGACGGCTCTTCTATGGCTTTGAGCAGGACATTCTGCTGTTCTTCGGTCATCTCTTCGCAGTCCTCGTAAATGAACACCCTTAAGTTACCGTCATTCGGCAGGGTAGAGGCAAAGCGGACATTGTCGCGGATATTATCCTTGGTGTATTTTTCGCCTTTGACGTATATTACATCGGCGTGTTCGCCCGCAATTATATTCCTGCAATTCCGGCACTCGCCGCACGGTGCGCCGTCTGTGAGTGAAGAGCACAGATACAGCATAGCGCACCATTTTGCAAAGGTTCGCTTTCCAAGCCCTTTTTCACCTGTAAACATTATTCCGTGGGGAAGTCTGTCGCTCTCTGCCATTTCTGATAACAGAGCGGTTTCACGCTGTTTTCCGAACAGCTTTATGCTGTCTGTATCGCTTGGCATCAGACTTTCTCAAATCTCTCTATGTTGGTTACGAAAATAGTTGCGCCGCCTACGAATACTTCAACAGGGAAGCTTGTATAACTTCCTACGCCGTAAGAAGCGGCAGATGGCACGAACTGCTTTCTCTTATGTGAGTGATCCTTGATTATGGCGATTATCTCGTCGATCTTATCATCTTCGGAGCAGATGAGGAATGTGGTGTTTCCCGACATTAAAAAGCCGCCCGTAGAAGCAAGCTTTGTAGCCTGAAAACCTGCCTGTGTGAGTGATGAGGATACCGAGTGGGCATCATCGTTGTTTACGATAGCGTATATAAGCTTCATAAAGATTACCGTCCTTTCTGTAGCCGGTTATTCTTGTGGGTTTGATATTCAAGGTTATTATAGCACATTTTAGGCGGAAAGTAAAGTTTTAACGCGAGATATTATACTGTAACGGAGATGTCGGCTACGCCCTTGTCGCGAAGCGTCCTTGCGGCATCTATCGTTATCGTTTCGCCCGGCATTATAAGCGGTATCCCGGGAGGACAGGGGGCGGCGGCACAAGCGCAGGTCTTGCCGACTGTCATCATCACGGGGAGCTTTACCTTTTCGGAAAAATACGCCTTTGTCGGCGAACACGCAGACTGAGTCCTGATATGTATCGGGGGGGAGGGAAGTCGGCGCACGAATGCCGAGTGCGGAGGGTTGGCGGTCAGCACGGTTTTTATCGTTTCAAAATCGACATCGGTGCTGGAATAGCCGAAAAGAAGTACGCACTTGTATTCGTCTGCATATTCACATTCAATGTCGAACTCGCTCAGCATCTGAGCCATGGCATAACCGGTGGTATGCATTGCTGTGCAGTCAAACGTCAGCTTCATATAGTCGCTCGGGGAGAGGGCGTATCCCATATCGGCGGCGTGTTTTTTCAGCGCGGTGACTTTGCTGCATATATCGGATATGGCAAGCGGCTTTTCCGTCAGTGCTCTGTTGCAACGGTCCAGGCTGTCAAGTATGAGATAGCTCGGGCTTGATGTGGCTATAAGCGACATCGCTTCTTTAGCCTGCATACAGTATTTTTCGTTTGCTATGTGAAGATATGCGCCGCCTGTCAGTACGGGAAGGGTCTTGTGGGCACTGTCCGCGCACATATCCGCACCGAGCGTTATCGGGTGTAAATCGACAGGCGCAAATTTAAGATATGCTCCGTGAGCGTTGTCAACCAGCAGAGGTATACTGTGAGAATGACACACATCGGCTATCGCGGAAATATCGCTCATGCCGCCGTAATAATCTATCGAATTTATAAATACCGCAAGCGTCCTTGAATTTATTTTTGCCTCTATGCTTTCGGGGGTGACTGCGGCACTGAGATATTCTTCGGGATATACCCACGAGGGGGTGAGCCCGAGCAGAACACAGGAATTTATAAAGCTGCGGTGAGAATATCTGCCCGCTACTATATGGTCCTTACCGCTGCCGCGCATTTTTGCGAGAGTAAGCATAGTCTGAATGGCAAGCGTGCTACCGGAGCAGGAGTACAGCGTCCTTTTACTTCCGAACAGCCTTGACGCGTTTTTCTCGCTGAGCGCTATTATGCCCTTACCGCCGTTTGTGTCGGTGTCGTAAAGGCTGTCCGCACCGTTTATTTCGGTAATGTCAAGCGGGTTTTCCGTCCCCTTGTGTCCCGGCATATAACAGCGTATCGTATGACTTTCGCTGTTTTTTACAAGAAAATCATGTATCGGTGTTGTCATTTCTTCGATTAAATTTGAAATATCCATCAGGTATCATTCCTTATCATTTCGTTTATCGCTTTATTCCTGTAAACAAGATCGTGTCTTTCGGTAAAGCCGAGCTTTTCCCAAAATTCGTTACCGCTCTCGTTGTGTCTGAAAACCACGAGTGCGACCTTATTTATCCCGATATTTTTCATAGCGTCCATAACCGCATCGACAAGGGCGGTCGCTATCCCTCTTTTGCGGTACTGCGGATTTACCGCAGTGTGATAAATATAGCCTCTGCGCCCGTCCGAGCCTGCCAATATAACGCCTACGAGCTTGTCGCCTTCGTGAGCCGTAAAGCAGGTGTCCGGATTGCGCTCCAGAAACGCATTTATGCCCTGTTCGCTGTCATCGAGATTGTTAAGTCCCATGCCTTTGCATGACAGCCACAGTTCATAAACATCGCGGTAATTTCCCGGTGTCATTTTTGTTATTTTCATATTTCGTTTCCCCTTTTCTTTTTATTTTATCATAAATTTCTGAGATTTTCAATTTTTTTGTAATAAAAATTTCAAAAAAGGTTGAATTATTTGCGGATTTTCATTATAATTATAATCAGCAGTAGTACGAAATACGAAAAACAAAATCAAAGAATACTTTGTAAGCCTTTACGGGTTTACAGAATTTCAAGAAAGGGAGTAGATAAAATGCCCGCACCTAAAAGAAGAGGAAGACCGAGAAAGGATGCGACCGCCGCTAAGACCTTAGCAGAAAACAAAGCCGCGGCAAAGAAGCCAACGGCTAAGAAAACGTCAGAAAAGAAGCCGTCATCTGCGGCTAAGAAAACGCTTAAGCCTCAGGGAAATACGGTGTTCGCGCTGGATATCGGAACGAGGACAGTTGTCGGGGTGCTCGGATATATGGACGGCGAGGTGTTCCGTGTGACGGACACCGAGAGCATTCCGCACTTAAAGCGCGCGATGATAGACGGACAGGTCGAGGATATAGAGCAGGTCGCGAAGGTAGCGAGAACAGTCAAGGAAGCGCTTGAACAGCGAAACGGCATCAGGCTTACAGAGGTGTCGGTGGCCGCGGCAGGACGTGCGCTCAAGACATATCGCGTGTCGATGGATTTTGACGTGTCGGACAAGAATACCATAACTGCGGATATGGTACGAACCATGGAATACGAAACGATACAAAAGGCTCAGGGCGGCATTGATGAAAAATTCCGTGAAGAGGAAGCAGTATTTTATTGTGTCGGTCATTCGGTAGTTCATTATTGTCTTGATGACTATGCAATGGCAAACCTTGAGGGACATAAAGGTGATAAAGTTACAATAGACCTTATCGGTGCATTTCTGCCTGAGGTCGTTGTCGAGGGCTTGTATGCCGTTACCGATAAGACGGGTCTTAAGGTCAAGAGTATGACGCTTGAGCCTATCGCCGCGATGAACGTTATAATCCCGCCCGAGATAAGGCTTATAAACATAGCGCTTGTCGATATCGGAGCGGGTACATCGGATATTGCGGTCGCGCGTGACGGCGCAATTGTCGCTTATGCTATGGCAACGGTCGCAGGTGATGAGATAAGCGAGGATATTGTAAGAAAGTTCTTTGTTGACTTCAACATGGCGGAGAATATGAAAATTCAGGCGAGCGGCGACACTGACAGCATTACATATCGTGATATCTTCGGCAGGGAGCAGACTATGACCAAGGCGGATTTCTTTGAAAAGTGCAGTCCGTCAGTCGACAGCCTTGCCGATGTGATAAGTCAGACGGTGTGTGACGCGAACGGTCAGAGCCCCGCGGCAATGTTCCTTATAGGCGGCGGCAGTATGGCGAACGGGCTTACGGACGCGCTTGCCGAGAAGCTCGGGATCGACCCCGGAAGAGTGGCGGTCGGCGGTCAGGAATTTATGAAAAATGTCGATGTCGGCGGCAGAAAGCTGGGTCCGGAATATGTAACGCCTGTCGGCATTGCAGTGACAGCCTGCACAAATATGGCGTATGACTTCTCGACCGTGATGCTCAACGGCGAGCAGGTGAGAGTGTTCGATACGAAGTCGCTGAGCGTGTTTGAGCTGCTGGGCTCGGCGGGATACAAGACATCCCAGATAATGGGACACAGCGGCGCGGGACTTAAGTTCACATTAAACGGTGAAACAAAGATACTTAAGGGTACTGCGTTCACTCCTGCGATAATTACGGTGAACGGCAAGTCCGCCGCACTTACGACAAAGATAAAGCAGGGTGATGATATCATTCTTGTGCCTGCGGTGAACGGTGAGAATGCACACGCGTTTATCCGTGACTATGCAGATGATCTTTCCAAGGCGGGGGTCATATTCTGCGGTGAAAATGCGGTTGCGGGAAAGCGCGCATATGTAAACGGCAGGGAGGTCGACGGGGACTATGAGATACAGCCGCTCGACAACATAGAAATACATGACGCGAGAACACTCGGTGCATTCCTGATGCAGTACGGCGGAGATACCGAAACGGCGCAGGTATATGTAAACGGACAGGTTCAGCCCGAAAGCTATATTCTCAAAAACGGTGATATACTGGGCTTTGATAAAGGCACTGTCGCATCGGCAGTACCTGCGGAGGAGACCGAGGAAAATATACAAACGGCGGTCCGGCCCGAGCCTGCCGGAGAACAGGGCGGTTTTGTATCAATAATATTCAACGGCGTTCCGACCGATCTTCCCGAGAAGGACAGCAAGACACCTTATATGCTTATCGACCTGTTTGAAAGAGCGGATATCGACATTGAAAATCCCACACGCAGACTTGTACTCAGCGTAAACGGCGGCAGTGCGAAGTTCACGGACAAGATACAGTCGGGCGATATAGTGGTCATTAAGCAGGAGGACTGACTTGCACATAAGGAAAACAACGGCGGTGCGGGCACTGTCGGCGGTAATTGCGGCAGTGGCTTTAGCAGGCTGTACGGAAATAGACTACTCGGATATCTCTTCGGCACAAAGCGGGGAAACCTCTGCGGCGCAGGAAAGCTCCGTGCCTGAGGCGAATATCGTCACCGAGAGCACGACAATGGAATATAAGCTGAACAGATCGACATTCAGCTATACACTTGAAGCGGAAAAGCTGCCTGACACAAAGCTTATATCAGACAGTAAGAAATACAGCGGCGACGGATATATAACGATAGAAGCGTATGATCAGGTGTCGTTTGAGCTTGAGGTTTCGTCCACGCAGTTTTACGATATTTCGATAACCGCGCTGTCGAAAGAAGGCGGCAGTATAACGCTGACGGTTGACGGTGAAAAGCAGATCGACAGTGAGAACGGAGCATATAAGCGCATAAACGGCGAGCTGTACGGCGCATATAACGTGGTGCAGAGCGATACGTTTGAGAGCATTTCGCTGTGCCCCGTGTATCTGACGCAGGGAAAGCACAGAGTGACGCTCCAGACGGTAGTAAATACGGCTTCGATCGATAAGATAACGGTAAAAAATGCCGAAAGGGCAAGTGATAAAAGGTACAGTGATGCGGGAACGTGGATATCCGGCAAGGACGTGAATACAGAGCGTATAGCGCTGATGGATTATCTCAAAAGCATATACGGCAAGAAAACGCTTACCGCGCAGAATGTCACTCCGAATACAAACACGGAAATAGACGCGATAGCAAGGAACACCGGTCGTTTCCCGGCGATAAGGGCAAGTGACCTGAGATATTATACGGCGAGCGGATCAAAGCTTGTTAAGAGCAATATTGATATACAGCTTGCGCAGGAGTGGGCAAGGAACGGCGGCATAGTGTCGTATACATGGTACTGGTATGCGCCGATAGGAAAGACAACGTTCTATCTTGGTGAGAGCGGTTTTGATGTAAATTCGGTCATGAGCGACTATGAAGATATTGCGGTCATGAATGAGGAGTCGCTGGCGCTTCTCCTTAAAGATGAAACTATATCCGAGGAGTGCTATGCGGTGCTGTCGGATATGGACGCTGTGGCAAAACAGCTCACGGTGCTTAAGGACAGCGGCGTTACGGTGCTGTTTACTCCTCTTCCTACAGACAGTGCGGGTCGGTACTGGTGGGAGAAGGACAACAAAACATATAAGTGGCTGTGGCAGACTATGCACAGACGGTTTGACGAGCTGTATGGATTGTCAAATCTGCTGTGGGTGTATACTGCGGACATTGACCCGCAGATGTTCCCCGGTGACGACTATGTCGATATAATAGGCTGTGATGTGTATGATAATACCGATACGGCTCACCTTGCGGCGATGTATGCTACTGATGCGCTCTCGCTCAACAAGCGTATGCTTGCGCTGACGGAGTGCGCGAAAGCTCCGGACCCCGATATTATGGCGAGGGATAATGCTGTGTGGCTATGGGTCGCTCCGTGGAATGGCAGATATCTTATCAACGAGAAGGGCGAGCTTACAGGCAACTATATGTCGGTAAATGAGCTTAAAAAGTTCTATAATCATGAGGCTACCGTTACAAGAGATGAGATAAGCGTTGAGGAGCGGTAGTGAAGATAATGAATGATGAATAATGAATAATTGTGGTTGCGCCTGCGGCGCGTATATTGATTTTGGGACAGTGCGAAAATAGAGATTGTGCTTCTGTTAAAACTAAATGTGATATTATAATCTGATGAAAGTTTGGCAAAGAACTATCGCACCCGGCTCCCTTGTGTAAAGGGAGCTGTCACAGTGCGGTATAACATTTTCGGTATTGTTTTATATATCAGATTAAAGTTGTTTTGATGTAGAACAAAGCTTTTCGTCACTGTGACTGAGGGATTGTCAGCGGAGGTGATGGCGGAAGCGGAAAAGTTCGGTGCAGGCGATCCCTCAGTCTTGACGGCAGATAGGGTTTGTGAGATTTGAGCGTTGCGGGTATCGTTGAGTATGGCGGTATCTGAAACCAGCAAGCCTTGCCGCAAGCCAGCTCCC
>DOQG01000070.1:0-2357 GCA_003512525.1 Oscillospiraceae bacterium | reverse complement strand
ATATTGAACGCCCGGAGTTTTGCAAGGATGCAAAACCAACAGAGCGTTCATAAGCCAAGGATTAGTGCTTGGCGGAGCGTGTTGTTCTTTTTTAAATTGATATTGTGCTTTAATGAGTTTCAGGTCAAGTGTGTAGGCGATAAAATGCAGGAACGACCTGGGCTGAAAGGTTTGTGTAAGCGGGAAAGGCGCTAATTGGTTCTGTTTTAGTATATATCGGGATAGTGAATTTTCGGAAATTTCGATAAGCGGATAAATTCATAAAAATATTAACACCTCGGCTGTGCGGTAAAACGACCGCATAGCCGAGGTGCTTTTTTTATTCTCCGTTGTAAAGTCCGTAGTAGACAAGCGCTTCTTTCATAAAATGCTCGGTGACATTGAAATGATCTGCAAGCTCCCACAGCTCGGTAAGTCCGTCGCGGATAGCCTTTACTATCACCCTGCGCGAAAACGTATTGCATATTGCCCAGGCGGTCGCTCTGCGCTCGCATCTGCCGCGAGGGATAACCGGACAGGTTTCGTCATAAAATGCGCCTGTCATACAGTGACCTAACTCATGGGAGGTCTTTTCCTTGAGATCGGCAAGCCCCGAAACCTTGCGCGGGTCGATGGCGATGATGCACATTCCGTCAAGGCACTGGCTCATTGCGCCCTCCTTGCCGTACATAGGCATATCGATTATCGGTATATCATTATCCTGCGCTATTTTAAGCATATGTTCCAATTATACGTTCCTCCTCCCGGCTGTACGTTTTGTATCATCGTATTTATTTTTCTGAGTCTTTTTCTTTACTGCGACGCAGTTCAAGGTGAAGCTTTGCCAGGCGCTTTACATCGTCAAGGACATCATCGTCTATTTCGGTATCGCCGAAAAGCGCGAACTTAAGGCGACTGTCGGGAACTGCCGTGGCGTTGCTGCCGTACAGCAACGAGTCGGTGTCTGTGCCGAAATATTCCGCAAGCTTTAAAAGCGAGTCAAAGTCGGGTTCGCGCTTGCCTGTTTCATAAAGACTGTATGCCTGCTTTGTTATGCCGAGGTACTCGGCTACTACTGCCTGCGAAACGCCCTTTTGTTTACGCAGTTCTCTTATTTTATCGGAAAAAGTGCTCATATCCGCTATTCCTTTCACAGTGACATTGTGTTGTCTGATGCTATTATAGCAACATTGCGTTGATTTGTCAATAATAACAACAAAACGTTGCGTCAATTTGTTGCTGTTTCACAAAAATGCGGAAAATGTGCAACAAAGGGTTGACAAATAGCAAGGAGTGTGTTATGATAACGACAACGAAAGGTTGATTTTATAAAACGAAAAATCTTTTGTGGGGGGATTTATAGATTATTATAGCGGATAATCGGTACTAAAAAACGGACAAATTCGGTGAAACGGAGGGGAGATATGTATAAGTGTCTGAGATGTGGCAGGAAATTTGACAACAAAGAGCTTACAACAGTGCCGCAGTACAGGGGAGAATATCAGGGCATGGCGGCGTATGAGGACGAAAGCTTCTGCCCGGTATGCGGGTATGATGTCGAGTACTGCGGTGAGTGGGAAGGAGATGACGGTTACGGCGGAAAAGCTTGAGGTAACACAGGATATCATCGAAAGCATAAGGCTGTGTATCGAGGGTGGATACAGTGAAAGGAGAACTGCGGAAACGCTCGGGATAAACAGGGGTACGCTCAGAAAATGGAAACAGCAGTGCAGTGAGATAAGAGAGTTGTATGAGCCCGAGGAGATCACGGAGGAAGAGAAGGTGAAGCGGGTTGAGGGTGCGCTTTTAAAACGTGCTATCGGGTATACGCAGACCGAAATAACACGGCAGGTCGGGAAGGACGGAAAGTTCGGCATAGTCAAAACCGTTGAAAAGCAGGTCATGCCGAGTACAACTGCGCAGATATTCTGGCTTAAGAACAGGTGCGGGTATGAATGGGACGAAAAAATGATGCAGGACGGCGAGGAGGAGAGCGAGAGGGGGATCGTGGTGCTGCCGGAGAGGGAGGAAAGTGGAGAATGAATGATGAATAATGAATAATGAATAATGAAGAATGAAGAATTGTGGTGGCGCCTACGGCGCGGATTTCGATTTTTGATAGTGCGGGGCGAGGGATAGTGAAGAGTGGCGGTGATGGTGGGAATGGCGGGGTTGGCGGCGAAGATAATGAATGATGAATGATGAAAAATGAATAATGAATAATTGTGGTGGCGCCTACGGCGCGGATTTTGAAATTTTGGGGTGGGATAGTAAAGCATTGCGGAGATGCAGGAGGTTTGAGGGGTAGCGAAAGGTTGTGGAGGGCGTTTTTAATTCGCGCTGAAAGCGCAACAATAATTATTCATTATTCATCATTC
>DOQG01000033.1 GCA_003512525.1 Oscillospiraceae bacterium | reverse complement strand
ATGCAACGGCACAAATGGCTGTCAATGCACAGACGCAACGACACTAACGGTTGACGACCTGTATGGGGGCTTCGCCCCACAACCCCGTTTGGTTTTCAACAGTGTGCTTAACATACAAAAATAATTATAGTATAATACGGGGAAAAATGCAAGTAAAATTTTCGGGTGAAAATCACGGTTTTTTGTGGCAGAATGTAAAGTGATGATATGCCTTTACAACACAGCGGAAAAATGTTAAAATAAGTATAACTCTGTTACGAATACGAAAGGAATTACGGTTATGAAAGAAATATCGGTAGAAGAACTGAAATTAAATCCCTCCACGCTTATCGGCAAGGAGTGGGCTTTGCTCACAGCAGGAAACAAGGACGGCTATAATACAATGACAGTAAGCTGGGGACAGATTGGCGAGTTGTGGAACAAGCCCACAACGGTAGTCTATATCCGCCCTCAGAGATATACAAAGGAATTTGTGGACAAGAACGATTATTACACATTGTCATTTCTCCCCGACGGACACAGGGAGGCACTGAGTTATCTCGGCTCGCATTCGGGCAGAGATGAGGATAAGCTTGCAAAGACCGACCTTACAGGCACAGCAACGGACGATTACGCTTATATAGAGCAGGCAAAGCTCGTGCTTGTCTGCAAGAAGCTGTACAGACAGCCTATGACCCCCGATTCTTTTATAGACAAGTCGCTTATCGAAAAGTGCTATGCCGCAGGTGATTTCCACGAGATGTATGTAGGCGAGATAGTTAAAGTGCTTGTTAGTGAATAACCGATGAAAAGGACAGTGGTAATAGGCTGTTCGGGTTCGGGTAAAAGCGTGTTTTCGAGAAAGCTACGTGACGCAACAGGATTATCGCTGTACTATCTTGATATGATATGGCATAAGCCCGACGGCACGAACATTTCACGGGAAGAATTTGACAAACAGCTCGACAGCATAATATCCCGTGACAGCTGGATAATAGACGGCAACTATCAGCGCACTCTTGAAACAAGGATAAAGGCTTGTGACACAGTGTTTCTGTTTGACTTGCCGACTGAAATCTGCATTGAGGGCGCATTGTCACGCATAGGCAAAAAGCGTGAGGATATGCCGTGGTTTGAAAATGAGCTTGACCCTGAGTTCAGACAATGGATAGAAAGCTTCAGGGCAAATCAGCTCCCCGAAGTATACAGACTGCTTGAGAAATACAAAAACAACAGGGAGATAGTTGTTTTTCGCACAAGAGAGCAGGCGGATAAGTTTATTGAAAAGCTCAGATAATATGAATAACCCACCGTGCGAATACACGGTGGGTTATCTTTATTCAGCGT
Source organism: Oscillospiraceae bacterium (assembly GCA_003512525.1). Taxonomy (GTDB): domain Bacteria; phylum Bacillota; class Clostridia; order Oscillospirales; family Ruminococcaceae; genus Ruminiclostridium_E. Next base: position 1,230 of record DOQG01000033.1, on the reverse strand, counting down.
TAATTATCAGTTTCTGGTGTTCTTGAAATCTTCATAAAGACCACATCTTGCAATCGTAGACGATACCTTGCAGCGAAGTCCGTTATCGGTATTTTCAAATTTGTACGCGCACAGGGCATAGGTGATTTCATTGTTTTTGTCAACGCTAGTGGGAATGGCGGTAATGCACATAACGTCATTGTTGTTTTGGTCGTCGTAGAACAGCAGATATTTAGCCTGATAGTATCTTTCATCGCCGTTTCCTTTTTCGCCGAATGCGGCGTAAATGCACAGCTTGCCGTCATATTCCGCATATTTATCAGGAATAAAATCCTTGAAGTTGTCATATGTGAAGCCTGTGTAGAGTTCGCTTGCCTTTTCATAAAAGCCTTTCATATCGGAAAATCCGAAGAAATCGGGGTTTGCCTCAAGATAGTTTCCGTAGACGGCATTTTTCTTTATAAATTCGTCTATTTCCGCTCTGGTGGCGTTGATCATTTCTTTTCCGTTTTTTATAGCTTCATAGCCTGAGCAGAAATCAACCTTTTGATTAAACAGTCGTTGCCTGGTTACACGGTCGATTATTTCGTTGCCGATGCTTTCGTCTGTGCAGAGCTTCAGATCATCAAAATCATCGCTCAGTGAAATTGTCTTTCCGTCATAAGTGATACTGCCGAATTTGCTCCAGAAAGATTTGTCGGTGAGAACCTCGGCTTTTATGCTGTCGATGTCAATCTGTTCTTCCGAGCTGTTGTTACTGCTTTCGTCGGATTGGTTACTGCTTTCGACAGATTCGTTACTGTTTTCGGTAGATGAATTATCGGCAGTAGAAGTACCGGAGGTTGTAGGAGTGCTGTCCGGAGTGGAAGAAGTGCTTGCGTTTGATGAGCAAGCGCAAAGTGTTGTTGCAATAAGAAATGCTGATACTGTGAGAATGATTGATTTTGTTTTCATGGGGATACCTCCTTAATTTTTCTGATTTTATTATATCAGAATATCGTACAAATTTCAATAAGAATTATTAGTTATAATCACGAATTTTAAATGTTTTTTTGTTGGTTTTATCCAAAGTTACATTAGTTTCATAGTATCGGTTTTTATACGATAAAAGAGGGTGTCACAATTTCTCAGCTTATCAAATTCCATTAAAATTACAATGCAGTATATTGTAAAAAAGTCATAGCAATAAACATATAGCCAACAACGCTGAAAACAGTTTCCGTACTGGCAAGGTGTTAATAATTTCGTGAG
>DOQG01000054.1 GCA_003512525.1 Oscillospiraceae bacterium | reverse complement strand
GTTATGTACACAGCTTCACCTCCTTTCAAAGTGCAACGCACTTTCGGGAGATGAATTGACCGCCTGACGTCCAAGGTTTCCCTCGTTAATATTTTAGCATAATATAGCGGAAAAAGCAACTTATCTGAACTTGACAATGCGCTGAATTCTTTAACGATAATCCAATTTGAAATTGATTTTTTCTCAATTATTAAGCGGTGGACTGTTGACTATCTGTAGATTATAATATAATTACAGTTCGATCGGCTGAATACTTGAATTGGAGTTGTAAATATGAGTTTCGGAAATATTATTAAAAAACTGCGCTCAGATAGGAATATGACGCAAGAACAACTTGCCGAAGTGCTTTCGATTTCCGCACAGGCGGTAAGTCGTTGGGAAACAAATATTGCTTTACCGGATATTTCCCTGCTGCCTATACTGGCAAACTTTTTCGATGTAACAACCGACTTCTTGCTAGAAGTTGATGCTTCGGCAAGAGAAAAAGAAATTGAGTCACTGTCAGAAGTCGCAAGAGAGCATACCACCAATGGTCAGTGGTCGAAAGGCGTTGAAATTTTGCGAAAAGCTATCAGAAAATATCCGTCGGCATATAAGTTGTCACACGAGCTCGCAAGTGCTTTGTATTGTTCGCCGCAAGAAACAGACACAATATCTGATGAGCATTACGAAAAATTGTTACAGGAAGTTGTTTCACTCGAAGAAAATGTGCTTGAAAACTCTAAGGACACAGAATTAAGGCACAGTGCGATTCAGTTGCTTTGTTATGCTTATCCCAAATTAAAAATGCCGGAAAAAGCGGAAAGTCTTGCAAATACAATGCCTTATGCTCATCAGTGCAGAGAAGATCTGCTTGTATCTGTATCCGACAAAACCAAACGATACAGATATCAGCAGGACGCAATTTTAACCCACTTGCAGTTAATGCTTTCCGGTATAACCTTCAACTGTGCACCTTTGGATGATAACACTAAGCCCTATACACTTGAGGAACTGATTTTATTGAATAAAAAAGTCATTGACATATTGAACATAATCTTTGAAGATAAGAATTATGGCTTTTTTAAGCAAAAAATCGCGTGGACATATCTCGATATTGCTTGGTTTTATGCCAAAATCAACAATCGCAATGAAACCATAAAATATCTGACCCTTGCCAAAAATCAATCTATCGGTAATGATAAAGCAGTATACAAGCCGACAGAAACATATACCTGCCTGATCGCGCGCGGAAAAGAGTACGGCGAAGTCTGGCATAATATCAATACGAATGATTCAATGCACCAGATAAACGAAATGGACGATAAAATATATGACTTTATCAGAGATGATGTTGAATTCAAAAAAATCACAGAAGAATTAAGACAATATGCGCACGAGCGCTGATATCTGTCCCTTTTGTTCCTAAATCTAATATTATAAGTGCAGAAAAATCACGATTACAGATCCGAGCAAACAGTGTTTTACTCAGCGAATATTTCAGCGCATAGCTTAAGGATAAGCAACAGCAAACCGCAGTATCGAAAACTGACCCGATACTGCGGTTTCACTTATATTCAGATATAAAATCACATAAAATCAGCTTTAATCCCCTGATAAGTTCCCCTCAGCTTCATTTGCTTGTCTATTCCGCCGAGTACGGCAATCTTATCCGCGCTCCACTTCGGTGCAACAAGATATTTCTTGTCGGCATCACCTGTAATGCGCTCTATGACTATATCCTGCGGCAAGTATTCAAGCTGTGATATCACTATATCAATATACTCATCGCGGGTAAGCGGGCTATACTCTCCGCCGAGGTACATTCTTTCCAGAGCTGTGTTACGGTTGACATGAAGAAGATGTATTTTGACAGCATCCGGGTGAAGTCGTGCGACCTCTCTTGCCGTGTCAAGCATATCATCCTTTGTTTCCCCGGGCAGTCCGTTAATTATATGCAGACAGGTACGGATATCAGCGCTTTTCAGCTTTTCATAGCCGGAAAGGAACTCGCGGTAGTCATAGCATCGGTTAATAACGGCGGCGGTTCTGTCGTGAACAGTCTGCAGGCCAAGCTCTACAGTAAGGTCTGTCTTGCTGTTCAGCTGTGAAAGCAGCCCGATAACATCATCGGGCAGGCAGTCCGCCCTTGTACCTATCGATATACCTGTTACGCCGAAATCAAGAGCCGCAGTAAACGCGATCCTGAGCGTTTCAACAGGCGCATAGGTGTTGGTATTAGCCTGAAAATATGCAATTATCATACTGTCGGGGTACTTTTTAAAGATACGCTCCTTTTCGGCTGAAAGCTGGCGCTGTACGCTGTCATAGATATTGCCGCCATGTGCCGCGGTGAAATATCCGCTTCCGTCCATACAGTAGATACAGCCGCCCGTACCCTTAGTTCCGTCCTTATTAGGACAGGTAAAGCCCGCATCTATAACAGCCTTACCTACCCTGCCGCCGTAAACGGTTTTGTTATGGAAGTTCAGAGTATGATAACGCTTGTTGTCAAGAGAATACGAAAACACATATTCTTTTTCTTTCATAAAAGCTCCTTTAGCCCGAAGTTTCATAACAAACAAAATCACAGCAGTGAATACACGCTGTGATTTTTACTGTTTATTTCTGCTTTTCTTTTCTGAATACGAACACCTTGCTGAAAATATAGTTCAGCACAAGCACTACGATATTTGAGAACACCTTTGCGCAGAATTCATAAAGCCCGTTCTCAATATTCGGCAGATTTACAAGCAGGAACATTATTATAAGGTCAACAAACAGCGTGAACAGCCTTGCCGCATAGAATGACAGCGCCTGAAGGGTGTTTTTTGCAAAGCCCTTTACCTTGCTTTGAAATACCCATATCCTGTTCGTGATATACGCAAATGTGACCGATACTATCCATGAAATGATATTCGGCAGTACGGTTGACGAATCTCCACCGCTGAAATTGAGCCGATATGTCCATTTCAAAAACGCAGGTACGCTCTCCTCGCCCGGGAATATACAGCGGATTATAAAGTACGTCACTATTGATACAAGCGTTGTCAGTGCACCGAATATAACATACATTATTATCTCACGGTATCTTGTAAAAAGCTCCTTCCACTGTGACGGGTGCAGAGCCATTTTTAACATTTCCTTTATCTTATCCAATTACATATCCGCCATTTCGTCAAAATCTTCGCTATGCAGATTAGTTTCACCCATATCGCCGTGTTCATGCAGGTTTGCGCCGACCATATCTCTGCCTCTTACCATATACTTGTCGCGCTCAAGCTTTACCGCCTCGTCAAGTATTTTCTTTACCTCTCTCGGATTTTTGACAGATACAAGCTCCTTGTTCGGAGTGTCGCAGTCCCTTGATGTGACCACGATAGTACCGCAACCAACCATTCTCTGACCGATCGACAGCTTCATGGTTTTATCAACTATCTTGTACAGCTCTATTTCATCTTCCTTGATATTCAGAAATCCGACCTTCGTATAAAGCACACTTGACGTAAGTATGTATCTTGTAAAAGAAATAGGCATACCCATAATGCACTTTTTGCCTGTCCAGATAACATCGCCGTAATCGCGCTGAAGCCTTTTCATATTAGCCATAACTTTTTTCCTTTCACTACCAGAGCTTGTCTTCGTGCGGACATCTGTTGCAGGCATATGCCGCCCTCATTTCCACAAAGCAGCCGCATTTACTGCACATGCCGTTTATAAGGCAGTCGCACTCTGTGCATATTTCAAGACGTTTTTTATAAAGCGCTTCATCGGCTTTTTTATCATCGGGAATAAGCTCTACATTCTCTTTGATATTCCGGAACGCCTCGGCACTCATCGCGCTCAGCAGACATCTTTTGCAGACATTCATTCAAGGATTATCTCCGCTACACTGCACGGCGGAAGCGTGAATGTGATACCGCGCTCATTCTTTGTAACGCCGTCAAAGTCAGCTATCGTGACATTTTCGGGCTCGTCAAAGGTATTGTGTGCACCTGCATTGCCGCTCAGCAGCCTTGCCCTGACAGAATTGAACTCAAATCCGCATATGTCCGCTTCAATAGTCTTGCTTTCCGAAAGCGAGCAGTTTGAAACCGTTATCGTCATTTCGTTGTCACAGTTTACCGATACGCTCTGCGATATAACAGGAAGGTCATATCCCTCCTGCCTTTCATCTGCTATACTGCTGTAGCACAGCTCTGCATTCTGATGATTCTTATACAGATCAAACACATGATATGTAGGTGTCAGTATCATTCTTTCGCCTTCGGTAAGAATAAGCGCCTGCAACACATTTACCGCCTGCGCAAGATTTGCCATAGATATCCTGTCACAGTGGCTGTTGAATATATTAAGATTGATCGATGCCACCATAGCGTCACGCATTGTATTCTGCTGGAATAAAAATCCCGGATTAGTGCCTTCCTCTACATTATACCACGTTCCCCACTCATCTACAACCAGTTTTATGTTATTTTCGGGATTATTTACATTAAGAATGTCGCAGTGACGCTTGACAAGCGTTTCCATATACCACGTTTTTTCCAGCGTCTTATAGTATTCGTCCTCAGAAAATCCGGTAGCGTTGCCCTTATCCCCCCAGTTTCCAGTAGGCAGAGTATAGTAGTGCAGGCTCACCGCATTAGTGTGACACGGCTTGATATTTTCTGTTATAACCTTCGTCCAGTTATAATCATCCGCACTCGGTCCGCAGGCGACTTTATAAAGATGATTATCGCCGTAGTTTCTGCAATACGTCTGATACTGTCTGTACAGTGCTGAATACTGCTCGGGCGACATATTTCCTCCACAGCCCCAGCTCTCGTTTCCGACTCCGAGATATTTCAGCTTCCACGGCTTTTCCCTGCCGTTCTTCTTTCTTAATTGCGTCATAGGCGAATCGTTGTCCGAGGTGATATATTCTATCCACTCTGACATTTCCTGCACAGTACCCGAGCCGAGATTGCCCGACAGATACGGCTCACAGCCTACCATCTCGCAGAAGTTAAAAAACTCATGCGTGCCGAAGCTGTTGTCCTCTGTCACTCCGCCCCAGTGAGTATTTATCATCTTCTTGCGCTGTGACTTTTCTCCGATTCCGTCCTTCCAGTGATATTCGTCCGCAAAGCATCCGCCCGGCCAGCGCAGGACAGGCATCTTAATATTTTTAAAAGCCTCAACTATATCGTTTCTTATACCGTTAGTATTCGGGATACTGCTGTCCTCCCCGACATAGATACCGTTATAGATACATCTGCCCAGATGCTCCGAAAAATGACCGTAGATCTCCGGGTTTATATGTCCCTTTCTGTCACTGCCGTTTACGTACATTTTTGTGCTCATAGCTTTTTCCTTTCGTGCCGTTTTGTGCAATATTCTACATACAGCATTTCTTGCTGTATGTACCGATTTTAGCATAATAACAACTCTTAATCAATAACTTTTTGTGCAAAATTTCAAATTTTAATTTATCAGCTCGGTTGACACAAACAGTGTTAAGCTATATAATATTATAGATAGTAGCAAGAAAAGAGGTATTTCTATGAGATATAAGGCACTTATTTTCGACCTTGACGGTACACTTCTGAACACAATCGATGACCTTGGCGACAGCGCAAATCACATTTTGTGCAAATTAGGCTTTCCTACCCACACAATCGATGAATATAAATATTTTGTCGGCAACGGTATACCGAAGCTTATAGAACGCTGTCTGCCGTCCGACAGGCAGGAATATAAGGAACAGGCGCTTGCCATGTTTATGGAATATTATGCTCTTCACAGCGAGGACAAGACCGCCGCTTATGACGGCATACCCGAGCTTTTGAGCTCCGCCCGCGAAAAAGGTATGAAGCTCGGCGTGATTACCAACAAAGCGCATAACATAGCACAGCAGGTAGTTCCGCACTTCCTCGGTGACGGCGTGTTCGACTATATCAGAGGACTTGATGACAGGATAAAGGCAAAGCCGTGCCCGGACGGCGCGCTTGACGTAGCGGAAAAGCTCGGCGTACAGCCGTCAGAAGTACTTTACATAGGCGACAGCGGCGTTGATATGCAGACGGCCGTAAATGCAGGCTTTACCCCGTGCGGCGTTCTGTGGGGCTTCCGCACCGAAAAGGAGCTTTGCGATAACGGTGCAAAATATATTGCACATAAGCCTTCTGATATTCTTGACATAACAGAGAAATGAGGAAAATATGAGAAAAAAGTATCTTGAAATAGGTAAGATAGTAGCAACGCAGGGGCTCGGCGGCGAGGTCAGAGTGCAGTACTACTGCGACAGCGCCGATGTTATATGCAGCTTTGACAGGCTGTTTTTAGGCAAGGACAAGCAGGAGCTCGAGGTTGAAAAGGCACGTCCGCACAAAACGCTTGCTGTGCTGAAGCTTGAGGGCATAGACAGTGTTGAGCAGGCAAAGACCATAGTCGGCAAAATGCTTTATATGGATCGTGACGATGTGGAGCTTCCCGAGGGCGTGAACTTCATACAGGATCTCATCGGACTTGAAGTGCGTGATGCAGACAGCGGCAAGGTTTACGGTAAGGTAACGGATATCTTTCAGCACGGCGCGGCAGATGTCTATGAGCTTAAAACCCCGGAGGGTAAAGAGCTTATGTTCCCCGCAATTCCCGAGGTCCTGCTTGAAAAAAATATAGACGACGGATATCTCGTTATAAGACCGCTTGACGGCTTGTTTGACGAAGAATAAAAACGGAGAACCTATGATAAGGATTGATATAGCTACCCTCTTTCCCGATATGTGCGAATCGTACCTGTCGGAAAGCATAGTCGGCAGAGGAAGAAAAGCAGGTCATATAGATATACACTGCCACAATATCCGCGACTATGCCGGCAACAAGCACAACCGCGTTGACGATAAGCCTTACGGCGGCGGCACGGGTATGGTTATGCAGGCACAGCCGATATACGACTGTATAACCGCAATAAAGCAGGAAAGCGGCTCTTCTGCGCGCATAGTCTATATGTCGCCTCAGGGCAAAGTACTGACGCAGGGCATAGTAAAGGAGCTTGCCGCCGAGGATAATCTCATAATACTCTGCGGACATTATGAGGGTGTGGATCAGCGTGTACTTGACGAACTTTGCACCGAGGAGATATCCGTCGGTGACTATGTGCTGACGGGTGGAGAGCTCCCGGCGCTTATACTTACCGATGCGATAGCAAGGCTTCAGGACGGGGTGCTCCCTAACAGCGATGCCTACAGCATAGAGAGCCACTATAACGGGCTTCTCGAGCACCCGCAGTATACCCGTCCCGAGGTTTGGCGCGACAGAGCCGTGCCCCTTGTTCTGCTTACAGGCGCGCACGATGCCGTTGCGAAGTGGCAGGAAGAAACCGCACTTGAAGTGACCCGCAAAAAACGCCCGGATATGCTGTACGATCATCGCTCTGACGGCGAACCTTATGCAAGATATATCCGTGTGTTCGTACCGTATAAAGAACGTGAATATGATATAGTCGCCTTTATGAAGCTGATATTCCACAGACGTATCCTTACAAACCGCGAGCAGAAGATCATCAAGCGTATGATGCCTGTATTTGACAAGCTCCCGACACCGCCCGACTGTTCGGAAAACGAGAGCGTGTGGCTTAACGCCAAAGCCGCGGGACAAATTCTTGAAATGTATGCTCCGCTTTTCGATATGTTGCGTGAGCATAATATAGATTATCGTGTAGTATACAGCGATAAGCCTGACGGCACGCCTTATGCGGAAAATGAACATTTTACCGTTTTCACGAAGTAATACAATACACTAATTGCGGAATGCTTAGCGGTGTATTTCCCTTAAGCATTCATCTCAGCCGCAACAGCTAACACCGCTGAAAATAATTTCTATGATTACGCGGTGTTAATAATTTCGTGAGTGTATCGGTGCAACTGCATTATCACCGAAACTTCCAAAACAATTCATACTCACACTCCTTCCACCTTGTTAAAAAAGTCGAAGAATTATCGATAATTCTTCGACTTTTTGTATTTAATTTGCAAATTTATTGTAAACTCCTCTTTTATTTTCGTTTTGCTTGAAAAAGAACCGTTTTCCGTGTATAATATATTTATCTGTAATTGTAAAAGTAACCGCGGTTCAAACCGCACTAAAATAAAAGGGACACAGTTTTATGAAACTGATTTTAAGTAAGATCAAAACCTATTTCGGAAAACTGGATAAACTGCTGCTGTTCATGTGTGCCGGCATTGCGTGCTTTGCGGTATTTATTCAGTATACGCTCTATGAAAACGACATCAGTTCGGCTGTTACCGCAAGCCAGTACAAGACACAGCTGATAGCCTTTATCGGCGGTATTGTAATAGCTCTTGTGCTTGCGGCAATAAATTACAAATTTATTGCAAAGCTATGGTTTATCTATGTCCCGGTCGGACTGGGACTTACGCTTTTATTGTTCACACCGCTCGGACTTCAGCGAGAGGGTGCGGATGACATAGGCTGGCTGGATCTCGGAATAGCCACGATCCAGCCCTCGGAAATACTTAAGCTTGCGTTTATTCTTTCCCTGGCTTTTCACCTGTCAAAGATCGAGGACAGAATGAATGAACCGATACATTTCATTCTTCTTTGCATTCACGGTGCGATACCGACACTGCTTATAAGGCAGACGGGAGATGACGGCTCGGCTATAGTATTCCTTTTCATCTTCCTTTGCATGATGTTTGCGGCAGGACTTTCCTGGAAATATCTTGTTATGATAGCGGTCGCGATCCCTCCGGCTGTCTATGTTTTGTGGAACTATCTTATGCAACCGCACCAGCAAAAACGTTTTCAGGTGCTGTGGGATGCGCAGATGCAGGAGGACGAAGCACTCGGGATATATATGCAACAACGTGTCGGCAAGATAGCGTTAGGTTCAGGCGGACTTACGGGACAAGGGCTTTCCGGCGGAGAGTATACCTATGTTCCCGAAATACACAACGACTTCATTTTTTCATATATCGGAATGACAATGGGACTGCTCGGCTGTCTGCTTGTAGTGGGACTTATCGCGGTACTGTCGCTTAAAATACTGTCAAATGCAAGCGGTGCAAAGGATACGCTCGGCAGACTTATCTGTATCGGTGTATTTGCGCTTATTGTATTTCATACAACAGTCAACATAGGAATGGTGCTCGGTGTTGCACCTGTTATAGGAATACCGCTTCCGTTCTTCAGTGCAGGCGGCACTTCCGGGATATGCCTTTTTGTAGCGATAGGTCTTGTGCTCAGTGTAAGCTATCATAATTCGACCAAATACAGAATGTTCTATACCGAAAAGGAATAAATCAAACGGATTTAACTCCCCACGGGAGAAAAGATAAAGCAGATAAAGCAAAATGAAAGGAAACGATCATGGCAAAAAAGACAATACACACACTCGAGGAAATTTACCCGGAGAGTGCTGTGAAGGCTCAGAAAGAAAGATATGAGAAATCGGCGGAAGAATTTAAGGGCATTTTCGGTGACAGCGATTCGCTTCGTTATTTCTCAGCCCCCGGACGCACGGAAGTCGGCGGCAATCATACCGACCATAATCACGGCAAAGTTCTTGCGGCAAGCGTAAACCTTGATGTCATTGCAGTAGTCGAGCCTACAGATGACAATATCATCACAGTTAAGAGCGAGGGATTCCCGCAGGATACAGTTGACATATCGGACCTTTCGGTTCATGAAAACGAAAAGAATACATCTGCTTCTCTTATCAGAGGCGTTGCCGCAGGCTTTAAGAACAACGGCTTTAATATAGGTGGTTTCAAGGCTTATACGACATCAAACGTTATGAAGGGCTCGGGTCTTTCAAGCTCTGCGGCATTTGAAGTTCTTATAGGAAATATACTTTCGGGCATCTACAACGCAGGTGGTATCAGCGCTGTAAAGATAGCCCAGATCGCGCAGTATGCGGAAAACGAATATTTTGGCAAGCCCAGCGGTCTGATGGATCAGATGGCAAGCTCGGTAGGCGGCTTCGTTGCTATTGACTTCAAGAATACACAGGCACCTATCATTGAGAATATCCCCGTTGATTTCTCATCATACGGACACGCGCTGTGCATAATCGACACTAAGGCAGACCATGCCGATCTTACAGACGAATACGCCGCTATCCCCCGTGAGATGATGGCAATAGCAGGCTATTTCTCAACAGAATATCTCCGCGAAATATCACGTGCTGACGTTATTCTCAATATGAGCATTTTAAGGCAGAAGTTCGGCGATCGTGCCGTTCTGCGCGCGCTCCACTTCTTTGAGGAAAACGAGCGTGTGGACAAGCTTGTGCATTCGCTCAAACACGGACATTTCGATGATTTCTTAAGCTCGATAAACGAAAGCGGAAATTCCAGCTACAAGTACTTACAGAATATATTTGCCGTTTCCGATTATACCCATCAGGCAGTCGGAATTGCACTGAACGTTGCAGAGCACGCTCTCACAAGAAAGGGCGCTTGCAGAGTTCACGGCGGAGGTTTTGCCGGTACTATCCAGGCATTTGTTCCGCAGGACATCTTAAAGAGCTTTATCGTTGATATTGAAAAGGTGTTCGGTGCAGGAAGCTGTCATGTTCTTTCAATACGTCCAGTTGGCGGTACTGAGGTAGAGCTTTAATTGTGCTGAGGGTGATATTGTTTATATAAGTTGAGCTTTGCAAATAACGATTTGTTACATTGGAACATTGTGACAGCAGTATATCTGCTTCACTTTTCGTAGGGGAGGGGCTCGCCCCTCCCGATGTATCGTTATAATCATAGCGAATAATTGATTGTGTCAGATTGAACGACTGAAATACCTCGAGAGGGGCAATACCTTAAGCGTGTGTGCCCACCATACAGACTTGCGATGACGATGATAAATGGCTTAATACGGTGATTTTTAAAATAAACGCCGCAGGCGTATCCACAATTATTCATTATTCATCATTCATTATTCATTCCCTAATGGTGATGAGTATTCCCCGATAAAACAAAAAACAGCCCCGCAGGGCTGTTCTATATAGTTAAACGACAAACTCCTCATACTCATACTTATGGAGCTTGTCTACGAGTGCTGTTACCGCAATACCGTCCTCACGATACTCCTCGCTCAGCACCTTTCCGTGCGAGTGGAGTGCCGCCGCCAGTCCCGACTTGTCATACGGTATCAGCATTTCCATACGGCTTACCTTATCGGTAAGGTTATCCGATATGGCTTTCAGCAATTTGTCAAATCCCGTACCGTTCTTTGCGGAGATCATTACCGTATTTTCGGCAGGCGGCAGTTCATAATCGAGCTTGTCGCACTTGTTGAGAACAGTGATCACGGGTATTTCGCCGCAACCGAGCTCAGACAGCAGAGAAAGCGTTGTTTCTGCTTTCTCCTTGGCTTCCGGGTCGGACACGTCACAGACGTGCAGGATTATATCCGCGCTTGCCGCTTCTTCAAGCGTTGACTTGAACGCTTCTACAAGGTGGTGAGGAAGCCGTCTTATAAGTCCTACCGTGTCAACGAGCGTAAGACTTCTTCCGTCCGGCAGTTCGATCGCCCTTGATGTAAGATCAAGAGTAGCGAACAATTTATCCTCGGCAAGCACACCGGCATCCGTGAGAGCGTTGAGCAAGGTCGATTTTCCCGCGTTCGTATATCCTACGATCGCACCCACGCACACGCTGTCCTTTTTTCTGCGGCGGCGTGACAGCTCACGGCGCTTTTCAAGCTCTTTAAGCTCATCGCTGAGTTTTTCTATTCTGCGTCTTATATGACGGCGGTCTGTTTCAAGCTGGGTTTCACCCGGTCCTCTCGTACCGATACCGCCGCCAAGACGCGACAATGACGTACCTATTCCCATAAGGCGCGGCAGGCGGTATTTGAGCTGGGCAAGCTCAACCTGGAGCTTACCTTCGTTTGTCACTGCTCTGCCTGCAAATATATCAAGTATCAGCATTGTGCGGTCAATGACGCGCACCGAGGTTATATCCTCAATGTTGCGTATCTGACTGGAGCTTAGCTCCATATCAAATATAATAAGCTGTGCGTCAAGGTCCTTTGCGGCAAGGCTCAGTTCCTCTATCTTACCCTCTCCGAGGATAGTCGCACTTTCGATAGCAGGACGCTTCTGAATAATACGGCACACTGCCACCGCACCTGCGGTTTCAGCCAGTTCTTCAAGCTCGTCCATAGATATTTCCGCATCATATTCGCCGGTATCAACACCTGCGAGTATGGCACGGGTCAATTCGTTTTCCTTTAAGATCGGATTGTTTACGGTTGATTCGTTCATAATGTTCCTTTCCGGTTTGTTAATAATACAGTAAATATATGCGGTATTCCGCAAAAGGTGGTAATCTTTATGAAGTTCCAAGAATACGACGTGATCATTGTCGGCACAGGTGTTTCGGGTCTTTATGCGGCTCTGAACCTTGACAGCAGTATGAAGATACTCATGCTCTCAAAGCGTGAGCTGACACTTTGCAACTCGGCTCTCGCACAGGGCGGTGTTGCCGCTGTAATGGATACATCCAACGACAACTACGAACTGCACATCAAGGACACTCTTATAGCCGGCGGCTACAAGAACAATATCGACAATGTACGCATACTCGTTGAGCAAGGTCCGAAGGACGTTAAAAATCTGCTCAATTACGGAGTTGACTTTGACAGAAAGCAGGACGGCTCGATCGACCTTACACTTGAGGGCGGACACTGCCGTCACAGAATCGCTCATCACAAGGACAGCACAGGCTTTGAGATAGTTACTTCTCTTATTGAGGGCGTAAAGAAGCTGCCTAATGTCACAATTCTTGAAAACTCACACCTGCTCGGTCTTACCAAGCGCGGTGACAATTTCCTGTTTGATGTGCTTCACGAAGGAAAGCACAGCTATTATACCACAAAGAACACCGTTCTTGCAACAGGCGGTATAGGAAGAGTTTACGATTATACCACAAACTCGGCGATCGCTACCGGTGATGGCATACAGTTTGCATACAATATGGGCGCTGATATTCAGCATCTGAGCTATGTGCAGTTCCACCCCACAGCCTTTGCCGACCACGAAAACCGTGAGTGCTTCCTTGTATCCGAGGCGGTACGAGGCGAGGGCGCATATCTGCTCAACTGCAACAAGGAACGTTTTATGCATAAGTATGAGCCTGAGCGTAAGGAGCTTGCTCCCCGTGACGTGGTTTCCAAGGATATGATGAAAGAGCAGAAAGAAACTGGCAGCGACAAGTTCTATCTTGATATTTCGTATAAAGATCCCGAATTTATCAAAAACCGCTTCCCTATGATATATAGCAAGGTTCTTGAAAAGGGCTATGATATGACAAAAGAGCCTATCCCGATATATCCTTGTCAGCACTACCTTATGGGCGGTATAGGCGTAAACGGACACGGCGCAACAAATGTCAAGGGCTTATACGCCGCAGGCGAATGTGCGCATACCGGCGTTCACGGCATCAACCGTCTTGCAAGTAACTCACTGCTTGAGGCACTGGTATTCAGCCGTCTTATTGCCGAGGATATCAATAAGAACAATGTTCATCACGAGCTCGGAACGGTTGAATTTGATTATCCGTCACCCGATGGCAAGCCGCTCCCTAAGGGAATACGCACCGAGATAAGACACATAATGCAGCGCTCTTATTTCGTTGTGCCGGACTATGTAGAAGCGTCTAAGGATATAAAGCGCGTAACGGAGCTTAAAGACCTGCTTGATAACGGCGGTTTCGAGGTAACTCCCGACTATATTGAAGCTAAGTCGCTGACTACCGTTGCTTACATAATCCTCAGCGAAGTAGTTGCAGAGGGAAAGGAAAAGGGCATTATATAATGAAATTATTACAGTTTTACGTTGACGATCTGATAAAAAGAGCGATAACAGAGGATATAAACTACATAGACAGCACTACCGACCTGCTTATTGACGAGGACGATATATCCGAAGCCTATTTTGTATCAAAGGCTGACGGCGTGCTTGCGGGTATTGATGTTGCAATGCGTGTGTTCACATTACTTGACGACACCATCGAGATGAATATTCATTTCAAGGACGGCGACGCTATAAAGAAAGGCGATGTTATCGCCGAGTTCAAGGGTCACACCTGCGCTATGCTGAAAGCCGAGCGTACAGCGCTCAATCTTTTACAGCATATGAGCGGTATTGCAAGCTATACAAACAAGTGCGTAAAGGCAGTCGAGGGTACTGATGCTTCTATCGCAGATACGAGAAAAACGCTCCCCGGCTTACGTCCTTTGCAGAAATACTCAGTAGTGGCAGGCGGCGGAAGAAACCACCGCTACAATCTTACAGACGCGGCTATGCTCAAGGACAACCACATTGACGCGTATGGCGGTATTACACAGGCTGTTACCGCTCTGCGTAAAAAAGCGGGACATATGCTTCAGATTGAGGTCGAAGTGCGCAACTTTGACGAGCTGAACGAGGCGCTTGCGGTAAAGGCTGACGTTATAATGCTTGACAATATGAGCTGTGAGGATATGAAGAAAGCGGTAGAGATAAACGCAGGCAGAGCAAAGCTTGAAGCAAGCGGAAACGTAACGCTTGACAATATCCGTGACGTTGCGCTGACAGGTGTTGATATAATCAGCCTTGGCGCGCTTACACACAGTGTAACGGCTTTTGATATTTCGATGAAGTGGAAGAAGAAGGCATGACAAACTGCGACTGCTGCGTAAACTATGTCTATGACGATGAGTACGACTGCTACACCTGTCTTGTAAACCTTGACGAGGACGAAATGCGCCGATTTATAACAGGCGACAATTACAACTGTCCGTATTTCAGAAACGACGACGAATATGAGCTTGCAAGAAAGCAGTAAGCTGAAAGGAAAAGCTATGACAAAGATACCGAGGGGTGACAAATCATATATCGGAAAGACTGTCACTGTGACGGTTGACCGACCGATAGGCACGCATCATCCCAAGCACCCGGAGATAGTATATCCGATAAACTACGGCTATGTCGAGGGGCTTCTCGGCGGTGACAGCGAGGAGCAGGACGTATATATTCTCGGTGTTGATAAGTCCGTTGACAAGGCAGAGTGCGTTATCATCGCAACGATAATGCGCACCGATGACAACGAGGACAAGTGGGTCGGAGTACCGTCTGAGCTTGTCGGCACGGAGCTTTGCTGTGAGTGCAATATAGTAAACGCCGTGCATTTTCAGGAGCAATTCCACACCGCTGAGATATTCGCCTTATACGAAAAGACCTGCGGTGTGGTAATGTACACAGGCGATAAGGGTAACCGCAGATACTTCCTTATCAAGAATAACAGCGGTCATATCGGCTTTCCGAAGGGTCATATCGAGTACGGTGAAAGTGAGCGTGAAACAGCTCTGCGCGAGGTTTTCGAGGAATGCGGACTTAAAGCGGAATTAGATGAAAATTTCCGTGCGGAGTATACATTCCACACGCTTGATAATACCGAAAAGACAAGCGTATTCTTTGCAGGAAGATTTGACAGGGATGCCGCAGTTACCATTCAGCAGGAAGAGGTAATAGGCGACTGGCTGTTAAGCTACGAGGACGCTATGAACAAGCTGAACTGGGAACAGGATAAGGGTATACTGAAAGCCTGTGAGGAGTACCTGAACAGGAAGAGTAAGTAAAAGCTACAGCCCGACATAACATGAAAACAACCGCAGTATCGGAGCAATTCCGTACTGCGGTTTGCTTGCATTGTCAGACAGTATTTCTTTCGGATAAGCTGACAGCCAAATTTGGAAAAAGGTTTACAGTATCTAATTTACGAAATATGCGACAGTTTTATCTTGCATTTCCAAAACGCTACACAGTGTGTAGCAATTTGAGCCGGTCGCATTATCGTGTGCTTATGAGAATTTCGGATAGTAAGCGTAGGGCGTGGTATACAGATGAATGTGCTGAATCGAGTGCTTCGCTACAGTCTTACCCCCGATTATGACTTGATATAACTCAAAGCTCCTGTTTAATTTGTTTATTGACATACCAAAACAATATATGATATAATTTCTTTGAGGGAAACCTTGGACGTCAGGCGGTCAATTCATCTCCCGAAAGTGCGCAAGCACTTAGAAAGGAGGTGAAGCTGTGTACATAACGCTAAGCGATTTAACACAGATAGGAATATTTCTTACTGCTTTCACAGTTATGATATTCACAATCATTTCTTTTTATAAAAAGAAATAACCGCCCCAGTCGCAAACTTGTAGCGGTTATTTCGTAATAACTCTTAGGGAGCGATCGTCTGTCGTTTCCCTCTTTTTGTACCTTTAGTATAACACGGTTCAGCCTAAATGTCAAGCACGCAAAGCTACGCAATTAACGCTGAATTAAAGCCCGCTTACTTCTTCTTTATAACCGTTCCCTGTCTTGTTTCCTCAACAATATAGCCCATTGCGGTTATCTTATCTCTCAGCTCATCGGCAAGTGCGAAGTTCTTATCCTTTCTTGCCTGCTTTCTCTGCTCGGCAAGCTCAAGGATTTCGGCAGGAAGCTCCTCGGCTGTATCGGCGGGCTTTTCGTTTACAGCCTTTGCCTTTTCGATAAGCGACAGCGAAAGCACCTTGTCGAAGTCGGCGATAAGCGCCAGCTTTGTTGCGGGTGTGGTGTCAGCCTTCAATACGTCATACAGCGCAGTGATTGCAAGCGATGTATTTATATCGTTATCCATAGCGGCGGTGAAGCCCTCACGGAGCTTATCGTAAGCCGCCTTGTCGACCTCGCCCTGCTCTGCCTTTAAAAGCTGTGCTATTCTTGCGACCAGCTTTTCATATGCGCCCTTTGCGTTGTCAAGATTTTCATAAGAGAATACGAGCGACTTTCTGTAGTGTGACAGCAGGCAGAAGAAACGGTATATCATGGGGTCGTAGCCCTTGCTTTCAAGCAGGGATACTGTAAGAAACTCGCCCTTCGACTTGCTCATCTTGCCGCTGTTTGTATTGAGGTGGTGAACGTGGAACCAGTAGTTGCACCACTTATGACCGAGATAAGCCTCACTCTGTGCTATCTCGTTTGTGTGGTGGGGGAATGCGTTGTCGATGCCGCCGCAGTGAATGTCAAGATATTCACCGAGATGCTTCATGCTTATGCAGCTGCACTCGATATGCCAGCCGGGGTAGCCTACTCCCCACGGGCTGTCCCACTTCAGCTCCTGATCGTCAAACTTTGACTTTGTGAACCACAGAACGAAGTCAGCCTTGTTTCTCTTGTTGCCGTCCTCCTCAACGCCTTCGCGGACACCAACCGCAAGGTCTTCCTCCTTGAAGTCGTTGAAAACATAGTACTTTTCAAGCTTTGAGGTATCAAAGTAGATGTTTCCGCCTGCTTCGTAAGCGTAGCCCTTTTCGATAAGAGAAGAAATTACATTGATAAAATCTGCGATACAATGTGTTGCAGGCTCTACAACATCGGGACGCTTGATGTTCAGCTTCGTGCAGTCCTCGAAGAAAGCATCTGTGTAGTACTTTGCTATCTCCATAACTGTCTTATGCTCACGCTTTGCGCCCTTAAGCATCTTGTCATCGCCTGTATCTCCGTCACTTGTCAGATGTCCTACATCGGTGATGTTCATAACACGCTTTACATCATATCCGACATAGCGCAGGTACTTTTCGAGCACGTCCTCCATAATGTAGCTGCGGAGGTTGCCTATGTGCGCAAAGTGATACACGGTAGGACCGCAGGTATACATATTTACCTTGCCCTCGACATTCGGTACAAATTCTTCCTTTTTGTGTGACAGTGAATTATATAACTGCATTTTCTTATCCTCGCTTTTATTTAATATTGTTTTCTTTAAGCTCTTCTCTTAGCAGGTCTATCTCGCTCTGCATTGTTTCAAGCCGGCTCTGCAAAGCGCATATCTGCTGTGCCACAGGGTCGGGAATGTGTATCTGGTCAAGGTCGCAGGCATTGACCCTCTGACCGTCACGGCGTACTACCCTTGCGGGAACGCCGACTGCCGTTGAGTTTGGAGGCACTTCGGACAGCACAACGGCATTTGCGGCTATCTTTGCGTTATCACCTACCTTGAAAGGTCCGAGAACCCTTGCTCCCGAGCCTACCATTACATTGTTGCCGAGCGTTGGGTGACGCTTTCCGGTATCCTTACCAGTACCGCCGAGCGTTACGTTCTGATAAAGCGTACAGTAGTCGCCTATCTCGGTGGTTTCGCCTATTACAACGCCGCTTCCGTGGTCGATGAACAAGCCCTTTCCTATCGTTGCGCCGGGGTGGATCTCAATACCCGTCTTGCGCAAAGCCCGCTGTGAGATCCATCTGGCTATGAAATAGTGCTTCTTAAGATACCATTTATGCGCCCTGCGGTATGCCCTTACAGCCTTGAAGCTGGGATACAGGAAAAACACCTCGAGATCGCTCTTTACGGCAGGATCTCGTTCTCTGACCGATTTTATATCCGCTTTAATTTTATCGAACATACGTTTCCTACCCTTCTCCGAAAATAAAAACGCCTCCGTCTGCATAACAGACGAAGGCGGTTCGTACCACGGTTCCACTTCGCTTCGGAGCTTGCGCTCCCTTTATGTCTTTAACGCAGACTACACGGGCAGAGATACTTGTAAAATATTTTCCCTCTGCCGACCCGGATAAAAATATCCGCACAGCCGCACTTCGCCGAAAATCCGTCTGCCGTCTTTCACCTGACACGGCTCTCTGTAAGACTTCATTTTCCGGGTACTCTTGCCGTACACGGTCTTTACATCTATATTTTACTATATGCTTAGTGTATCATAAATGCAACGCCGTGTCAAGCGGAAAAATATGAAATAGGAAACTCACTCCGTTATATTCTTTGCAATAGGCAGTCTTACGCAGACGAGCGTTCCCTTGCCGAGCTCACTGTCCAATGTCACCGTTCCGCCGTAGCAGTTAACGATATGCTTTACTATAGAGAGCCCTAGTCCCGTACTGCCCTCTTTTGTACTTCTGCCTTTATCTACTCTGTAGAAACGCTCAAATACACGGTTAAGCGACTCCTTAGGTATTCCTATGCCGTTATCCTTTACATAGATGCAGCCTATCTCCCCGACATTGTGAAGCGTTATCTCTACCTTACCGCCGTCCTTATTGTATTTCACCGCATTGCTGACTATGTTTTCGACAAGCTCGTAAATGTGCTTGTATGCGGCGTGTACTGTAAAGCCGTCACCCGACAGTTCTATCGTCACATTCTTTGCCGATGCGGACGGCTCCAGGCATTCCTTTACTGCGGCGCATATCTCGGACAGCTTACAGTCGGTTATCTCTTCGGCTGTCGTCTTGTTTTCAAGCGAGGATATTTCAAGGATATCGCTGATTATGGTTGACATTCTTTTGGCTTCGGTAAGAATTTTTCCGATGTAATAGTCCTTCTTATCCTTAGGCACAAGTCCGTTTTCAAGAAGCTCCGCAAAGCCCGAGATCGCCGTCAACGGAGTTTTCAGCTCGTGTCCTGCGTTGGCGAAGAAATCGGCTTTCAGCTGTTCGGACATACGCTTGTCGGTAACGTCACGGATAACCATAAGTCCACCATGCATAGCATCTATTCCGCTCTTTGAAACAGGGAATATCTGAACGAGCAATATCCTGCCGTCAACTGTGCTTTCAATATTTACCGTCTTATCCTCGTTTGCCGCCTTTTCAGCCCCGCTTATTATCTCCGGCTTTCTTGCAAGCTCGGGAACTGTCAGGATACGGCTGTCCTTGGAAGAGCCGAGCAGCTTCAGTCCCGCGCGATTGATAGATATCACGGAAAGGTCGTTATCATAGAGTATAACACCGTCCTGTAAGCTCTCAAGTATGAAGCGTTCCTTTTCACGCTCGTTTTCAAGCGTTTTCATATTATCCTGTATGCTCTTGCGCATAAAGTTGAACATCGTAACGAACTCGTCAAGCTCAGGATACTTGTGCGAGGGTATCTCTTCGAGCTCGGCGGCGTTTTCATTGCTTACATCCTTCATCTTGCCCATAGCCGCAGATATACTGTTGATAGGCCTCATTATCTGCCGTGCGACACTGCTTACCGCTATAAGTCCGGCAACTATACCTATTGCGGCGGCTATAAGCATGGGTGCAATGAACATCGAAGCAAAATCCATATAGCTGTTTATGTTATAGCTTATACGGATTATATCGTCGTCCTTTACCTTCATAGCGGCATAGATCTGATTTTTTCCGAGTGTCTTTGAATATCTTACCGATACCCCGCTTCCCGTAAGCTCGGCTTGCTTTATCTCCTCACGGCTGTTGTGATTGTCGTCAGGCTCACCGTCTATATAGGTATCTACAAATACAGTGCCGTCCTTATTGATAAAGCTCACTCTGGCATTGCCGATAAGTGAGCTTAATCTGTAAGCGAGATCATAGTCGTGGCTTGGTTCGTCCTCATATATCTCGCGGATAAGCCCGAGAGAGGTCAGCATATCGCTTTTTCTGACATTCTGTTCCGTACTTGAAAGCAGTGCGGTTGCAGAAACAATACACACCGACATAACTATCGCTATCACAATAAGAAAACGTACTATAAGTGCTTTTTTCATCTGTACGTCCTCCCGTTATTCTCCTATAAATCTGTAGCCGATACCTCTCACCGTCTTGATAAGATGTGCGTTATCGGCATCATCGCTGAGTTTTTTCCTTAGCGTTCCTATGTGCATATCAAGCGTTCGCGTTTCACCGACAAAATCTATGCCCCATACCTTTGTCAGAAGCTCCTCGCGGCTGACAACTCTTGAACGGTTCTTAAGAAGATACAGCAACAGCTCATACTCTTTCAGCGTAAGTTCGACCTGCTGTCCGTCACGGCTAACCTCACGCAGAGAAGTATTCACCGTGATCCCGCCTGCGGTCAGCTTATCCGAAGCGCTTTCGGCAGATGTTCTGCCCGCACGTCTGAGTAATGCCTTTATTCTTGCGGCAAGCTCCATAACGCCGAACGGCTTTGTAAGATAATCGTCTGCTCCGTTTTCAAGCCCGAACACCTTGTCTATCTCGGCTGATTTTGCTGTAAGCATCAGTATCGGAGTATCCTTTGTTTCTTCCTTTTCGCGAAGGAGCTTGACCGCCTGTACACCGTCTATACCCGGCAGCATTATGTCAAACAGGAATATATCCGGCACTTGCTTTGCTGCAGCCGCAAGACAATCCTCCGCACTTACAAAGCTCTCGACCTCGTATGAGTAAGCGGAAAGAGCCACTGTTACCAATTCTCTTATACTGTCATCGTCCTCGGTTATGTAGACATGTTCAGCCATTATTCCAGCCTCCAAAGTTTATATAATACGGGTATTCTTATATTCGCCCGTCTTGAAGAACTCCACCCACTCGCAGATATTTACAGCATGGTCGGCTATTCTTTCAAGATACTTTACTATCATCAGGGCATCGACCGCTACCTCGCCGCTGCAATGCTCGCTCTTTATAAGCTCGACTATACGGTTTCTTATTGAAATAAACAGTTCATCGACCTCATCGTCCGCCTTTATCGTTTCATTTGCAAGCGTCATATCTGTAGTTACAAATGAGTCGATAGAGTGAGATACCATTATTATGACCTTTTCGCTCATAGTCTGTATCTCTTTTACTATATGCATAATGGTGGATACATCGGCTGTAAGGCTGATCTCAGCAATATCTGCGGCATTGTCGGCGATACGCTCCATATCGGTCACCATTTTCAGTGCCGCTGAAACCTTACGCAGATCCCTTGCGACAGGCTGTTCACGAAGTATTATCGACAGGCACTGACTTTCGATGTTCTTCTCTTCCTCATCTACCTGTCTGTCGCCTTCTACTACTTTTTTTGCAAGCTCAGTATTGCTGTCACGCAGTGCTGTGATAGATGACGCTATAGCCTCCTCTATCATACCGCCCATACGGATAAGATCGTTATTCAGCTTACCGAGCTTATGCTCAAATGTTTCTCTCATTTTTCTTTGCCCTTTCTAATATAATATCACATATAATGCCGAAAATCAACCGAAACGTCCCGTGATATAATCCTCTGTACGCTTATCCCGGGGTCGTGAGAACAACTCTTCGGTAGGTGCATACTCAACCATTTCGCCTACAAGGAAAAATGCGGTGTAGTCCGAAATTCTGGTTGCCTGCTGCATATTGTGAGTTACGATAGCAACGGTGTACTTTTCCTTCAGCGTGTTCATAAGCTCTTCGATTTTCAATGTAGATACGGGGTCAAGCGCAGATGTAGGTTCGTCCATCAGGATTATTTCCGGCTGAACCGCGATCGCTCTTGCTATGCATATTCGCTGCTGCTGACCGCCCGAAAGGCTGAGTGCGGATTTATGAAGTCTGTCCTTTACCTCGTCAAAAACAGCCGCACCGATAAGGCTCTCCTCAACTATCCTGTCAAGCTTTGCCTTGCTCTTTATGCCGTGTACTCTCGGGCCGTATGCTATATTATCGTAAATGCTCATCGGGAAAGGATTTGGCTTCTGGAACACCATTCCTATCCTGCGGCGCAGTACGTTTGTATCAACGCCGTCCGCATAGATATCCTCACCGTCAAGCAGGAACTGACCTGTGATCTTACAGTCAGGCACAAGGTCATTCATACGGTTAAGGCTTTTAAGATATGTAGACTTACCGCAGCCCGAAGGGCCGATGAAGGCGGTTATCTTGTTTGTCTTTATATCAAGGTTTATGTCCTTGAGAGCGTGATTTTCTCCGTAATATAGATTTACATTTCTTGTACAGAGCTTCACATCGCTCTGAGGTACGATCATATCTGACATTGTTTATCCTCTTTTCTTGATTTACGGATTTATACCGAACGTTTCTTTCTTATTCTGTAGGCTACAAGCTTTGCACAGATATTGATTATAAGCACTGTCACAAGCAGTACAAGTGCTGTAGAGAATGCATATTTCATCTCTGCGCCGCCGCGCTGTGCGTATTGATAAAGCTGAACCGTGAGCGAGCCGCCCTGATTCATCACCTTGCCGAATATGTCGCCGATCGAGTTGATACCGACCTCAGCCGCAATACCTGCCGTGAAGATAAGAGCCGCAGATTCGCCGACTATACGACCGATAGACAGGATAACAGAGGTCAGGATACCATCGATACAGCTCGGGAGAACGACAGTTCTTATTGTGTGCCACTTTGGCGCGCCAAGACCTATTGCACCCTCCCTGTAGCCCATAGGGACTGTCTTTATCGCTTCCTGTGTAGTTCTGATAATTGTAGGAAGAACCATAATGGAAAGCGTCAACGCACCTGTCAGCAGTGAGTAGTTCACCTTGAAGATATTGTAGAAGAACACGCTGCCGAAAAGTCCGTATATAATTGAGGGGATACCTGCAAGAGTTTCGGTGGTAAATTCGATTATTCTTGTGAGTCTGCCCTGCTTTGCATATTCGGTAAGATATATAGCCGCACCTACACCGATAGGCGTTGCGACTATAAGTGTTATCAGAACGAGATAAAGCGTATTGACTATATTACCGAGCACACCGTAATTTTCATAAGGATATGAAAATGCGGGAGTAGTGAGGAAGTTCAGGCTCATACCCTCCGTACCCTTTATAACTATATAGATTATTATACCGAGCGTCAGCGCAACGACTATGCCCGATGAAAGAAATATCAACAGCTTAAGTATTATATCGCTCGGCCTTCTGCGCTTTGATGTAAGTGAATTGGAAACTGTCTTTGCCATAACCGATCACGCCTTTCCTGCGGTCTTAGCCGCTTTTTCCTTCTTGCCGCCCTTTTTGAGTATGCCGTTTAAAATAAGATTGATTATCATAATGAATACGAACAGCACAAGTCCGATCGCAAAGAGTGCTTCTCTGTGAAGTCCGCTTGAATACGGAAATTCGGCAACGATACCTGTTGTAAGGAACTTGACCGATGAGAACAGCTCGGGCATATTAGCACTGTTGCCCGCAACAAGAATGATCGCCATTGCCTCGCCTATTGCCCTGCCGACACCGAGGACGACACCGGACGCAATGCCCGACTTTGCGGCGGGGATAACTACCTTGAAGATAGTCTGTATCTTGGTAGCTCCCAGTCCGTAGCTTGCCTCTCTGTACTCTGAGGGTACTGCGCTTATTGCGTTTTCTGAGATATTGATAATTGTCGGGAGTATCATTATCGCAAGCACGATTATAGCACTCGCAAGGTTTGCGCCGCCTGTGAACTGATGCTCGGGGTCGTTGGCATAAATGACCTCCTCCAGCGCATACATAAGCGGTTTTACAAGGTTAGCACCGAGAAGACCGTATATAACCGACGGGATACCCGCAAGAAGCTCGACCGCAGGCTTTACTACGTTCTTCATAGCCTTAGGTGCAAGCTCGGACATGAACACCGCTGTGAGAAGTCCTATCGGAACACCGATCACTATTGCACCGAGAGTACCGAATATTGACGTGAGTATCAGCGGAAGTATTCCGAACTGTTCTTTCTTTGCATACCAGGTGTCGCCGAACAGAAAGTCGGTCAAACCGATCTTTCCGATAGCGGGCGCACCGGATATTATCATATATATCGTTATCATCAGAACGCACGCTACAGCAGTTATGCCACATACAGTGAAGATGTATTTCATCACGCGTTCCGTTACATTCGTAAATCCTGATTTTTTACTTCTGATCGCAGATTTCTGTTTTCCTATCGTGCTAACCGCAACGGCTGCACCGCTCATTTTTTCCAAGTAAACCATCCTTTCGGGATCACATACAATATGCCTTAAACAGCAAATTCCGGTAACGGATTGCTACCGGAAAAGCCATTTACTGTATAGGAATTATCAACTTGATTTTTACTTTACGGGAACTGCACCCTGTGCAAGTACGAGTGCCTGACCTTCTTCTGAGAGAATGAAGTCGAGGTAAGCTTTTGCAAGCTTGTTATCGGAACCCTTGAGTGTTGCGCAGATGAAAGGTCTTTGTACTTCGTAAGCGCCGCTCTTTACGTTTTCTTCTGTAGCTTCAACGCCGCCGATCTTAAGTGCCTTTACTGTTTCATCAACGTTTGCAAGTGAAGCGTAACCGATAGCACCGTCTGTTGTTGCAACCGCATTGATTACAGAACCTGTAGATTCAAGCTCCTGTGCATACTTAGGCTCTTTGTCACCCATTACGATCGACTCAAAACCATCTCTTGTACCGGAACCGTCCTCACGACCGATAACTACGATAGCCTTGTCATCGCCGCCGAGATCCTTCCAGTTTGTAATTTCACCCGAGTAAACCTTTGCGAGATCCTCTATTGTGATATCCTCAAGCTTGTTTGTAGGGTTAACTACAAGAGCGATACCGTCAAGACCGATCACTGTTGCATCAAGCTTTTCGGCTTCTTCGTCCTTGAGCTTTCTTGATGAGTTACCGATGTCGCACTTACCCTCGGAGGCTTCCTGGATTCCTGTACCTGAACCTGTGAGGTTTAAGTTGACTGTTACGCCCTTGTTCTTTTCCATAAATGCGCCGTTGACAGCCTTGATAACCTTTTCCATAGATGTTGAGCCGTTCATTGACAGTGTGCCGCTGAGCTCTTCTGTAGCGGAAGCTGATGCTTCTGCCGATGACGCTTCGCTTGCAGATGTGCCTGCAGCGGAAGATGTGCCGGCTGTACTGCTTGTTGCGCTGTCTGAACAGCCTGTTGCTGTAGCTACTAATGCTACGCCTGCGATAAGTGATATTAACTTCTTGTTCATGTTGTTGTCCTTTCTTAAGGGTCATACCCCTCGGAGTTTTCCTGATACTCCATAATATTTATGTACATTTTTATCTGCCGTTCGGTATCCCTCCCGACTACATTTCATATTATAGTCAGAACGGACTTTACATTAAAGCAAGGAATGGTATAAAGTTTGTAAAGCTTTTGTAAAACTGTGTATTTCGCATAGCAAAGCCGATCTATGCACCGACTTTACATTTTTGCCGTGCAACTTTACATTTGATTTTTAACGCTTTACAGTTTTCAGCCGTCACTCCAAATAGCTTTATATCTTGATTTGACGGTTAATTTATGGTAGAATAATATCAAAAGTCACACGAAAGAAGGTATAATATGCCACACTCATCGGGCGGAGGCTCTCACGGGGGCGGAAGCCACCACTCCTCATCACACAGCTCATCACACCGTTCATCAGGAGGAGGTTCAAGCAGAATAAGAACCAGCCGTACATATTTCCCCGGTGCAAGAAGATTCGTCTACTACAGAAACGGCGTTCCGAACTACGTCTACTCGGATACCGATTTATCAAAAGGTCCGAGCAAGCTGAGATTTTTAATGCTCATATTCTATGTACCGTTTGTTCTGGCGGCGTTCTTGATGATATCTACGTCTTTCGGCGTACCCGAAAAGCTGAAGGTGGATTATAACTCGCAAATAGTCATACAGGACGACGCTAACGTACTCGGAGATACAACAAAGCTCAGCGACGCACTTGAGGATTTCTTCAACACAACGGGTATTTCTCCTGCGGTAATGACTGTGTACAACTCCGACTGGGAGGATAACTATACCAACCTTGAGAAGTACGCTTATGAGCTTTATGTAAACCGGTTCTATGACGAAAAGCACTGGCTGATAGTGTATTCTCAGCCGAAAGATCCCGATGATGAATTCAACAACTGGTACTGGGAGGGTATGCAGGGTGATGATACCGACAGTATCATTACTTCATCCGTAGCATACGATTTTACAAACGATCTGCACAAGAGGTTGCTTGTCGAGGGAACAAAGGTAAACGACGCTATCACCGACAGCTTCAACGCACTTACTCCTACGGTAATGAAGTTCAGATTTGAGGGCGAAACCTTCGGAATAGGGCTCTTTATGCTCTTATTCGTCTGCATACACGCATTCTTTATGGTATTCTTCCGACCGGACGCAAAGAAATACAAAGGTGCTGTGGAGGTCGCAATGGGAGAAAACGAAATTCATCTTGCGACAACCTCGGCTCAGACGGTCACAATGAAACAGGCAGCCTGCGAATACTGCGGAGGAGTTTATACTGTAGGCAGCTGCAACGTCTGCCCTCACTGCGGAGCGACTATACAGCCGCAGGATTATACTGTTCCCGTAAGCAATAATACAAGTACGACAGCTACAATAAGTACAACGACCACAAACACGCAGTAACAATTATTGAGGTGTAATATGGACAGCTCGCAGATAATAAGTTCACCTATCGGCATTGTTCTGCTGATCATCGGCTCGGCTGCGGCAGCAGCGGCGCTTGTCAGCGTGATAATTCAGCTTTATAAAAGTCACGTTTCGGACAAAAGTATGCGCCGCGAATTTGCCGGTACGGATAAGGCTGAGCAAAAGAAATACAGACCTGTACCGAAAAAATTTAAAGCTCTCGAAGAACGTTTCCGGGAGCTTGATATTCCGCCTGTGTACTCGTTCACAGGCAATTGTCGCAGTGAGAATTTTATGATCACGGCAAAACGTGTATGTCTGATCTATATCTGTAGTCACACATTGAACGGTGAAGCGCTTGATAAAAAGGTGTTCATAAATTGCGAAAAGGCAGTGCAGTACATTTTCCGTGAGGTAATGGATATTGTTCTTAACAGCTACGGTGAAGAGGGGTATAAAGCGTACACCTCAAAGCTCAACGCCGGAGAAAGATCTATGCTCGGAATATGAGCCGCCGGCTTCAAATTGTATATAAACACAAAAATCCCCTCCGCACCGCGGAGGGGATAATGTTTTTATAACGTAATAATTACTTGATAACTCTTACAGAAATAACAGACTCGCCTGCTCTTATCTTGTCGGCTACGCTGTCAGCATTGCCCTTGACATCAAGAACCGTGTAAGCATAGTCCTTCTTTGACTTGCTCTCCATATTCTCAATGTTCATGCCTGCCTCTGTGATGCAGGTTGTGATCTTGGCAATAAGACCTTCAACGTTCTTATGGATAACGCATATCTTAGCATCGCCCGCCATAGCCATTGAAACGTTGGGGAGGTTTACACTGTTCACGATGTTGCCGTTTTCAAGGTAATCCTTGATCTCGTTTGCTGCCATAACAGCGCAGTTATCTTCACTTTCAGGAGTGGAAGCTCCGAGGTGAGGAAGTGCAACAACGCCGTCAACACCGAGGATCTTGTCGCCGGGGAAGTCTGTAACATATGCTGCCATACCGCCGTTTGCGAGAGCCTCAACAACTGCGTCCTCGTTTACAAGGCCGCCTCTTGCGAAGTTCATTATGCGGACGTTCTTCTTCATTGTCTTGATAACGTCTGCGTTTATCATATCCTTTGTTTCGGGAGTAAGCGGAACGTGTACTGTGATGTAGTCGCAGGTTTCAAATATCTCCTTGTTGCTCTTGACATACTTGACCTTGTTTGAAAGGTTGAGTGCGCCCTGAACAGAAAGGAACGGGTCAGCGCCGATAACCTCCATACCGAGCTCAGCCGCAGCATTTGCGACTAAAGCGCCGATAGCGCCAAGACCGATAACGCCGAGCTTCTTGCCCTTTATCTCAGGACCGACGAACTGGCTCTTGCCTTTTTCAACAAGCTTGCCGACCTCGTCGCCCTTGCCCTTTAAGGTCTTTGCCCAGTCAATAGCGGCTGTGACCTTACGGCTGCTGATGAGAAGACCGAGTATTACAAGCTCCTTAACTGCGTTTGCGTTGGCACCGGGAGTATTGAATACTACAATACCCTTTTCGCTGCACTTGTCAACGGGGATATTGTTTACACCCGCACCTGCTCTGGCGATTGCAAGTAAATCATCGCCAAGCTCCATTTCATGCATAGATGCCGAACGAACGAGTATAGCCTGTGGGGTTTCTATGTCATCGCCTACTGCATACTTGCTTCTGTCAAGAAGATCAGTACCGCAAGCGGCGATCTTGTTTAATGTCTTTACGTTGTACATTGGTATATCCTCCTGTACTGAATTAAAATCAGCGCTTAAGCGTTTTCAGCTTCAAACTTCTTCATAAACTCAACGAGCTTTTCAACGCCCTCGGTAGGCATAGCGTTGTAGATAGAAGCTCTCATACCGCCTACAGTTCTGTGACCCTTGAGGTTTACAAAGCCTGCCGCTGTAGCTTCCTTTACGAACTTTGCGTCAAGCTCCTCGTTGCCTGTTACGAAAGGTACGTTCATCAGCGAACGATCCTTCTTCTCAACCGTGCCCTTGAACAGCTTGGACTGATCGAGGAAATCGTAAAGGATCTTTGCCTTCTTCTCATTGTGAGCCTTCATAGCCTCAAGACCGCCCATCTTCTTTATCCACTTGAATACCTTACCGCAGATATAGATGCCGTAGCAAGGAGGTGTGTTATAAAGAGAATCAGCGTCAGCCTGTGTCTTCCACTTGAGCATTGTGGGAGTTGCGGGGTTAACGTCATCTCTGATGAGGTCTTCACGGATTATAGCGATAACAACACCGGCAGGACCAACGTTCTTCTGAACGCCGCCGTAGATAACGCCGTACTTTGTTACGTCAACAGGCTCTGATAAGAAGCATGAAGATACATCGGCTACAAGATCCTTACCCTTTGTGTTGGGTAACTGCCAGAACTTTGTACCGTAGATAGTATTGTTTTCGCAGATGTAAACATAGTCTGCATCTTCGGGGATATCAAGATCCGAGCAATCGGGGATATAGGAGAAAGTCTTATCTGCCGATGATGCAACAGCTACAGCCTCGCCGTACTTCTGTGCCTCCTGATATGCCTTCTTAGCCCACTGACCTGTGATTATGTAAGCAGCCTTGCCGTTCTTCATAAGGTTCATGGGAACTGCCGCGAACTGCTGTGATGCACCGCCCTGTAAGAACAGGACCTTGTAGTTGTCGGGGATATTCATAAGGTCACGGATATCCTTTTCTGCTTCCTTTATAATTGCATCATATGCCTTTGAGCGGTGGGACATCTCCATAACGGACATACCCGTTCCTTTGTAGTCAAGCATTTCATCTGCTGCTTCTTTAAGTACCTCTTCGGGAAGTACCGCAGGACCTGCGCTAAAGTTGTAAACTCTCATTACCAAAAGCCTCCATGTTATATTACGGTAAAATACCGTGTTTCCGAATACCGCTATGGCGAATTTCGCCTGCGTACTATATTATTATACTATCTATTTTGGGTATTGTCAATGACTTTTGCAATTCGGGCGGTGTTTTTTCGTCAAAAATGCCGAGTGGGTAAGAAAAAAGCGGCGGAACGATCCGCCGCCCAGTTTGTAGAAAAAGTCTGTATTTATAAAAATAGAGCAAATTCTCTATCCCTATAAGAACGCTTTGTGGGCTTTGCGTCCTGCAAAGCCTTTGGGCGTTCTATATCGGCATCCTTGCCGAAACCCCAAACCCCTTCCCCGTGGTGAAGGGCTGTGTATGCTTTGTTGGCTCTGCATCTGTGCAATCGTGGTCGTTTGTTGTCGGTGCGTCCTGCACCGACTTTGTTCGACCACTTGTATGCATCCTTGCATAGAACCTTTGTGCATACACGCCCGGCATCCGTGCCGGGGCTATATTACTGGGGCTACCGCCCCTAGTCCCTGTCGGGGGCTTCGCCCCTGCGACCCCTTTTTCAAAAAAATATAGGTTTTTCGGCAGTCTGAGCGGCGGAACTATCCGCCGCCATATTATCTTTCAGAGATTTCGGACATGGTTATGTCCGAATTACAGCTCCGAGCCATAATTCTTTATAAAGTCGTGATAGAAAACTATTCCTCGTTCAAGTGACTCTACATTAAGATTTTCATTTATAGCGTGTGCGCTGTTAAGCTGTGCACCTGTCATCATAAGCGGAACAAATCTCAGTACGCAGTCGCATATTTTCGTATAGTGGCGCGAGTCGGTGCCTGCAAGCATTATATAAGGTATTCTCGGGATATCGCCGAAGGTTTCCTTTATCCTCTTGTTGACATATTTGTACGCATAGCAGTTCATATCCGCAACAGGCGGAACGTCAAAGCCTGCCAGCATTTCCATTGAAATGCCGAGCTTGTGGCACAGCTTTCCGAGCTTTTTATACGACTGAGGTAAAGGCTCGTGCACCATAAAGCGACAGTTTGCGGTAACGCTTGCTTTTTCGGGAATCACGTTTGCGCCCTTGCTTCCCTCTGCCATAGTGAAAATGCAGGTGGTCTTTACCACCGCTCCCGCAGGTCCGCCTATCCTGTGCATTATGTACGGTGCTATCGGCGCAAAAAGCCATAGATTTCCGTACAGCAGGCGGTGTCTGAAGTGGTGCATATACGGTGCCATAGCGTGATACTGCACTCTTGCGGGGTGGGTTATCCTTTTCTTGAACGGGTTTCTGTGTTCGATTATATACATCAGCTTTGACAGCTTTGCAAAGGGATTATTGTTGAACGGCACGCTTGCGTGACCGCCCCTGCTCCTTGCAGTGAACTTTATGTTGGCTCTGCCCTTTTCGAGTATGCCTATCATAGCGTTGTGGGCTACCATTCTGCCCTTGACGCTGTCCTCATACGACATCACCGAGCCGCCCTCGTCCATAACGAGATCGAAATGTATGCCCTTTTCATAAAGATATTCGACCGTTTTTACTGCGCCGTCACCGGTTATTTCTTCGTTGTTGGAGCTTCCGACATAGACATCGCACACGGGGGTGAAGCCCTCTTTTATAAGCTCCTCTATGCTTTCGAGTATGGCGCATAATGCGCCCTTAGTATCGACCGTACCTCTGCCCCAGATCTTACCCTCGGCTATCTTACCCGAAAAAGCGTCGTACTTCCACTTTTCGCTGTCGGCAGGAACAACATCCTGATGCGACATAAGGCATATCGGATTTCTGGTTTTGTCCTTACCGTGCCAGATAAACAGCAACGCTCCGTCAATATCGACACGCTCGCATACCCTGTGGATATTCGGGTACTGCTGTTCGAGCAGGTCGTGGAATTTATAGATCTCGGTGTTATCGTTTCTGCCACGGATACTTACAGTCGGCACTTGTATAATCTTCGACAGATGCTCTGCGTGGGTGTCGCAGTCGATACCGTCCTTATACGGATCGAACGGCTTATCGTCCGCAAATTCTTTCTTCATAAATACGGCACGGAGTACCGCAATAAGAAACAGTACGGCGTATACCGCAAGCAGTCCGAGCAAAACATACAGTACAATCAATAAAGGGTTCACGGTGAAAATTCCTCAAATCATTTATTACGATAGCTGTTGCTGTAGAACTGTAACAGTTATCGCTTTTTAATTGTACCATATTCACAAAAATTATGCAAGTATCCGCTTATTTTTTTACAGCACTGAATATACAGTTTACAATCCCTATAAGAACACCGCCTATCGGATAACCTATCCAGCACAATTCCCAGTTATCAAAACAAAATCCCATTATAAAAAGCACAATAGTCGCCGCAAGCATTATACCGCCGGATATAGCCGACATAAGTCTGTCCGCGAACGGCTTGTCGGGGTTATTTTCCTTGTTGTACTCTTCAATATCATACTTTGCATACTGCATACCGCCATATATAAACATAGGCGCGGCAACAGTAACACATAAAAGCAGAACAGCCGCGCACAGCGCATCAAAACTTTCCTCCGTCATAACATCGGGCGCAATCTTGCCGACAAAGCTCTGCATTACCATCAATGCAATTACGCCGAACAGTACAAGCACCGTACCGCCGGCGATAACAGCGGGGAATTTATTTCTGAATGCCTTTATCTGCTCTACGCTGTAAAACGGCTTGATATTGGGATTTTCTTTGACATAGTTGTCGTGTCGTATGCCGCTTACTATAAATATCGCCGTGCCAACTGTCACAAACAGCATGAATATCGCCGCAGCTATGGTTTCGTCAAGTCCCAGACCTACCGTAAAAAGCAGTGTGGTAACACCTGCAAGCACAGTTGCAGTACCAAGACAGATAGCCCTTGTAAAGCTGTTCATTTCCTTATCATATCCTGCGGTGTCTTCTGTAAAGTTTTCTTCTGCACTGCCCTTGATCAGTTCGTCAAGCGTGCAGCCAAAGTAATCGCTCAGCGTGATAAGCTTATCCGTTTCGGGAAACGCAGTGTCAGATTCCCACTTTGACACAGTCTGACGTGACACGTTCATAAACTCCGCCAGATCCTCCTGCGTCATATTTTTTTGCTTTCTGTAAAACTGAATATTTGTTCCTAAGCTCATATATACATATCCTTTCCGACAGCTTTTCTGTCTGACGTGATGATACCACAAAGAGCAATGTAAGGTCTACCTACTTTGTGTTGCTTTTGAATATTTTTATGTAAATTTGCGGTTGCATTGGCTTCGTAGAGCCGTTTTCGACTTATCGCACTTTGCGCCCCAGATACAGCAAACGGCAGAAAGCGCACGCCCTCTGCCGTAAGATCATTTTGTAAATTTTAAGCGATCAGTCTATCGGATCACCTTTCAGCTCTTCTTCGGTAAGCTCGATAGTAGATTTGTCCGGAGCTTCTACATTCATGAATTTTCCCACAAACGTGGATAATATAAGTCCTGCAATTATCGGCAGATAGAATGTAAGAAATCTCCATATAAACGTTGAGATACCGACATACTTTGTTCCGTCCGCACCGATAAATATATTGCTGAAGAACAGTGTGTAACTGCCCTCCGCCGCACCGAGCGCACCCGGCAAAGGCATAAATGCCGAGATCATCAGCACGAACGCCTGACACGAAATAATGGTAAGATAATCCGTACCCGACAGTCCGAAGCCGAGATAAATTACATACGAGATCGAGAAGTAAGCCGTCAGCTGAATTATATTGTAAATAATCAGTCGTATGATAAGCCACGGTTTTTTCTTAATGAACACGAAATTATCATGATATTCGTCTACAATATCCTCAACGGACTTGATCTTCTTTATCTTATCTTCCTCGCTCTTTATAAAGCGGAACTTGAAAATGTGTATCTTGGCAAGTAGCTTTACTGCCCATACAGCCAGCTTCTTTACGGGCTTCTTGAAAAATGCCAGCATAAAAAGCAGTATTATTACGATAGTATTTATGATAAATCCAAGAATTACCAACGCCATAAGCGGTGCGTAATCAGTCGAGAAATTCTTGAATCGTGCTATAAGTACCACTGCGGAATATCCCGTCAGCACAAACTGATACATTATGAATTTGCTGAGGAGCGCCGTCATAGCGTGTGACATAGGAACGCCGAACTTTGTGAAATAATACACCTGCATAGGCTGACCGCCCGTAGAGGACGGAGTGATACAATTGAAATACTGACCCAGCAATGCTGTCATAAACGTTCTGCTGAACTTTGCTTTCGGATATGTTGTTCTCAGCGCCGCATGGATACCAAGCGCCTCCAGCAGCCAGTATACCATCATAAGACTGACCGCTATAAACAAAAATCCGACGTTTATCTTCCGGATAGAATTGACGAGATTGTCAAATCCGTCCACAAAATAAACATAAAAAATCATAAATACAAATGCAATGGCACAAATAATAAGGTTTAGCTTATTCGATTTTTTCTTTTTCATTAAGCCTCCCGGTTTTAAGTAAAGGCATTATATTCCGACCTTTACACACCTATAATCCCATTTTACGATAACATTATAATTATACCTCATTTCGCAGTTTTTGTCAACGAGAAAAAGGTCGATTGCGCCGTATACGCTCCTCAGTGCTTTAAATCACAGAAAATCAGCCGTATAAATGTTTTCGCCGCCACGGCTTCTTTTTCATCATCACTTTAAGTAATGGTGCTATTCAATATATAAATATCGAAAACGCTTGAATTTTTTGCGGCAATCTGCTATACTATGGTGTGGCGGATCGGAATTTCTGTGTTTTGCAGAATTTTCCACATATAACGAAAGGAAAGGGTTTTTACAATGTATAAAATACTCAAAAGACGTCAGCTCAACGAAAATGTTGTACTGATGGAGGTAGACGCTCCCTTCATTGCGAAGAAGGCGTTGGCAGGTCAGTTCATCATTCTGCGTGTTGACGAAAAGGGCGAGAGAATACCTCTTACCATTTCGGATTACGACAGAGAAAAGGGTACTATTACCATCATATTCCAGATAGTAGGTCAGACTACTATGCTTTTATCACAGCTCAAGGAGGGCGATGCACTGCTCGACTTTGTAGGTCCTCTCGGCAAGGCAACAGACTTTGAGGGCGCTAAAAAGGTATGTGTTATCGGCGGCGGCGTAGGTAACGCTATCGCTTATCCTTCTGCAAAGCAGTTATTCAACGAGGGTGTTGAGGTTGATGTTATTGCAGGTTTCAGAAATAAGGATATCGTTATTCTTGAAGATGAGTTCAAGAAAGCAAGCACCAATTTCTATATTACGACAGATGACGGCTCATACGGCGAAAAGGGCTTTGTAACAAACAAGCTCCAGAGCCTTATCGATGCCGGCAACAAGTACGATCTCGTTGTTGCGATAGGACCTGTTCCTATGATGAAGTTTGTCTGTGAGGTTACCCGTCCTTACGGCATAAAGACTCTTGTATCGCTCAATCCTATTATGATCGACGGTACAGGTATGTGCGGCGGCTGCCGTGTAAATGTCGGCGGAAAGATCAAGTTTGCCTGTGTTGACGGACCTGACTTTGACGGTCATTTAGTAAACTTTGACGAGCTGATGAAGCGTAACTCGACATACAAGGAAAAAGAAGCTCACGACAGAGAGCACTGCAGACTCTACAAGGCTGAGCAGTAAGGAAAGGACGATAAGAAAATGCCTAATATGTCATTAACTAAGGTTCCTATGCCCGAACAGGATCCTAACGTAAGAAACAAGAACTTCCTCGAAGTTGCAATGGGATATACAGAAGAAATGGCAATGGAAGAAGCATCACGTTGCCTTAACTGTAAGAACAAGCCCTGCGTAAGCGGTTGCCCCGTTAACGTAAGAATACCCGAGTTTGTAGCAAAGGTAGCAGAGGGCAAGTTTGAAGAAGCATACGAGATAATCACAAGCACAAACAGCCTCCCCGCAATCAGCGGCCGTGTTTGTCCTCAGGAAAATCAGTGCGAGGGCAAGTGCGTAAGAGGTATCAAGGGCGAGAGCGTTTCGATCGGACGTCTTGAGCGTTTCTGTGCTGACTACCATATGAAGCACAGCGATGCAAAGGCTGTTAAGCCCCAGTCGAACGGCAAGAAGGTTGCAGTTGTAGGTGCAGGCCCTTCAGGTCTTACCTGTGCAGGCGACCTTGCAAAGAAGGGTTACGAAGTAACAGTATTTGAAGCATTCCACACAGCAGGCGGCGTTCTGGTTTACGGTATCCCCGAATTCAGACTCCCCAAGGCTATAGTTAAGAAGGAAGTAGAAAATCTTCAGGATCTCGGTGTTGAAGTAAAGACAAACATGGTCATCGGTCGTGTTCTGTCGGTAGACGAGCTGTTTGAGATGGGCTACAAGGCTATCTTCATCGGCTCGGGTGCAGGTCTTCCCTCATTCATGGGTATCGAGGGCGAGGATCTCATCGGTGTTTACTCGGCCAACGAGTACCTCACAAGAACAAACCTTATGAAGGCTTATCTTGAGGACTATGATACGCCTATCATCAAGAGCAAGTCGGTAGCGGTTGTCGGCGGCGGTAACGTTGCTATGGATGCCGCAAGATGTGCAAAGCGTCTTGGCGCTGAAAATGTATACATTGTATACCGCAGAGGTATGGAAGAAATACCTGCCCGTAAGGAAGAAGTACATCACGCTATGGAAGAGGGAGTCATCTTCAAGACCCTCAACAACCCTGTCAAGATACTCGGTGACGAGAACGGCAGAGTAAGAGCAATGGAGTGCATTGAGATGGAACTCGGCGAGCCTGACGCAAGCGGCAGACGTAGGCCTATTGCTAAGGAAGGAAGCAACTTCGAGCTTCCCGTTGATACGGTCATCATGTCAATCGGCACAACTCCCAACCCCCTTATCAGAAGCACAACTCCCGGTCTTGACACCAACAAGAGAGGTTGTCTTATTGTTAACGAAGACACAATGCAGACAACCCGTGAGGGTGTTTATGCCGGCGGTGACGCAGTTACAGGTGCAGCTACGGTTATTCTTGCTATGGGCGCAGGTAAGCAGGCGGCACAGAGCATTGATGAATATCTGAGCAAGAACTGATAACGGTTAAAGGATATATTGACAGGCTGATGCGTTTGCATCAGCCTGTTTTGTTTACAGAAAAAGGGGCTGTGATACAGCCACAAAAAAGGAAAAGTGAGTCGAAGCGCAAAAATAGTGCGCTTGGCTCACTTTTTTGGTATGTGGAAAAAGCCTTTTAGTGTACTTCTGTTATACCGTTTTAGCAATTAACAGTGATAGCAGGCTACCGATACTGCCTTTTGCGGGACAGCACTTCTCGGGTTCGCTATTCTATGCGATAACATTGCTGCTATTATCGAGGGAGAGAACCAAAGGGACTAGGGTAAG
>DOQG01000068.1 GCA_003512525.1 Oscillospiraceae bacterium | reverse complement strand
TACAAGTGGTCGAACAAAGTCGGTGCAGGACGCACCGACAACAAACGACCACTGTTGCACGATGCAAAGCCATCAGAGTGTCCTAAAGGGGGATAGGGATAATAAATCAGAAGTTTATTTCAAAAACATACTTTTTCTACAAACTGAAGCCGCGATAAAAAAATCGCGGCTTTTCTTTTATATTTAATAGACATTTTCTCTCATTTGTGCTATACTTAAATTATATGTAATTTTTGTATTCCGGAAGGGGGCGGCATATGAAAAGCTATAGACTGACTGCGGTCATCGCAGGCGGAATAATTGCGCTGTGTGCCGTTCTCGGCGGCTGCAACGGCGACAGCAGTAACTCATCATCGTCATCAGGCACAAGCACGGCGGCAACTACAACCGTAATAAAAGCTACCGCGACATCACAGACAACACCTAAGACTTCAGCACCGACATCAACAACAGCAATTTCAACATCGGAGCAGTCCTCTAAAACAACTACAGTCAAACCAAAGCAGACTACGACCGCTCCGCCTGACACAACAACTGTAACGACAAAAGCTCCTCCTGCTACAGACCCACCGGCTACAGTTGCCCCGGAAACCGAACCGCCTGTCACAGACCCGCCTGTTACAGATCCTCCGCAGACAGACCCACCGCAGACCGAGCCGTCACCGTCTTATATAATCACTCCCACAGCGGACGCGGTGACGGTATATCAAAATGATGATGCGGTGATAGACGCGTCAAATGCATCGCAGGGCTATCTGATGATAAAGCTTTCAACGGCTATGGACGGCAGTTACAGAATTCTTGTAAACGCCGATGACATAAATGTCCGCTATACATTCCAGCTCAACAGCTCGGGAAATTACGAGGTGATACCGCTGACAGAGGGCAGCGGCAATTATACGGTCAGTGTATTGAAGGTCACGAGCGCGGGCAAGGGTACGGTCATGTTCAAGCAGTCGCTGAGTGTATCTGTATCAGACAGCTTCCTGCCATTCCTTACACCAAACCAGTTCTGTATGTATGACGCAGGCTCTTCCTGCGTGGCGCTCGCATCACAGCTTTGCGGCGGAAACAAGGATACGATAGAAAAGACAGCGGCGATATACGACTATGTTATAAATAATATCAGCTATGTTTCCACCGCCGAAAATGCCGCTAACGGCTATATCCCCGTTCCTGACACGGCGCTTGCAAACAAGAGCGGCATATGCTTTGACTATGCCTCGCTTATGACGGCAATGCTCCGCTCGCAGAAGATACCTACAAAGGTTGTTGTCGGCTATGCGGGCGATATATATCATGCATGGATAAGCGTCTATGTTGACGGAAGCGGCTGGATAGACGGATATATCTACTTTGACGGCAACAGCTGGAACAGAATGGATCCCACATTTGCGGCAGGCGCAAAGGACGATACCGATTATAAAGATCTTGTAAGCTATATATCGGACGGAAGTCACTATTCCGATATGTATTACTATTGATACGGAGGGAAAAATGAGCAAGAAGCATTACCTTTCAAATGAGGATATTTCAATACTCTGCTCTGAGCTTGCGTCTGTCGTAAGCTCCGGACTTACAATAACCGATGGGATACTTGTCATTCTTCAGGACGATGAAGATAAGCACAAGGCTGCTCTGCTTGAAAAGATACTCGACTCTATAGAGCACGGCAGCTCCATAACAAAGGCGTTTGCCAAAACAGAGGTCTTTCCGAACTATTTTATAAAGATGCTTGAGGTCGGAGAAAAGACAGGCAGACTTGACACAGTTTTCGCGTCACTGGCCGACTATTACGCTGGTATAGAAGAGATAAGCACATCTGTGCGCAGTGCGGTGACCTACCCCGCTATACTTCTGATAGTCGTATTTGCGGTAATCATACTGCTGTCGGTATATGTACTGCCGATATTTGCGGATGTTTTCGCACAGCTCGGACTCACGCTCCCCGACAGTGCACAGTGGATAATGAACGCAGGCGGAGTTATAAGCAATATAGCGGTACTGATAATCGGAGTGCTTGCGTTTGTGATAATACTCGGTGTGCTGCTTTACAATTTTGTAAGACCGTTCAGGAACACGGTAATTCGTGCGGTTTCATATACAAAAACGGCAAAAACTCTGTATGCCGCAAGATTTTCCGCGGCGCTCTCTATGACGCTTTCAAGCGGTATGGATATTGACGAGTCACTGGATATGTGCGAAAACCTGCTTGAAAACGACTATATGCGTGAAAAGCTCACCGAATGCCGCAAGAAAATGACTGACGGCAAGGCGTTTGTAGAAGCACTGAACGAAACAGGCATATTCTCGGCTGTCAATATGAGAATGATAAGCATAGCATTCAGCACAGGTACGCTTGATAAAACAATGGCGGTCATCGCCGACAACGCAGAGAAAAAGGTTTCGGCGGTAGTTCAGAATGCCGTTGCAAGGTTTGAGCCGACTATGGTTATCATAATGGCAGTAGCTGTAGGATTTATACTGCTGTCTGTAATGATACCGCTGATGGGCGTTATGACGGTTATAGGGTGACAAAAATGAGAAAGCGTAAAAGTGCATTTTACTTAATTCGGAATGCGGTCGTTGCTGCGGCGCTTTCTGCGTCTGCGATAGCAATAGTAAGCGCCTCTATAGCAAACAGCAACGAAAGCCGCAAAAGTGAGAACCTGAGCATTATCGAAAGCGGCGTAAGGCGAGCGGCGACCGAGTGCTATGCGGTCGAGGGATTTTATCCCGATAGCCTGCAATATCTTATTGACAATTACGATCTGCATATCGATGAGAACGAATGCATAGTTCATTACAGCCCGGTTTCATCAAATATAATGCCTGAGATCAGGGTCATAGCAAGGTAGGAGGACGATATGTTTAGTCGTTCAAAAACGATAAAATCGAATAAAAGCGGTATTGATATGGTTTTTGTGCTGACTGTATTCGTATTGTTCGTGTGCTGTCTTTTGGCATCGGTGCTTGCGTTTGCAAGTGTGTATAAAAGGCTGGGAAATGACATAGGAAAGCGCTTTGATACAGCTACCGCACAGACGCTGGTGCTTCAGAAGCTCAGAAGCTATGATGACGCGGATATATCTGTCGGAAAATCGGGGGATATAGCTTATCTCGGCTTTACCGATATGATAGACGGCGATAAGTATATAACATACATATACGCATACGGCGGGGAGCTGAAAGAGTTGTTTGTGCCATATGACGCGCCTTTTAATGCGGACGGCGGCAACACGCTTCTGCCCGCCGAGAGCTTTACCGCCGAAAAGGACGGCAGTACGATCTGCTTTACAATAACGTATGACGGTGTTTTGACCTCATCACATTACAGCCTGCGCGGCGGAAAGGCGGTCGGCGTATGAGTGTGAAAAAACGTTCCAGAAACGGCGCGTTCCTGGTTGAATTGCTTATAGTAATAGCTGTATTTGCGATCTGCACGGCGGCCTGCGTCAGAGTAGTAGGAATAGCGGCAAGCGAAATGAGATATGCCGAGCGGTTGTCCGATGCGCAGATAAAGACCGCCGACATAGCGGAGTGCTATAAGAGCGGAGCGGATAAGGCAGACCTTGAAAAGCTTTACGCAGACGGAGATATCAAGATAAAGCTGACCGAACGCATTGACGGCAGTATGCGGTATCTTGATATCACTGCGTCCGACAGCAACTATACATACATTACTATAACAAGCGCAAGGAGGGTTGACCTTGAATAACAGCAAAAGCAAACCGGGCAGAAAAAGCCTTAACAGCGTGGGAATATCGTCACTGCTTGTTATATTCGTGGTGCTTGCGACTGTTATTCTGTCGGTATTGTGCCTTGTTACGGTAAGACAGGATCTTGACAGAGCAAAGAAACTCAGCACAGCACAGGAAGAGTATTATGCCGCCGATGTAAGGGCGACCGAAAGGCTAGACAAGCTGTATACGATCACAAGTGACGAAACAGTGAGCGATATATCGGCGGCGGCAAAAGAGCAAGGTTTTGAAGTAAGCGGCGGCGGTCGCGGAGATCAGGCACTTACATTCTCGTGGAGCGAAGATATAAACGACCAAAGCAAGCTTATCTGCAAAGCGCAGTACAGTGACGGAACACTCAGCGTTACGGGCTGGAAAACAGTAAGCAACAATTATTACGAAGACGAAAACTCATTGCCGATATGGAACGGCGACAGTATACCGGTATGAAAGGAATAAAATTATGGAACTGATGGAAATACTTAAAGGCGCAGTCGAAAAGAAAGCATCCGATATATTCCTGATATCGGGACTTGCCGTGTCATATAAGGAAAACGGCATAATAACTAAAGAAAGCGATGATATCATACTTCCTGCCGAAGCGGAAAGACTGGTAAAAGAGATATACAGCCTTGCCGGCAGAGATATTTCAAAGTATGAGGAAACAGGCGATGATGACTTTTCGGTATCTGTAAAGGGACTCAGCCGTTTCCGTATCAGCGCATATAAGCA
Organism: Oscillospiraceae bacterium; assembly: GCA_003512525.1. Classification (GTDB taxonomy): domain Bacteria; phylum Bacillota; class Clostridia; order Oscillospirales; family Ruminococcaceae; genus Ruminiclostridium_E. The sequence continues at coordinate 21,456 of DOQG01000068.1, read as the reverse complement.
AAGAGGAACAATGGCGGCAGTGATCCGTGTAGTTGAGTTTGACATACCCGATTACAAAGAGCTTAATATCCTCCCCGAGATAATCACGGATACAGTGTCAAGAACAAAGGGTCTTGTGCTTGTTACAGGTCCTGCCGGCGGCGGTAAGTCGACAACGCTCGCCTGCATAATCAATGAAATAAACAAGCAGAGAAACAGCCATATAATAACGCTTGAAGACCCTATTGAGTATCTGCACAAGAATAAGAAAAGTATAATAAGCCAGCGTGAGATAAACAGCGACAGCAAGAGTTATCTTGTAGCGCTGAGAGCCTGCCTGCGCCAGTCACCCGATGTAATACTGCTGGGTGAAATGCGTGACTACGAAACCATAAGCACTGCGCTTACAGCCGCAGAAACAGGTCATCTGGTCATATCGACACTGCACTCTGTCGGAGCGCAGAACACAGTCGACCGTATCATAGACATATTCCCGCCGAGCCAGCAACAGCAGGTGCGTATCCAACTGTCACAGCTTTTATGCTCGGTGATATCTCAGCAGCTTATCCCTTGTGAGGACGGCATACTCCGCCCCGCATTCGAGATCATGAAGTGCAACAACGCTATCAGAAATATGATAAGAGAGTCAAAGACGCACCAGATAGATACGGTCATCACCGCATCGGGCGAGTCGGGTATGATCACTATGGACGCATATCTTATGCATATGTACAGAAATAATCAGATAAGCAAGAGTGAGCTTATCAAGCACGCTTCACACCCTGAGATAATGCTGAGAAAAATAGGCGAGGACAAGTAAAAACTTATGAAAATCTAAAATCAACTTTAGATTTTCATAAAAAATAAAACAGCAGGCTCAAAAGAGCCTGCCTGTAAACCGCTTTCCGCACAAAAAGAAAAACAGCATCTCCTGTAGCCTCTGCTACGGAACGCTGCTTCTCATGACGGAAAGAAAAGTAAAAACGTGAGGTAGACATCATCTCTAATCTACATCTCAACCTTACGCACATATTATGCCACAACGCGGTTACATTTCGGTTACATACCTGTGCTTAAGCTAAACAATGATAATGTTTCTGCTTTTTGCACAATCATTTTTCTGTTTGAAAACGCACATTAGGTAAAAATTACACAAAGCTCTATAATCAGTACTGTTTTTTTAACATAATATAGCAACCAATTTACACATATCGCCAAATCTGCAACGCTTGTTGTATAACATAAAGATAAAAAATTGAATTATGCTTAAAATTTTTTCACTTTAGCACGAAAACACGGCAATGTGATATTGTATTGCCGCGATGAAATATAGGAAAGGCGGTGACGCTGTTGCCAAACAAGATACATATAACGATGTTCGGTCAGTTTTCAATCGCTTATCGCGACAAAAAACTGTGCGAGAATGAATACAGAGGTTCAAAGATGATGCTTCTGCTCCAATATCTGATATCACAGCGTGGAAGAGAGATAACGCAGAATGAGCTTATCGATCTTTTGTGGTCGGACAGCAAAAATCCCGCCAATGCGCTGAAAACCCTTGTTCACAGGACGCGGGCGGTGCTTGATGATATGATACCGGACGGCGGCAGGCTGATAGCAGGAAGTCACAGCTCATACACCTTTATCGAAAGCAATGAATGTGTGATAGATTCTTCTTTGTTCAAGGAATACATCAACAAAGCAGAAGACGAATCGCTTTCAAGAACAAGACGCATAAGTATGTACAAAAAGGCGATATCGCTTTATAACAGCGGCTACCTTGCCGTGACGGCAGGCGAAACATGGGTACAGCCGATAAACGTGTATTTTCATGCATTGTATAACTCAGCCGTTGACAAATGTGCACAGCTTTTGTATCCCATGGGAAAATTCTCCGAGATAATTACACTGTGCGAACGCGCAACGATGCTTGACCAGTCGGACGAGAAAATGCACGCAAATCTTATCCGCGCATTTGTGGCGATGGGTGAATATGAGCGTGCCGCAAAGCAATATAATTATATTCGCACATATCTTATGGAGCAGTACGGTGCCGCTCCGGGCGCACACCTCACCGAGCTTTACGAGCTTACGGTAAAGCCAAGAAACGATGTACAGAATAATCTTGATGCCGTTATCGGTGACCTGTCGGGCGATGACAGCAAGGAACGCAAAGGCGTTTTCTACTGCCAGTACGAAATATTCAAATATATATTCCGCCTGTACAAGCGTGAAAGTATGCGCCTTGAAAGCAAGCTGTCCATATGTCTTGTATCCGCTGTTGATAATAGCGGAAATGAGCTTGAGGATATCAAGCTGCTCGAAAAGGCGATGGATAAGATATCGTTCAGCATCAGCAACTCACTCAGAATGAGAGATGTTTATACACGCTACAGCAGAAGTCAGTATCTTCTGCTTTTGCTTGAAGCCGATGAAAGCTCATTTAACGGCATTGAGGAACGTATTATGACAAGGTTCAGACGCAGTAAGACGATGGACAGCGTAAATGTAAACTTTAATTTCAAGGAAATATGAAATTCGCCCCTGCAAGTGTAGGGGCAGTTGTTTTAACAAACCGAAATCCAATACCGCTTGTGAAACTTTCACCTATGTTTATGCTGAATTTAGTTAACAAATCGTGTAATGATAAAGTTGCATTAGACAATTGTTACAACCTAACCTGCTTTAACTTACTTTACAGCGCACTTTTGTAGAATTTACAAAAGTAAACGTTTCACTCGTTGACAAAAACAGGCAGCAATGATATAATTCAAAATGTTACTTAATTTACACAAACAGGAGGATATTATATGAAAAAATTTGTTGTTTAATTATATGCGCGGCAGTTGCGGTCGCTCTCGGTGTTGCGGGCGTGATAATATTTATGCCTAAAGGCGAAAGCATACATTTTGACTGTGATTTATCAAGCGTGAAAACGGACTTGTGGCGGAAGAAGGAAGCACTCCTTACAAAACGTCGGAGAATATTTCGATGAATGTCAGTCTGACCACAGATAAGGATAATCTGTATAAGGCAGACGGCAATTTAAAAATCGGCAACAGGGCAATAAATGTCACGAGTGCCACAAAGGTAGAATTCGGGTATTTTTTAGAGGAAAATAATTCCGAAAATTCCGTTGATGTTATTTTCAGTACAAATGATGAAGACAAAATAAACATAATAATCCGCGAGGGCGATTATACGGGCGTGTGGTATACCAAGAAGTTTATTCCCGAGTATCTCAAGGAAAGCTCGGCTGAGTGATCAAACCGGAGGCAATGATGAAAAAGACGATTGTAATTATTATAAGTGTTTTAGTCGTACTGGGAGCGGTTGCAGCAGGACTTATACTGTTTTTACCGCGCAATGAAACGATACATATTGAAAATCCGTTTGTAAAGACGCATATCGCCGATGCCGAGGTTCAGGGTGATATGCCGGAGGGCACAAAGCTTGATACCGTTATCGACATAACTGTTACCGTGAATAACGCGGGACTGTGCAGTGCGAACGGAACGGTAAAGCTCGGTGAGCAGACATTTGAGATAAATGATATTACCGCATCGGCAGACGGCTATACTCTTAGCCAAAAAGATAACGGCAGTACCGTTGCCGCATTGTATTGGCACAGAGATGACGAGAAGAATACATCAATTATGATAAACAGCGGCGATTATTACGGCAGCTGGTGGTACAGCAAGGATTAAATAAAACGGCGGACTGCCCGAAAAAGGACAGTCCGCCTTGTTATATATCCTGTTTTATCAGAGTGTGAAGCTGCCGCCGTGGTTTGCCTTTCTCCAGTCAACATATTCTTCATATGTGCCCTGTCTGTCGTAGCAGCCCTTGTCGGCGATTTCTATTATACGGTTTGCGACCGTCTGTACTATCTCATAGTCGTGAGAAGCGAACAGTACGTTGCCCTTGAAGTCCGAAAGTCCGTTGTTTACAGCGGTGATGCTTTCAAGGTCGAGGTGGTTTGTAGGTCTGTCAAGGATAAGAACATTAGACTGGAACAGCATCATACGCGAGAACATACAACGTACCTTCTCACCGCCGGATAACACGTCAACGCTCTTGAATATATCGTCACCCGAGAACAGCATACGACCTAAGAAGCCGCGCAGATAGGTTTCGGTTTCGTCCTTTGAATACTGTCTTATCCAGTCAAGAATGGACAGCTTGCAGTTGTTGAAGAACGCGCTGTTATCCTGAGGGAAGTAGCTTACGCTTGCGGTGCTTCCCCACTTGATAAAGCCCTCGTCCGGCTCTTCCTCGCCCATCAGTATCTTGAACAGTGTAGTAACTGCGATCTCATTGTCGCCTACAAAGGCGATCTTGTCGTTTCTGCCGACAGTAAAGCTTACATGATCGAGCACCTTAACGCCGTCAACCGTCTTTGAAAGCCCTTCGACCTGCAAAATATCCTTGCCTATCTCACGCTCCATATCAAAGCTGATGAACGGATAACGTCTGCTTGACGCGGGGAGCTCTTCTACTGTCAGCTTGTCGATAAGCTTCTTTCTTGATGTAGCCTGCTTCGACTTTGACTTGTTGGCGGAGAAGCGCTGGATAAAGGTCTGTAACTCCTTTATCTTCTCCTCGTTCTTCTTGTTCTGCTGCTTCAACATCTTCTGGATAAGCTGTGAAGATTCATACCAGAACTCGTAGTTGCCGACATACATCTTTATCTTTGTGTAGTCGATGTCTACCGTGTGGGTACAAACATTATTAAGGAAGTGACGGTCGTGCGATACGACTATGACCGTACCGAAATACTCCGCAAGGAAGTCCTCAAGCCAAGCCACAGCGTCAATATCAAGGTGGTTGGTAGGCTCGTCCATGAGGATAATGTCGGGGTTTCCGAAAAGTGCCTGTGCGAGCAGTACCTTGACCTTTTCATTGCCTGCAAGACTGCTCATCTGAGAATACATAATGCTCTCGTCAAGACCAAGACCCTGTACAAGCTTTGATGCGTCGCTTTCAGCCTCCCAGCCGCCAAGCTCGGCAAATTCGCCCTCAAGCTCACTTGCGAGATTGCCATCCTCCTCGGTGAAGTCCTCCTTCGCATAAAGAGCGTCCTTCTGCTTCATTACCTCATACAAGCGGGGATTGCCCATTATTACGGTATCCTGGACCGTATATTCGTCATATGCGTAGTGATCCTGCTTAAGCACGGACATACGCAGACCTTCCTGCACTGTGACTGTACCTGTTGTGGGCTCGAGCGCTCCGCAAAGTATCTTTAAGAATGTGGACTTACCCGCGCCGTTTGCGCCGATAACGCCGTAGCAGTTACCGGCTGTGAACAGCAGGTTTACGTCCTTGAACAACATCTGTCCGCCGAATGAAAGACTAACGTCCGATACTGTTATCATATTTGTTTCCTTTCTTGTTACACATTTACTTTTTCTTACATCTTCGTTCGTATTTTAACCATATAAATTAAAGTATAGCATATAATTTCGGATAATGCAAGCAAAACCGCAGAAATAAAGGACACCTTGCGGTGCCCTTTCAAAGCATTCTCAGTGTATCTCCACACCTGTGAAATAGTGCTGTAAGATCTGCTTATAGCTGTAGCCGTTTTCCGCAAGAGCCTTTGCGCCATACTGCGACATACCCACACCGTGACCGTGACCGTAGGTCGTGAAGATAAACTTGTCACTGCCTGCGTCATACTTCAGCTCAAAAGCGGCGCTCTTGAGCGAGTATCCGAGCACTGTTTCTCTTATCACTCTGCCGTCGATCGTCTTGCCGTTAGCCTTTGTCATACCTCCGACAGAAACCGATGTTACCCAGCCGTGCTCTCTGTTATCAAGTGTTGAATTTATCTTGAACCATGTTGACGGGTCACCTGTAAGCGTAATTCCGAGCGTGCTCTGTACCGCATTCTTCATATAGTCCGAAGAATAGCTGTCAGTGCTTCCCCAGTTGGGGTCGGTCGTCTTGTCCAGCGGACAATCAACGCTCACGAGGTAAGGGTAGTAAACATTCCATACGTTCTCGGCACTGTTTGTATATCCGCAGGACGATGCATAGAATACGCTCTGTATCATCTCGCCATTATAGTAGATCGCTTCGCCGAGCACCTCATCAACAAGCTTATATATCCTGTCATAGATATCCGTCTTAAGCGATACAGTGGGACGCAGTCCCATCTCATTCTGCTTTTTGATATATGTATATTCCGCTACCGCCTGAGCTTTAACCGCCTCATCGGGGAACTCGTTCCATATCTCTCCGACTACCGCCCCCGCGATTATATCTCTTGCGCTACCCGTTTTATACGTTCCCGTTACCTGGTCATACACCGTGAACTGTTCCGCTCCGCTGTTATCGGGTGTCGGTTCTTCGGCGGCTGTGGTTTCCGGCGCAGGAGTTGTTTGCGGTGTAGCTGTAGTTTCCGGTGCGACCGTTGTTTCAGGCACGGGAACGACCGACTGAGTTTCAGGTGCGGGAGTTTCAGCTATCGTTGTTGTTTCGGGAACTACAACTGTATTATCGATCGATGTTGCCGCAGGTGCAGGTACACGTTTTTTTATGGTTGTCGTAGTTGTTTGCGCCGTTGTCGCGGCTGTTGTCTGCGCCTTGCGGTCGCCGAGCGTCGGCTTTTTGTCGCTCTGAAGCTTTATCGTTGTGGTTTCGGGAGCTCTCTGCGTCTGTGCAGAAGCAGTCACCTCAGGTATAGCCACTTCTATCTCCCTGTCATTGTCCGCACTTACATGCACTACCTGAACTATTCCAAACAGGTATATATATATACAGGCTATGACAAGCGCCAGCAAAATCTTACCTATAGATGCTCTCTGCATTTGTACCACTCCCTCACTTTAACAGTTATTATTCGGTGCTCTCCGCCTCAGTTGTATTATCCGTATCTTTATCGCTGTCGTCCGTGATAAATGAGCTGTCCTTCTTGAAGCCCTCTATCCACGCAGGATCCCAATACCTTCCGCTCCACTCGGCATCATAGTAATAAAGCTCGCGCATCGTTTTACACAGCTTGGGATCGGGATTACGCTTAAAGCTTGCTATCTCGTCCGCCGTGAACTCATCCGACTCGCCCTCGCGCACCTTTCTTGCAACAATTACGATACGCATATCATAAAGACCGACCTCAAACTCGCAGGTCGACAGCGTAAGGAACTTATCGCCGTACTTCATATCAACGCCCGTAAAAAATTCACTTCTGTCAAGACATTCGGATGTGAAGTAATTAAACTCGTCCCTGCTTGCAAAATTGAGAAGCGCGGGATAGTTGAACACATCGCCGTACTCTTCTCTTGTGTTCAGCAGCATTACCGAGAATATCTTGTACTTTGCCTTTTCATACAGCGTATTGAACTCGATAACAGGGTGAGCCTTTAAAAACTCAAGGCTCTTGTCAAGATCAACTCTTCTGTACTCGGTTATTTCGGCAAAGAAATTTTCGGTACGCAGATTATGACCGTACAATATCGTATTTGCAGACATTTCTCCCGTGTTCTTGAACTCGTTTTCGTAATCGGCAAATATAGTTCCGTTTTTGCTGTAATTTCCGTAGAAATCAGTTTCCAGATAATGAGTATTGTCTTTGCCCTGTACTACAGGATAGTTGACATTTATACCGTTTATGCTGAGCCAGCCCACAAAATCATTGTTTATTGCATAAAACGGCGCATATTCGGTGTTTATAGCCTTTTCGGGGAGCTTTTTGATCTCCTCGGCTGTCGGTTCATGCTCGCCAAGCTGTAATATACTGCTCTGATAATCGGCGCTTTCGCGCTTGGGCTTAAAGAGATATGTGTCTATTATTATCAACACCGCAACACAAAGTGCAACTATCGACACCAGAAATACAATCTTCCTTATTACCTCGCCTATACTGTCGCCTTTCCACGGTATAAGGCCTTTGAATATCGCAACGAATGCGTTTTCCTTTTTCTTTTTCTTCTTTTTCTTATTCTTGTTTGATGATACTATGACAGATTTATAATCAGGCATTACATAACCTTCCTTGTGTTTTTTGTATTGTCGGAAGCTTTGTGCTTTCGTTTTATTTTTCAGTGGTTCTTCTGCGCCTTATAGCCTTTCAGAAGCGCGGGATCCCATTTGCGTCCGCCCCATGAACCGCCGTAAACGCTGTACCAATAATCGTAATAGAGAGGGTCGGGGTTTATCACTGTTTTTGTAACGTCAACAGTCGGATCTTCGCCCTCCCTCACTCTTCTTGCAAAAAGAACATATCTTATGCTCTTGCTCTTTCCGAAAGGAAAATCACAGGTCGACAGCGCTATCACTTCATCGCCGTACTTAAGATCGACCTGCGGCGTGAAGATAAAACTGCGATCCAGCACTTGCGCATAATAATCGATAAATTCCTGCTTATTTTTGAAATCAAACGTGGCGGTGTAATAAAAGACCTCGCCGTCCTCTTCCTCTACATTTACCTGCATCATGGCGAATATCTTGTACAGTCCCTTTTCGTATATGGTATCAAACTGTATCACCGGATGCTCGTCGTACATTTCTCTGCCGTAATACAAAGCATCAAACTTATTTACATCCCGGAAAAATGTTCCGTTTGCCATATTGTGCCCGTAAAGAATGATATTAGCCGAGCGGTAGTCGCTTCCGATGTGTGCGCAGTACTCTGCCGTTACGCTTCCGGAATAGCTGTACTCCTTGTTGAAGTCATGCTTCAGATAGTACATATTCTTTTCGTAAACCACATCGTAATCTATCGGCTTTGTAGGATCAAAGCCCTTGCTCTGCATTACGGGATAGTCGACATTCGTACCCTCTATCTTCAGCCAGCCGACCATATCATGGTTTTGCTCGTACAGCTCCCTGTATTCCGGCAGTATTCCGGACTTTTTCTTTTCGGGCACGGCAGGCTCGGCAGGTATATCCACGTTCAGCGTACAGGTATAGTCTATCATATTCGGAGGAAGCGGCGCTTCGGTAAGCTTCAGTATCAGCATAACGCCGACTGCTATAAGCCATACCGCGCAGGCACCTAGTGCGATCCATATCATTTCGCCTCTTACCACAGGCTGTTTCAGAGCTTGTGGCGTAACAGACAGCTCTTCCTTGTGTTCCTCTTCCAACGCCGCACCGCCTTCCGTTTACAATCTGATTCCGTACATCAATAATAATCGTAATTGTCGCCGTTGTTATAATCATATACGCCGTCCTGATCGTTTATATCATCACTGAATGTATAACCGTCCCTCTGTGCGTCCTCGGCTGTATAGCTGAGCAGCTTCCTTCTGTCCCAGTTGCTCTGCGACCAGTCATAGCCGCTGCCGATGTTATCATATACCCACTGCCAGCGCTTGACATAGGTATTTACCGTTGCCTTATCAACGTCAACATAAGTGCTCTCACCCGGACGTACCTTTCTTGCAAATATCGCAAGACGTACATTATCCATATCCGAGCGGAACGGCCAGTAGCAGGTGGATAATGTGAGGATATCATCGCCATACTCTATATCAACATCGGTGAAAATATCGCTTCTGTCCATTATGTCGATCACAAAGTTGTTGAAGTCCTCACGAGAGGAAAAATCATGCTTGTTGTTATACGCCGAGTACACCTCGCCGTACTCATCATAGATATTGAACAAGCCTATAGCAAATATCTTCCACTCAGCCTCTTCATACAGAGTATTGAAGGTTATCGTGGGGTGATCCTTGTAGAACTGCATTGACGGCGCATCATAGCTGTCATAAAGCGTTCTCCAGTATTCGCTCAGACACGCAAAGAACGTACCTACAGCCATATTGTGACCGTACAGTACAAGATTTCCCGAGTTCCCGTCGGGAGAAACCACGCAGTTACAGTCCATCATTACCGAGCCGCTCTTGCTGACCTCGCGATAAAAATCGTGCGTCAGATAATAGTCGTTATCCGAGCCCTTTACAACAGGATAATCTATTGCCGTGCCCTCTATCCTGAGATATCCCACCGTATCGGGATTTATCTCAAGGAGCTTCTTGAACGACGGCAGAACTTCCTTACTGCTGCCGTTGTTGCCTCCGTCAGGGATATATATATTCGATATACCCTGACTTCTCCACTGGTCGCGGAACATCAGAAATATATCGGAAACGAGCGGTACGGCTGTTACCAGAAAAACAATAAGCGCGACCGTAAAAACGATCTTTCTTATTACTACGCCTACACTGTCGCCTTTCCAGGGGATAATGCCCATGATACGTCTTTTCCAAAATCCGGGCTTTTTTGCAGCCACGCCGTTACGGCGCGGATACTTCTCCATATATGTTGTCATTATTGCTCCTTAGATCATCGGTAACGCTCAGTCGGTTTTATCAGGGAACGAATAACCGTCACGCTTTGCGTCTTCGGCTGTATAGCTGAGAAGCTTTCTTCTGTCCCATGTGCTCATAAACCAGTCATAGCCGTTGCTTACCTTGTCATATACCCACTGCCAACGCTTTACATAGGTATTTACGACCGCCTTGCTTACATCAACGTCCCTGCTTTCGCCCTCGCGTATCTTTCTTGCGAATACCGCAAGTCTTACCGTTTTCTCACTGCCCTCATACGGCCAGCAGCAGGTCGAAAGCGTCAGTATATCGTCACCGTACTTTATATCAACATCGGTGAAAATATCGCTTCTGTCCATTATGTTTATAATAAAATCGTTAAAATCATCCTCCGAGGTGAAGTCGTATTTCAGATTATAACCATATACCTCGCCTCTTGACTCTTCAACATTGTATATGCCAAAGCCAAATATCTTCCATTCAGCCTGCTCATACAGCGTATCGAACCTGATTACCGGGTGCTCTTTATAGAAGGACTTACTCGGCTCGTCATACGAATCGTACATGGTGCGCCAGTATTCGTTAAGCGGCGCGAAGAATGTACCTACCGCCATATTGTGACCGTAGAGTATCAAATTTCCCGAGTGACCCTGCGGAGTTACCTTGTTGTGGTAATCCATCATAACAGTGCCGCTTTTGCTCTCATTCTTGTAGAAATCGTGAGTGAGATAGAAGTCGTTATCCGTTCCCTTTACAACAGGATAATCGACAAGCGTATCGTTTATCTTTATATAACCGACTGTGTCCGGATTTATTTCAAGCAGCTTCTTGAATGACGGAAGAACGTCCATATTATTCTCCGGGACATCGGTGTCATCAAGCTGATACATCTGTGATATACGATTACTTACCTGCTGGTCTTTAAGCATCGAAATTACATCAACGAGTAGAGGTATAGCTGTAGCAAGAAAAACTATAAGCGCAACTATAAATATGATTTTTCTTATTACAAGTCCTGCGTTGTCGCCCTTCCACGGAATAACACCTTTCGCCATGCGATAAAAAATGTTATGCTTCTTTTCAGCCGCCTTGACTTCTCCGTCATTATCCGGTTCTTCTGCGTTCTCTTCATCATCTTCAAACTCTGCGGTGCTTTCTTCTTCAAAAGCCTCCTGCTCATCCGATGCTTCATCCGCACCCGAAAGCTCATCCGATATGCTTTCAACATCTTCAGTGCCGTCTGTATAAGATGCCTCCTCGGACAAGACCTCTTTATCCGACATATCGTTTTCGTCTGTGCCCTCTTCAAGGCTCTCGGTTATCGTATCTTTTCTATCTATATCGGCGAGTATCTCGTCTACGGTCTGTCTATCATGTCTTTCGTTGAATTTGTTATCGTTTTCCATGACTGTCTCCTTGCCTGACCGGGTTTTTACGCCCGATCGTGTTGTTCCTGTTCTGTCCGTATCTCTTCTGCCGCCCATCTGAGTGCGGCAAGCACTGTGCTTTTTCTGATATATTCTCTTGCATTTTCATCGCCGCTGAGCGCAGGATCTGTATACACAAGTCTTGCCTGTGTCCTGCCTTTTGTACTCAGCCCTACATATACCGTCCCGACAGGTGTATCCGCTGTACCCCCGGTAGGTCCTGCCACTCCTGTGACAGATATGCCGATGTCGCTTCCTGCGGTCTTACGGACACCGTCAGCCATCGCCCTTGCGGTTTCGGCGCTTACAACGCCGTATTTTTCTATCGTCTGCGGCGGTACGCCTATAAACCTTTCCTTGGCGCTTACTGCATAGGTACAGATACTCATCTCCATAACAGACGATGAGCCGCTGACAGACGTTACGGCGGCGCTTATAAGCCCGCCCGTACAGCTCTCCGCGCAGGCGATTTTCTCACCCTTGCCAACTAATAATTGTACTACATTTTCAGCGGTTTTGTCAATAAGCCGCTGAAGTTCTCCGATACGGCTCATAAAGCCACATCTCCTTTTTTATCCTTTGCGGATTATTCCTGTTCTTCTTTGCTTTCTATCCTGAACAGCTTTACGGTAGTGCCCTCGACAGCCTTTTCGATAAGCGGTGCAAAGTCGAACGACTGCTCAGCCTTTATCACCTCATCGAATACCGGACGTGTCTTGGGGTGCTTCGGTGTGAATACCGTACAGCAGTCCTCATAAGGGAGCGTTGACGTTTCAAACGTATCTATTTTTCTTGCTATATCTATGATTTCCTTCTTGTCCATACCGATAACCGGACGGAATACGGGATATTCTGCGGCGGCATCGGTACACTGTATAGCCTTTAACGTCTGGCTTGCGACCTGTCCGACACTTTCACCGGTGACAAGCGCGCCGTACTCATTTCTTTCTGCTATTATATTAGCGATCTTCACCATAAGTCTGCGCATTATGATAGTAAAGAACTCCTCGGGGCAGTTGTCCCTCAGCGCCTCCTGTATCTCGGTGAACGGAACGCAATAAAATCTGATATCCCCGCAGTACGGTGTCAGCTTCTCACAGAGCGTTTCGACCTTCATAAGTGCACGCTCAGATGTGTACGGAGGACTTACAAAATGTATCCCGTCTACTATAAGTCCGCGCTTTGCCATCATATAACCCGCAACCGGGCTGTCGATACCGCCCGACAGCAAAAGCAGAGCCTTGCCCGAACTGCCTACCGGCATACCGCCCGCGCCGATTATACGCTCGGCGCTGACATACGCACCCTTGTCCCTGATCTCACACATAACAGTGACCTCCGGGTTATGAACATCGACCGACAGATGAGGATACGCTTCAAGTATAGCCGCACCAAGCTCGACCTGTATCTCAGGAGTTTTCATCGGGAACGACTTATCCGAACGCTTTGCGTCAACCTTGAATGTCTTTGCATTCTTCAGGGCATTTTCAAGATAAGGGATACTCTGTGCCTTTATCTGCTCAAAATCCTTTTCAAACACCGCACAGCGCTGTAATGCACCTATACCGAATATGACCTTCAGCTTTTCAATGACCTCGTCAAGGTCACATTCGCCGACAGGCTCTATGTAGATAGTGGACTGTCTTCTCATGTACTGGAACTTTCCGCAGTGGCGCAGTCTTCTTCTTATATTCTTCACGAGTATATCCTCAAAAGTACCCTTGTTGAGTCCTTTCAGCGCTATCTCGCCGTATTTTGCCATTATAAGCTCTTTCATTATATGTTTCCTTTCCTGCGGCTTTTCTTTGTACGTCTGAAGCGTACTATGCCGTTTTCTATTTCATCGCAAAGCGTGTCTATATCTTCTTTTGTCGTTTCCATCGAAAAGCTTACCCTTATTGTGCTGTCAGCTCTTTCTGCGTTCATTCCGAAAGCGTCCGGCACGGAGCTTATCTTACCCTTTGAGCAGGCAGAACCGCTGCTGACATATATCTCCTTCTCCTCGAGCGAATGGAGCATGATCTCGCTTCTTACCCCAAGCACCGAGAAGCTCAGTATATTGTCAACGCTGTTGTCCGGGCTGTTTATATAAACTTCCTCCATCCGCGCCAGTCTTTCACGCAGATGTTCATTCAGCTCCTTATAATGTGAAAGATCCGCAGGATAAGCCTTTACCGCCGCCTCAAACGATGCTATAAGCTCAGTCGGCTCTGTTCCCGGGCGCAGATTTTTCTGCTGTCCTCCACCATATACCAGCGGCGTAAATCGCACCTTGTCCGCACAGTAAAGCGCACCTATGCCCTTAAATCCGTGTATCTTGTGTCCCGACAGGCTGATAAGGTCGCCTTTCAGCGGCACTTTGCAAAACCCCTGTACACCATCTATATGAACGATCGTGTCATTGTTCACGTTTTTTACAAGCCTGTACAGCTTTTCGGTGTCGACCTTAAAGCCGTTCTCATTATTTACAGCCATGCACGATACAAGGATAGTATCCGCGGTAACGTTATCGGCGATATGCTGTTCAAAGCTGTCTATCGCGTCCTTAGGTGACAGACGTATTATTTCAAAGCCCTGCTTTTCGAGATAGTCCATCGTTCTCGCAACCGACGGGTGCTCCATAGCAGTGGTGACTATCCTGTTTCCTCTGCGTCTATATGCGTCCGCCGCACCCCTTATCGCGAGGTTGTTGCTTTCGGTCGCGCCTGAGGTAAAATATATTTCTCCCTGCGCGCCGAGCTTTTTCAGCAGTGTCTTTTTCGCGCTGTTCATAAGCTTTTCCGACTCTATACCGAGCCTGTGCAGTGACGATACATTGCCGAAACAGCTTCGTGCGGCATCCTCAGCCGCTTTTATCGCCTGCTCACAAGGCTTTGTAGTGGCGGCATTATCCAGATATATCAAATTTCTGTCTCCTTTTCATATGGGTTTTGCCCACTTATCTATAAGCTATTTAATTATACACCATTTTGCGATAAAAAAACAGGGTATATTCTGAAATTTTTATGAAAAAATAACCTTGTATAAGCATTACCGCCGATTTTATGAAAGGAAGAACATATTATGTATATTTCAAAACGCTGTTTTGTGCGGATAATCAGCTTTCTTACCGCAGTCACAGTCGCAGCAGGAATTTCCGCCGCGCTTAATATGAACAGCTCAGCGCAGTATAAGCGCAGCTTTGAACAGAATATGACCCGAAATGTCGAGGACTTGTCCGCAGAGATAGACAATATCAAGAACACGCTTTACAAGGGTATGTATGCAGGCACACCGGAGATGATGACGCAGCTTTCATCTAAGCTCTGGAGCGATGCGTCCACCGCGAAATCCTCTCTCGCACAGCTTCCCGTAGCCGGGCTTCATCTTGAAAACACCTATAAATTCCTCTCGCAGGTCGGAAATTTCTCCAAAAGCCTTGCAAAGCGTTATTCCGAGGGCGAAGCACTGAGCGCGGACGACAGAAAATCACTGCAAACGCTCAGCGAATATGCAGATCGCCTTTCCGAAAATATGTGGAATGTCGAACAGCGCATAACAAACGGTGAGTTATCCTTTGAAAAGGCAATAGCTGAGGTTCAGGGCACAGAAAACAACGAAGAACCATCGTATATCACCGAGGGCTTTACCGATTTTGAAGAGGGCTATGACAACTATCCGACACTTATCTATGACGGACCCTTCTCCGACCACATTCTTGAAAAAGAGCCCGCCATGCTCAAAGGCACAACCGTTGTAACGCTCTCCGATGCACTGAAAAAAGCTGAAAAGGCTTGCGGCACAACAGGACTTACCCACAGCGATGCCGATGACGAGCAAGGCAGAATGCCGTCCTACGTTTTCACAAAGGATAATGCTACCGTGTCGGTGACAAAATACGGCGGATATCTCAGCTATATGATGCGCAACAGAGATGTGCCCACCCGCTCAATGACCGCACTCGAAGCAGTAAACGAGGGCAAAAAGTACCTTGAAATGCTCGGTGTCAACCATATCACCTACACCTATTACGAGATAAACGGAAATGTCTGCACAATAAATTTTGCGGCAGTCGAAAACGACGTTACAATGTACACCGACCTTATAAAAGTCAGCGTGGCGATGGATAACGGCGATATACTCGGCTTTGACGGCAGAGGATATATTACCAACCACACAAAGCGCGATCTGCCCGAGCCGAAAATAACCGCCGAGCAGGCGCGTAAAAAGATATCCTCCGAGCTTACCGTAACCGACACCTCGCTTGCTGTAGTCCCATCATCAGGCACAAACGAGCTTTATTGCTATGAATTTCAATGTACCTCTCCCGACGGCAGGCAGATGCTCGTATATATCAACGCCGATACCGGCAAGGAAGAACAGCTTCTGCTTCTTGAAATAAGTGAGAACGGAACACTGACCGTATAGTTTTCCGAATAACGAAAAGACTGCAAATCAGTTTTAAGATTTGCAGTCTTTTTACATTATACATAACCATAACGCATTATGACCGGTCGCAAAATCCCCACCGACTTACACACAAAACAAATCCCCCGACCTTGCAGTCGGGGGATAATACGATCTGTTTTAACAATTAAACTAAGATTGAGTGTTCATCGTTAGGATCGAACAGGTGTACCTTGTTAGGATCAAGCGCAAGCTTGATAACGTCCTGAGGACGAGCTGTACATCTGGGAGATACTCTTGCTGTCAGCGGGATACCTTCACAAGTGAGGTAGAGGTAAGACTCAGCACCCATCATTTCGGTAACGTCTACTGTAGCTTCGATCATACCTGTCTTAGCGTTGGAGAGGAACATTTCTTCATCGTGAATGTTCTCGGGACGGATACCAAGGATAACTTCCTTGTCAACATAGTACTTAAGAGCTTCTGTATCAGTCTTAGCACCGGGCAGTTCAACATAGAACTTTCTGCCTCTTGTTGTCTTTGTATCTTCAGAACCAAACTCAACTGTGTACTTGCCGTTGAGCATGATGAGCTTAGCGTTGATGAAGTTCATCTGAGGTGAACCCATGAAGCCTGCAACGAACTTGTTAACAGGGTTCTCATACAGGTTGATAGGTGAATCGATCTGCTGGATATAACCATCCTTCATAACAACGATTCTGTCACCCATCGTCATAGCCTCGATCTGGTCATGAGTAACGTAGATGAATGTAGTACCTAACTTCTTGTGAAGCTTAGAAAGCTCAGTTCTCATCTGTGCACGGAGCTTAGCATCGAGGTTTGAAAGAGGCTCGTCAAGTAAGAATACCTGAGGATCACGAACGATAGCTCTACCTAAAGCTACACGCTGTCTCTGACCACCTGATAAAGCCTTGGGCTTTCTGTCGAGAAGGTGTGCGATGTCGAGGATCTTAGCAGCTTCTTCAACGAGCTTCTTGATCTCATCCTTGGGCACCTTTCTCAGCTTTAAGCCGAATGCCATGTTCTCGAAAACAGTCATATGAGGATACAGAGCGTAGTTCTGGAAAACCATCGCAATATCACGATCCTTAGGAGCTACGTCATTAACGAGTCTGTCGCCTATGAAAAGCTCACCCTCGGAAATTTCCTCAAGACCTGCGATCATTCTTAATGTTGTTGACTTACCGCAACCTGAAGGACCAACGAGGATAATGAACTCCTTGTCCTTGATGTTCATAGTAAAGTCGGAAACGGCTACTACACCGCCGGGGTAACGCTTATAGATACCTCTTAAAGATAAACTTGCCATTTATGTGTGACCTCCTGTTTTATTGCAGAATAACCTTACGCTAATATTTTAACAAAATCTCACCGAAAATGATAGTACCTAATTACCCAAATATCAAACCCCTGCGTTATGCAAAATCACCAACACATATAAAACACGTTTTATTTTTGCCCGTTTTGTGTACAAATTATACAAATTTCAGCCAAATTTTAGCGTTGAATAAAGTAAAAACAAGCTCATTTTGTTATAAATCACAAATGCAGGAGCCGAAATTTAGTGAAATTTTGCAATTAGTGCTTAACACAGTGAACGGTTGCGCTGAAAATTCGGCATTTCGATGAATATTTTAGCATAAATTTTAGTAAATTTCAACCGGTAGTCCCGACATTTATCCGACAAACTAAAAACAAAGCCGATGGAGGAACAATGAAGAACCGAAGAAAGCTTATCCGTATAACAATAATACCCGCCGTGCTTCTTACAGCATTACTGTTTACTTTTCTGCTCTGCCGCCGCCCCTCAATATGCGGTGAAACTTTAACCGACAGGACAGAATACGCAAAGTCGCTCGGATATGCCGTGTCACGCGACAGCGAAACCGTCCGCAGCATAGTTATCCCCGCCGTATTCGGCAATGTCTATGAAAACTATAACGCATTGCAAAAGGAATGCGGCTTTGACTTGTCGCTGTACAAGGGCGAAACTGCCGTGCAGTATACATATACTATAAGCAATTACACAGACGACAGCGGAAAAACGCTTGATAATATTATAATGAACCTCATCGTCTGTGACGGAAAGATAATCGGTGGCGATATCTGCTCCGCCGAGCTTGACGGCTTTATGACCGGGCTTAAAGCGAGGAAATAGTCGGCGTTAGCGCAAAGAATCCGCCGCATTATTCTTGTCAGCTCTAACCATTTGACACAGCAACTACCATCGCCTGCTCCCGCTACACCGATTATCTCCATTCCCACAAACACCGCCAACCCCGCACTATCCCCCACACACAAAACCGGGCAACGATTTTCCCATCGCTACCCGGTCTTATTATTAACTTTTATTCAGTAGCAATTACTTTGCCGCAGTTTTCCCACTGACACTACCATAATTACCATAAAGTGCTGTCTTACCACTCATGCAGTAAGCCTTTACTCTGAACTTATAAGTAGTATTCTTTGCAAGACCTGCCTTTCAAGAATTTCCTCGCATTTCTCAATTTCCTCAATACATTGCTTTAAGGTTAGAGATGAAAATCCCGGATGTGAATAGCTGTGGTTACCCACAATCCTTCCGCTTTTTAAAGCATAAATTGCCTCGTTGTAAAACCGCTCAACATTTTCTCCTGTCGCAAAGAAAATTACCTTTATATTCTTTTCTTTCAGATAATCCACAATCGCAGGTGTATTTTTCGACGGAAAATCATCAATAGTCAAAAGTCCGCTGTTCATTTTTTCCTCCGATTTTAATTATTCCTCTATATATTCTGCCGTATTTGAAAAAATCCGTTTACATCTGTAATATATTTATTTATCGGGAAATCATTCCAGATATGTACCTCAATATACCGCTCATATCCATATTTACCGTCATCATTCCAATTCTGCGGCAAACCGTACTTATCAATTATTTTAAGTATTTCATCATAAGTGTAGAGCTGATTATGATATTCTTTTTTGTTCACTATCGCCTGACTGAATGTAGGCATTGAATCACCGTATGTAAATGATAATGTCTTTATATCAAATTCTTCAATAGGAATTTTGATGAATGCGGAATTCTCAAACCAAGTGCTTAACCAAGGACTATGTTCAATAGTCATATAATAAGGATTATTTTTTTTGATAACACCGCCTTTTTCAATAAATCTGCTGCGAAGTATGCTTTCGCAGTTTCTTCTGTATTCAACATATTTTTCGTGTCTTTGTGCGTGCTGAGAATTGGGCTTATCTTTTTTTATTTTATTCAGTACAGCATTCGCTTCATTTACCGATAAATCAGATAAATTTGCAAACGGCAAGCCTGTACTTTCATAATAGTGGTATAAATACATTTTTAAATCCTTTCATAGCAAATTTTGTGCATCATACGACGCATTCGGCAAATCCGTCTGCGGCTGTAAATCTTATTTCTTAATCCTGCTTTCAATATTCTCAACAGACGGCAGCTGCTTTTCCAGCTCTTTGGGCAGGCTCTTTGTTATGGTATATTCGCTGACGCCCATAGGCTTTGACATATCCTTGAGAGCATACTCCGCAACAAGATTATTTTTACTCTTACAAAGGAGCAAGCCGATAGAGGGGTTATCCTCATCACGCTTCAGTATTCCGTCAACAGCCGAAAGATAGAAATTAAGCTGACCTGCAAATTCGGGCTTGAATTCACCTGTCTTTAATTCTATGACTACATAACAGCGAAGATTGAGGTTGTAGAACAGCAAATCAATGTAAAAATCATCTCCGCCTACGTTCAGACGGTACTGATTTCCGAGAAAGGCAAAGCCTGTTCCAAGCTCAAGCAGCAGCTTTGTAACGTCCTTGACAAGAGCCTCCTCAATATCCCTTTCAACCATATCCTCTTTGAACGGAATAAAATCAAACACATACGGGTCTTTCATCGTTTGAACAGCAAGCTCGCTTTGTGGAGCGGCAAGGTGGCTTTCAAAATTTGAAATTTTCTCTGCCGTTGCCTGTCGCTCGTACAAGCCGCTTTCTATCTGATGAATAAGTACGCTGTGCGACCAACCGTTTTCACAGGTTTTTCTGATATACCATTCACGTTTTGAAAACTCTTTAACCTTATCTAAAATAGCGCAGTTGTGTGACCACGGAATTTGTGCAGACACTGTCTGCACAAATTGCTCGTCGGGATATTCAGCCGCAAATTTAGCCATATACTTCAGATTTCTTATGGAATAGCCCTTTGTGCCGGGGAACGATATGCGGATATCGGCGGCAAGGTTTTCGATAAATTTATTTCCCCAAGTCTTATGCTCATTGATAATCTTGCCGATGTTGTAATATAACATAATCAGCTCTCTGTTTACGCTTACAGCGGCTTTGTATTGTGCGCTTTTTATTTCAAGCTTAATTGTTTCGACAATATCAAGATACTCGTTATTGTTTATAAGCATAGGCTGTTCTCCTTTGATTGCTTTATGGGATTATTATACCGCGGATTTCGGAAAATTTCAATGTAAAATTACAACCGCATTCGGAAAATCTGAATGCGGCTGTTGTATATTTTATAACGCAATTATTTTATTTTTGAGCAACAATGGAAATCCAAGCAGGTAACGCCGCCATAGAATTGTATTCCCAGTTGTTTACTTTATCAAGATTTTCCGAGGTCTGTTTGATTAGTTCCTCGTATGAAAACCAGAATGAAGCGTTTTCTGCCTACAATTCTTCCATTTCCCTTACAGATAACCCTGCACCTGTCATTGAATTTATTAAGTCCTGCACACGCCAATGACAATGCGGCAATGTTTCTGCATAAGGCTTAACAATTTTAGGCTCTTTCCACGGCTCGCATTCAAAAAAGAAACAACACGCGCCGCCAAGCACTAATTCTTGGCTTATGAACGCTCTGTTGGCTTTGCGTCCGTGCAAAGCCTTTGGGCGTTCAACATCGGGCATCCTTGCCCGTCCCTTGCCAAAGGGAGCTGGCTTGCGGCAAGGCTCGCTTGTTTCAAATACTACTATTATTCGCGACACACGCAACGCCCAAATCTTGCAAACCTTATCTGCCGTCAAGACTGAGGGATCGCCGCCCCGATTATCTTCACTTCCGCAAACGCCGCCAACCCCGCACTATCCCCCACCAAGCACTACCAAAAATCCAAATTCGCGCCTGAAGCAGGGATGCTTCACAGCGGTCGCACAAAGTCGCTGCAAGGACGCAGCGACCACAAACGACCGCAGGTAGGCGCAACCACAATTATTCATTATTCATCATTCATTATTCATCAAACAAAAAGTCCGCGCCTTTTCAGACAACGGACCTCGATATAAAATTTCAATGTAAAATTAAAGTGTGCCGCCCGCCGGTAACGCAACTGTCGCCTATCGGCAACAAT
>DOQG01000066.1:27452-27659 GCA_003512525.1 Oscillospiraceae bacterium | reverse complement strand
ACAGGAATAAGTCTGAGCCTTGCGCACGCAAGGCTCGTGCACTCCGCTAAAGCTCCGTTGGACTTGCAGCCCCTAACCCTGTCCCTTAGGTTTTCTCCCTCGAGCTCCCTCTTTCCTTACCCACACCCATACCCCGCAAGGGTGTTGGCTATAAGACACACAAACGACTGAGTTTTAACAGTCTGTATAAGCGGGTCGCTGACGCTC
>DOQG01000066.1:0-27254 GCA_003512525.1 Oscillospiraceae bacterium | reverse complement strand
TCTCAGGATAGTAGCGTTCTTTTTAGATAGTCGGTGATAGTGCAGTTGCGCTGATTTACTCACGAAATTATTAACAACTTATCGGCACGGAAATTGTTTTCAGCGATGTTTCCAGTATATTTATTGTTTTGATGTTTTACAATATATTGAATTGTTGTTTTAATGTAATTTGATAAGCTGAAGAATTGTGTCACAATCCCGTTTTGTTATGCCGTGTTGAGTCCGAGTGAGAATATATCGATATCTACACTCACGCTGCAATCGCTGTCGGCGATCACCTCCCCTATTCTGTCCTTATTTTCGTTATAGAATTTGTTACAGCATCTGCGAAGAGCGTTTTCAAGCCCGAACACATCACAGCCCTTGCCCGCAACCGAAATGACAGAGTTTTCTACTATACGCTCCAGCTCTTTTTCGGCAGTTTCCGTAACAGCTCTTACAGCAGTTATATCTCCCTCATTTATATTTCCCCTTGAACCGATCTTGCCGGACGCTTTGAGAAATACGTTGAAAGTTACCTCTCCGTCCTTTTCGGTCACTGTTATATTTCTTGATATATCATTCAGCGTAACACTGGGCTTTGCGTATTTTTCAAGCGGAACGGTGAATGAATATTCGGAAATTCTGTCTGTCAGAAAAAATACAACTGTTGATACTTCGGCATCGGCGGAAAACAATTCTACGCCGTCCCGAAATACTATTCCTCCGTCAAGTATGATCGTGGTTTCGCTGTTTTTACTCTGCTCTTTCCCGTCTTTACCGCTGTCATTGCCGCTCTGTTTCGGGATCGTGACATCGGTTTCAAGCTCTGCCGCCTTAAGCAATGGCAAAAACGCACTCCTTGTACCCGTACACAGCATTGTCATCACCTGATACGGATAACTGTACCTGCACCTGCCCTCACTTGCCGCATTTCTGATAAGGTCTGATAATCTTTGAGATGACGTTGAGCCCTCTTTGAAACGGATATCAAGCAGTTCTTCGGCTGTATTTTCCGCCGCGGCGACATACGCCTGCGGGTGCGAATGAAAGTTGCCTATGAAAAATTCCATCGTCTGCTCAAGGTCGTATTTTCTCAGCTCCTTGCCGATTATGATCAGCCTGTTCTCGCTCAGGAGCAAGTCTTTTCCCGTAAGCAACGATGCGTTTTTTGCCGCTGAGAAAACATTATCGCCCTCACCGACACTCTTAAGCACGTTGTCCTGCGTTTTATCTATCTGATTTTGTCCGCCCTCGCTTGACTGATTGAAATACTGCATACTGATACGGTATGCTTTTTTGTCGGGTAGATAATCTATACCTATCGCCTGCACGATGGCTCTGTCCGCAAGATCGATGTAATTTGCGCAACCGCACAGACCGAGTGTTAATAAAGCCAATACAAGCACTGCCGCAGTCCTAAATATTTTCGTCATTCTTTTTCACCCTCCCTCTTTGCTTTGTTCTGCCTGCTATCAGGACGACAAGCGGCACGACTACACCGCCGAGCAATATGTGTATCCCGCTGTTCATGATTTTGGTCATTCTTTCATAAACACCGGCATCACTGCCTAAAATCACACAGAGCATAAAAATCAAAAAACCGGATACTGCGACCGCAAGCGTTGTATGCGGCTTATTACTGCACACCGTATAGATCCTGCCTATACAGTAAATAAGCAGTGCGGCTTTTATTATACCGCACATCAGCCAGACTATGGCATCTATACCGTCAAGGCGCTGAAACAGCACGATATCGGACAATGACGCAATGATATAAAGCGGATATTCCACCTTTGTCATATAAGGACCGAGTATCAGGTTATAAAGCATATTGAGAAATTCCATCAATATCAAAAGAATCGGCAGGTAATAAATTACGGTCTTGTACGGTTTACTGCGCAGTTCATCGGTAATTACGGCGAATATCAATATCTCGCTGTTCATACTTATCTCGGAGATCAGGGTTTTCAGAAAATGCGACCGGTCATTTATAAAGGAAAAATACAGATAATCAGGCTCGACCTTATCCCACATAGTAACACCTATAAGAAATATCAGCAGACCGAATACGGCAGCCGCAAAGACAGAGCTTCTTGTAACGGCGCTCAGCCCTTTGACCGCACCGTATACAGCCGATGCTGTTATCACCGCTATTCCCGATATTGTTACAATATTGTTCAGAAGCGTATCTGTAACATAGCGCTGTACGCTCAACACGGTCTGCACAGCTGTGGCGGAAAGAAGCACCGACATAATTATCCCTGCGGTTATACCGAATGCCCGATTTCTGCGAAACGCCGCTGTTATCACGCTGTCGCCTTTGAATTTCAGCGTTATGAATATAACCGGCAGGTACAGCAATGCGGCGATCAGTTTTGCAAACAGTATTACCGCAAATCTGTCGAAGCCGTAGCTTACCATCTCTCCGGGGATCGTTATCATTTCAGACGATAATCTGCACGCCAGAAAAGCTATCACAAGCTGTCCGTTACTTATCCTGCTCATCTCTGATCGTCCTTTCAGCGCCACGTTTGCTCTTAGCCTTGCCGGACAACTGCTGTACCGTCATATCCGAGCCGGAAAGGCGTTTCCAGCTTGCTCTGAAAAAGGTATCACGCATAATGCTTTTAATCGTTACAGGTGCGAAAGGTGCGGTATATGGCACTCCGTATGCGTTCTTTTCGCATATCCTGAAAAATATGACAGTCCCGCATATGGTTATCCCGAACAGCCCGAGCACTCCGCCCGCAACAATAAACACAAGCCTTAATATCATACAGCTGTCGTACAGATCCGGCACGGCAAACGAGCACAATCCGGTCGCGGCTATTATCAGCACTACCGGTGCGCTCATAAGCCCGGCAGAAACCGATATTTCGCCTATTACAAGTCCGCCGACTATACTAACCGCGTGACCTACACTTCTCGGCAGCCTTAATCCCGCCTCACGCATTATCTCATACAGGATATACATTATCAGGCACTCGCCGAAAACCGGATAAGCCGTTGTCTGAACCGATGAGTAGATGTTGAGCAAAAGCCCGGTACGGAACATTTCAGGGTGGAAGTTACACAGTGCGACATAAAGTCCGGGAAGTACAGCCGCCGCAATAAATGCAAAAAACCTTATAGTACGCAGAAATGCCGAAAAGTATGACTTATGCGAATAGTCATCCATTGTTACAAAGTTCTCCACAAAAAGGCAAGGCAAAACAAGCGCAAACGGCGTTCCGTCCACTATTATCCCTACTCTGCCCTCATATAGCTTTGACACAAACACATCGGGACGTTCGGTGACGGATATTTGTGAAAACAGCGTACTGCCGCCGGGCTCTAAAAAGCTTTGCAGATACTCACTGCTGACTATGGTGTTAAGCGGGATATTCTTAAGTTTGTCAATAACGGCGTTTACAGTGTTCACATCCGCCTTGTCGGTAAGATAGCACACAGAAACGTCCGTATTGCTACGGTCACCGATCGTCATCATAACGGTTTTGAGTGTGGGGGATTTCATACGGCGGCGCACCATAGACACATTTGTTCTAACCACCTCTATAAACCCTTCGCGGGAAGCTCTTAAATTCATATGAGTAGACGGTTCGTCTATGCTTCGGTGCGAATATCCCTGTATTCCTATCGCTATTCCGAACGAAGCGCCGTTACAAAGCAAAACGGCAAATCCCGACATTATATAAAGGCAGAGATCTCCGATATCATACATCTGCTTTTGCTCCTCGGCTATAGGCATATCGGTGCATACTGCACAGAAAAAGCCGTTATCGTCCGCTATTTCGGGAGGAGATGAAACAAGCGGGCGGAATATAAGGTTTGCAAGGTCAGCCTTGCCTATCATGCCCTCGCAGGTAAGCAATGCCATTTTATGACCGCCTACGGTAAAATATTTGATTATAAGATCCGAGCTGTTGTTCATAAGCGCTCTTACAGCACAGCAGTTTTCATCAAGATCTGACGACAGTGCGGTATCGGATCTGTTTACGGGTTCGGTGTTCTTTTCGGAAAAATCCGGCTTTTTTATATTGCTCATCACAAGTCCTCGCATAATAAAAAGTAATCTGTAAATAATAGCATTGAAATAAAATCTATCAATTATCTTTCCCGACTATGGAGGCAATATGCTGATAATAATCATTCGTTCTGTACTTTTGTACATTCTTATAGTGTTTGCGCTCAGGCTTATGGGCAAAAAGCAGCTGGCACAGCTTCAGCCGTCCGAGCTTGTAACGACAATACTTATATCCAATATTGCAACACTGTCGCTCGAGGATTCAACAGTACCGATGATATACGGCGTTATACCGATACTGATGATAGTTTGTCTTGATGTGTTCATGTCATTTATTATGCTGAAAAGTCAGCGCTTTCGTCGGCTTGTCACCGGAACACCGCAGATAATCATTACAAACGGAGTTATTGACCGCAGAGTGATGAAGCACCTGCGCTACAGCGTTGACGAGCTTATGGAGGCAATGCGCGAATGTATGATATTCGACATTTCTCAGGTACAATACGCTATAGTCGAAACCACCGGCAAGATCAACTTCTACCAGAAAAGCTGCTACAGAAACGTCGAAAACGGTGATATGGAAATCAAGGTGCAGAACTGCGATCCGCCTTGTCTGCTTATCAAAGACGGAAAGATCAACTATCCGGGTCTGCGCCGCTGGAACGGTGACGAGAAAAAGCTTCGCGATATGATAAAGGATATGGGGCTTGATATAAAAGATATATTCCTGCTCACAGACAGTGTGGACAAGGGCGTTTACACTGTGCTTAAGTCGGATAACAAAATCGGCACAAAATCAATGTGCCTGCCTCAGGAGAAACAGTAATGGGAAGAATGGTAACTTGCGCCGTAATAGTTGCGGCTATGGCAGCATTTGCTATATTCGGATACAACTACTCCGATAACCGTGCTAAAGAAATATATATCACAGCCGATGAGATAACACAGGCTATAGATAATGACAACAAACAAAAAGCCGCCGAAATGGCGGCTTATGCCGAGGATATCTGGCGAGAGCTTTCACAGGATACTATCTTCGTTGAGGATACCGAATGCGATAACGAAATAGCTATGTGTCTGTCACGGATAAGGGTATTTGCAGAGAACGGAGAGGACGATATCTATTCGGAATGTGCAGTCCTTAAAAGGCTTATAGAGCTATATATAACAAGGCAGCAGATAACGCTTTCAAGTGTGCTGTAATATACAAAAAATGCCGACGGCAAAATACCGTCGGCATAATTTTTCAAATCATCATTCAAAGCTTAGGAAACAGTAGCATTGAGTTCCTTTATTCTTGCTTCGATAACGCCTCTGTTTTCTTCACGAACAGTTGCAAATGAGCTACCGCCCATTACAACGTCTGACGTTAGGTGACCTACAGGGTTCTCACTTGTTGAAGAGTCAGCAATATCAGCACCGATACCGTTCTTGAACTCGAATACTGCCGAGAACGTTGTAGGATCCTTCAGCTTATCAAGTCTGTCAAGCAGTGTGTCTGTCCAGTCAAACTCATCTATAGACTGCTGTCTGCCTGCCTTCTTTACTTCTTCATCCTTGGAAGCTAAGAGGTTAGCATAGATCCATGCTTTATAACCGTCAGCGTTCTTAGAACCTGAAACGAACATAAATGCATCCTGCTTCATTTCCTGATAATATGTATCAGCACCGTCCATCTGGGGGAAAGGAACGAAGTTGATCTCATCATCATCCCACTTCTGCTTTTTCTTAAACAGTCTCCATGTTTCCTCATATCTCCATGTACCGTCTTCAAAGAAGAGAGTGTTACCGTTTACCCACTCGGGATAGCTGGGTGCCCAGTTGTTTTCGATCTCTCTGGGGTAACGGAGCTGTTCCTGTGTATCATCAAATGTGCGGAGCATATCCATGCACTTTTCAATATTGGCATCGTTAAGGTTGCTTACAAGCTTGCCGCTCTCAAGACCGATGAGTGGCTTACCTGTTGTAGCGATGAATGCGTGGTCAAGTCCGTAACCGTCAAATGCATACTTGGCATTATCGGGATCTGTGAACTTTCTTGCCATCTCTATGCACTTTGACCATGTCCATTCACCCTTTTCAAAGAGCTCCCAGGGATCGTCAAAGCCGTTCTCTTCGATTATTGACTTTCTGTACCAGAGAAGTGTTGCGGGGTTTACATCAACGATAGGTGTGTAGACCTTGCCGCCCCAGTTGAACATATCGATAATATTCTTATAGTCTGCCCAGTCATCTGTCGTGGTATCAATAACGCCATCGATAGGCTGGAACAGGTTCTGGTAAATACCATAGGGATAGTTAGATGTTTCAAATGGGAATGTATCGGGTGAGTCATCTGACTGTACAAGCTTTGCAAGGTCAACATATCTGTTTGCATAATTTGAAACTCTTACATTAACGAATACGTTTTCGTCTGCTACGCTCTCATAACCCTCGGGCTTGTTCTTGGGTGTGCCGTACATTGACTTGAAGAGTTCTACGGAAGGAGCTGCCTCCTGAATGTCGTACCATGCCATAAACTTAAGCTTGGTATCAACCTTGATATTCTTGTAGTCCTCTGCTACCGAAACGTTGTCGATCGCACTCTTGACATCTTCGTTAGAAGACATTATCTTCTGGCTGCCTGTAGCTGTTGTGCTCTCTGCAGAAGAATCAGCGCCGCTTGCTGTACCGCCGCTTGTCGCTGTACTGCCCGAACAACCTGTGAACGCTGTAGCGCCCATTACCAGAGCAAGAGCTGCTGCTGAAATCTTTTTGGTCGTTTTTTTCATCATTTACCTCCTGTACGGCTTTACACTGCCGCTTAATCACCCTATTATTATAACAAATTTTCAGGTTTCAATCAACCATTAGTTAAACCAAACTTAAAAAATATTTTTGTTTAATTATGACAACGAATTATGCGTTTACACGGTGTTTTCACAAAATTTAAGTTAATTATCTTTATACATCTGAGAATAACCTAATTGTTTAAAACCGTTTCTCGCGTATAGCTTTGCCGCTCTTTCGTTTTCAGGCTCGGTTTCGAGTCGTATTCTTGCAACATCGGCATATTCCTTTTCGATGAATTTGAAGAACTCTCCGGTTATGCCCTTACAGCGATGCTCCGGCTTTACATATATCTCCTCGAGCCACACCACAATACCGCCTGCCTCGTTTGAATAGGTAAGTGCAAGCAGAGCAAAGCCGTAAACCTCTTTTTTATCGTCACTGCGGAACATAAAGCAGACCGTATACGGTGAGCCTTCCATAAGCACATCGAATGTAAGCTTATGATTTTCATCGGGAATAGGATGAAGCACAGCGGGAGAATGATAGAAATCATGCTCCATAGCAAGATATTCTTCACGGTCGGTTTTTCTTATTTTTTCAAATACCATATTACCTCCTGTCACGCAAGACCTAACGGGTTAATAAACAGATACGCAAAATATCCTGCGTAAGCAACGAGCATTATAATGCCACCGACTCTCGTAAGCTCTTTTTTACGCAGGACAAGCAGTCCGAGCAATACAGCCGTTGCAATTGCAACGATAGTATCAATGATAAATGCCTCACCGAAGGTCAGTACGCTCGGCGAGAATATTGATGCCAGACCTACTACGAACAAGATATTAAAAATGTTACTGCCGATTATATTGCCTATAGCAATATCGGATTTCTTCTTGAGCGAAGCCGCAATGCAGGTGATAAGCTCAGGCAGCGATGTACCGAATGCTACAACTGTAAGCGATATGGTCCTGTCGTCCACTCCTATTACCTGAGCTATGCTCTTTGCTGACGCAACCGTAAGGTCGCTTCCGAGTACGATGCTCACAAGCCCTATAAGAGTGATAAGTATCAGAACAGGTATCTTGTCCTTTTCGGTAAGCTGCGGCACTTCATCTGCCGAGCTGTCGTCACCCTTCTTGTAAAGATAGAACAGATATCCTGAGAATGCCGCAAAAAGCACCAGCATGATAACGCCGTCTATCTTGTCAAGCCCTCCGCCTATCCAGCCGAGCAGCAGTAATACAGCGGTTATAAACACAACAAACGGTATCTCGAATTTAAGTGTGTTCGGCTTTATCTTAAGGTTTGTTATCAGAGCGCTGACACCTAGTATAAGCAGTATATTCATAATATTACTGCCGACTACGTTTCCTATCGAAATAGCCGCCGCATCCTGAAATGCCGCACTGATACTGATTGCCGCCTCGGGGGCGGATGTACCCATTGCAACTATTGTAAGACCTATTACTATCAGCGGAATTTTAAATTTAGCCGCAATTTTTGACGCACCCTCAACAAACAGATCCGCACCCTTTATCAGCATTACAAAGCCGACTATGAGCACTCCGAGCGAGCATATAACATTTGGATTGATATTCACGCCGACCATGTTCATCACATACAGTGCCGCTCCGATCACAAGCGCGATAATTGCTATTAACATTTTTGTCCTCTTTCTTGTTTTTCAACTTAATTTTTTGTCTTTACACGAATGACGGGCAGTAACGTTCATGAGAAGCGACTGCCCGTACATATATCATTTTATTAACTTACTGCTGACCCACAAGCTCTTCATAAAGACCTATGTACAGCTTAGCCGACTGCTTCCAGCTGAAGTCTGCCTTCATCGCCCTTGTAACGAGCTTGTTCCACTCAGTCTTGTTCCAGTAGCAGTCCTTTGCTCTCTTGATAGCATAAAGCATATCGTGAGCGTTGTACGACTGGAATGTGTAGCCTGTGCCGTTCTCATCACCGCAATCAATTATGCTGTCTGCAAGACCGCCCGTTTTTCTTACTATCGGGATAGTGCCGTAACGCAGGGATATCATCTGTGCAAGTCCGCACGGCTCGCTCTTGCTGGGCATAAGGAACATATTTGCACCGGCATATATCTTCTTGGCAAGATCGGGGATATATCCGCAGGTAAATGCTACTCTGTCGGGATATTTCCAGCGCATCTCGTGGAAGAACTGTTCATACTGAGCCTCGCCCGAGCCTAATATAACGACCTTATAGCCAAGATTTATGATATCGTCAAATACACACTTTACAAGGTCAAAGCCCTTGTGCTCAACAAGTCTTGATACCATACCGAGAACAGGCTCATCGCCCTGAGGCAGTCCGACCTCTTCAAGCAGCTTCTGAGTGCAGGTTTTCTTTCCTGCTTTCTTTGTAACGGTAAAGTTTGCTGGGATAGCGGGATCTGTTGCGGGATTATACATATCGGTATCGATACCGTTGAGGAAACCGCAGGTCTTGTACTGCTTGTCCGCAAGCGCTCTGTCAAGACCGTGCGAGAACCACGGATCAAGTATTTCTCTTGCATATGTGGGAGAAACGGTCGTGACCTTATCCGAAACCTCTATCGCCGCTTTCATAAGGTTGATATCTCTGTCATATTCCATAAGCGAGGCGAAATGCTTCGGTATGCCGAGAACGTCTTCAAGTATCTCCATACCGTATCTGCCCTGGTACTGAATATTGTGGATAGTGAACACATTCTTGATGCCCCAGAGCTTCTCGTCATTTCTGTAGAAAATACTGTAATAAACGGGGATCAATGCGCACTGCCAGTCGTTAGAATTGATTATCTGCGGCTTGAAATCGATGACCTTGAGCATCTCAAGAACCGCACGCGAGAAGAATGCATATCTTTCGGCATCGTCATAGTAACCGTACAAGCCGAAATCACGCTTGAAATAATACTCGTTATCAAGAAAATAATATGTAACGTTGTTTATCTTTGCTGTGAACAGTCCGCAGTACTGGCTTCTCCAGCCTACCGGCACAGAAAAATTCGTAACATATGTCATCTGATCGCGCCACTGCTGCTTGATGGTATTTACATAGAGAGGTACTACCACACAAGCCTCATGACCCTCTTCGACCAGAGCCTTGGGAAGTGAACCGGCAACATCTGCAAGTCCGCCGGAAGCCGCTACGGGCTGAGCTTCGCTTGCCGCATATAAGATCTTCATGTTTTTCCGCCTTTCAGCCACGCCTTTAACATTACAGCTGTGGCTCTTTTATAATTTCTTATTCCTATTTAAAAATATAGCATATTTTGCGTTCAAAATCAAGCAAATTTTACGGAGCTTTCTGTCGAACAAAGAAAAATCGGAAATAATAACTAAATATTTCAATTTCTCTTGTTCAATTTAACAAAATCAGCTGATTACGGTATTGCAATTTTATTAAAAACAGAGTATAATTCTATTGTAAACAGTCTTTAATTCTAAGGCTGTCTGTCTTGTATCAACATAGAAAAAGGGAAGGTGTCATTACAATGGCAAACAAAGAAATCAAATTACTTGACGTTATAGACAGAGCACAGTTACAATCCTTACAGGATGCATTTGCAAAGGCAACAGGCATGGCCGCACTTGCAACAGACAAAAACGGTCCTGTTACCCAGCTTTCATGTCCTACAGACTTCTGTATGAATTACACCAGAAAGTCGAGTGTGGGTTGCGAACGCTGTAATCTCTGCGATTTAAAAGGCGGCGAGCAGGCAAGCAAGACAGGAAGACCCGCAGTGTACTACTGTCACGGCGGACTTGTTGACTTTGCATCGCCTATAATAGTAGATGGTGAACAGATAGGCTCTCTTATAGGCGGTCAGGTATTGACGGAAGCACCCGACCTTGAAAAGTTCCGTGAGATAGCAAAGGAAATCGACGTTGACCCGGATGAATATGTAGAGGCCGTAAAGAAAGTACCGATAGTTTCGGAGGAAAAGGTAAACAATGCGGCAGAGCTTCTTTTCAAGATGGCTCAGGCTCTTTCACAGGTCGGATACGAAAAGTACCGCATCACAGAAGAACACAAGGATACTTCGGCAATGTTCGATGAGGTCCAGGAAGACTATGTAGTTATAAACGCAAAGGTCGAAGAAGTCAACACGGCAATTGCGGCATTATCCGACGAGTTTGATCTTCTTCGCGAAAAAGCAAATGAGTCTGCTAAGGCGGTTGCTCAGACAGACTCGATCCTGAAATACATACAGAATGTTGCCACTCAGATGACCTTGCTCGGCTTCAATGCTTCAATAGAAGCAAAGCACGTCGGCGAAGCAGGCGCAGGCTTCAATGTAATTGCACAGGAAGTACGTCAGCTTGCAGAACAGACTTCCAATCAGACACGCAGTATCGAAGACGTGCTCGGTAGCGTACGCTCCTCAATTTCTGCTATCGACAAGGAAATTGCAACCGCAGTAAGCAAGATAGAAGCCAATGTTGCTACAGTAAAGGAGCTCAGTGACAAGATCACCGAAACTTCCACAAAGATAGATAGTATCAGCAAGGCATAAATAAATTCAGATAAGCAAGCAGCTCGTCGCAGGATATTCTGCGGCGAGCTTTTTGCGTTTATATGGCAGCGGATAAAAAGCAACGGCTCTGCAAAAGCAGAGCCGTCATTATTATTAAGATCAAGAATTATTCAACAGTCTTGTTGAGTTCTGCAAGACGAGCGTCTATCTGACCCTGATACTGTTCACGGAAAGATGTGTAAGATTCACCTGTCATGTACGGACCCTTTGTGAGCTGTTCTACAGGGTTATCCTGGTTGTCTGTGCTTGCGATATCCTGACCGATACCGTTCTTAAAGTCAAATACGCCTGTGAATGCCGTGGGATCCTTCATTGTATCAAGTCTGTCAAGCAGTGTATCTGTCCAGTCATACTCAGCCTTGGACTGCTCTCTGCCTGCCTTCTGTATTTCGGGATCGTTTGAAGCAACTAAGTTTGCATAGATCCATGCCTTGTAACCGTCTATGTTCTTAGAACCTGCAACAAGCATTATAGAATCCTGCTTCATGCTCTGATAATACTTATCAGAACCGTCCATCTGAGGGAAGGGAACGAAGTTGATCTCATCGTCATCCCACTTCTGTTTTTTCTTATACAATCTCCAGGTTTCTTCATATCTCCATGTACCGTCTTCAAAGAACAGTGTGTTGCCGTTTATCCACTCGGGATAGCTGGGTGACCAGTTGTTATCGATATCTCTGGGGTAACGGAGCTGTTCCTGTGTGTTATCGAATGAACGAAGCATATCAAGGCACTTTTCAATGTTAGCGTCATTAAGGTGACTTACAAGCTTACCGCCTTCAAGTGCGATAAGAGGTGTACCTGTCGTGCAGACAAAGTTGTTTTCGGGGTAGTAACCGTCAAGTACATACTTGCCGTTATCGGGATCTGAGAACTTTCTTGCCATTGTCAGGAATGTTTCCCATGTCCACTTGCCACTTTCATAAAGCTCCCAGGGATCGTCAAGACCTGCTTCTTCAACAGTTGACTTTCTGTACCACAGGAAGCTTGTGGGAACAAGACTCATAATAGGGCAGTAGTTCTTGCCGCCCCAGTTGAACTTGTCGATAGCTTCTTTATAATCAGCCCAATCATCTGTTGTGAAATCAATGATACCGTCAAGGGGCTGGAAAAGGTTCTGATATACGCTGTAAGGATAGTTGCAGATCTCAAAGGGGAAGCAGTCGGGGGAATCATCTGACTGTACGAGCTTTGAAAGGCTGGTATATCTGTCCGCATAGCTTGAAACCTTGACGTTTACGAATACGTTTTCATCCGCTACGCTCTCATAGCCCTTAGGCTTGTTCTCGGGTGTGCCGTAAAGCTTCTTGAATACCTCTACTGCGGGAGAAGCCTCCTGAATGTCCCACCATGCCATCCACTTGATCTTTGTGTCAACCTTGATGTCCTTATAATTTTCGCCGGCAGAAACATTGTTAACTGCGCTCTGAACGCCTTCGTTCTCAGACATCTGCTTCTGTGTTTCGCCTGTTGTAGAAGCAGCTGAGCTGTCTGTTGTTCCGCTTGTTGTTGCGGGTGAACCGCTGCCTGAACAACCAGAAAAAGCTGTTACGGCAGATACGAGTGCTAATGCGCCTGCAATAGCCTTAGTATATTTTCTCATCTTTAATCCTCCTGTAGATTTTCTGTACCTGAGTACAGATTTGCGTATTATTACAATTACTATTATAACAAAATTGCTGTCACACCGTCAATAAACATTTTGCAGTAATTTAGCTAAACAATTTTGTGAAAATAGCACAATCGAAGCACGTTAATTTAGGTTAATTAGCTAAATTTCAGCTTATTCTGCTATTCAGATCCTCCAGATATGCCTCAATGGCAGGCACATACTCCCCTTTCACTTCATCCTCCAGATTCTTTTTGTAATCCTGACCTTCCATATAACACCAGTCGTCCATCTCGTCGATATAGCTTTCGCCGCAGTACAAAGGATTCGGATTGCTGCATATCTGCTTAAATTCTATAACCGGTACAAATGTTGCCGGATCGTTTATCCTGTCCATTCTGTCAAGCAATCTGTCGGTCCAGCCATATTCGGATTTTGCATTCTGACGTGCAATGTTCTTTTGCTCTTTGTCACTATTTGCCAATGAGCCGGCATAGATAAGCGACTTATACCCCTCGGCATTCTTTGAGCCTTTCGGGAACATAAACGAATTGATGATTATGCTCTGATAATAAGTCTGTTCATCATCACAGCGCGGGAACGGAACAAAGCTTATCTCATCATCGTTCCAATTATTCTTATTCTTGTAGAGCTGCCATGTTTCATCATATCTCCAACTGCCGTCGTTATAGAACAAAGTGTTGCCGTTCGCCCACTCAGTGTAGCTGGGTGACCAATTATTTACAACCTCCCGCGGATAACGGTAGCCTTTCTGAGTTGTTGCAAACTGACGGACAAAATCCATGGCTTTTAATATCTTTTCGTTTCTGAAATTACCCACGAGCTTTCCGTCGTTCAGCCCGACAAGAGGTACGCCGGTCGTTGTCCAAAGATATATATCTGCGCTATAGCCGTCTATAGCATATTTTTCCTTTTCCTTGTCTGTAAACTTTTCCGACATTTCAATGAACTTGCTCCACGTCCATTCGTCTTTTTCATAAAGCTCCCACGGGTCTTCAAGACCGTTTTCTTTGATAGTAGAAGTTTTGTACCACAAATATTCCGAAAGCTTAGCGTCATACACAGGGGCAAAGTTGCTCCTGCCGATCGTTGTCTTCTTCTGCGCCTGCTCATACTGTGCAAATTCGGCGAGTGAAAAATCAATTATATCATCAACCGGAGCAAACAGTAAATTGCTGTCATGGTCAATCGAATAATACGGGAACATTGATTCGCAAGGGAAAGCGTCCGGCGAATCGTCTGACTGTATGAGCTTTGCAAGATCAAAATACCTTTCTGAGTAATTGCTCACCTTTATACTTACAAACGGCTCTTCATCAGCCGTACTCCCCGAACTGCTCTTCCGGTATTTAATTTTCTCATACCCTGAGGGTATTTTTTCCGGCACACCGAAAAGCTCCTTATATGTATCGGCAACATTGCTGTTGTTAAGGTCATACCAGCCGAGAAATTTCACCTTTGTATCGACCTTGATATTCCCTATAACGTCCTTAACGGACTTGCTTGCGGATACAGTGTCGTTACTGCTGTCGGTGCTGTCGGCGGTGTCGTCTGTTCCCGCATTTTCCGAAGCGGCGGGATCGCTGTCCTTAATTTGCGTACTGCTGTCGGGAGATGTACTGTCCGAGCAGGCGGTCATCAGCATTACCGCTGACAGGATAATTGCGGATAGCTTCTTTGTGTGTTTCATAAATAGCTCCTTTGATGTAGTGTGAAATGAATTTTATTGTTCAGTTACGATATTTTCTGCTGATTTGTTGATGCTGTCCGTTGCTTTATCAAGCTCCTTGATAATGTCCGGTCTTTCTTCGGTAATAAACGTTCTGTAGTCCTTGCCGTGCACATACGAGCTTTCTGAAAGTCTGTCAACAATGACATCGGTCAATGCGGTAGGCGGTACTTCACGGAAATAATCACGGCAATCAACTACCCACTCAAAAGAATCGGGACGGTTTATCTTATCCATTCTGTCAAGAAGCCTGTCGTTCCAATCATATTCGGTTTTCTTTTCCTCACTGAGCCGTGTCTGTGCGGAGCTGTCGTTATATAAGTATGCCGCCGAATATACAAGCGCCTTATAGCCTTCGGTATTCTTTGAGCCTATCGGGAGCATATAAGTATCTTGAGCGCAGTTATACTCCTGATAATACGACTGTTCATCATCACAACGGGGGAAAGGAATGAAATTGATCTCATCATCGCTCCATTCATTCTTTTTCTTATAAAGCCGCCAGGTTTCATCATATCTCCATAAACCGTCTTGATAAAACAGTGTGTTGCCGTTTGCCCATTCGGAATAGCTTGGCGACCAGTTATTTTCTTCTTCTTTGGGATATCGGAGATTTTTCTGAGATGTGGCAAACTGACGCAAAAAATCCATTGCGGAGATTATCTTCTCATCATCGGCATTGCTTTTAAGAAGACCGTCTTCTATACCGATAATTCCCTTTCCGACAGTAGAAAGAATTTCGCGTTCAACAGAATATCCGTCAACGCCGTATTTCTTTTCTTCGCTGTCGCTGAAGCTTTCGCACATACTGAGGAATTTGCTCCACGTCCACTCGTTCTTTTCATAAAGCTCCCACGGGTCTTCAAGTCCTGACTCTTTTATGACACTGCTTCTGTACCACAAAAGCGAGTGCGGAGTACTGCTGAATATCGGCACATAATCGTTTCCGATATATTTCAACGATTGCTGTATCTTGCTGTATGGAGCAAATTCTTCCGTTTCAAAATCTATGATATCGCCTATAGGCTGAAAAAGCTTATCTGCTCCGACAGAGCAAGGCATTCTTGATATCTCAGCCGGGAAAGCATCGGGAGAATCTCCTGATTTTATCAATTTTTCAAGCGTATAATATCTGTCAACATAACTGCTTAGATAAACATCTATAAACGGTTCTGTATCGTTACCGGAGCTGTCTTTTTCATAACCCTCCGGATTTTTCGGGGGCACACCGAAAAGCTCTTTGTATGCGCCTGCAACATCTCCGTTATTAAGGTCATACCAGCCGAGAAATTTCACCTTTGTATCGACCTTGATATCCCCTATAACGTCCTTAACGGACTTGCTTGCGGATACAGTGTCGTTACTGCTGTCGGTGCTGTCGTCTGTTCCCGCATTTTCCGAAGCGGCGGGGTCGCTGTCCTTTATTTGCGTACCGCTGTCGGAAGATGTACTGCCTGAGCAGGCGGTCGTCAGCATTACCGCTGACAGGATAATTGCGGATAATTTCTTTGTGTGTTTCATAAATAGCTCCTTTGATGTAGTGCGGAATGTTTCTTGTCGGTTAAAAAAGTCTGTTTGATAATTATCATATATTTAATTCTGTTTTAATTGTATCACATATCCGCGACACGGCTCAATAGAAATATTGTACTAAATTAACCGCCGCGTTTTGGGCAGAATAAACAGAACACCCTTGTACCGTCTGCACGGCAAAGGGTGTTCTTTATATTTATATGAGGAGAATTTTTATGCTTGTCATTCGTTATCAGGGCTTTGTCCGGTACTGTCCTGATATTCGCCGATTATCGTTTTATAGAGCTTTTCTGCACGGCTCACGCTTTCATCGGGTATATAATATATTGCTCCTCCGAAAGCGTTCATAGACGGTTCGGTCATCACATATTTCTTATCGGAAAGCACTCCGTCTGTGTAGAAGTCATACATTTTGCACAGCTTTTCAAATTCGGTCACCGCTTCGCTGTCTGCAAGACCGTATGGAACAGCGGCCATCTCTGCATTGACGGCATATACCCAATCCGAGCTGTAAGAAACCTGGTATGGCGAGAGTATTTTTTCAATTTTATATATATTGTAATCGGTTTCCACTCCTACGCTTGTGTTGTATTCGTCGCTGCCGGACTCTGTGCCTGCTTCCGTATTGTCATATTCGTACTTAGCAGTCCTTAAAGCACCGATTATTTTCTCCCTGCGCGATGTCGAATTATCCTTGTTTTCCAGTATGGCAAGCGATTCCTTGCAGTTCTCTCTGATCTCAACGCTCATTGAGGAATAAGTTGCATCAGCGAGGACAAAGTCGAGCACTGCAGCGAGCTTTCCTGTGTTTCTGCCCGCTTTCATATCATTTTTCAGCGCCTTAATCAGCTTTTCGTTAAGCTCCGTTTTAAGCTTTCTTCCGTACAGCTCACCGTCATCGCGGTGGGAAATAATATCCCAACCGTTTCCTGCGCTTTCGAAATACTCAAAAAATGACTGATATCCGTCACTTTCAGACATGGCGCATCTCATATCGTACAGCTTTTTCGCATATTCTGCGCTCTTATCCTTTTGGATATTGACATTAAATGTTCTCGTCACAACGCTTCCGTCTTTGAGGCGATATTTAAAGCTCACAGTAGTATAGTCGGTATATTGAGCGTCCGGCGTACTGATGTAATGAACGACCCCGTTGCCGCCTGCACGCGCATAACCGTTATTGACTATGAATGAATGATAATCGGTTATCGCTTTGATCGATCTTTCATCGTCAAACTCCTGAAATCCGTAGTTGACTATACCGCCGCCGCAAAATTCATTGAAAGCCTTTGACGTTGAAACGCTTACGCTGTCTACAAAAAACGCAGACGGTACATAGTGTTCAAGTCCGAAAATGTCATATGACCTCATAACAAAGCACAGCAGTAACGAGCCTGCAACCGCACAGCCGTATCTTACAAACGACTGCCACAGCTTGCGTATTTTTCTGCCGTGCGTCAATTCTGCCAGAAGATACAGAACAATGCTTATTACAAGGCATGCTACATATGCCGTTATGTTATTTTCATGCAAGCCTGTTGTTCCTGTTATATTTGCAAAAACAGTCACAACAAGACCCAGTGTTATTATATGATACGGCAGTTCAAACACGAACGGCGAGCCTGTCTTTTCAGCTTTTCTCAGCCTTGTTGCAAGATAAGCAAGACCGAGATAAATTAAGAACAGTACTGCAAGTACCGTTATATTGCGCGCACTGAACACCGAGAACATATCGCTCTGCCACAACGTTCCCTCCATCTGATATTCAACATACTTATATGCGTTGAAGAAAGAACCGATGAACGAAAAAACAGGACCGAGCGGTGCGGCATACATTGCCAGTGAAAAAATCTGTTCATCGCTTGAAACACTGGTCAGTCTGCCCATGATTATGCGAGCAAACGAAACAACAGCCATTGACAATACCACCATACCGAGTACGGAATAGATAATGCTGTCAGCCGTTCTACCGGCGCAGGCGTTTATCATCACGCAGAAAGCATACATAAGCGCCTGAACAATAACAATTGAGATCAGCAAATAAAGCACTACACCGGCAATATCCTTATACACTATCGAATTTGTCGCACGATAAAACGCATCTATATCCGCAGTGCAGTTACCGTTGTTATATATTTGCGTTATCTTGTCCGAGAGCGCGATTTTACTTGCAGAGGTTACAACTGCGCTTACCGCACCTGTCAGCAGTGTGGGAAGAATGCATATGACAGAACCCGAAAGCAGGTCGGCAAAAAATCTTTGGGTAGTACCGAGCGGAAGCGGTAAAATCATATCTGCGTCACACTTTTTAAGATTGTAGCCGAATATGACGTTTGATACCACAAATGGCATTATCAGAAATATCACGACCGACACGAC
Source organism: Oscillospiraceae bacterium (assembly GCA_003512525.1). GTDB lineage: Bacteria > Bacillota > Clostridia > Oscillospirales > Ruminococcaceae > Ruminiclostridium_E. The sequence goes on along the minus strand of DOQG01000066.1, from coordinate 8,656 downwards.
CGATACTATGACACCGGACATCAAAATCGTATCAACAGTGCCCAGAGTTTCCTGTATATTATCCAAATTGAATACACCTGCATTTATAAAGTCGTTGAGTATTCCGGTACAAACAGAAACGCAGACGGCAAATGTCGGTATACCGAGTATGCTGAATATCAAAGAAAGAATAAGCAGATTTTTGTTTTTGAACAGCTTGTATCTGAAATAGCTGCCGAAGTAGCTCTTTTTACTTATCGAGTTCTGAGCTGTCATAACCGAGTCCCTCCATTTCATATATGAATATTTCGTTCAGCGTGAGCGGTATCACATCGCAGAATTTTGCACCCTTTTCGCTCATTATACGGCAGACATTCTCAGGCTCACCCTTAACAATAAAGCTCTGTACACTGCCTATCGTATTTTCCGACAGGATTTCAAGCTCCGGGAAATCAGCGGCTGTCTTTACGCCGTCAAACGAAACCTGTATCTTATGCAGATTGCCTTTTATGCAGTCAAGCTCACGGTCAAATACCACCTTGCCTTTATGAACAAGACCCACGCTGTCGCAAAGCTCCTCAATTTCCGTAAGGTTGTGCGAAGAAATCACAACCGTGCTGTTATTCTCCGCCATAGCGTCAAAAAGCATTTTTCTGACATTTATTCTCATTGTCGGGTCAAGTCCGTCAAATGCTTCATCAAGCAGGAGAATATCGGTAGATGCCGCAAGTCCGCATATAACCGCCGCCTGCCGCTTCATACCTTTTGAGAATGTAGACATACGCTTGTCGCGCGGCAGATCCACAACAGTCATAAGTCTGTCGAACTTCTCCTTTGAAAATGTCGGATAGAATACCTCATACATTTTTCTCATATCCTCGGGGGTCATATTAGCATACTGCTCAACATCGTCGCTTACATAGAATATCCTCTGTTTTACCGCCACGTTGTCATAGATCTTTTCCCCGTCGACCGTAACGCTTCCGCTGTCCTGCTTGTATATTCCCGCAAGAATACGCAGAAGTGTTGATTTTCCCGCACCGTTCGAGCCGAGCAGTCCATAAGCACTGCCGCTTTTTACATTAAGCGTCATATCGTCAAGAGCAAGAAAATCGCCGAATTTCTTAGTTACCTTTTCTACGTTTATCATATTTCACCCTCCTTATTTGAAACGGCGTTAATTACTTCAGTCATCATCTCTTCGGTAAGCCCTGATTTTTTCGCATCGATCACAGCCTGGCGAAATTCCTCTGCTGCTTTTTTCAACACGGCAGAAGAATATTGTGAACGCTCCGCAACATAACTGCCCTTTCCCGGAAGAGAATATATAAGCCCTCTCTGTTCAAGCTGTCTGTAGGTCTTCTGAACAGTGTTCGGATTTATCGTAAGCGCTTTTGCGACTTCCCGCACAGCCGGCAGCTTTTCATTTTCCACCATTTTTCCTCCGATTATCAGCTCTGCTATCCTTGCTTCAAGCTGTTCGGACAAAGGTATTCCGCCTTGAAGTCTTAAAGAAAACATACTGCACCGCCTTTCGTGATAACTGTACTGTTTGAGTTAGTACAGTTGTATAATAACATGGATTTATGCGTTTGTCAATAGGGTTGAGAAAATAATTTAATGGAGTATGGGGGGAGGTGATGGCTTGCGGAAAAGCAAGCTATTTCAGAATTTGCGAAAAACTGTTGTTCTTTTTCTGTAATGCTATACTGTCTATATTACAATGTACCTTAGTACAATTTTAACAGCGGCATTGACTAGTGATTGTATGTCGACAATTGAAAGACAAGCGAAACATTCGCAACGCAATAATACCGTAAAGCCTGTATAAAACACAAAGAACTCCGGCTGTTACACCGGAGTTCTTTGCTTTGGGGAAATATATATGAAAATCGAAGATAGCAATTATAAATGTCAGCGCTTATCCTCAGCCGATCTTCTTGCTGTCGTTTCGCTCTCTCGCTGACTGTAGTTATATAATAATGCTTGTTCGTGAAATTAAAAGAATAGTTTTGTGTAAATTAGATGAAAAGTGAACTCGTTTTTTGTCAAAGTTTCACAATTCTACATTATTACACCGCCGCCGAGCACTGTATCGCCGTCATAGAACACAACGTGCTGACCGGGCGTTACCGCTCTTATTCTTTCATCGAACACTACTTTGACCGTATTGTTATCCTGAGGATATACCGTGCACGGCTGTTCAGTCTGTCTGTAGCGCGTCTTTGCCTTGCACTTAAACCCGCTTTCGGGATATTCAAACGCTATCCAGTTAAGATCGTCTGCATACAGGGTATCGGTGAAAAGAAGCTCGTTTTCGCCGAGGGTCACGGTATTATTATGGGCATTTTTCCCGATAACATACATCGGTTTACCAAAGCCCGTGCCTATGCCTCTTCTCTGCCCTATAGTATAGAATATAACGCCCTTGTGCCGGCCTATAACGTTGCCGTTTTCATCAAGGAAATCGCCGTCGGGGTAAGCCTTGCCTGTATAGCGCCCGATAAAGCCGGCGTAATCGCCGTCGGGAACGAAGCAGATATCCTGGCTGTCGGGCTTGTTGCTGTTGATGAGCCCGCTGTCGGCGGCTATGCGTCTTATCTCGTCCTTTGTCATTTCGCCGAGAGGGAAAACGCTTGCGGCAAGCTGCTCCTGGCTTAAACGATACAGCACATACGACTGATCCTTGGCGTTGCTTGTGCCGTCAGCGTTTATCGCTTTCTTTAACAGCCATCTGCCGCTTTTTTCGTCATAGCAGCTGCGGACATAATGACCGGTCGCAATGTGGTTTATACCATGGTTTTTTACTGCGTCAAGCAGTGCACCGAACTTGATGATCTCGTTACATTCAACGCAAGGGTTCGGGGTCCTGCCGGACAGATAGCTCTGTACGAAACTTTTCTGTACCGTATCGGAAAACAAATCCCTCATATCAAGCAGATAGTGCGGTACGCCGAACTTTGCCGCTATAGCCTTTGCGTCCTTGATGTCGCTTGCCGAACCGCAAAGTCCTGTATCGTCAGCCGCCCGGCTGTCGTGAAGCTTCAGCGTGTAGCCGCTGACATCATATTTATCCTTTAACAGTACCAGAGCTACCGAGCTGTCTACTCCGCCGCTCATCGCTATTGCCAATTTTTCCATAATGTTATCCTTTATCTTTAAGTCTTAACTGTACGATTGCACCGTAATGATGTACGTCAAATTCGGGCGGCGCATTTGTTTCCAGAAGCTTCAAGTGCTCTTTTTCCCACGAATTTATCTCTTCTTCGGACAGTGAAGCGCCTATGCCTCGACAGGCTTTCATTCTGCCGTTCCAGCTCTCTCGTGTGAAATGCACGTCGAGCGGATATTCTTCACTGTAAACTTTATCAAAATAAGCGTCGTAACACTCAGGTATATGTATCGGGTGCATCGTTTCGCCCTTGCCGCTCCAGTCGGGATTATATTTCAGTACAAGCTCCTCGCTCATACCTGCAATCTTATCTTCAAACGGCAGCCATGCCATATAGAGCACGACAAGGCTTCCGCTGCTTTTCAGCATACTCATGAACTTCGGTATCAGATTTTCATGGTCGAAATACCAAAAGCACTGGCAAGCGGTTATTACGTCAAATGAATTGTCCATGAACGACAATTTCTCGGCTGGCGAAGCAAAATATTCTATATCCGTACCCTGTGACAACAGTTTTGCCTGCTCTATCTGCTCCGGTGAAATATCCACGCCTGTCCACTTTGCGCCGAAGCGGAGCATATTACGCGGAATTACGCCCGTTCCCGTTCCTATATCAAGCACACTCTGTCCCGACACACAAAGTCCTCTGTCGGTTATTCTGCGGTAAAACTCCTCAGGGTATATATCACGGTACTTAGCATAATCCTGCGATATTCTGCCCCAGTCGAAGGCTTTACCGTTGTCGATATTGCTGTCGGTTATATTCATAGAAATTCCTTTACAAATTACCGCCGCTGTGTTTTTCACGGCGGCGGTGCTGTTGCAATAATTTACTTTTCTTCGTTTCCCGCAAGCTGTGAGGGGTGCTTTTTGAAGAAGTCAACTCTCGGCTCAAGGAACTTAAGCTTGTGCTCGCTCTCGCCCTTGCAGAAGTAGTCCATTCCTTCAAAGACATGATCCCAGCTCCAGAAATCCTCACCGAAGCCGAGGTACTCACGGAGCATCTCTGTACCCTCGGGAGCGAGGGGGTGCAGGAGAAGTGCCGCTGTTCTTATATAGTGGAACACGTTGATAAGAGTCTTTTTACGAAGCTCGTTATCATCTGCCGCATCAGCCTCACGGCTGAGCTTTGACCATACCTTGCTGGACTTTCTTACAAGCGAGTCAAGTACATAAGTCACCTGATGGAACTCAAACTTATACATATAACGCTCATATTCGAGGATCGCCTTTTCGCACTCGGCGATAACATCGGAATCGGGTGTGCCTACAGGCATCTTGCCGTCAAAATACTTCTGAGCGTAATAGAAGCAGGAGCGGATCGCTCTGTTGAATACGTTTGAAAGCAGGAAGCCCTCTTTTACAACGGGGTCGTTGTCCTCAGGTCTAGCATCGGGATTGTAGGGCTTAGGCTGGAAGCTGACGCTCCTTGTGCCGAGTCCAAGTCCGAGCCAGTGCATACGGAGCTGTTCTGCCGTATAGTAGTTAAGCAGGTCTGCCGCCATGGGAGGCTTTATAGAGCCGCTGCTGCTTGCCTTCTTGTCAAGGAACAGAATGTGGTTGTTGGCAACGAGGATAGGCAACTGCATCTCGCCGTCCTCGGGGTCTGAGGTTATCTCACCCTTTTTCAGTGCCATAAACATTGCCATTTCGGCAACGCCATAGAAGTAGATGTTATCCGAACCGATGAACTGATATACCTGTGCGTCCTTTGAGCACCAGTAATCCTTGTAGTGCTCCATATCTATGCCCTTGCTCTTGAGATAAGCGCAGGTGAATGAGATAGGCGCCCACAGCGACTCAGGCCATACCCATACGGTAAGTCCCTTTTCATCCTCAAGGTCGGGTGCTTTTACGCCCCACTCAATGTTACCTGTAAGTCTGAACGGAACAAGCGTCTTGCCTGTTCTGAAACGCAGGCCGTGGTGCGCCATTATCTCGGTAGCGGTATCGCGCTCATCAAGGGTGTCGAAGCATATCGTGAATGACGGCTTCTTGGGGTCATCGGTCAGTGTATGATGTGCAAGAAGATCCTTTATCTTTTCATAGTCTTCACGCAGTTCCTTTTTGATATGGACAACGGGCGGTTCAAGGAACTCACCGATAGTTTTTGAAACAAGCGAACGGACGTTAGGCATCTTCTTTATTCTGTCAACGTATTCGCCGAGGAGCTTTGTGTACTCGGTAAGGCGGAAGTACCAGTTCACAACGTCACGCATTACGGGGGTTTCGCCTGTGAGCGTGCTCTTGGGGTCGATAAGGCTTGACGGCATATACTGATGTCCGAGATCGCACTCGTCCGCATAGCCCTTTTCGGACTGACAGCCGAGAACGGGGCACTTGCCTATTACCTGTCTGCCGTTCAAGAAAACGCCTGCCTTTTCGTCATAGAACTGTGAGGTGGTGATCTTTTCAAGCTGACCGTTTTCATACAGTCTTCTGATGAACCGGTCGGACACGGTATTGTGTATCTTGGCAGGCTCGTCAAGTGCCGATGCGCCGAAAAGATCAAGGCTTATGTCGTAATCTCTGAGCGTTTTTTCCTGGCTCTCATGGTTCTTTCTGACAAAATCTTCAATAGTACCATCAAACTCTCCGCTTTCCCTGAGCTTTCTGTAGCTTTCGGCTATGGGTGAGCCATAGCAATCCGTACCGGATACGAAAATCACGTTATCCTTACCGATACGGTCACGCAGAAATCTTGCATAGGTATCGGCAAAGACGAACACACCGCCGACATGACCGAAATGAAGCTGTTTATTGCCGTAGGGCATACCGCCTGTTATCACCGCTCTTTTCGGGAAAGACGGTCTGTTATCCTTTGACGGCTTATTGCTTTTATAATTATTGTTATTTTTGTTGCTGTTTTCCAAATTTCAACACTCCTCGATGAAGTTTTATACGGTTTATTGTATCACATATCGTCTGAAAATGCAATAAATTTATCCGATTTTTGTTGTATCGGCAGATTATGTTCCGAAGTTTAAAATGTAAGTCTTGCGGCACATAGCTATTACAACGCAAATCTGCGAAAACATAGGCAAATCGGCGCAATTTTGCTTGATTTTTCAAAACGAATGTGCTATACTGATTATATTCTATATCTAAGGTTAAACGATTTCACAACATTTAGCGTTTCAAGAAAAAATCTGACGAAGGGAGACCTTATCATTGGAAAATAAAAGCGGAAGAAAAAACATCGCCTTTTGTGTAGGCGATCTTGAAGGCAGTAAAATGTTATTGCAGGGTTTTTGCAATGTGTTGGGCGACAATCTGATAAACGTTCATATCTTCAACTGCTGTACCTGTTTCTATGATGGCGCACCGCACAATATAGGTCAGACCAACATCTTCAATCTTCCTAATTATGATATTATCGATATGCTCATTATCGCACCGTTCTATCTAAGCAGCAGCGAAGAAGTGATACGGCATACTATCGAACGTGCGGTAGAGAAAAACGTGCCTGTACTCACTATCGGAAAACAGTATGATTACCCCAACTGCTACTGCATAATGCCGGACTACCGTCGCCAGATAGAGCTGATAACAAATCATCTTATAGAAAGACACGGCATAAGAAAGCTGAATTTTCTGGGAGGATACAAAAACCACTTTACCAGTGACGAACGTCTTGAGGGCTTCCTTGATGCACTCAAAAGCCACAACATACCGATAGAGCCGTCAAGAATATATTACGGCAATCTGTGGAGCGCCCCTGCAATTCAGCAGGTGGAAAAGATGAACGAGGACGGAAATCTTGACTGCGGAGCAATTGTCTGTGCAAACGATACAATGGCATCGGCTGTTATGATAAAGCTGTCTGAGCTGGGCTTTGATATGCCGGGCGAAATTGCCGTCACCGGAATGGACGGTACAGACGAGGCCAACGGATATATCACGACCGCAAAGATTCTCGCCGACAAAGCCGGCGAGGAGGCCGCCAATATCGTGGCTAATCTTCTTCTCAGAGGCAAGAAGCCTGCAAAGCTCGGCATAACTCCGCCCAACATAATTTACGGTATATCCTGCCGCTGTACGAATATGCAGAACGCCCTTGATCTCCTGCCGAAGCAAAGGCACGATCTGTTCGAAGAACTATATGACGCAAGGCGTTTTTCAATAAGAACGGCGGCTATTGCGCAGGAGCTTGCAAACTGCTCTACATTTGACGATGCAAGCAGGAATATTTCGGCGACGCTTTCGAGAATATGGTGCAGCAATTCCTGTATATGTATCTGCAAGGACTTTATGGAAAGTTCGCTTGTAAACGATTCAATCGACGATATCGAAGACAACTGTCCCGTACACAGACACGGCTACTGCGATACTATGAAGTGCATAGCAAGATACGCAGATAAAAAGCCGCAGAGCGAAACCGAATTTCCCACTTCTGAAATGCTCCCCGACTTCTACGAAATGTCCGACAAAAGCAAGGTCATTTTGTACACGCCTATTCACATAAGGGATAACACACTGGGATACCTTGCGTTCAATTTCTATCCGTGGAGCAGCATGAACTATTTGCTGAACTATCTCACTATGGCTATATCACAGTTGCTGGAGTCGGTACGCAGACAAAATGAACTGTACGCTTATGCAAAGAAGATAGATATGCTGTATGTTACAGACCCGCTCACCTCGCTGTACAACCGCAGAGGCTTTTTCAGAACGTATAACGATTATGCCGAGGGCGGAGTTAAGGATGACTGCATGGTCATTTCGGTGGATCTTGACAATCTGAAGCTGATAAACGACAACTTCGGACACAACGAGGGCGACAACGCTATTCTCACTATGGCAAACAGACGAGAACGATATATGCGCACGCTTCGGCGGCGATGAATATGTAGTATTCGGCAAGGGAAAAGGCGAATATGAAATGACGGCGTATATCGATAAAGTCAACGAATATCTTGACAAATACAATCTTTCAAGCAATAAGCCCTATAATGTGCACGGAAGTTTCGGCGGCTGTATAATGCCCAAAGGTACAAAAATGCACATCGACTACTATATAAATGCCGCAGATTCTAAGATGTATGTCGACAAGGAAACTCACAAGAGGACCAGAATGCTCTATTCGTACAACAAAGACGATCGTGAGAGTGAGAAATAAGTGTATTAACTAATAAGGGATTGCGTTGCAACCCGGAAAAGAAAAGGTGAGTCAAAGCGCTAAAAATAGTGCGTAAGGCTCACTTTTTTGTATAGTTTGCTCCTATTATATTGCTTTAGTAATTAACAATGATAGCAGGCTACCGATAGAGCTGTTTGTTGGGTAGCACTTCTCGGGTTCGCTGTTCTGTGCGATAACGTTGCTACTATGTGTGAGGGAGACAACCAAAGTGACTAGGAAGAGTCTGGAGCTGTGACACAATTCCTCAGTTTATAAAATTACTTAAAATCACAATGTAATATATTGTAAAAAAGTCAAAACAATAAATATATCGCCGACACCGCTGAAAACAGCTTCCGTACCGACAAGGCGTTAATAATTTCGTG
>DOQG01000019.1:551-6508 GCA_003512525.1 Oscillospiraceae bacterium | reverse complement strand
TGATAGTCGGTGATAGTGCAGTTGTAACGATACACTCACGAAATTATTAACAACTTATCGGCACGGATACTGTTTTCAGCGGTGTTGGCGATAAGACATACAAACGATTGCGTTTAAAAAGTCGTAATAAGCGGGTCGCTGACGCTCACTTAGTCCCATTTTAGTACAGATATCTCAGGATAGTAGCGTTCTTTTTAGATAGTCGGTGACAGTGCAGTTGCATCGATATACTCACGAAATTATTAATGCCTTGTCGATATCGAAACTGTTTTCAGCGTTGTTGGTTGTATATTTATTGCGCTGACTTTTTTACTATATGTCGCACTGCAATTTCAATGAAACTTTGATAAACTGAGAAGCTGTGATGAAATCTTTGCGTTTTGTCACAACCCTCATTTTTATACGCCGCCGTGAGTCCCTTTTTTACCGAATGTCTTTTTTTCTTGATAGGGCACGCCATCGGCATTCGGTACGGCGTACGGATAAACACCGCGGTATTCGTCTGCGGCGTTTTTGCTGTCGGGATCGGCAGGTATCAGTCCGGTGCAGTCAGAGGACGAACAGCTGCCGCAGAAATTATCAAGTATAAGGTCGTCCATTGCACTGCGTTCTTCGGGTGTGTCGGGAACAGGCTTTTTCATAAGCTCGCTTTGCTGTTTTAAGCTTTTGTTATCCATAATTCAATTATTCCTTTCAGCTTGCACATTGCGAAATTTTATCTGCGTGTATAGTATGCTCTGTTTGCCGCAACAATATAACAGCAGTGAGTTGTAAAAGCATTTTTACAGCACACTACAAATTCGTACAACAAAATTATTAACTTTTTGTGCAATTTTTAATAAAAAACCTATTGACAAAGTTTAAAAAGTGTGATATAGTGTGTTTAGCACTCAGAGAGGTAGAGTGCTAGCAGAGAAAAAATGTGAGTGCTAATGAGCCGGAAACAGCGGAATACCGCTGAAAGAAGGGGATAGGAACATGGAAAACCGTACACTCAGAATCCTTGAAGCGATAGTTGACGAATATATACGCACGGGTGAGGCGGTTGGCTCGAAGCTTATTGCCGAGAAGCTTGACAACGCGGTATCGAGTGCGACTATAAGAAACGAGATGGCGGCGCTTGAACAGCAGGGCTATCTTGAACATACGCATACAAGCTCCGGACGACTTCCGACATATCAGGGACTGAGGCTTTATATAGAAAAGGTAATGTCACCTGCACAGTTACCCGAGGAAGAAAAAGAAGAGATCGACCGTATATTTGACAATATCGGCGGAGCGACAGACGATGAGATAATCGACAATGCGTCCAGGGCGCTTGCGGATATCACAAAATGCGCGATAGTTTCTACCAACACCGTAAACAAGTTTTCGGTCATAACAAAGGTAGACGTTATCCCGACAGGCAAGAGAATGTACGTTCTGCTTCTGATAACCTCAGAGGGCAACATAAGAAACAGGGTATGCAGGCTGAGCTTTGATCTTACGAACGAGCAGATGGAGTTCTTTACGCAGTTCGTAAATGAGAACCTCAAGGGCGTAAATCTTGATGAGCTGTCCGATGAATACATCGATAAGCTGACGCAGGCCATGGGCGGATATATGATGACGTTATCACCGCTTCTCAAAGCGGTAGTTGATATATCGGCTGAAATGCAGCAGCAGGTGGAGTTCAGCGGAGAGAAAAATCTGCTGACCTGTTCGGATTTCTCAAACACTCAGATAGCAACGATACTTGACGGCAAGAACGAGCTTTGCAGCTGGCTTGACGATACATTCTCGGGCATACAGATAAAGTTCGGTGCCGAAAGCGATACATTTGCCGTTACCAATTCCAGTCTGATAGCGGCAAGCTTCAACAAGGACGGACGAAAGGCAGGCACTTTCGGAGTTATAGGTCCTGTAAGACTGGACTACAAGAAGCTGATCCCATATATTGAATATTTCTCGTCAAAGGTCACCGATGCATTGTCGGGCGGCAATGACGAAGAAGAAAAGAACGAAGAAAAGGAGGCGGATTCAGTTTGAGTAAGAAGGAAAAGGAAACCAAGCAGGAAACTCAGCAGACCGCAGACACAGCTACTGAAGAGGTAGCAGGAAAGACCGAAGAGGTGACAGAAGAAAAGGCTGAAACAAAAGCCGAAGAGATCAAGGTAGATCCCAAGGATCTTGAAATTGCCGACCTTAAGGATAAGCTACTGAGAACCATGGCGGAATTTGACAACTACAGAAAACGCACCGCCAAGGAAAGAATGGAGCTTTCTCCCGAGATCACGGCAAGAAACTTAACGGAGTTTTTACCCGTTATGGATAATCTCGACAGAGCGCTTGCGGCGGAGTGCAAAGACCCCGACTACAAGAAGGGCGTTGAGATGATACATGAGAGCTTTGTTACGGCTCTTCAGAACTTAGGCGTTGAGGTGATAGAATCGGACGGCGCACAGTTCAACCCTTCGTATCATCAGGCTGTACAGCAGGTTGAGGACGACAGCAAGGAAGAGGGCACTATAGCCGCCACATTCCAGAAAGGCTATAAGATCGGAGAAAAGGTTCTCCGTTTTGCGATGGTAGCAGTCGTAAAGTAAAAAAACAAGCAAATGGGCTTAGATCCCGAAAAATAAAGGGTTCGGTATGAACCTTACAGCAAGGAGATAATTATCATGGGAAAAATAATAGGTATTGACTTAGGTACAACAAATTCATGTGTAGCAGTTATCGAAGGCGGCGAGCCTACTGTTATCACAAACAGCGAGGGTTCAAGAACAACTCCTTCAGTTGTTGCTTTCACAAAGGACGGCGAGCGTCTTGTAGGTCAGCTCGCTAAGAACCAGGCAGTTACAAACCCCGACAGAACGGTCATTTCGATCAAGCGTCACATGGGCAGTGACTACAAGGTAGACATTGACGGCAAGAAGTACACACCTCAGGAGATCTCGGCTATGATCCTTCAGAAGCTGAAAACAGAGGCTGAGGGTTACCTCGGTGAAAAGGTAACAGATGCGGTTATCACTGTTCCCGCTTACTTCACAGACTCACAGCGTCAGGCAACAAAGGACGCAGGTCAGATAGCAGGTCTTAATGTTCAGCGTATTATCAACGAGCCTACAGCCGCAGCTTTAGCTTACGGTATCGATAAGGAAAACGAGCAGAAGATCGTCGTATACGACCTTGGCGGCGGTACATTCGATGTATCTGTAATCGAGATCGGTGACGGCGTTCAGGAGGTTCTTGCTACAGCAGGTAACAACCACTTAGGCGGCGATGACTTCGACCAGCGTCTTATCGACTACTTTGTAGCAGAGTTCAAGAAGAGCGACGGTATCGACCTTAAGAACGATAAGTTCGCTATGCAGAGATTAAAGGATGAAGCTGAAAAGGCTAAGATAGCACTTTCAAACGCTCCTTCCGTAAATGTAAATATTCCTTATATCACAGCAGACGCTACAGGTCCTAAGCACTTAAATGTTCAGCTCACAAGAGCTAAGTTCAATGAGCTTACAGCAGACCTTGTAGAAGCAACAATGGGTCCTTTCAAGCAGGCAATAAGCGACTCCGGTCTTTCAATGAACGAGATCGACAAGGTTCTGTTAGTCGGCGGTTCAACAAGAATCCCCGCTGTACAGGAAGCTGTAAAGAAATATACAGGCAAGGATCCCTTCAAGGGAATCAACCCCGATGAGTGCGTTGCTATGGGCGCGGCTCTGCAGGGCGGCGTTCTCAACAAGGAAGTAACAGGTCTGTTACTGCTCGATGTAACTCCTCTGTCACTCGGTATCGAAACAGCGGGCGGTGTCTGCACGAGAATGATCGAGAGAAACAAGACCATTCCTACAAAGCACAGCCAGATATTCTCGACTTATTCGGATAACCAGCCCTCAGTTGATATAAACATCTTACAGGGTGAACGTGAATTTGCCAAGGATAACAAGTCTATCGGTACATTCAGACTTGACGGTATCGCTCCCGCTCCCCGTGGTATCCCTCAGATCGAAGTAACATTCGATATAGATGCCAACGGTATCGTAAACGTATCTGCTAAGGATCTCGGCACAGGTAAGGAACAGCACATCAGTATCACCGCTTCAACAAATATGAGCAAGGACGATATTGATAAGGCTGTCAAGGAAGCTGAAGCATTCGCCGTTGAGGATAAGAAGAAGAAAGAAGAGGTTGAGGCTCGTAACGCCGCAGATCAGATGGTTTACCAGACCGAGAAGTCAATGAACGAATTTGGCGACAAGGTAACACAGGCTGATAAGGATTCTGTAAATCCCAAGCTCGATGCTCTTAAGGAAGCTCTCAAGGGCACAGACGTTGAGGCTATCAAGAAGGCTCAGGAAGAGCTTCAGACAGCATTCTACGCAGTAGCCGAGAGAATATACAAGGAGCAGGGTGCAGCGGCTCAGCAGGCAGAGGCTGCTCAGACAGACGTTCAGGGCGAAGGCACAAATGCCGCAGGCGGTTCTGATGATAATGTGGTTGACGCTGATTACACAGATGCCAACTAATCGATAACATTGCGTATGAGCCGGGAACTCTCGGCTCATATTGCTGATTTTGCAATACTTTAAAACACGGCAGATAATTCTGTCGGGAAGGTAAGATCATTATGGCAGAAAAAAGAGATTATTATGAAGTGCTCGGTTTGCAGAAGGGCGCGACCGATGATGAAATAAAGAAAGCCTACCGTAAGCTTGCCAAGCAGTATCACCCCGACCTTAACCCCGATAATCCTGAGGCTGAAGCCAAGTTCAAGGAGATAAACGAGGCAAACGACGTTCTCTCCGACCCGCAGAAGCGTGCAAAGTACGACCAGTTCGGTCACGCAGGTGTAGACCCGTCATACGGCGGCGGTGCAGGCGGATTTGGTGGCGGATTCGGTGGATTTTCCGGCGGATTTTCATCGGCAGACGGCATAGACCTCGGCGATATATTCGACTCAATATTCGGCGGCGGCGGTGGACAGCGCTCTAACCCCAATGCGCCAAGACAGGGCTCGGATATCGCTATAAGCCTTGACATCAGCTTTATGGAAGCGTGCAAGGGTCTGTCGCACGAGGTTGAGATAAACCGTGCCGAAACCTGCGACAGCTGTCACGGCTCGGGTGCAAAGGCAGGCACTACTCCCAAGACCTGTCCCGACTGTCACGGCAGCGGTCAGGTAAGAGTACAGCAGAGAAGTATGTTTGGTATGATGTCCTCCACACGTCCATGCTCACGCTGCGGCGGTAAGGGTAAGATTATAGAAACCCCATGTCCTACCTGTAACGGTCAGGGCAGAGTACAGCGCCGTAAGAAGGTCGTTATAAATGTACCTGCCGGTATAGACAACGGTCAGACGCTCTGCGTAAGAGGCGAGGGCAACTGCGGTACTAACGGCGGACCTAAGGGCGACCTTAATGTACGCATTACGGTACGCAAAGACCCGATATTTGAACGTAAGGGCTTCGATGTATGGTGCGAGATACCGATAACATATTCACAGGCAGTCCTCGGCGATGAGCTTACAGTGCCGACAATAGACGGCAACGTTAAGTACAGCATACCCGAGGGTACACAGCCGGGTACGGTTTTCAGGCTGAGAGGCAAGGGTATAAAGAAGCTCCAGCGTGAGGGCAGGGGCGACCAGATGGTAAGGGTAGTTATCGAAGTGCCCAAGAAGCTGAACAAGAAGCAGAAGGACGCATTGCTGAGCTTTGAAAAGGAGCTTACTCCGTCAAATTATGAGAAGCGTACAAGCTTCTTTGATAAGATAAAGAAGTTCGGCGATGATATTAAGAAGAACTTTCAGTAATTTAACAGATACAGAGGGGTTGTGACACAACCCAAAAAAAGTGAGTCGATGCGCTAAAAATAGTGCGCTCGGCTCACTTTTTTGGTATGTGGAGAAAATCTGTTTTTATTGCATTTCAATTATGCTGTTTTAGTAATTAACAATGATAGCAGGCTACCGATAG
>DOQG01000019.1:0-346 GCA_003512525.1 Oscillospiraceae bacterium | reverse complement strand
CGTTGCTGCTATGAACGAGGGAGAGAACCCAAGGGACTAGGAAAAGTCGGGAGCTGTGACACAATTCCTCAGCGTATCAAATTACATTAAAATTACAATGCGACATATTAAAAAATGTCAAAGTAATAAATATACCGCCAACAACGCTGAAAACAACTTTGATACCGACAAGGTGTTAATAATTTCGTGAGTAAATCGGTGCAACTGCACTGTCACTGAAATTTCCAAAAGACGCACTATCCAAAGATATCTGTACAGTCCCCTGGGTCGAACAGAGCGGAGCGTCCCGCTTATAACGGGATTTGAAACGCAATCGTTTGTATGTCTTATAGCCAACACCCCATTA
>DOQG01000039.1:409-7266 GCA_003512525.1 Oscillospiraceae bacterium | reverse complement strand
AGGGGAGAGAGGAAGGCGCTCCAAAGGCGCTTCCCCCTCTCCCCTTAGGTTTTCTCCCAAATCAGTCATTCCTCTGGAGCGACGAGAGGAGCGGGAGCATTGCTTTTGCAATGCTCAATCACGCATCCCACTTTCCTGACTCCTTTTCTCTTCTGCCATAAAGGGGTGTTGGAGATAAGACACACAAACGATTGCGTTTGAAAAGCCACTGTAAGCGGGACGCTGGCGCTCTGTTCGACCCGGGGGACTGTACAGATATCTTGGGATAGTGCGTTTTTTGGAAATTTCGGTGACAGTGCAGTTGCACTGATAAACTCACGAAATTATTAACTCCTTATCGGCACGGAAATTGTTTTCAGCGTTGTTGGCTGTATGTTTCATAATACTGCTTTATCGGAAATGTGCTGTAAAGAGAATTATTGCTTATATGCAAAAAGGATACTGCAAACTTAAAGCGTTTGCAGTATCCTTTAATTATGTCTTAATTGAATATGCAGTGGCATATTAAGTCCGCCGGTAACGGAGGTCAAGCAAACCTCCAACCATCAGAACGGCGAATTGTCAGCGGCGACCCGCCGCCCGCCGCTCAGGCTCTGGATTTTATTATGTCGACCATTTCGCCGACGTTCTTCATCGATGAAACCTCGCCCATCTTGAAGCGGATACCAAATTCGTCTTCTACAGCCGCGATAAGGTTGATGTGCTCAAGGCTGTCCCAGTCCTCAATATCGTCTGCGGTCGTGCCTGCGTCTACGGTGATCTCGTCATCGTCAAATACGTTTCTGAAAACCTCGTTTAATCTGTCGTAAATTTCCTGCTCGCTCATGTTACTTGTTCCTTTCTACAGTGATATATTTATTCTTAGGCTCATAGCCCGAAAGCTCAAGCTTCCATACGGTGCTGCCGTCCGCGTCCTCGCTGATCTTCGTAAATCCGAAGTCGCTGTACAGCTCTTTTACCATCTTATTCTTTGCGGTGGGGTAATAGTAGCCATTTACCGTCTTAAGTCCGCGCTGTTTTGCTCTTTCGCAAAGGCTGTCGAGCATCGCGTATTCCATATCACGCTTTAATACACGGCAGCTCATCAGCCATAGATCTATATCCAGCGTATTGCCGTTTACCTTGCCGATAACTACAGATACAATACCGTTGTCACCAAACTTGTCGGCAAGCCTGCCGTACAGTCTGATATAGCTGTCATCTGCGAATACCTGCTCCATCTCGGCGGTTGTAAAGCGCTTTGTGGTGAGGTTGAACTGGTTGCTCTTGTTAGTAAGCTGTGTTATGCGCGGGAGATATATCGGCAGGAAGTCGTCAATTACGCCGACCATATCAAGACTTTTAAGATACTCGCCGTAATCTGAGAACTGTGCCTGCTGTGCGGCTCTTACCGCATTCTCCTTGTACATTTCGTTGCGCTTCAGATCATCGCTTGAAAAAGCGGTTATCTCAAAGAAGCGTGAGCGGTCTACCACTCTTATATAATCCTCGGGGCGTTCCATTTCGGGAACGGCTACTGTAGGCAATTGTGCGGAAACTATCGCGCGTTCGGCGGGATTGTCGTCAAGGAATACGAGCGCGTCCTGTCCTATGTTGAGTCCTGTCGCTATAGCCTCTATATTTCTGTCCTTGTTGTCCCAGTTTGCCTTTATCATTATGAAATCATCGGGCTTTAAGCTTCCCTCCGGGTGGTTAAGTCCCGCGAGGGCGTTTTCCTCATCGTTTTTTGAGCAGACGGTGAGCATTACGCCTGTGTCCTTTACAAGACCCAGGTACTTCTGAAACTCGGCATAGACCTGTCCCATGTGGGTTTCCTGTCCTATTTCTATGCCGTCAACGCCGTCATCACCCACTACTCCGCCCCAGAGCGTGTTGTCAAGGTCGAGCACAAGCGCTTTCTTATTCTTGCCGAATACGGATTTTACAATAGCGGCTAAGTTGAATGCAAAGTCGGGTATAGCGGGTACGCACATAGCGTATTTGTATAAATGCCAGTAGGACGGCTCGCTCCACTTGTCAATGCCGTAGCAGGCACTGACATAGTTTATATCGTTGATATAGAAGCTCTCGTGCGATGCGGCATAGTCCGCAAACGCTGTGTTGAGCCTGTTTATGAAATTCACTCTGCCTCGGCAGTCGAAAGCGTCACGGTTGCCCATAAGGCGGAAATACGGCTGTTCAAAGTTATTCTGAATTACGGGACAGTGATAACGCTCGGCTATCTTTTCCCACATTGTTTCAAAATACTTCATCTGCTCGGTAAAAAGCGCGTCTGTCTGCTCCTTGCTGTCGGTTATAGTAGGGTATTTCAGTATGTTGCGGTTGGACGTATGAATGAAGATAAGGTCGGGGGAGAAGCTGTCAAGCTCCTCATTTCCGAATACTGCATCCTGCCAGTAGCGGTTGTATTCCGACTCGTAGAAGGTCGGCTCAATGCCGTAATTCAGCAGGAACAGATCCAGCATATTTATGATGTCGTTCGTTGTCGAACCGCCGAGAACGGCGATTTTTTTCTTTATACGCACACTGCCGTCAGACAGGAGCTGTTTTTTTATAGAGCGTTTCTTTTTCAGCAGATAACCGCTGTCGAAGGGGTATTCAAGTTCTTTCATAGGTGTGTCCTTATTTCAAGCAATTAAATCATATTATCAATTATCTCATTGAAGTGCTTTTTATATCCCTATCCCCCTGACCCCCTTTCCCCCGGAAAGGGGGAGAATACGGGGGCTGACGCCCCTGCGACCCTTTCCGGCTTCACAGAAGCCGGGATTACAATCGTTGAAATAGTGAATATAAAAACACTTTTTAAATGTTTCTTATATATGAGAAATAGTCGCAGTTGCCGCCTGCTACGGTATAGGCACAGTTTGCGAACAGCAGATCGGTCGCATCGACCTTTTTACAGAAATCGATCGCGTTTACCTCGCAATAGCGCAGGTCAAGCACATAGATATCATCAAAGCTCTCGGTGAAGAACGGGATAAGTCCGTTGCCGTAGCTCTCTTTGATAACGACTAAGCTTCTGCCTGTCTTTGCGTTGGTCTTTATGTGTGCGATGAGGTCGTCACTGCCGAGGAATGACAGGTAATAGTAGCTTGCGTCATTGCACAGGAACAGATTGCTGTCATAGCCGTTGCTGTAATAGCGATCGTAATATGTGGTTTTCAGCTTATCCTCATTCGGGGAATAGTAGACCGCATAGGTTTCGGGGTCGTTGTTAAGGTGCTCATCGGAAGAGTAATAATACATTGAGCCGACATAGCCGCCGCAGGTTTCCTTGCGGTAGTTTTTGATATCGGGGACTTTTACGCCGGCTGTCTTGCAGAACACCTGTGCGGCATAATATGCGCCGAGCGGCATCCAGTGGTGGTCGGTCCTTGAATATATCTCCTCGGAGGTGTGCTTTGAAAGCGTATCGTATACGCTGACGTTGGTTACGCCTGTATTCTTAAGCTCACTTTCGATATAATCTATCTTATCCTTCTGAAGCTCGGTGTAGCCCTTGTACTCTGTAGGGTTATAGAAATCGACAGAGGTCGGTATAACCATGGAATATACCGATACCTCGGGGAGCGCCGCCTGAAACGACTTCACGTCCGTGATATATTGGTCGCAGTAGCCGTATGTGCCGCCGTAGAACATGATCCCGCGGTAGTGGTTATCCATTCCCGCAACTAATATTCCGTTGTCGCCTATCGCCCTGTAGCTGTTTATATCGCTGTTGCTTACGGGGACGGAGCTTTCGGGGGAAGATGTTGCGGCTGAGGAACTGTCGGGGCTCGTTTCGGTTTTTGACGCGGCGGTTTCTTCCGATGTTTCAAAGGCGGATGTTTCCGTCACCGATGTTTCGGGGACAGAGGTGTCGGGTGGCTCGGGGTCTTTGCTTTCTGTGTCCGGGGGAGTTTCAGATGATACCGGGTCGGGGGATAAGGTATATGCGGATGTATCTTTACTGTTCGAGCCGCTTTCGGGGATAATATCGGAGCAGCCGCAGGCGAGCATTGAAACTATCAGTGTAAGTGCTGTTATCTTCGGGAGCTTTTGCATATCGCTCCTCCTTTCGGAACACTGCGTTTATTCTGAAAGCAGGTTGTTCTTTATTCCCTCTGCGTTTTCGCCTACCGCAGAGAATGTGCACATTGTAAACAGAACGTCCGTAATACCGTTTTCCTTGATGAAGTCGGGCGCATAGAGGTCGAAGTAACGGATATCGCAGACATATATTTCTTCAAATGAGTCTACATAGAAAGGAACTTCCGCGTTGCCGTAGCTGTCCTTGAAAATGCAGAGCTTTCTGCCGTTTTTGTTGGCGGTTTCTATCTTTACTATCTTCCGGTCGCCGCCCATAAATGTCGAATATGCACCGCTTGCGGGCTGGTCTACAAATATGCTGTGGAACTGCGCGAACTGCTCGTCAACCTTGAAGTCGGTCGTGTAGTAGGTCGCAGTGTACTCTGTAGAGGGGATATAGTAGGTGAATGTGTCGGGGTCGTTCTTGATACGCTCGTTGTAGTCTGTAAACGCGTACATTGTACCGACAAAGCCGTCTATGGTTTCTGTCTTGTATGTTGAAAGCTCCTTTACGGGTGTCTGTGCGATATCACAGAAAGCTTTTGCCGCATAGTATGCGCCGAGGGGTTCCCAGTGGTGGTCGGTACGGGTATAGATGTACTCGTTTGTGTGTGCCTCAAGTGCGGCATAGCCGTCAACATTGATAACATTCACAAGCTTGTTTGCTATGCTGTTTATAGAGTCACGGTGGCTTGCGTTGTATTTTTCATAGCCTGCGGGGAGGTAATATGCGCCCGCTGTCGGTACTACCATATTGAATACGTTTACCGATGAGCCGACTTTTTCCTTGAACTCGTTAAGATAGGTAGCATAGTTTGCGCCGTCACCGCCGCCGTAAAGCGAAATGCCCCATGTGTGACCGTCTATATCAACGACAAGCTGACCGTTTGTCTGAACACCGTCTACGCCGGCAGGCTTGTCGCTTTCCGATGATGTTGCGGGGTCGGTGGAAGAAACCGAGCTGTCGGTGCTCTCCTTGCTGTCAGAGGAGCTTTCTCTTTCCGATGTGCTGTCGGTCGAGGAGCTGTCTGTGCTCTCTGTGGCACTGCTCTGTGCAGCGCTGCTTTCGCTCTTGCTGTTCTGTGAGCTTGTATCCTGTGATGAGCAGGCAGAGGCTGATGCGAGTATTGCGGCGCAAGTCAGGATCGCTGCGGTTATTCTGATATTGAGCTTCATATTATGTCCTTTCTTAATGCGGGCAGCTATCTTTATATTACCCGTAAATGTAAATTCTTGTCCTATTGTAGTATATCACACTATCGTGTCAAGTTCAAGGATTTTCACTTAAGTTTCAGCCGGCAAAACGTTATATTTACTGTAAATATCGCGGGTGATCACTATTCCGCCGGGGAGGGCATATTCACTTTGCATATAGTCGTAATAGTCACCGGGGGTGATTATGCCTGCGGTCTTTACTATATCTGTTCCCGCCTTGCTGAGAATGTAGTCCGCAAGGAAGACGCAGTTTGTGCTCATAACGAAATACGTTTTAAATCTGCCGCTTTTAAACTTATAGAAGTGTGCGTGAGTGCCGTTCCACAGTGAGCTGCAATAATCGTCAAAATCCGCGATGTCGGCCGCAGGACTGTTTTCGCTTGCCAGCTGATACGGCGGCTTCCAACGGGTGATGTTACGTTCGAGCTTCGCAATTCCCTTTCTGACTTTTGCAAGCTGTTTTTCCGACAGCTTTATGCCAAAATCGAATACCATCTGCAAGTCGTGGCTGACGCAGAAATTTATATATTTGTCAAAATCGGCTTTGAAAAGCACACCGTCGCCGATACCGCCGAAAAGACGTTCTGAAGCTTTGTCATAGTTGCCATAGGAAATTACCGTACCGTTCAGTACCAAATCGCAATGTCCTATAGAGCCTACTCCGTCGGCGCTGACGTGGATAAGGACGTGAATATCGGGGGTGTCGCCGCTGTTTTCGTAACGCTCCTCGTTTTGCAGCTTTTCGATATCTATCTCACGGGAATCAAGACGTTCGGTATAACTGCGCAGGGTCTTCAGCGGTATGAACGTGGTTATGATCTGCGGAAGTGAGAAACGTATCCTGCGGCGGATCATGCCTTTTGCTTTGTTCGGAGCAGCTTCCCGGATAAACAGGCGCAGTTCGCCCGCGCCATAGATAATGCAGTATATTCCGATTACTATCAGCATACCCTGACTGCCCATAAGAGTACCGAACATCATAATTATACCGAACACGGTGAAGAATATCCCTGAAAAGAGATCATAGAATGCATCGGGAACGGCATTTTTAAGCGCCGAACCGAAGTCGATAAATTTGACAAGTGCGTTGAGAAAAACGTAAAGCGAGAATATAAACGACAGCAGGGCTAATGTTGCGGCGGGAAAGAATAACGATATCAGACCGATTAAAATATTGCTTATACCGCTGAATACAGGGAGCTTTTGATGTCTTGCATATGCGCGGATAAGGCGGTGAATGCCGTTAGCGGCAATGAATATGCCGCCGAGCCTTGCGGCAGGCTCTACCACTATTTTTCCGTTTACAAGCACAAGTATACCAACCGCGATAAGTCCTGCACCGTAGAGGAACAGCCATGTTATATTGAATGTCTTTTTTATGGTCTGCTTTTTTGACATAGTCTTGTGCTCCTTTCTGTAATAGGGGTTTGGGGCGTAGCCCCAATGCGGGTTGTCAGTCGTTAGTGTCGCTGCATCTGTGCATTGACAGCCATTTGTGCCGTTGCATCGTGCAACGGCTTTGTGTGGCTGTCTTTATGCGTCCTTGCATAGCGACTGTGTGCGACTGACTG
>DOQG01000039.1:0-181 GCA_003512525.1 Oscillospiraceae bacterium | reverse complement strand
CGGCACGGATGCCGGGCGTGTATGACCAAAGGCTCTGCACATTGAAAATTACGCTTTTTCTACAAACCTATCGTTTGTAAAACCATCTTGATTTTTATAAAAAAATATGCTACAATAACTATCGCAACTTTACTGTGCGGTCGCGGGGTGTAAACCGTGAGGAAAGTCCGAGCATCACAGA
>DOQG01000001.1 GCA_003512525.1 Oscillospiraceae bacterium | reverse complement strand
ACAGCGACCATATTTCTGTACTTTTGGTGGATAATATCCAGTGAATACACGCTCTCAAGTGTATTAGAAATCTGACTGACTTTTGAACGTAAATAAGACTGCTGTTGTCTTAACTCTTCTATTTCGTGACGCTCATTGGCAACCCGTGATTCTTCGCGATATATTTTACTGAGATATTCCTGTTTTTCCTTTGATTTGACTACCAAACAAGTGATTATAGGAGCGGTAATTATCACTAAAATTGATATAATACAAGCTAACATTATTCCGCCTGTCTCATAAACGGTTGCTGTTACATTAGAATAAATTATCAAACCTATAGAAAAAATTGAAGCGATTATAGATGCTATCCATGTTTTACGTCTAACATTATAATTGGGTTTCGAGATCGCTCTTATTATCCCAAGTCCATTTATCTTTGCCTGTAACTTATCAACCGCACACAACAGAGTATACCTCTCGCTCTCCAACTCCTTTGCAATCATCAAGTGTTCTACAATCACGGACGGTGCAAGCTTATCTGCGGCGTGATACTCTCCGCCTATACTCTTTTCAGCCTGATATTCAATAGGACAGCCGCAGTTGGGGCAAGCATTCGCTCTGTCGGAAAATTCCTTGCCGCACTCGGCACATTTTATCAATGCCATATTTTTTATCCCCTTTGATTTTTAATGTTCAGAAGATAGTACATCTGATAATCATATTTTAATCTGTTTCAGGTTAAAAGTCAAGACCTTTACACATAATGTTTATAATTTAATTATAAAAACGTGAAAGGCGCTGATAAAAATGTACAGCAGAATAAGAAACCTCCGTGAAGATTCCGATCTCAATCAGACAACGGTCGCAAAAATGCTCGGTATGTCGCAGACGGGTTATTCAAAATACGAAACAGGCGAAAATGATATTCCTACAGCGATACTTATAAAGCTTGCAGAATATTATAGGACTAACGTAGATTATATCCTCGGGCTTACCGATAACCCGATCTATTATAAAGAAATATAAAACCCGACAGATACGTTTATCGAATCGTACCTGTCGGGTTTGTTTCATATTAAAGCACTTTTGATAAAAAGTCCTTAAGTCTTGGATTTTTGGGGTTTGCGAAGAATTCATCGGGAGGGCCCTGTTCAACTATCTGTCCGTCCGACATAAACATTACTCTTGACGCAACCTCACGGGCAAAGCCCATTTCGTGAGTTACGACAACCATTGTCATACCATCGTCGGCAAGCTGTTTCATAAGATCGAGAACTTCTCCTACCATCTCGGGGTCAAGTGCCGATGTCGGCTCGTCGAAAAGCATAACATCGGGCTTCATGGCAAGCGCACGGACGATAGCGATTCTCTGCTTCTGACCGCCCGATAACTGCGGAGGATAAGCGTCTGCCTTATCTGCAAGACCGACACGCTCTAAAAGCCGCATTGCCTCTGCGTCAGCCTCTTCCTTTGTCATAAGACCCAGCTTTACAGGAGCTAAGGTTATGTTTTTCTTGATAGTCAGGTGAGGGAACAGGTTGAAGTGCTGGAACACCATGCCCATCTTTCTTCTTATAAGGTTTACGTTAGCCTTGCGGTCGGTGATGTATTCACCTTCAACGCAGATACTTCCGCTTGTCGGCTTTTCCATAAGGTTAAGACAACGCAGGAACGTACTTTTTCCCGAGCCGGAAGGGCCTATGATAACTACCTTTTCGCCTTTGTAGATATGCTCGTTTATCCCGTTGAGGACGTGGAGATTACCAAACGATTTACTGAGATCCTTAACGTCTATCACTCTTGCCAAGCCTCCTCTCAAGCAGCTTCTGAAGCTTTGTCAGAATAAATACCAGTATCAGATAGAATGCCGCCGCAATGAGAAGCGGGGTAATAAGGTCATACGTCTTTGAACCAACATACTGTGCCGCTTTGGTAATATCCGTTACCGCAATGTAGCCTGCTATCGAGGTTTCCTTTACCAGTACGATAAATTCGTTTCCGAGTGCGGGGAGTATGTTCTTTATAGCCTGCGGAAGCACGATAAGCCACATTGTCTGACCTGCACCAAGACCCAGCGATCTTCCTGCCTCCGTCTGTCCCTTGTCGATAGACTCGATACCCGCACGGACGATCTCCGCAACATAAGCGCCCGAATTTATACCAAAGCACATGACCGCGGCTATGATCGCGTTTGCACCTCTGTAGTTGAAGAGCAAAGCATTTATAAGAAGCAACTGTACCAGTACAGGAGTACCTCTTATTACGAATACATACAGGTCGCATATCTTAGCTATCCAGCCGATACCTCTCCTGCCTGCGCATAACTGCTTTACTACTGCCACGAATGCACCGATAAGAAAACCGAGAATAACCGCAAACAGCGATATGAGCAGTGTGTTTCCGATACCGCTTAAATAGAATTCATAACGGTTTTCTCTTATAAGTGCCTTGTCAATGGCATCCCATATACCAAGAAAGAAGTCCAATTCTTAATTCCTCCGTCTTATGCCTTTCAAAAAATACGGGCGGCATTTCACCGCCCGATTTCTTACTTATTACTTAGTGTGGTTAAGTGTGAACTCATCAACCTTACCGTTGTCGATAAGCTTCTGAAGAACCTTGTTTACCTTGTCTTCAAGCTCTGTGTTGCCCTTCTTGAAAGCGAATGCGTACTTGTCTGTGAATACCTCGCCGTCAAGAATTTCAAGGTTGTCATTACCCTTTACCATTTCCTTTGCGGGAAGCTCGTCCATAACGATGCAGTCAACCTTGTCACTCTTTAAGTCTTCTGCCGCCTGAACATACTTTGTATAACGTGAGGGTTCCTTCTTAAGATCGTCTGTTACATATGTATCGGCAACTGTTGACATCTGAACGGCAATCTTTGTGTCACCGCCGAGGTCGTCGGCACTCTTTACTCTGTTTGCTCCCTTGAGTACAACGATAACCTGCTTTGACTTAGCGTATTCGATTGAGAAGTCCATAGCCTCCTGACGCTCGGGAGTAACCGAGATGCCTGCTGCTGCAAAGTCAACCTTGCCCTGCTGTACGGCTAAAAGCGCACCGTCAAAGTCCATTGTCTGGATCTCAAGCTCCATACCGAGCTCCTTTGCAACTTCGTTTGCAATATCAACGTCGATACCTACAACATCGTTACCGCTCATATATTCGTAAGGAGCGAAACCGGGCTCTGTAGCCATAATGAGCTTGCCGCCTGTTGTGTTTGACTGACAGCCTGCCATAGCAAGACCGCAGGTAGCGGCAACGAGAATGCCTGCAATTATTCTTTTGATCTTCATAAAAATACCTCTTTTTTAAAATTCTTTCTGTTTTAGTATGCGCTTTCTGCGCTATCGTTAATATTATAGTGCATTTCTTTACAATAAGCAAGAGTTTTTCGCTTTTTTGTGTAAAATACATATAAAATTCTGCGGTATTGAGGGTTACGAAGCCGGAAAAATGCGAAAAATCGCTTTCATATCAAAATGATCCGTCATATCAGAACGCCGCGGCTCACAGCCGCAAAAGGATACCGCAAACCTGACTCATTTGCAGTATCCTTTTAATTAAGCCTGAATTGAATGTGCAGCAGCATATTAAACCCGCCGGTAACATAACTGCCGCTTATCGCCAACAGTCTCAGCAGCGAATTTGCCGCAGGTCACACCTGAACGGCGAATTGTCAGCGGCGACCCGCCGCACGCTTAGCCGTCTGCGTTTTTGAGAGCATCTGCGAGAGGTACTTTCTTTATTCGTCTTGTGAGCGCAAGCGCAATAAGCGCAAACGATCCGACACCGATCAGAGCGGTTTTTGCGTATACCGAAATAAAGGTTCTGTAAGGCAGCCAGCCGGGGTAATCACGCATGAAGAAGACGAACATCTGACCGAGCAGATAGTCTGACAGCGGTATGGTAACAAGCAGGGTGACAACTGTCACAATGGCGGTTGTCGCTATATATATGCCGTTTATCTCGCTGTTCCTGTATCCGAGTATCTTTGTCATCGATATCGATTGCGCGTTCTTTTCGATTATTATCTTTGACAGCAGATAGATTATCAGCACATACATTATAACTCCGAAAACAACAAAGATATTCATCATATTGCCCATCGACCTTGTAAGCTGACGCGATACCTTTGTAAGATCGTCAACCGTTATCTCTGTCGCAATATAAAGGTCGTCTATATCGCTTATTTCCGACTTGGAGAAATAACCCGTGAAATTATCTTTATCATACCCGAACTTTTCGTTGAAAGCGTCCTTGTCCATAAATACCGTCAGCGTTGACGGATAATAATAGACCCCGCCCACCCTGAACTTGTATTCCTTTGAGCCGAACTGTTCCCTGAGCGTTATCTCATCTCCAACCTTGATGCCGTGTTTTTCCGAGTAGGCGTTTGAAATATAAACCTCGCTGTCGTCAAGTGAAATATCGACATACTTGCTGTCCTTAGCTATACCGTATACGGTTATTTCCTCGCTTTTGAGCGTACCCTCGATAGTTTTGAGGGTCGTTGTGGAAAACTTTTCAGCGTCCTTGTTTTCCGTTTCGACCTGAGCCTTCAGAAGATATTGATGATCCGCAAGCAGATTGGTCGTTATCTCCTGCTGATAGCTGTCGAGTACAGGACCTAAAACAAGTCCGAACATCACAAGAATGTTTCCGAGCAGTGCACCTATGATCATTATAATATAGTTCGGCATATTCTGAAACAGCACACGCAGTCTGAACCGCTTCATAATGCCTATCTTCGTGTTCAGCCTGAACGCCTTTTTCTTTTTTCTTTGTGAAAGGTCATGGCGGATAAACTGAAGAGGCGACAGGCTGAGCTTTCTTGTCAGCATTACCAAGTCAATTACAAATACGATTATGATAGGTACTATCGTTGTGTTGATAAATGCCTGCGGATTCCACAGCGTAACATATGTCGGCAGACTGTAGCTTCCGTAATATGCGCTTGCCGCATAGTCCTTGAGAAGCGTATAGCCGAGTACATTTCCGACAGCCGCACCTAAGAATACTACCAGCATCGGGAGTGCCAGATAATGCCTTACTATTTCCCATCTTGTATAACCTGTCGCGCGGAGCGTACCTATAACGCCTGCTTCCTTTGCAATTGTGTTTGAGGTCGTTATCGCAAAGATGAATGCGATGATAACCACGATTATATAAAGGAACATCTGTATAAAGGTCGTATCGCCCTTAATATCATCGCCCGTGAAGATTATTGCTTGATTTGTGTATTCCGGAATGTAGCCGGTGACCGCATTCATATATTTCGGAGCTTCCTCCGACAGCTTGTCAAGAAAATCCTCGGACAGCGCCTTAGCCTTTGTGTCGTTTTCGGGACGCTCGTCATATTTCCACGAATAAACATAATGCAGCTTATCCTCCGGATATTCTTTGAATGTATCCGGTGTCACTATCGCAACGCCGAACTTGATAGAGTCGAACATCATATCAGACGGGCTTGAAAACAGCGCACTGTAGTCCGACAGTGCGACAAGTCCGCATATACTGTATTCCTTGCCGTGAAGCGTCAGCTTGTCGCCGACCTTAAGGCTGTTGTTGTCTGCATACATTCTGTCGATGGCGATTTCGCTGTCGTCTGACGGAAATTCTCCGTCCATAAGGCACTCCAGATCTATATCCGTACGCTTTTTGAATATACGCAGTGTGCTGTCGACTTCCTTTGTCGGAAATTCGACATAGAAATTTTCGTATATCCTTGCGTCATATTTGTCGCTGTCCTCAACAGCTTTTATAAGCTCATCGTCAGCCTTTGCATAAAGCTCAAAATTGCCGTCCTCGATGCTGTACTTTTCAAAGCTTTCGTCATAAGCAGTTGCCATACTGCCGCCCGCAACACTCCAGCCTGATACAAACGATACGGAAAGCACCATGAATAAAAAGATTACAATATATTTGCCAAGCTCATTTTTAAACTCGCTCGGCAGACGTTTAATAAGAGGATTTCTCATCGTTATCCCCCTTACCAGTCAAGATCTTCTGCGGCGATCTTATTTTCGTTGATATAATTCTTTCTTATCATACCGTCACGCAGCTTTATTACCCTGTCCGCCATATTTTTGATAGCGTCATTGTGGGTAACCATTACGACCGTATTGCCGAACCTCTTGTTGACATCGCTTATAAGCTTAAGTATATCCTTTGATGTCTTATAGTCAAGTGCCCCCGTAGGCTCGTCGCAAAGCAGTATATCGGGATTTTTGATTATCGCTCTGCCGATAGCCGTTCTCTGCTGCTGACCGCCCGACAGCTGATTAGGCAGCTTGTGACGGTGCTCATACAGACCGAGCGTTTTCAGTATCTCGTCCGTGTCAAGCGGATTATCGCTTAAGTATGCACCAATCTCAACATTTTCCTTGATATTGAGATTAGGTATCAGGTTGTACTGCTGGAAAATATAACCGAGGTGCTTTCTGCGGTACAGTGTCAGCTTCTTTTCGTTCATATCAGCCGTCTTTTCGCCGTTTATTGCGATATATCCGCTGTCTGCACTGTCAATACCGCCTATGATATTGAGCAGTGTGGATTTGCCCGAGCCGGACGGACCGAGCAGAACGCATATCTCACCCTTTTCGATCTCTGCGTCAATGCCGTTCAGAACCTCAACGCGGCTTTCGCCCTCGCCGAAGTGCTTTCTTATCTCTTTGATTGTAAGAAACATTTTACATTTTTCCTTTCATATTGCTCCGTTCACACAGATTGTAGAGCACCGCTTGATTAGCAACAGCTAACTATATTATATATTGCTAACTTAATTAGCTATAGCTAACTCAAGTGCATCATATCAGTGTTCTTCACGAATATTTCCAAAAATATTTTATCACAATAAAGCCGTCAAGTCAACAAATCCGCGGCTTAAATATTAACGATTTTTCATTTTGCAGACCTTGCGTTTTTGGATATATAGTAGAAATTCCGCTGTGCGCTGTATATATAATTGTGTTGTCGGCTTAAATGTTCTCGGGTAACTGAACGTTATTATCTGCTTATGTGCAAACAGCACATTTGTAAGTGAAAAAGTTTACAAATTAACCACAAAATGCTATAATTACACTACAATTAAGTCAATGAGGTTTCTGTATGGCAGAATTAAGAGTATTCCAAAAAGCAAACGGTGTTACCATCGAAGGTATAGGCAGAAGTGTACAGAATTTCCTGCGTTCGTCGAAAGGTCTTGTTGTGCAGGGCGGCAAGGCAGGAGAGGGTTACATAGTACAGGCGAAAGAAGATGACAGCTGGAAAAAGGTGGCGGGTATGAGCTCTGCCATAGAGGTGCAGATTTCGGATACCGGAAACGGTATTCTTGTAAACATAGGAAACGGACAATGGTCGGACAAGATAGGTGCAGGTGTTTTAGGCTGGTTTGTATTTGCTCCTCTTGCCGTTACTGCGATAGTCGGCTCGGTTCAGCAGAAAAAGCTGCCCGGTGAGATATTTGACCATATCGAGCGATATGTCGCAAACGGCGGCAATGATTTGTATGTGGGAACAGACTTCGTTAACGCTTCAAACGGCAATATTATATGTCCTCATTGCAAAAGTGAAGTGCCGTCGGGAAATGCTTTCTGCACAAACTGCGGAAAGCCTCTGACAATGCAATGTCCCGGCTGTAATGAAAGCGTTGCTTTAGACCTCGCTTTTTGCCCGAGATGCGGTACAAATATGAATGCTCCGAAAACAGTTACTTGTATTTCCTGCGGTGCCGATTTGCCTGATGGCTCATTATTCTGTAAAGTATGCGGTGCAAAGCAGGTAGCGGAGCAGAATCTTTGCTCCAAGTGCGGCAGAGTATTGAAACCCGATGATGTGTTCTGCCCGGGTTGCGGAGAAAAGGTTGATAACGCGCAGTCAGCACCTGAAAAGCTGATATGCCCCGACTGCGGTAAAGAGCTCGAACCCGACAGCAAATTCTGCTCAAAGTGCGGTCATAAGTTCTGATAATACTTACTTCTTTATAAAACAGTGAAAGAAGCTGTGATGAAATGCAAAAATTTCATCACAGCTTCTCTGTTTATCCAAATTCCATTGAAATTGCAATGCAACATATTGTAAAAAAGTCAAGACAATAAATACACAGCCAACACCGCTGAAAACAGTTCCTATACCGACAAGGCGTTAATAATTTCGTGAGTGTATCAGTGCAACTGCATTATCACCGAAACTTCCAAAAACGCACTAGTGCTATTTGTCGGGTAGCACTTCTCGGGTTCGCTATTCTATTTGATAACGTTGCTGCTATGTG
>DOQG01000069.1 GCA_003512525.1 Oscillospiraceae bacterium | reverse complement strand
ATATTTCAGCGAAACCGAACAGCTTAGATTTGACGCGATTTCAAGAGAGAAGTTCATAAACGACCAGGCTAGCCTTGAACGTTCTGCAAAAATCGCAGGAAGAGCAGAGGGAAGAGCCGAAGGAAGAGCCGAAGGTAGAGCTGAACGAGATAATGAAATCTTCGCCAACCTCAAAGCGATGGGCTTATCCGAAGAACAGATAAAATCAATACTTAATAGTAATATCACAAAAAAACAAAAGGCTGTAAACTTGTGACGGTTTACAGCCTTTTGTTTGTTTATTTGATTATAAGTTTATAATCGGTGCAGAAGTCCGAGTATTCGGTAAATGTTTTTTTGAGAGAAGAGAGGAGTGGTTCTTCTCCGTGTTTTTCGTAATATTTCTTTATATCACTCGATATTGTCAGTTCAAGAGTTGCTTTGTCGCCGACAATGTAGCCGACTGTGCTTTCGTTGATTTCCTCTTTGCCGTTGCTGTTGATAAAGCACTTGATAAAACGTACATCATCGCCGATGCTATTGAGCTTTTTCCACTCGGAAAAAATAACTTTAGCGTCGCAGGGAAGATATTTAGTTGTTTTTTCCGTGCTTGAGCCGTTCAGATAATAAATATTAATATTCCTGTACGCCAAAGCTGTTGTTTCGTTTGTTGATTCGTTTGTGATTGCTGATGATGAATTGTTGAAATCATTATCGGAATTTTTGAGTAAACCGTTTCCGGTTGCGAATACTGCCACAAACACTGCCGCCGCGGCCGCCACCGAACCTATAGCGGCATACAGCTTTTTTCTG
Source organism: Oscillospiraceae bacterium (assembly GCA_003512525.1). GTDB lineage: Bacteria > Bacillota > Clostridia > Oscillospirales > Ruminococcaceae > Ruminiclostridium_E. The sequence continues at coordinate 32,254 of DOQG01000069.1, read as the reverse complement.
TATCTTTTTATTTTCGGCTTTGCCTGTTCGATGAAATCATCGTTTACGTTGCCGAGTTCATTCAGTAAGCGTTTTTCTTTCATAGCGTTATACCCTCCTTTATAAGATGTTCCTTAAGTTCGCTTCGGGTTCTGAGAAGTATCATCTTTATGCGGCTTTCGGTAGACGAATGCTCGGCGGCTATCGCCTTTACCGGCATCATATACCAGTATCTCTGCATAAAGATAATACGTTTTTCGGGTTCAAGGCAGAAGAGAAAATCGTTGAGGGCGCGCCTTAGTGTGTTGTTGTCCGAAACATCTTCGGTAGTAACACCCGACGATACACATTCAGCCAGCTCATCAAGAACGGCGGCTGTCTGTCCCGAACCTCTTTTATCTGCTGTTTTCTCAAAGAATCTGTTCAGCGAAAGGTTGCGTGTTATCCTGCCGAGAAATGCCGACAGCTTTTTCGGCTTCTGCGGCGGAATTGCATTCCACGCCTTCATCAGCGTATCGTTTACGCACTCCTCGCAGTCCTCATTCACGGCAAGTATGTTGTAGGCGATAGAGTAACAGTATCTGCCGTATTTGCCGTGGGTTTCTGATATCGCTTTTTCATCTCTTGCAAAGAATAATTCTATGATCCTGCTGTCTTCCGTATTGCTCACTCCCTTTTATTTTTTTAAACAGCCTGTTCACCTATAAAGACAGGATATTTTTATAAATGTCACGCTTTTTAAGAAAAAAATTTGCGAATATAAATACAGGCCTCTGCATAATACAGAAGCCTGTGCTGTAAACCTTGCGTGGTTTAAACGCTGTTAGTCTTCGATATAAACTCTCTTCATAACCTGAGGAGTTGTGGGTTTGTCGTTCCAGTCAACCTCGGTATCTGCAATTTCGTCAACTGCGTCCATGCCGTCAACTACCTTGCCGAAAGCGGCATAACCGCCGTCCAGATGAGGAGCGTCCTTGTGCATTATAAAGAACTGTGAGCTTGCGCTGTCCGGCATCATCGAACGCGCCATTGAGATAACACCTCTTGTGTGCTTCAGGTCGTTCTTTACACCGTTCTGAGCAAATTCGCCCTTGATGTTTTCCTTTGCGCCGCCCATGCCTGTGCCCTCGGGGTCGCCGCCCTGAATCATAAAGCCGCTGATTACACGGTGAAAGATAAGTCCGTCATAAAAGCCTTCCTTAACGAGCTTTTCAAAGTTTGCGCAGGTGATAGGCGCGATTTCGGGATAAAGCTCTATCTTTATCTTTTTTCCGTTTTCCATTTCGATAATTACCATTGGTTTAAATTCCTTTCATATTACGTTTTCCTGTATGTCAATAAGGCTTCGCCTTACCGATGTCTTACTGTGCGTTAAGCTCGGAGTAGATATTGGTGTCCGTTCCGCTGATCTCTACGCCTTTGAGCTCAAACAGCTCACTTATAGTTGCAAACTGGAAGCCTTTTTCAAGAAGTATCGGGATCGCCTTGTCGAGTGCTTCGACAGTCTTTGAATTGCCCTCGGCATCGTGGAGCAGGAAGATCACACCGTCTGCGGCCTTTTTCTCCAGATACAATGCTCTGTAGTCCGCTGTTATCCTGTCTTCCCAGTCGTTACAGCCTAGTCCGCTTATAAATGTCATGTCAATGCTATCGTACATTGTGTTGTTTACGGCTATGTAAGGCGGGCGGAAGAACTTAGGAGTTGTACCTGTGATCTCCTTTACTTTGTCGTTTACATATGCGACCTCGTCCTTTATATCATCGGCGGTCATCTTGTCCATGTAGCTGTGTGTCTTGGAATGATTTTCAATATCACAGCCGAGATCATAAGCACGCTTTACGGACTTTGTCGATTCATCGTTTATATTTGTTCCGATAAGGAAAAATGACGCTCTTACCTGATATTTTTCAAGCACATCAAGTATTTCCATGGTGGTTGTGGTGTTCGGACCGTCATCAAATGTGATCGCGATCGTAGGCTTTGAGGGGTCAAGCTCATAATCTATGCGTTTTACCGTATCGCCGTCTGCAGTGTCACTGCTCTCAGGCGCAGAGGATACTGTTTCGTCTGTCTGAGCGGTCGTTTCAGCCGAGGTTTCGGGTGCAGATGTTTCTATGCTCTCGGGAGTTGTAGTTTCGGCTGAGGTTTCGGGCACAGACGTTCCTGTGTTCTCAGGAGCTGTGGTTTCATCTGACAAGCTGCTTTCGGGCTCGGAGGAGGTGCTGTCGGTGCTTGCAGTTGTCGGAGTCGAGCCTTCGGCAGAGGACTGCGATGAGGTCGCCGCCGATGAACAGCCGGATAGGCAGAGTGCGGTTATAAGAGCCGCGGCGATGAGTTTTATTTTCATAACGGATTTCCTTTTCAAGGCTATTTCTTATTTTTTCTTATCCATTTAATATTGACAATGTCTACCACAAGCCCGACTGCTACCGCAACAGAAAGCACAGCTATCCAGATAAGATTGTTGCTTACGGGCTCTTCCTGTGCCTGAATATCGCTTGTTACCGGAGTATAATCTGCCGGGGCAGTGTAGGTCTGCGGCTTGCTTGTGTCCGGTGAAGCGGTCGATTGTACAGCGGTTGAGGATGCCGTACTGCTTGCGGGGACGTCTGTAGCTGATGGTGTGGTTTCGGCTGTGCTTTGAACGGTTGCTTCCGACTGTCTGAAATACTCGTCTGTACGGAAGTAATAACGTTTTTCTGCAAGGTAAGCACAGTGGTCAAACGAAAGCGCGAGCGGTGAAATATCGAAATACATCTGCGTATTTGCACCGATGGATTTAAACTCGTTGTTTTCAAATTTCAGATTGCTGTCCCACACGCAGTCGACCCATATCCATTTGTCGTCTATCATTGCGGCGCACCACTCGTGATTGACAGGACCGTCAGCGAGATCGTCATATTTAACAGTGTCTGATGTAACTGTCCCTTTAACGTTTACAACATAAATCCCCTGTGCCTCACACAGCGCACTGAAAAGCGCTGAATAGCCGACACAGACGGTTTTACGTTCCTTAAGAACGTTTTTTATACAGATCTCGGATTGCGTTACCGAGCTTTCGCGCGCATCGCGGTCATAGTAGATGTTGTCGGATACCCACTTTGAAATAGCTTCCAGTTTTTTATAGTTATCCTTTATGTCGCCTGCAATGTAATCTGCAAGATACGCGACTTCGTCAAGCGTCTGCTTTACGCTGTCTTCCGTCAGCTCATCGGTAACGTAGCCTGCCCATGACTTTGCGGAGGTCGGGACTGTTTTTTCCAGCACAGAAAGATTTTGTACGCTCAGTTTGTTGTCTGGAAAGTAACGGTTATCATCGTACATTATAGGATAACTCAGTCTTGCGCCGGACTTCAGCGTGATCACTATGCGGTCGGAGCTTCCGGTTGGCTCAGAGGGGTTAAGTACCGATGAGAACGTTCCGTCTGCGTTTACTTTAAGAGTGGAGGAAACAGTGCCGCAGTTCTGTAAGGTGATGTTCGTCACAGGGTCGTTTTTGTAACAGCCGTCTATCAGTATGGAACGGTTGTTTATTGTGATATTGCAGTAATATTCCTCATTACCTCCGGTGATAAGTTCATAGCACTTATCAGGCATTTTTGCAGTGTCATCGGAAGAGCTGCTGCCGTTTTCGGCAAAGCAGGTGAGAGAAAACGTCAAAATCACTGTAAAAGCAAGAAAAACACAGAGAACTTTTCTGTTTATGATATAATTCAATTTAGCTCCTTGATATATGTGAAAAAACGTGCGCTTTAAATGCATAACGGCAGTGTTGCGTACAGAAATCAAATGCCGGGAAATGCGTTATATCAGAGTCAGCTCTCACTCAGATAATCTCCGTGGATATATTCACCGTTATCAAGCTTGTAATAGCCTGTATCGGTTATGGCGGTAACTTGTACGGTTTCGCCGTATGAATATGCTCTGACAGTGTCCGAGCCCATTATTGCCCTTTTTCTGCTGTAACAGCTCTGATTTACATACATTGTGCCGCTTATTGTGTCTTCCGCCCATTCAAGAGGTTCGGCAGTCGTTGCGGGAGTGGTAGCCGGAGCCTTTGTAGTAACCGGAGCTGTAGTCTGTGCTTTTGTAGTTGAAGGTGTGGCGGTCGGTTTTGGGGTCGTTGCGGCTGTTGACGTAGTTACGCTCGGCACTGAAGCAGGTTTGCTGTTATTGCTGATTAAATTTGCTCTGTCAGAAGTGTCAACGCAATTTAAAGACATAACGACGGCGAATGTCAATAATAATGCACCGCCTATGCCTATGAGTGTATCGGTCGATTTTCCCAAGATTTTTTACTCCTTTTTTTGTTGAATATGCATTTTCTTTATTTGTAGTTATAAAGTCTGTATACTATTATATCAAGGAGTGGCAAAATAGTCAACAGCTATATCGTATAAGATTTACTTAAAAATGGGCGTTCGGCGTTGGCGGCTCTGTCGGTTTTGTATCTCTGCGAGGCTGTATACAAGCTGTCGGACAAGGTCGATACGTGACGCAACTCAAAATACGATCACAGTTGTGCCAAGGCAAAGCCATCAGAGTGTCATAAACGGGACAGGAATAACGTACAGGCGCTTTTCAGAAAAGCAAGCTTTTTTGCAAGATGCATGGAGGTAATTCTTTTTATGCTTCAAATAAAAGAGTTATAGCCGTTTTTTCTTGACAGCCGCATGAAATCATGATATACTTAAAAACGTATAAATCGAACAAAAGAAAACGGAGGATAGTTTTCAATGGCAAAAATAGCAGTTCTCGGCTATGGTGTCGTAGGTTCGGGCACAGTCGAGGTAATTGAGAAGAATAAGGCGGGTCTTTTAAAGAAAGCCGGTCAGGAGATAGAGATAAAGTATATCCTGGATCTGCGTGATTTTCCCGACAGCCCTTATAAAGACAAATTTGTAAAGGATTTCAATATTATTCTGAACGACCCCGAAATTTCGGTAGTTGTTGAGGTTATCGGCGGAATAAAGCCGTCATATGACTTTGTAAAGTCTTCGCTTCTTGCAGGCAAGAGCGTTGTTACATCAAACAAGGAGCTTGTTGCAAAGAAGGGTGCAGAGCTTCTGAAGATAGCGCATGAGAAGGGTGTAAACTTCTTCTTTGAGGCGAGCGTAGGCGGCGGTATCCCGATCATAAGACCGCTTCACCAGTGCCTTTCAGCTAACCGCATAGATGAAATAGCAGGTATCTTAAACGGTACTACAAACTTCATACTCACGAAGATGATACGCGATAATATGGCGTTTGATGATGCGTTAAAGACGGCTCAGGAGCTTGGCTATGCGGAGCGTAATCCTTCTGCCGATGTTGATGGTATCGATGCTTGCAGAAAGATCTGCATTCTTGCTTCTCTCTCATTCGGAAAGCACGTTTATCCCGATAATATCCATACTGAAGGTATTACAAAGATCACTCCCGAGGACGTTGCATACTGCGAAAACTTCGGCGGTTCAATAAAGCTTATCGGCTGGGCATCAAGACAGGAGGACGGTAAGGTCGCCGTTATGGTATGCCCCGCATTTATCCATGGGGACAGCCAGCTCGCAGGCGTTAACGATGTATTCAACGCCATCCTTGTACGAGGTGACTCTACAGGCGACGTTGTATTCTACGGTAAGGGTGCAGGTAAGCTCCCGACAGCAAGTGCGGTCGTAGCCGATGTTGTGATAGCAGTGAAGATGAACTCTTCAAGTAAGTCGCTTTACTGGGAAGACAGCGATCAGGACTTCATTGAAGATACAGACAAGATCGTTCTCGAAAACTATATCCGTGTAAACGGTGTTTCAAAGGACGAGGCAGAAGCTCTGTTCGGTAAGGTGACTTATCTTACTAGAAAAGACGCTCCGGTCGGCGAGCTTGCGTTTATCACTCCCGCAATCAGCGAAAAGGCTTGCAACGAAGCTGTCGCAAAGCTTGGAGATAAGCTGCTCGGTCGCATAAGAGTGCTTGATTATTGATTTGAAATTTGTCTTTGAAAGGAAAAACAGTATGTCCGAAAATCAGCCAAAGTATAAAAGAATACTTTTAAAGCTCAGCGGTGAAGCGCTTGCAGGTGACAAGAAGATGGGACTTGATATGCCGACAGTTACCGAGATATGCAAGAGCATCAAGAAGTGCTATGATGTTGGCACAGAGATAGGTATAGTTGTCGGAGGCGGCAACTATTGGAGAGGACGTTCAAGCGAGAATATGGACAGAGTAAGAGCTGACCATATAGGTATGCTTGCTACCGCTATGAATGCGCTTGCTGTAGCAGACGTGCTCGAAGGTCTTGGTTGTGCGGTGCGCGTACAGACAGCCATAGATATGAAACAGATCGCTGAGCCGTATATCAGACAGAAAGCAGTAAGACATTTTGAAAAGGGCAGAATAGTAATATTCGGTTGCGGTACGGGAAGTCCGTTTTTCTCGACCGACAGTGCAGCCGCGCTGAGAGCGGCCGAGATAAATGCCGATATACTTCTCAAGGCAACTATGGTTGACGGCATCTACGATAAGGATCCTCATAAGTATGACGATGCAGTGAAGTACGATTCGCTCACACACCAGCAGATACTTGTCCAGAGCCTTAAAGTCATGGACAGCGCAGCTGCCGCTATGTGCCGTGAGAATAAGACACCTATCCTTGTATTCGATCTCAGCAGACCCGATAATATCTTTGATGCTGTAATGGGCGCGAAGATAGGTACTGTGGTAAGCGATAAGTAAATAATAAAACGATAATATATACCCGAAAGGAAATTTACCATGAAAGACGTAATCAATACCGCTAAGGACAAAATGGGCAAGTGCGTGGCTTCTGTTGAAACAGAGTACGCTTCGATCCGCGCAGGCAGAGCAAATCCTGCGGTTTTAGACAAAGTTACCGTTGACTATTACGGTGCTCCTACACAGATAAACGCTATGGCGGCTGTAGCTGTTTCGGAAGCAAGAGTGCTCGTTATCACGCCCTGGGACGCTTCAACGCTGAAGTCTATCGAAAAGGCTATCCTTGCAAGCGATATCGGAATTACTCCTACAAATGACGGTAAGGCTATACGCATCACATTCCCCCAGCTTACAGAGGAAAGAAGAAAAGAGCTTTGCAAGCAGGTAAAGAAGATCGCCGAGGAAGGCAAGGTAGCTGTACGCAATGTTCGCCGTGATGCTATGGAAAAGTTCAAGGCTATGAAGAAGAACAATGAAATAACCGAGGACGATCTCAAGAGTTGCGAAAAGGACGTTCAGAAGCTCACAGATAAGTACTGTGATGAAATGGACGCTGCTGCAACCGCAAAAGAAAAAGAGATAATGACAGTTTAATTATCGGTAATCAAATTGGCTGATATAAAGAACGAAGCTTTACCTTGTGTTCCGCTCCATGTAGGATTTATCATGGACGGAAACGGAAGGTGGGCTAAAAAAAGAGGACTTCCGAGAAAGGCGGGTCATTCGCAGGGCGCAAAGGTGTTCAGGCGCACTGTTGAGGACTGCCGCGAGGTCGGAATTAAATACTGCACTTTCTATGCGTTTTCAACCGAAAACTGGAAGCGTCCGAAGGATGAAGTTGACGCCATTATGAAACTGCTTGAAAAATATCTTGACGATATACGCAGTATGGCACAGAAGAACACAAGGATAATCTTTATCGGTGATAAGTCTGCTTTTGCGGAAGATATACAGGCAAGACTTGTTGAGATAGAAGAAATATCAAAGAATAACGACGGTCTGTATGTGCTTGTTGCGCTGAATTACGGCGGCAAGGACGAGATATTGACTGCCGCAAAGCGTCTTGCAAGGGATTATAAGGACGGAAAGATAAACCTTGACGACTTTACCGAGGACGACTTTGACGATTATCTCTATACAAAGGGCATTCCTCCTGCCGATCTTATCATAAGACCGAGCGGAGAGCAGAGGATCTCCAACTTTCTTATATGGCAGGGAGCTTATGCGGAGCTGCTGTTTATGGATGTTCTGTGGCCGGATTTTTCTAAGAAGGATCTTATTGCGGCTTGTAACGAGTATGCAAGAAGAAACAGAAGATTCGGCGGACTGTAATGCCGCTTTTGAAAGGAACAAGATGGTAACCAGAATAGTGACCGCTTTGGTAGCGATACCGATCGGTATTTTAATTATCGCACTTAACAACGAGGTACTCTATTATGTTGCTATGACTACATTTTCGGTTATAGCCGTTTATGAAATGCTCGTTACGACAAAATATCTCAAGAACAAGTTTTCGTCTGCAGTAAGCCTTATCTTTGCGGCGATAACACCTATCATTTTCTGGATAGAACCGCTGAGAAACAATGTAAAGCTGATATACTTCGGATTTGTCGTTATAATGCTGCTCGGAATGCTTTTCAATCACGAAAAGGCAAGATTTGAGCAGGTGGCGCTTGTTGCATTTGTATCGATAGCGATACCTCTTGCGCTTTGTTCTATAGCGTTTATGCGCTCAAAATTCCCTGAGCACGCCACATTCCTTATCGTTTACACTATGGTAAGCGCGTGGATCGGCGATGCGGGTGCGTATTTTGTCGGAACTTTCCTCGGGAAGCATAAGATGTGCCCTGCGATAAGCCCGAAGAAGACATGGGAAGGCTTTGCCGGCGGAATAATCACATCGGGTGTTTTTGCTGTTATAATGAGCTTTGTATATGAGCTTATCGACAGCATGATAAACGGTGGTGTGCATACATTCAGCGTAAACTGGGTATATCTCACTGTACTGGCACTGATCATATCGGGACTCGGAGTAGTCGGGGATCTGTCCGCATCACTTGTAAAGCGAGAATGCTCCGTAAAGGATTTCGGTAATATACTGCCCGGACACGGTGGTATTCTTGATCGCTTTGACAGTGTTCTGCTTGCCGCACCCTTTGCATATATGATGTTCCAGATATATTTTCCCGTGACACCAATTGCATAATCGTAAATTTAACTACAATGCCGAAGCGGAATACTCTTCGGCATTATTTGTCATAAAGAGGTAACAATTGAGTATTATAAAGAATATAGCACTGCTCGGAAGTACAGGTTCGATAGGCACACAGACACTTGATGTGTGCCGTATGCACGGCATAAAACCGACAGCTTTGTGTGCCGCTAAGAATACCGGGCTTCTTGAAAAGCAGGCGCGTGAGTTTATGCCGCATATTGTCTGCATATATGACGAGAATTGTTATAGCGATATGAAAAAGCGTCTTGCCGATACGGATATAAAAGTACTTTGCGGTATGGACGGACTGTGCGAAGTGGCATCGATGAAAACCGATGCGGTCGTAAATTCGGTAGTCGGAATGGTTGGACTGCGTCCGACACTTGCGGCGCTTGATGCGGGTAACAGGGTAGCGCTCGCTAACAAGGAAACACTGGTAACAGGCGGCGAGCTTGTTATAGGTAAGGCAAAAGAGAAAAATCTGCCGATACTGCCTATAGACAGCGAGCATTCGGCTATATTCCAGTCGATGATGGCAAGCGGCGGCAGTAAGATAGAGCGTATACTGCTGACTGCATCTGGTGGACCTTTCTTCGGCTACAGCTATGATAAGCTCAGAACAGTTACCAAGGCGCAGGCGCTCAAGCACCCTAACTGGGATATGGGTCAGAAGATAACTACAGACAGCGCAACGCTGATGAATAAAGGGCTTGAGCTTATAGAAGCTGTGTGGCTGTTCGGAGTTGAGCCTGAGCAGGTTGAAATAAATGTTCACAGGCAGAGTATTCTTCACTCTGCGGTAGAGTTTGAGGACGGCTCGGTCATAGGTCAGATGGGCGTACCGGATATGAGGATACCTATACAATTTGCGCTGACGTACCCGAAAAGACTCCCGTCACCCGCAAAGCGGCTTTCGCTCTTTGATGTCGGTACTATGACGTTTGAAAAGGCAGACGAGGAAACGTTCCTCTGTCTTAAATACGCAAAGAAGATGATCGCCAAGGGCGGCACAGCCTGCACGGTACTCAACAGTGCAAATGAGGCGGCTGTCGGATTGTTCCTTGAGGATAAGATACCGTTTTATCGCATAGGCGAGCTTGTTGCCGATGCCTGCGAAAATGTAGGTGTGCATGATGAGGTGACACTCGGTAATATACTTGACAGTGAGAATGCGGCAAGGGAATACGTAATTGCCCGCGCATAAAATAAGGAGGCTCTTTTGAACATACTTAACATTTTACTCGGAATACTTCTGTTCTTTATAATTATACTTGTACACGAATTCGGACATTTCACGGTAGCGAAACTCTGCCATATGAAGGTCAAGGAATTTGCCGTAGGTATGGGTCCGAAGCTGTTCAAAAAACGCATCGGCGAAACAGTGTTTGCTTTCAAGGCACTGCCGATAGGCGGCTCTGTAATGCTTGACGAGGACGTTGAAAACGATGATCCGAGAAGCTTCAGAAACAGACCTGTGTGGATGAGGATACTCGTAATAGCCGCAGGCGCTTTTATGAATTTCGTACTCGGATTTATCTTCTGCGTTATTTCCGTGCTATGTTCAAGCAGTGTTACGACCACCACGATAGGCGGATTTCAGGAGGGTGCGATAAGCTCTTCCGTGCTTCAGGCGGACGATAAGATATTGAAGATCAACGGCATGAATATCTATACAACAATGGATATATCGTTCCAGCTGTCTAACTCCCAGTCCAGAGGTATCGGCTCACAGTATTACAGCTATGATTTCGTTGTTGAGCGAAACGGTCAGTCAATTGAACTGAAAGACGTTAAGTTTGCATCACGCTCATATGCAAAGATGATCTCCGAGTATAAAAAGCTGGTTGGAGAAAAAGAGGGCTATCCTGAGCTTCCGACAGCATATTTTGATATAGATACAAACAGCTATACCGAGGCGTTCGGCGAGCTTGAAAAGAACGATCCCGAGTTTGCAAAGTCATTTACCGCTATTGCCGATGAATACAAGAGCGGATATGCCTCGGAAGAGAACAATATGTATCTTGACTTCATCGTATACGGTCAGAAGCACAACTTTGCAAACGTTATACAGGCGGCGTGTGCAAACTTCGTTTCATATGGCAGACTTATCTGGATATCATTCGGCAATCTGCTCAATGGCACATACGGTCTTAACGAAATGTCGGGACCTATCGGCGTTGTTCAGAGTGTAAGCACGGTTGCATCGTTCGGCTGGGGCTCACTTATGACACTGGCGGCGCTTATCGCGATAAATGTCGGCATTGTAAATCTTCTGCCGATACCTGCTATGGACGGCGGACGACTTGTGTTCCTGTTTATAGAGCTTATAAGAAGAAAGCCTGTCAAGGCGGAACACGAGGGTATGGTGCACTTTATCGGCATTGTTGCGCTTATGGTGCTGATGGTTATAGTAACGTTCAATGACATTGTAAGAATATTTACAGGCGGTTAAAATGAGCAAGAAAAAAGTTAAAGTAGGAAATCTTACTCTCGGAGGAGAGCATATATATATCCAGTCGATGCTGAATATCCCTGCGGACGATGTAGAGGGTAACGTAAAGCAGGCTGTTGAGCTTGAAAAGGCAGGCTGTGAGATAATACGCACGGCAGTGCCGACTGTCAGAAATGCGGAGCTTATTTACGCGCTTAAAAATGCGGTAGATATACCTGTTGTGGCGGACATTCATTTTGATTACAGGATAGCTCTTGAATGTGCGGCGGCAGGCGTTGACAAGATAAGGATAAATCCCGGTAATATCGGGGACAAGGATAGGGTAAAGGCGGTGGCGGACGCTTGCCGCACCCGCAGTATCCCGATAAGGATAGGAGTGAACAGCGGTTCTGTCGAGCGTGAGCTATTGGCAAAGTACGGAGGACCGACTGCTAAAGCACTTGCCGAGAGTGCATCACGTCATGTTGAAATGCTCCGCGAATATGATTTTGACGATATAGTGCTTTCGGTAAAATCGTCCGATGTAAAGCTGATGACCGAAAGCTACAGACTGATACACGAAATGTATGATTATCCGCTGCATCTCGGAGTTACCGAGGCGGGAACAACACGAATGGGAATAATCAAGTCGGCGGCGGGAATAGGTTCGCTCCTGCTTGACGGCATAGGCGATACGATAAGAGTATCACTGACAGCAGACCCTATTGAAGAAATTTATGCCGCAAAGGATATACTGAAAGCTGTCGGAATAGGCGGCGGTGTGCAGATAGTTTCCTGCCCGACCTGCGGCAGAACAGGTATCGACCTTATATCAATAGCAAAGCAGGTCGAGGAGCGTACAAGAGATATAACCGCCGATATAAAGATAGCTGTAATGGGGTGTGTCGTGAACGGCCCCGGAGAAGCGAGAGAAGCCGATATCGGCATTGCAGGCGCAAAGGGTGAGGGTATAATCTTCAAAAAAGGCGAAGTTATCCGCAGAGTGCCGGAAGAAAAGCTCGTTGATGAGCTGATGAGTGAAATAAACAAGACTGTAAACGGACAAGGAAAGTGAAATAATGTCGGCGATTTTAAAAGAACTACTGAAAAATGTTGAACTGCCGCAGCAGACAGGTAATGCCGGACTGCTGTCGATACTGTGTGATGAAGCAGATAAAAGCATGATATTACAGCTTGAAGCTGATGAGCTGATACCGTACAGTGTACTCGCCGAAACCGGTAACATTATAAAAAAGTATCTGGGTGTGCCTTCGGTAAGGATATATCCGAAATATGCACCCGAGCTGTTCAATCCGTCATATCTTTATGATATTATTCAGATACTGAAGCCGTCACACGGTGTGATAAACGGCTATATGGACGATTCCGAAATAAGCGATGACGGAGATACGTTCGAGTTTACGCTTATGCACGGCGGAATTGATCTTTTATACAGCGAGAAGATAGACAAGGAAATAGAGAAGTTCACAAAGGGTGTGTTTTCTAAGGCTGTCACGGTAAAATTCAGCGAGAATGCAACAGTCGGTTATGCCGATCTCGATGAAAGATATTATGAAGAGCTTGCCGCACAGCCGCTCCCCGACTTTGAGGAGATAGACAGAAAAGCGGCAGAGCGTGCAAGCGAGAGCAAAAGCTCCAGAGGTAAGAAATCAAGACCTGAGCCTAGAAAGCGTCCCGGCAAGATAACGCTTACATACCTTGAGGATAAGCTGAACCCCGACGGACTTTTATATCTCGGAAACGAGATATCGGAAGCTCCGCAGTCGCTGAAATCACTCAGCGAAGAGAGCGACAGCGTTAGCATATGGGGTGAGCTTACCGAAGTTGAGCACAAGGAAACGCGTAACGGAGTATATACGATAATCACGGCGGCACTGTGCGATGATACGGGAAGAGTACCGGTAAAGCTGTTTGCAAAGGCTGAGATAATAGATGATTATTCTTTCCTTGAAGACGGCGCGGTGTTTGTTATGCGCGGAAGCTATAAGCTTGATACATTCGCAAACGAGATGCAATTCAACCCGACAGATATAATGCAGGTATCGCTCCGTGACGACTATACGATGAAAACGCCCGCTCCGAAGCCCTCGGCACAGGGCGGAAATGCGTCTGCCGCTCCTGCCATGACAAAGGCTAACGTATTTGCCGAGCCCGAGGAAATGGAGCTTATGTTTGAAACGACCCATTTCGGAAGCAAGGCAAAGCTTGTAATGGGCAAGCCGATAAATGATCCGCCTGTTGAAATGGCAAGTGTTATGACGGAGCGTGACAACGTTACCGTATGGGGCGAGATCTTCAACGTTGAAAAGAAAGAAACCAAGAGCGGCAAGTCAACGATAATCACCGCCGCATTCAGCGACAGGACCTCATCAATGATAATGAAGCTGTTTGTTTATAATACAAAGCTCGACAGCTACAGCTTTATCCAGAACGGCGCAAAGATACTTGCAAACGGCAGTTATAAGACGGACGATTTTCTGCACTGCAACTGCTTTAATCCGCAGTCGGTAATGCTTGTCGAGGTAAAACCGAAGCAGGATAATGCTCCCGAAAAAAGAGTAGAGCTTCATATGCATACAAATATGTCGGATATGGACGCAGTTACAGCTCCGTCTGTGCTTGTAAAGCAGGCTCATGCATGGGGGCATAAGGCAGTAGCCATAACCGACCACGGTAATGCCCAGGCATACCCCGAGGCGATGAATACCGTTGAAAAGATAAACAAGGAAGATCCCGACTTCAAGGTAATATACGGACTTGAAGCGTACTTTGTCAATGACGGTAACGCAGTTGTAGACGGCTGTGATAAGATAAAAATCGAGGACGATATAATCGTATTTGATATAGAAACAACGGGACTTCACCCTGCAAACGAGCGTATAACCGAAATAGGTGCGGTAAAACTGCGCAATATGGAGATAGTTGACCGTTTTTCTACTTTTGTAAACCCGATGATGCCGATACCGTCAAATATCACGGAGCTTACGGGTATCACGGACGATATGGTAGCGGACGCTCCGACAGAGGATATTGCGGTCAGCGACTTTATGACATTCTGCGGTAATGCGCCTGTCTGCGCACATAACGCAAAGTTTGACGTGTCGTTTATCAGAAGTGCCGCCGCAAGAATGGGAAAGAACTTTGATAATCCTGTAGTCGATACGTTGAGTGTGGCGAAGGCGGCGCTCAAGGGTATCAAGAACTATAAGCTTGATACAATAGCAAAGTATTTCAAGCTCGGCGATTTTGACCATCACAGAGCGGTTGCGGACGCAGAAATGCTGTGTATGATATATATGCACATAGTAAATGACACCAGAAAGACCGCAAAGCTTGAATATATAGGCGATTTCAATACGGCGTTCGGAAGTGTGGATATAAAGAAGCTTCCTACATATCATCAGATAATTCTTGTGAAGAACAAGGTCGGTCTGAAAAATCTGTACAGACTTATTTCCGCATCGAACCTTGACTATTTCTATAAAAAGCCGAGAATACCTAAATCGCTCCTGTCGCAGTACAGAGAGGGACTGATAATAGGCAGTGCGTGTGAGGCGGGCGAGCTTTTCAGGGCGATACTTGAAAAAGAGTCGCAGGAGAAGATAGAAGAGATAGCATCTTTCTATGACTATCTTGAGATACAGCCTATAGGCAATAATATGTTTTTGCTTAGAAACGGCAAGGTAAGCAGTGAAGAAGATCTGAGAGATCTCAACCGTGCTATAGTTGAGCTTGGCGACAGGCTCGGAAAGCCGGTAGTCGCTACCTGTGACGTGCATTTCAAAGACCCTGAGGACGCTGTATTCCGTGAGGTATTGCAGGCAGGACAGGGCTATGACGATTTTGCAAACCAGCCGCCGCTTTATTTCAGGACTACCGATGAAATGCTTGAGGAATTTGCTTATCTCGGTGAAGAAAAGGCAAAGGAAGTCGTTATTACAAACACGAACAGAATTGCCGATATGATCGAGGTGGTACGGCCTATTCCCACAGGCACATATACTCCTCATATTGACGGTGCGGACGAAGAACTGCAGCAGCTTTGCTGGGACAGGGCACACGCGTGGTACGGTGATGATCTGCCGGAAACGGTTGAAAAGCGACTGAAAAAAGAGCTTGACTCTATCATAAAGCACGGATTTGCCGTACTGTATATGATAGCGCAGAAGCTTGTTGCGTTCTCTGAAAAGAACGGATATCTGGTAGGCTCACGAGGCTCGGTAGGCTCATCGGTAGTTGCTATAATGGCTGGTATTTCAGAGGTCAATCCCTTACCTCCGCACTACAGATGCCCGAAGTGCCGACACAACGAATTTATCCTTGACGGCTCATACGGCTCGGGCTTTGACCTGCCGCCGAAAAAGTGCCCCAACTGCGATATAGATATGATCCGTGACGGTCACGATATACCGTTTGAAACGTTCCTCGGCTTTGACGGCGATAAGTCGCCTGATATTGACCTTAACTTCTCGGGCGAGGTACAGGGCAAGGTACACAGATATACCGAAGAACTGTTCGGTAAGGATCACGTTTTCAAGGCGGGTACTATTTCAGCTGTACAGGAAAAGACTGCGGAAGGCTTTGTACGCAAGTGGCTTGAAAAGAAAGGTATGACTGCAAATTCAGCAGAGATATCACGTCTTGCGGCAGGCTGTACAGGTGTCAAGAGAACAACATCTCAGCACCCCGGCGGAATGGTCGTAGTGCCGAGCGATTATGAGGTTTATGACTTTACGGCGGTTCAGCACCCGGCGGACAAGACGGAGAGCGATATGATCACAACGCACTTCGACTTCCATGCACTGCATGATACTATCCTTAAGCTCGACGAGCTCGGACACGATGTGCCGACGCTTTATAAGCACCTTGAAGATATGACCGGCATAAAGATAGCGGACGTTCCGACAAGCGACCCCAAGGTCATGGAGCTGTTCACATCGACAGAGCCGCTCGGCATAAAGGAGGAGGATCTCGGTGTTTCAAGCGGTACATACGGTATCCCCGAATTTGGCACACCGTTCACTTTGCAGATGCTAAAAGACGCACAGCCCAAGAAGTTCTCCGACCTTTTACAGATCTCGGGTCTGTCGCACGGTACTGACGTATGGCTCGGAAACGCACAGGAGCTTATTTCGGACGGAATATGCACGATTTCCGAGGTTATCGGTTGCCGTGATGATATTATGGTTTATCTTATGCATAAGGGACTTGAGCCGAAGCTCGCATTCAAGATAATGGAGATAACCCGTAAGGGCAATGCCAAGAAGCTGTTCAACGATGATATATACAAGGCTTTTGAAGAGAATAATGTACCTCAGTGGTATATTGAAAGCTGTAAGAAGATAAAGTATATGTTCCCTAAAGCACACGCCGCCGCATATGTAACGGGTGCTGTAAAGCTGTGCTGGTTCAAGGTCTACTATCCGTCTGAATTTTATTCTGCGATACTTACAAAGCACACCGAAAATATAGATGTAAAGACGGTTCTCGGCGGTAAGGAGAGCGTAAGAAACAAGATACAGCTTATCCAGTCAAACCCGGAGGCTACAGCAAAGGACAAGGGTATGCTTGATGCACTTCTGCTTATATACGAAATGATGCTCAGAGGTATAACGTTCCTGCCTGTTGATTATAAGAAGTCGAGGGCGACTACTTATGCAATAGAGGACGGAAACCTCCGTCTGCCGTTCCTTGCGGTAGAGGGTTGTGGTGAAAACGCCGCAATCAAGCTCAAGGAAGTTATCGACAAGGGCGATTTCATCTGCCTTGAGGATATTCAGGCACAGTCGGGTATAAACAGCACCGTTCTCGGCAAGCTGTATGATATGAATGTATTCGGGGATCTCCCTCAATCCGCACAGATCTCCTTCTTCTAAGCGGGCGGCGAGTCGCCGCAGACAATTCCGACCTTTTTATAGGTCGGAGAGGGGCTGAAGTTTGGCGGACGGTCGGGGGAACGGTGATACAACAAGTTTTATAGTTATATAACATTTGCTACTCCAAGTTCTGACTTTGCGGCAATGTGCCGCTTCAAATTCCGACCTTTTTAAAGGTCGGTGATGGGCTGAAGTACGGCGGACGGTCGGGGAAACGGTGATACAGCAGACCTTAAACAACAAATATTGATTGTTGAAAATATAAAGTGTTTTAAGAAAGGCAAGGTAAAAAACCAAGTGAACTATTCATTCAATGTGAGAATTCTCAGTCATTTTTATCACAGCGCAGTAAAGGCTGAACTTGAAAGACGGAATTTTCCGAAGGGTATGGCGAAGAAGATTTTTACCGAGCATAAGGCGGTAGTTGCCCGTGCAAAAGACATCGGTAAGTCAAAGCTGATGAGCTCTTATATGATGGGCGCATATTTTATCGCTATGAATCGCAGTACAGGAAAGACGGCGGAAGAAAATTACGAAATTTTAAAGGACGGATTATGCGCTTCGAAGCTGTTTCACAAAGCTGTAGGTAATGTAGACAGTTATCTTGACGAAAAGAAGATGCCCGGACGTCTTGCGTGGTCGGAAGAAAGCCACAAGAGAAAATATGAGAACGACTGGGTAGTTGATATATTACCTGCAAACGATGAATATGAGCTTGGTTATGACTATCACGAATGCGGTGTATGCAAGCTGTGCAAGGACGAGGGCTGTCCCGAACTCGCACAGTATATGTGCCGTATGGACTATGTTCTTGCGGACATTATGGATATGAAGCTCACAAGAACAAAAACTATAGCTGAGGGCGCTGATATGTGCGACTTCAGATACAGCAGAAAGTAAATTTGACTTAAAAGGATAACGGTACACAATGAAAACAGCGGCTATTATATGCGAATACAATCCGTTTCATAACGGACATAAATATCACATAGAGCAAACCCGTTTACAGCACGGCGCAACGCATATTGTATGTGTAATGAGCGGAAATTTCACACAGAGAGGCGATGTTGCGCTTGCGGACAAATACGAGCGTGCCAGAGCCGCTTTGATGGGCGGGGCGGATCTGGTGGTCGAGCTGCCTACTCCGTTTGCACTTTCAAGTGCGGAGCATTTTGCAATGGGGGCGTGCCGTATTGCCGATGCGCTCGGCTGTGTCGATATGCTGAGCTTCGGCAGTGAATGCGGCAATGTATCTGTCTTGGAAGAGGCGGCTGGCGCTGTTGATTATGCGGTGCAGACGGAAGAGTTCTTCAGCCTGATGCGTAAAGGCAGTTCATATCCTGCGGCGCTGAAGCAGGTCGTGGAGCTAAGCTACATGCCGGATGTCGTGGCAACGCTTACAGAGCCTAACAACACGCTTGCGGTCGAATATATCCGCGCGCTTGATAAGCTGGGCGGTATGATAAAGCCGGTCACGGTAATGAGGAGCGGTGCGGCGCACGACAGCGAGGTAGGCAGTGACACTGTGATAAGCGCGTCAAAGCTCAGGAAGATGCTCGGTGCGGGCGAAGATGTAGGCGCCTATACCGATTATGCAGAATATGGGAATTTTGCGCATATCGAGAATATTGAAACGGCGATACTCGCAAAGCTCCGTACTATGTCAAAGTCGGAGTTTGAGCGGCTTCCGAACGGTACGGGCGGTATGGACAGCAGAATATACAAGGCGGTACGAACCGCGGTATCATTGCCGCAGTTACTGCTTATGATAAAGTCAAAGAATTTCACTATGGCGAGAATACGCAGGCTTGTACTGTGTGCATTCCTCGGCATAACGGGAAACGACCTTAAAGATCCGCCCGCGTATGTCAGAATACTCGGAATGAATAGCCGCGGCAAGGAAATACTTGCGGCGGGAGAACATAAACTGCCTGTAGACACCTCGCTGTCTGCACTTGCAAAAACAAGCCGTGAGGCGGAGCATTTTGCAAGGCTTGAAGAAAGGGCGGGAAACATATATGCGCTGGCGTTGGACAATAGACGACCGTGCGGTATGGAATATACTTCAAAACCGATAATATTGTAAACGGAGGTTAAGTTATGGATAACTCGGGGAAATACAGAGCGCTCAGAGAAAAGCACAAGGAATTTATCTATCATGGCTATGACATTGCCGACGATGGAATATTCTTTCATTTTTCGATAGATGATTATCATTTTTACCCTTCGTGGAAGACGGAAAGCGGACTGCTCAAAAACAGAACGCCGTTTCTTGAATACGTAATATTCAACCTCGGTATGGCGGAGCTTGTCAGCTACTGGAAGTGTGCCTGTCCGCCTGTAGTAAGGGTGGAGTGCGGTTCGCTTGACGAAAAGCAGTGCCTGTGGTGGAAAAAGCTATATTTCAACGGACTGGGAGAGTTTTTCTACAGAAACAATATAGACGCTGATTTTGATAGCTTTATGCAGATAGTGCCGAATGATAACAGCAGGCACAAATACAGCTGTGAAAGGGAAGTCGGCGGTTATCTCGTGGCGGTCGGCGGCGGCAAGGACAGTGTGGTATCGCTCGAACTGCTCAGAAAATATCACGATGAAACACTGTGCTATATAATAAATCCGAGAGGTGCAACAGTAGAGTGCGCAAAGGTCGCGGGCTTTGACGAAAGCGGTATTGTAGGACCTCGCAGAACGATAGACAGGGCACTGCTTGAACGCAATGCGGACGGATATCTTAACGGTCATACTCCGTTCTCGGCGGTGGTCGCGTTCTCGGCTTATCTGTTTGCATATCTTCACGGCAGGAAATATATAGTGCTGTCAAATGAAAGTAGTGCGAATGAGACCTATGTCAGCGGCAAGCAGGTAAATCACCAGTACAGCAAGAGCACCGAGTTTGAGCGTGATTTCAGAAGCTATGTTACCGATTATCTTGATGACAGCATACAGTATTTCAGCCTTCTGCGCCCGTGGAGCGAGTGGCAGATAGCAAGAAAATTCGTTACCTATCCGCAGTATTTCCCCGTGTTCCAGAGCTGTAATTTAGGCTCAAAGACTAATGTATGGTGTGCGGACTGCGCAAAGTGCCTGTATGTCTATATATTGCTGTCGGCGTTCCTTGACGATGAAACGCTGGTGAAGATATTCGGAAAGAATATGCTCGACTGCGAAAAGTACGAGGATATGTTTGACGGACTGGTGCTTGACGGCAAGGATAAGCCGTTTGAGTGCGTCGGCACAAAGAGCGAGGTAAGGCTGTCGCTGTATATGGCGATAAAGCGCAGGGGAGAGAATTTACCGTATCTTCTCAGGCGTTATGCAAAGACCGATCCGCCAGTACCGCAGAGCATGGATAATTATTTTGACAATGATAATTTTGTACCTCAGCACCTTATCGGACTGCTGAAGTAAGAAAGTGGCTATATATGACTATAGATGAAAAGCTGAAAGCGTTTTTTGAGGGAAAGAAAGTTGTTATTTTAGGCTTTGGCAGAGAGGGACGTTCTACATTGAAGCTGCTCGGAAACTGTAATTGCAAAAGCATCACGGTTGCCGATATGAACCCTGTTTCCAAAGCGGAAGCCGAGGGCTGTACGCTTTGCTGCGGTGAAAACTATCTCTCCTGTCTTGACGACTGCGACATTATAATGAAAGCTCCCGGTATAGGTCTTAAGGACAGCGTGAGCGATGAAATAAAGGCTAAGATAACATCGCAGACCGACTTGTTTTTACGCTTTTGCGAAAATATGACGATCGGTATCACGGGAACAAAGGGAAAGTCAACTACTTCAAGCCTTATTAAATTCTTTATTGAGAAGAGCGGAAGAGATACGATGCTTATCGGTAATATCGGAGTTCCGCCGCTTGAAAGACGTGAGGAGTTCACAAAGGACTGCGTTATCGTGTGCGAGATGTCCTGCCATCAGCTCGAATATGTCAAGGCATCGCCCGATGTGGCGGTACTGCTGAATGTTTACCCGGAACATCTTGACCACTATACCGATTTTGCGGCTTACAGAAACGCAAAGCTGAACATTTTCCGCTATCAAAGCGAAAACGATACGCTGATAATCGGTGAAGAGGTAAAGCAGTATGCCGATACAAAGGCAAAAATTATAACGGCGGGCTTTTCCTGCGGTGATATAGGAACAAGAAACGGCGGTATATTCATCGGCGATGAGTTTTATCCTGCCGATATGATAGATACAAAGCTTAAAGGCGAGCATAACCTGTATAATATTGCAATAGCTATCTGTGCCGCAACAAAGGCAGGCTGTACGGTAAAGCAGTGCCTTGATGCGCTCCCTCAGTTTAACGGTCTTGAACACAGGCTTGAATATGTCTGCACACTGAACGGTGCTGAGTATATAAACGACAGTATAAGCACAGCGCCGCAGACGGCGATAGCCGCACTTAAAGCGTATCCTGATACCGATACGCTGATAATCGGCGGAATGGACAGGGGTATCCCTTATGACGAACTGTCCGACTGGCTTAGCGGCGATACTTCGGTCAGAAATCTGATAATACTCCCCGACAGCGGCAAGAGAGTAGCCGAGAAGGTTACAAATCCGCTTGTAAAGCTGATCTACGCCGATGATATGGAGCAGGCTGTGAAGTATGCAAAACAGGTTACTAAGGTAAGATGTATCTTATCGCCTGCCGCCGCAAGCTATGGCTTTTACAAGAACTTTGAAGAGAGAGGAAAGCACTTCAAGGAGCTTGTGACATCAAATAATTGACAGAATATAAAAACTTTTTGTAACAAACGCCGAAATTTCCCTGATATAACTGTGGGGATTGACAAAATCGGTTTTATATGTTATCATATTATCGTGATAGCACGTTAGCACACTAAAGCGTCGGCTTGGCTGACGCAACGTGAACGACTTAAAAAGTAAACAAAGCCGACAGGCATGAAAGGAAATAACCATAGATGAAAAGCTACGATCTTATTACACCTGAGGGTACAAGAGATCTGCTGTTTGACGAGTGTGTAGCCCGTAAGGAAGCAGAGGATAAATTAAGAGCGGTGTTCACCGCCCACGGATACAGCGAGGTAATTACTCCTGCGCTTGAATTTTACGATGTATTCAACAACAAGACAAGAAGCTTCCGCCAGGAGGATATGTATAAGCTGACAGACGGCAAGGGCAGACTTATGGTAATGCGTCCGGACAGTACAATGCCTATCGCTCGAATAGTCGCAACAAGACTGCGTGACGGCGTGTTTCCGTTAAAGCTGTTCTGCTCACAGAATATCTACCGTTGCAATCCTAAGATGGCAGGCAGGGACGATGAGTTTATGCAGAGCGGTGTTGAGATAATCGGCGGTGACGAGAAGCGTTCCGACCTTGAGGCACTCAGTCTTGCGGCTCAGGTGCTTAATTCCTGCTCGAGTGATGATGTACGTCTTGAAATAGGAGATAACACGTTCTATAAACTGCTTCTTGAAAAGCTTGATATAGACGACGAGGAAACGGTAAGAAGTCTTATTGAGTCTAAGAACACTCCCGATCTTACACAGTTTATAAAGGACAATGTGGATAACGCTCCCGAAAAGCGCAGATATTCCGAGATACTTTTACAGCTCCCTGAGCTGTTCGGCGGCGCGGAGGTGTTTGACAAGGCTGAAAAGCTGTTTGCGGGCACTGACCTTTCCGACAGACTTACAGAGCTTAAGGAAACGTTTGACGCACTGAGAAAGCTTGAAGCCGAGGACAGGATAACAGTCGACTTAGGACTTGTAAACAAGGCCGAGTATTATACGGGAATCGTGTTCAGGGGATATATAGAGGAATACGGTCAGGCGGTGCTTTCGGGCGGCAGATATGATACGCTTATCGGCAGCTTCGGAGCGGACGATATGCCGGCTGTAGGCTTTGCGGTAAACGTAAATGCTATTGCGGCGGCTAATCTCAGAGGCAACAGAAGCATAAAGGCACGTCACGCAGAGGTACTGGTTTTCGCCGCAGACGATGATCTTATTGACGGCATCAGCCACTGCACAAAGCTTATCTCAAAGGGTGTAAGTGCTGAGTTCAGCACCTGCCCGACACTTGATGCGGCTATTGAGTATGCAAGGGCAAACAAGATAAGTAAGATAGATATTATAGATAAAGAGAAGAACGAACAGCCCGTTACAATGACGCTGTAAGAAGGGATATACATAAATGGATAAGAAGACGATCAGAATTGCTCTTACAAAGGGCAGACTTGAAAAGGACACGGTAAACCTTTTTGATAAGATAGGATATGATGTTTCACAGCTTCGTGACAAGGGCAGAAGGCTTATACTTGATATACCGGGAAGCAATATCGAGGTAGTGCTTGCAAAAGCCGCAGATGTACTGACTTATGTCGAGCATGGCGTATGCGACTTAGGCGTTGTCGGCAAGGATACTATAGACGAACACGGCGGAAGATTTTTTGAGGTATGCGACCTCGGATTCGGTCGCTGCAGATTTGCACTTGCGGGCAAAGTCGGCAACAACTTCTATGAGGGCTGTGGAGTAAAGACTATCGCCACAAAGTACCCCAACATTACAAGAAGATTTTTTGAGTCAAAGGCTATGGACGTTGATATAGTAAAGATCGAGGGC
Source organism: Oscillospiraceae bacterium (assembly GCA_003512525.1). GTDB lineage: Bacteria > Bacillota > Clostridia > Oscillospirales > Ruminococcaceae > Ruminiclostridium_E. Next base: position 8,418 of record DOQG01000069.1, on the reverse strand, counting down.
TCTGTAGAGCTTGCTCCCTTGCTCGAGCTGTCGGACGGTATCGTTGATATAGTAGAAACCGGCACAACTCTTAAGGAAAACGGACTTGAGGTATACGAATATGTTTCACCTATTTCAGCCCGTGTTATAGTAAATCCGGTAAGTATGAAGCTCAAAAAGAACAGTATTGAAGAGCTTGTAGACAAGATGGAAAGCAACATATAAGAAAGGACGCAGAATAAGATGATAAAGACTATCAAAGCAGACGGCAGTGAAAAGGAATTTCTCGCAGGTATGAAAAAGCGCAGCAGTGAGGTAAATGCCGAGGTCGAAAAGACAGTAAGAGCAATTATAGACGATGTCGCCGCAAGAGGTGACGAGGCTGTAAAGGAATATACCGCTAAGTTTGACTGCCCCGATATGCAGTATTACAGAGTACCCGATGAGGTCATACAGGACGCGCTTACAAACGCAGATCCCGACTTTGTAAACTCCATGCTTAATGCTCAGGAGAATATTACAGCGTTCCACACACGTCAGAAGCAGAACGGATATATGATGACAGACGAGAGCGGCTGTATCTTAGGTCAGCGTGTAAGAGGTCTTGATAGGGTAGGCTTATATGTTCCGGGCGGCACGGCGGCTTATCCTTCGTCTGTTCTTATGAACGCTATCCCTGCAAAGATCGCAGGCGTAGGTGAGATCATTATGGTAACTCCTCCTATGAAGGACGGTACGCCCAACAACGATATACTTGTGGCGGCGGCTCTGTGCGGCGTTGACAAGATATTTATGTGCGGCGGTGCTCAGGCTGTTGCGGCTCTGGCATTCGGCACAGAGGAGATACCCAAGGTATCAAAGATAGTAGGTCCGGGTAATATCTTCGTAGCGACCGCAAAGAAGCTCCTTTACGGAACGGTCGATATCGATATGATAGCAGGTCCGAGCGAAATTCTTATAGTTGCGGACGATACGGCGAACCCTAAATATGCCGCCGCTGATCTTATGTCGCAGGCTGAACACGACAAGCTAGCAAGCTCCGTGCTTATAACAACAAGTCAGCGTGTTGCCGATGAAACAGTAAAGGAGATCGAAAGACAGGTTGCAGACCTTTCAAGAAAGGATATTATCAATACCTCTCTTGATAACTGCGGTGCGATAATCATATGCGATGATATGGACAAGGCTTGCGAGATAGCAAACGAAATTGCTCCCGAGCACCTTGAGGTGCTTGCCGCAAATCCTCTCGAATACATAGGAAAGCTTACAAACTGCGGTTCGCTGTTCCTCGGAGAATACGCTCCTGAGCCGCTCGGCGACTATTATGCAGGACCTAACCACGTTCTTCCGACAAGCGGTACGGCGAGATTTTTCTCACCGCTTTCAGTTGACAGCTTTATCAAGAAGTCAAGCTATATCTACTATACAAGAGAAAAGCTGTATGGCGCTAAAGAGGATATTGTAAGAATAGCAAATCGTGAAAGACTTACAGCACACGCAAACGCTATTACGGTAAGATTCGAGGACTGACAGATGAACTATACAACATGGGAACAGCGTGTCCGCAAGGTCGAGCCGTATACACCCGGCGAACAGCCTAAGACGGACAATGTAATAAAGCTGAACACTAACGAAAACCCTTTTCCGCCGTCACCTATGGTAGAAAAGGTTATCAAGGAATATAACGAGGACGCACTGAGATTATACCCCGATACAAGAGCGGGACTGCTTGTTGACGCATTGGCTAAGCGTTACGGCGTTGACAGCGATCAGGTGTTTGTCGGTGTAGGCTCTGACGATGTAATATCGCAGACGTTCCTTACATTCTTCAATTCCGACAAGGAGATACTTTTCCCCGATATTACATATTCGTTCTATGACGTATGGGCGGATCTTTACAGAATACCGTACCGTACAGTGCCTTTAAAGGACGATTTTACAATAAATCCCGATGACTACAAGTGCGACAACGGCGGTATAATCATACCGAATCCCAACGCACCGACAGGCGTGCTTGAAAGCCTTGATACGATAGAGGCGATACTGAAGGCAAATCCCACATCGGTAGTTGTAATAGATGAAGCGTATATAGACTTCGGCGGAACAAGCTGTCTGCCGCTTATAGACAAGTATGAAAATCTGCTCGTAGTACAGACGTTCTCAAAGTCACGCTCTATGGCGGGTATGAGAATAGGCTTTGCCATCGGCAGTAAGAAGCTGATAAAGTATCTCAGCGATGTAAAGTTCTCGGTAAACAGCTACACGATGAATCCGCTGTCGATTATCGGCGGTGCGGCGGCTGTAGAGGACGAGGAGTATTTCCAAAAGACTACACAGAAAATAATCGATACGAGAGAATACAGCAAGAAAAGGCTTACGGAGCTTGGCTTTACTTTTCCCGACTCAATGAGCAACTTTATTTTCGCTTCGCATAAGAGCGTACCTGCAAAGGAGATCTTCACAAAGCTCAAAGAGCAGGGTATATATGTGCGCTATTGGAATAAGCCCAGAATCAATAATCACCTCAGAATATCTATCGGCACTAAGGAAAATATGGACAAGGTGTTTGAAAAGCTTGCCGAAATAGTCGGCTGAATACCGAAAGGATAAGAATATGAGCGTTATCGAAAGAAAGACAAAGGAAACCGATATAAAGGCGGAGCTTAACGTTTACGGCAGTTCAAAAGCCGAGATAGACAGCGGTATAGGATTTTTCGACCATATGCTGACGGCGCTTACCGTACACGGCGGATTTGATTTAAAGCTCAAGTGTGACGGCGATCTGTACGTTGACGGACATCACACGGTAGAAGATTGCGGAATAGTGCTTGGCAAGGCACTGGCTGAGGCACTTGGCGACAAGAGCGGTATCGTGCGTTTCGGAAGCGCATATGTTCCTATGGACGAGGCGCTCTCATTCTGTGCGGTCGATATAAGCGGCAGACCTTATCTTGTGTTTGACGCAGAGTTTACCGATGACAGAACGGGTATGTTCGATAACTGCCTTACGGAGGAGTTTTTCCGTGCGTTTGCTTTCAATGCGGGAATTACGCTTCACGTTAAAAATGTTTACGGCAGGAACGACCACCACAAGATAGAGTCGATGTTCAAGGCGGTGGCTTATGCACTTAAAACAGCCGTAAGGAAAAATTCGGACGGCTCTGTAGTTTCCACGAAAGGAACATTATAATGATAACGATAATCGACTACGGCGCAGGAAATCTGTTCAGCGTGCAGAACGCATTGAATTTTCTCGGTGTGGAAAACAATATATCAAGTAAGGTCGAGGATATTGTTTCGGCGGATAAGCTGATACTCCCCGGTGTGGGAGCGTTCCCCGACGCTATGAAGATGCTTGACGAGGCAGGGCTTACCGAAGTGATAAAAGAGCAGGCAAAGAAAAAGCCGCTTATGGGTATCTGTCTTGGAATGCAGATGCTGTTTGACAAGAGCTATGAGTTCGGCGAAACCGAGGGGCTTGGGCTTATACCGGGTACGGTGGAGCTTATGCACCCTGCAAACGACCTTGTAATACCGCACATAGGCTGGAACTCGCTTGAAAAGAACGAGCCGTGCAAGCTGCTCGAAAGCGTAAATGACGGCGATTATGTATATTTTGTACACTCTTATGCGGCTGTGACCGACAGCAAGAATGTTGCGGCTTACTGCGACTACGGTATGAAAGTGCCTGCGCTTGTTATGAGCGGCAATGTATACGGCTGTCAGTTCCACCCCGAAAAGAGCGGCAAGACGGGACTCGGAATACTTAAAACTTTTGCGTCACTTTAAGCGGCAAGTGAGAAAGGAGCTACTTATGGATAAGCTGATATGTTCATGCGGAGGAAAGCTGAAGCAGGGATTTTTCTCGGGCGGATTACTTCCGTTGCAGGCTCAGGTGTCGGTCGAATTTGAAGGCTACGGAGTAGCTGTAAGTCCGGTCACGGCTTATGTCTGCACAAAGTGCGGAAAGGTTGAACTGTACGCAGATAAAACTGTTGTCTGCGACCCCGCAGAGCAAGGAAAGGAAAACGAAGGCGAATGATAATTCTACCTGCAATTGATATAAAGGACGGCAACTGTGTGCGTCTTGTAAAAGGCGATTACGGCACTGCACACAAGGTAGCGGAAAGCTATATGGATACAGCGAGGAGCTTTGAACAGGCAGGCTCACAGTGGATACATATGGTTGACCTTGACGGAGCAAAGGATGCAAACACCGCAAACAAGGAGATTTTCCTTGATGTAGCGAAAAATACAAGACTTAAAGTAGAGGTCGGCGGAGGGATAAGAAACCTTGATACCGTTGAAATGTATCTTTCGGGCGGTGTGTCAAGAGTTATAATCGGCTCTGCGGCTGTCAAAAATCCTCAGCTTGTAAAGGACGCTGTAAAGGAATACGGCGACAGGATAGCGGTAGGAATTGACGCTAAGAACGGCTATGTTGCGACTGAGGGCTGGCTTGAAACCTCGGACGTTTACTTCACCGAGCTTGCAAAGCGTATGTCGGACGAGGGTGTAAAGTACATAATCTTTACCGATATTTCAAAGGACGGAACGCTGTCGGGCGTGAATGCCGTTCAGCTTGACGAGATAAATAAGGCTTGCAGTGCGAATATCATAGCAAGCGGCGGCGTGCATACGATAGATGACATTATCACCTGTAGAAAGCTCGGACTTTACGGTACGATATGCGGAAAGTCGCTGTATCAGGGAACGCTTGATTTAAAGCAGGCGCTTTATGAGGCAACAAATGACTAACCGTGTTGTCGGTATTATAGGCTCGGCGGTATGCTCAGTTTCGGTGCTGTGCTTTGCGGTCAGTATGATAGTAGGGATATTTGTAAACACTTTGTTTTTTTCGTGTTTTGCAAGTATGTTTATTGCACTCGGGTTTATGCTTTTTATGTGCGCTGTTTCAGGGTCAAACAAAGATAATGAAAAGCGTGCTTGCGGTAATGTAAGTCTTGTATGTGCGGCGATATATGTTACGCTGATATTTTTGGTTTACTTTGCCGAGTGCACAACTGTAAATCTTTCGCCCCGGCTTGACGAAAAGATATTATCGATCATCGATTACGGTCATACGGGAAGCCTTTTCTTCAATTATGATCTGCTCGGATACGGCTTTATGGCATTGTCGACATTCTTCGCCGGCTTTCTTGTTAATAAAACAGAAAAGCACGGTAAAACACTCTCGCTTATGCTGAAGATACACGGAATATTTTTCCCGTCATGTTTTTTAGTGCCGATGTTTCCGCTGTTTAACGGCGGTGACGGCGATACGCTGACAGGCACGGTTCTGCTTTTGGTATGGTGTGCATACTTTTTACCCGTTTGCTGTCTTGGTTTCGGGTATTTCCGCAATAAAAAGAGCTGAAAAAGAAAGGAACATATATGCTCGCAAAAAGAATTATACCTTGTCTTGATGTTCGTGACGGCAAGGTGGTAAAGGGAATCAACTTTGTAGGAATAAAGGAAGTCGGCGACCCTGTTGAATGTGCCGAGGAGTACAATGCACAGGGTGCAGATGAGATATGCTTCCTTGACATAACTGCGACCCACGAGGGCAGAGGCACTATGGTTGACGTGGTGCGCCGCACAGCACAGCGTGTATTCGTTCCGCTGACGGTCGGCGGAGGAATTTCAAGTGTTGACGATTTCAGAGAGCTGCTCAGAAGCGGTGCGGACAAGGTGTCGGTGAACTCTGCGGCTGTAAGAAATCCTCAGCTTATCCACGATGCCGCCGAGATATTCGGCAGTCAGTGCGTAGTAGTAGCAATTGACGCAAAGAAAAAAGGTGACAGCTGGACGGTAGTTGTAAACGGCGGCAGGATAGATATGAATATAGACGCTATCGAGTGGGCAAAGAAAGCCGAAGAACTCGGTGCAGGTGAAATACTGCTTACGTCAATGGATACAGACGGTATGAAAACAGGCTTTGATATCGAGCTTCTGAATGCTGTATGCGATGTGGTAAAGATACCGGTTATCGCAAGCGGCGGCTGCGGTACGCTTGATCATTTCTCGGAGGTATTCCAAAAGACAAAAGCGTCTGCGGCACTGGCGGCATCGCTGTTCCACTATAAAGAACTTACGGTATCGCAGGTAAAAGAACATCTTGAAGAAAACAATATACCCGTGCGCCGTGTAGATTAAAAGCAATTCCGGGAGGCTTATAACCTCCCGTTTTTCCTGTTTACTATTGCTTTTTACATCAATCGGTATTATAATAAGATTATTACTTACAAAGGAGAAATCAGATGGATCTTGATAAATACTTCAAGAAAGCCGAGCTTATACCGGCAATTGTCACCGACATTGACACAGGTGCAGTGCTTATGCTCGCATATATGAACAAGGAGAGCCTTAAGTTGACGCTTGAAACCGGCTATACATGGTTCTGGAGCCGTTCAAGACAGGAGCTCTGGAACAAGGGTGCTACATCGGGAAATTTGCAGAAGGTAATCGACATTCACGCAGATTGCGATGATGATACACTGCTTGTGAGAGTAAAACCCGCAGGTCCTGCCTGCCACACAGGAAGCTACACCTGCTTCTTTAAAGAAATATACAAAAATGATGAGGTATGAAATGACAGTTTATGAAGAAATTTTTGAAGTGATAAAGGCAAGAAAGGCACAGTATGACGCGGGAAATGCACCTGAAAAGTCATACACTTGCTATCTTTTTGACAAGGGCGTAGACAAGATATGCAAGAAGGTAGGCGAGGAAGCCGCAGAAACAATCATCGCCGCAAAGAACGCCGACAATGACGAGCTTAAAAACGAAATAAACGACCTTTTATATCACGTTATGGTGCTCTGTGCAGACAGGGGGCTTGAATGGTCTGAGGTCGAAGAGGTTCTCAGCGAGCGCAACGAAAAGATAGGCAATTTGAAGCAGTTCCACACAACGGACAAGTTATCATAAGGAGTGTTATTATGTTTTCATTTAAAAAGGCGGCAGCAGGAGTGTTATCGTGTACAATGCTGCTTGGTTCACTTGTAATAAGCGGTTGCAGTAACAGCGAAACATCGGGCACACAGTCAGGCTCTGATACAAGCACGGATGAGGTGATCACCGCACATCAGGGTGAGATAAAGGATATAAGCTCTACAGAGCTTGTAAAGGATATGAAGATAGGCTGGAGCCTTGGTAATACTCTTGACGGCGGCGGACAGAGCTCAAAAGGCTCTTCTCCCGAAACGATAGAGCGGGCATGGGGCAATCCTGTTACCACAAAAGAAATGATCGACGAGATCAAGAAAGCAGGCTTCAATGTTTTGCGTGTTCCAACAACGTGGGACTGGAGCACAGGCGAAGCTCCGGAGTATAAGATAAGCGATGAGTGGCTAGCCAGAGTAAAGGAAGTAGTTGACTACGGAATGGAAAACGATATGTATGTCATTCTCAATATCCATCACGAAACATGGCACTATCCCACAGAGGATAACTATGAGGCGGCAAGCGACAGGCTTAAAAAGGTATGGACTCAGATAGGAAACTACTTTGAAAACTATGACGAGCACCTTATATTTGAGGGACTTAACGAACCCCGTGTTATCGGCTCTGACGAGGAATGGGTAGGCGGCAGTGACGCTACAAGAGAAGTTGTAAACAAGCTGGACGCTGACTTTGTATCCACTATCCGCAGTCTTGGCGGCAACAACAAGCTCCGTCACCTTATGATACCGGGCTATGCCGCATCATCGAGCGAGGTCGCACTTAAGGCGCTTAAAATCCCGGAAAACGATGATAAGCTGATAGTTTCGGTTCATGCTTATATACCGTACAATTTTGCTCTTGCAGAGTCAAAGCAAGCAAATAAGTGGATAGCCTGCAAGGGTGGATTTACAACCGACATTGATAATCTTGCCGATCTTTTGAAAGCTACATTTATCGATAAGGGTCAGGCTGTCATTATCGGAGAGTTCGGTGCAAGAAGCAAGGATAATGAAAAATACCGTGCGGAATGGGCTAAATATTACATTACAAAGATGAATACGATCGGTGTTCCTTGTGTATGGTGGGACAACGGTGCATTCACCGGAAACGGCGAACTGTTCGGACTGTTCGACAGGCGCAATCTGGAATGGAGATTTCCGCTTGTTAAAGATGCTCTTATTTCGGCATCTAACGGCGAATACACGGTAGACGGTCTTAAGTCGGATAAATCTATTCTTGATGAGCTGAAAAATGACATGGCAGAATCTAAAAACAGCAGTGACGAATAATTAAAACGAAAGGGCAGTGATTTTATCATTGCCCTCAGTTCGTCGAAAATTCATTAAATCAACAACACATTATATTGTAAATGGAGCAGTACAATTAAATCTACATCTAACAACGCTGAAAACAGTTTCCGTGCTTACTAGGTGATAATAATTTCGTGAGTGTATCGGTGTAACTGCACTGTCACCGACTATCAAAAAAGAACGC
>DOQG01000020.1:1284-17928 GCA_003512525.1 Oscillospiraceae bacterium | reverse complement strand
GATTTTTAGTCCGAGGTTGTTATAACATAAAATCAAGTCGGTGTCAACCGACACGGCGGTACACCGTCTTTTGCCTGTCGGCAAAAGTTTTTTATGTTAAAATGTTCTCGGACAAGCGGTGTGCCGCAAGACGTGATTTTGCACGGAAAAATCCGCCGAAATCGGATTTCATGTCTGAGGTTATTATAGCATATTCCGATAAAACGTCATGTCGATGCTTCTGAACAGGTTGACGTCATTTCCAAGGGCAGAATTTGAAGCAGCATATTGCCGCCCGCCGTTTTTCAATCCTGCACCAATTGCTGTCTGTTCCAAAGCGGTCACAGCTTAACACCGTAACCGCTTTCTTATTGAATATTACTTTGTGTAACCCCGCCGTTTCGCTATCCTGAGCAAATTGCCGTCATTTCCAAAGGCGGAATTTGAAGCGGCACATTGCCGCAGGCGGAATTGTCAGTGGCGACTCGCTACTTAGCTGTCGAGAGTTTTGTTGTCGTCTATCTTCTCACCTAAGAACTTGGGAAGCTCCATGCCTGCCTGGTTGAACATTTCACCCATGGGAGGAACAGCTTTCATTATACCGCTGATAAAATCGGCTGTGGCGGTCTTGCCGTTTTCGCCCTTTGAGCCGCCGTCCCAAACGGTTACCTTGTCTATCTTGATGTTCTTGATAGCTTCTACCTGTATCTTCATCAGCTCTTCCATGTTGTTTGCAAGGATAAGCTTGATCGCACTGTCTGCGTTTCCGCCTGCGGCGTTTACAAGCTCTCTCATACCGTCAGCCTGCTTTACAAGTATCTCCTGAGCACCTCGTGCCTGTGCTTCCATCTTTGCATAAAGAGCATCAGCCTCACCCTTTGCGGTACGGCGTGCAACCTCAGCCTGAGCCTCGGCCTCGATCTCTGCCTGCTCCTTGGCGATCTTTGCCTTAACGATAATGTCCGCCTGCTGTGTCGCAGTTTCGAGAGCGGCACGGGTCTGCTCTGCCTGCTGCTGTGCTATGTAGGCTTCTTCCTTTGCCTTTGCCGCCTGAACAGCTTCTGCGGCTGTAGCAAGACGCATTGATTCCGCTTCCTTTTCACGCCTTAAAGCCTCAGACTGAGCAACCTCAATCTTGGACTCGTTCTCACCCTTGATAGCAAGAGCGTTTGCGGCAGCAACCTGTATACGCTGGTCACGCTGAGCGTTAGCCTGACCGATCTCACCGTCACGATCCTTTTCGGCAACGGATTTCTTAGCATCGTTGATAGCCTTTGCGGCAGCCTCTTTACCGAGTGCTTCGATATATCCCGACTCATCGTTAATATCTGTTACGTTAACATTGATAAGACGTAAGCCTATCTTCTTAAGCTCTATTTCAACGTTGTTTGATACCGCTACAAGGAACTTGTCACGGTCGTTATTGATCTCCTCAATCTCCATAGTAGCAACTACAAGACGTAACTGACCGAATATAATGTCCTTTGCAAGCTCCTGTATCTCGTTCATTCTCAGACCGAGCAGACGCTCAGCGGCATTCTGCATTATACCCGGCTCTGTAGAAATACCTACAGTAAATCTTGACGGAACATCAACACGGATATTCTGCTTTGACAGTGCGTTCTTTAAATCTACATTGATAGATATGGGCGTCAGATCCATAAACTGGTACGACTGGATAATAGGCATAATGAATGCCGCACCGCCGTGTACGCACTTGGCACTTCTTGCCTGACCGTTCTTGTCGCTTCCGACTTTACCGTAGATAACGAGTATCTTATCTGAGGGACACTTACGGTATCTTGATAAGATACCCATCAATAATGCGAATACGATAACTACCGCAACGCATATTGCAATTAAAATTTCGGGCTGCATGAATATTTCCTCCTGTAACTTAAAAATTGCTTTATTGCTTATTTATCCTTTTCAACCGCCACGACATCGCCACGCACGTCTATTATCCGCACCTGCGTTCCCGTGGGGATTGTTTCCTGCTCATCGGTGACCGCCGAAAGCTCTATGAAACGCTCTCCTGCCGCAACTGTCACCTTTCCCTCTCCGCTCTCGTTTGCGGGAATAGGGATATACACCCTGCCCTTTTCACCGAGCAGTCTGCGCACATCAAGGCTTCCGTCCTGCGTCAGCTTCTTTGTTAGCTGAAGCACCTTTGCAACACCGAGCATTGCAAGGAATCCCAGCACAAGCGCAATTACTATAGCTATCGCAACGTGAAGTCCGAGTGAGGTGCATATAATACCCGTCCATCCGAATACGCACAGGAATGTCATAATTCCCTGCAATGTGAAAAGCTGCATTGTTCCGAAGTCTGACGGATTAGAGCCGTCGCCGATAGCTGTATGGTCACAACCGTCAATTGCATGAGCACCCGTAATATCAGGTGCATCTGTCGGAATATCGGAAACATCCGAAATGTCAAGTCCGTCAATCCCGCTTGTGTCACTAAACTCGACCCCTGTCCCGCCGTGACCTATACCTATCATCAGCAATATCGTCTGAATGACGATTATAAGTGTTGCGGGAATTGCTATACAATAAAAGATCTGCATTGTAATCCCCAGCGAAGCCCACCATTCTAACATATCTTTCACCCTTTCAAATTTCATATCAAACTGCTTTTGTGAACAGTCCAAACATAATAGCAACAAGTAATTTTACAACCTGTTAAATTCAGTTGTCATATTACGAACAGTAAACTTTGCGTTTGTTCATTTCGCATTATTATGTGGTTTTTCTATCCCGTATAAGTATCTCTTTTTGCGCTGTATTATGCTAAATTCACTTTGTTGAAATAACGATGCGTATATTCTGTTTAGCAATTACTCTATGTATATCAATTGTTGTAGTATCCGAGCGTAAGCAAGATAAGGAAATTCTTATCTGCAAGCACCCACTCATCATTGATGTAGCGGAAATCTACAGTAAACTCAAACTTATCCGATTTGAACTCGTCATCACCGATAAGCGAATCGATGTAATCCATCTGGGCGTTGAAATCGTTCTTTAGCTCACTGTTGATCTTGGAATCGGTCTTTTCGTTGAACTTCTCCATATCAAAAGAAGTGAACGTACCGGTCACGCTACCGGTTCTGGCAGTTTTATCGGTCTTTTCGGTAAGATTATCACAAGTTACATAATTTTTGAATAGCGATGCCATAGTTTCAGAATAACGTGATAGCCAGCTATCTTCATATGCAGTATCTGTATCTGAAAAGTAAAGCTCCATGCTTCTCTTGGAAAAGCTGCGGCAATATGAAGCAAGATCGTCATACTCACCTGCTTTGGCAAGACTCATTATCTCTTCTATGGTTTCCTTAGGAGTTAAGTGCTTGGTTTCGGTTGCCGTTTCACCTCTGTGACATCCCGCAAAAGTGAGCATAAATACCATGGTACATACCAAAATTAAGGCTCTTACGGCGTATCGTTTTATTTTTATATATGAAATATTCAACTTTATTAGTCCTTTCTGCTTATAGGCAGTAGCAGATTTTGCTATGTAAATTTAATTTACCTTAATTATAGCACATTTGAACGAAATGTCAATATCAAACCTTGCGTTTGCTCAAAATAAGCATTTTGCACAATTTCAGGATATATTTCTTGTGCATACCGCAGAAAACAATCTGAAATTGTGCCTTGATATTGATTTTTTCAGTAAACGCTCTTGATTTTTCTATGAGTATCTGTTAAACTATCAATATAAATGTAAATTTCATTTACTATAATCAAGTAAAGGTAATTATCTGTAACTGTGATAGAGTGTGAGAGGAGTGAGCACATGAATTCCGGAGAACTCGGAAAGCGAATTAAAGAAGCACGACTTGCCAAGAAGATGACTCAGTCAGAGCTTGTAGGCACATTTATCACAAGAAATATGCTTAGCCGTATTGAAAGCGGCAATGCCTGCCCGTCCGTGAAAACGCTTGAATATCTGGCAGGGCGGCTGGATCTGCCGGCAGGAAGCCTTATATCAGACGAAACACCGGATACCGATATACCCGACCAAAATGCAGAATTATTGATAAAAGCAAAACAAATGTACAAAAACCGCGATCACCTCGGATGTGTTGAAACAGCGGAAAAGCTCATCGGCACTGAATTTGAAGATGAGGGTCAAGCAATTATCGCACGTTGCTGTATTGCTTTGTCCGATAAAGCTACAGAAAACGGCGATAAGGCGGCGGCGGTAAAATATGCAAAGCAGGCGCTTGAGCTTGCCGACAAGGGCATTTACAAGAGCCGTGAGATAAGCGTTGACGCTACACTTAAGCTTTCGGAAATTGCAGGAGGAAAGTAATACGGATCTCATTATAGAGGTGTTATGCGATATACTTTTCGATACAGGAACAGCGGCAAGCACAAGCCACAGACTGCCTAAACCGTTAAGGATAATCTGCTGTGTGCCGGCATCACCTGCTTTTGCCGTGATAATTGCGATAATGGCTATAGTTGCGGTAAACTGTATACAGGATATGCCTGTAGTAAGCATACTGCTCGGCGCACTTGATGTAATAATGATATTTTTACTGCTGAGTATAATCTCAAGAGCATTCGGCACAGGAAAATGCAAAAAGTGATTGACAAAACGACAGTTTTAGTGTATAATATTTATGTTCTGATATCGGAAGATGTCGGAACGTATATGCAGACGTATCGAAGTGGTCATAACGGGGCTGACTCGAAATCAGTTTGCGGGCAACCGCACGTGAGTTCGAATCTCACCGTCTGCGCCAACAAGAGGCTATAAAAAAATATAGCCCGTGAAAACCCTGATTTTATCGGGGTTTTCACCGTTTTATACGGCAAAATTTCAGCGACCGTTTTTGTAAATGTAAATCGGTCGTTTTCCCTTTATATAAGGTTTTTGAACTCTCACACAACCGAACACCCAATACGCAGGCAGATAGAAATCAAAAATCTATAAGTAAAACAACCTTTTTTGCAGCTAAAGCACACAATGAACTGAGGTGAAATACTGTGCAGCTTCTTTATGGCGTACCTGAAGATATTGAAAAATGGATGGACTTAATAACAGAGGTTCGATGGGATTTTCCGGGGCTTGAAACACAGGAAAAGCTAAATGAGCATAAAACCAGCGTCCTGAAATTTATGGATAAACGACAGGCTGTTTGTGTAAAAGAAGAAGCCGAAATTGCAGGAGTTATATTGTTTTCGAGGGAACACAACATGATCTGCTGTCTCGCAGTTGCACCCCGATACCGTCGCCGCGGTATGGCTACAATGCTTATGGTTGAGGCGCTTGCCAATTTAGACAGGGCAAAAGAAATATCGGTTTCTACATTTCGGGCTGATGATGTAAAAGGAATTGCACCAAGAACATTGTATGAGAAATTCGGTTTTGTTGCAGATGAGCTTATAGAGGAATTCGATTACCCAAATCAAAAATTTGTCCTTTTCCCCGCCGGCGCAGAGCGAAAAGCCAGACAGATGTCTATTAACGGTATGGTTCGGGAAATCAGCCGTATTCTTGCGGACTGTGACCCTACAATATATTTGTACGGTTCGTCTGCATTGAATGATTTCAGATTGGGTTGGAGCGATATTGATATTTTAGTCCTGACGGAGAAGCAAATATCCGAGTCACAGGCAAATTTGCTTGTAAATCTCCGCCGGACTATGCTCGCAGATGAACCCGATAATCTTTATTACCGTTCTTTTGAGGGCGCTATGCTCACCAGAAGTGCCTTTCTCGCAAACGCTGATGACCGAGTGGTTTATTGGGGTACAAGCGGAGAGAGAATTACCGACAGGTATTTGCTAGATGGCTTTGGCAAAACAGAACTGATTGAGAGCAGCGTTCTTTTGTACGGGAAGGATATACGAAAAGAACTGAGATGTCCGGATTTACATGAGTTGTATGCCGATGTGAATCGTCACTATAAGACTATAAGAAAGTACGCACAAAGCACCGGAAGAAATTTTTATTCTTTCGGTTGGCTGTTGGATATATCTCGTTGCATATACATACTTCGCACAGGCAAGATTATTTCTAAAACAAAAGCGGCAGAATGGGCGCTTCAAAACAATCTATGCCCGGATGTGCACGCTCTAACAACCGCATTGAATGTCCGCAAATGCCCGTTAAAGTACCGATATGATAAAGATACATTCGACTATGCTGAAACACTTGGCGAGGTTGTTCAGCGTTTTGCAGATGTGTTAGAAAAAGAATTGAAAGCAATTGAATAAGAAAAGGCGAAAAAATCTATTATATAGTCCTCCCACAACAAAACCCTTGAAGGCTGAAAGTGGGTACTTATAAAGAAGTTTTTATGATTTAAAGATAAGGTTGAATTATGAACAGCATTTTGAAAAAAATCAGGCAAAGCGACGCCTTTAATGAGGAAAATCGAATCCCCTACACAAAGGCGATCGTGTTGATGAGCTTATTTACTTTTGTGTTTCTGGGCGCGGAATTTCTGTTTGTCAATATGATCTCCCGCACGGTTTCGGGGAATCAATCGGTAAATGCCCAAAACTATGCGCTTGGTATCAGCGTCATCGGTTTCGTTCTGTATCCTGTTTTCTCTCAATTTCGTAAAGGAAAATGGCAAACCGCACTTGCAATGTGTGCAGCGATTTTGTCGGTTATTTGTCTTTTTGTGATATGCCGCCATGCCTCTTATGCACTTACACTCGGCATGGGACTCTTGCTGTTTCTGATTCTCGGCGCGTTTGGAAGTGCCGTATTCTACAAAACACTATGTCTGTTAGAGGACAACACCTATATTGCGCGACTGACAGGCGTTTCCTATATGCTTGGAATCTTGCTTCAAATCGCAAACAACAATTTGGTTCATATAGATCACATAGAAGCCGGCATACTTTCTGCATTTATACTATTGCTGGCATTTATGCTGATAAAAGCAGAGAAAAACAGCGTTGTCCCTGCCTTCTCCAAAAGCAAAAACGAAGAGGAAAACGACGAAAGCGGAAAGGACAGCCTGAAAATCATTTTGTTCCTCGTCCTTTTTGTCGCACTGATGACCTGTATTTTCGGCACCATGGACAATGCGGTCACCGTATACCACGCAAACGGAATGGTGAATATTGGTCAGTGGCCGAGAATACTTCTCGCATTCAGCGGTCTTATGGCAGGTTTCTTGTTTGATATTGCAGGCAGAAAATATATGAGTGTGATCATGTACTGCGTAATGCTTCTGTCTACGACCTGCCTTGTCATTATTCAGTTTGCCGGGCCGTTCACGGTGAGTCTGATCATATTCTATCTGTCCGCCGGCTTCTTTGCTGTTTTCTTTACCTCTTCCTTTATGGAGATCGCCCGATACACGGATACCCCCGAGTTATGGTCAGGGTTTGGCAGAACCGTCAATAATCTTGTTGCCGCTGCAATCTCGGGAGGCTCCCTTGCACTTTTGCATTCCGAAAACAATATTGTCATAATCACCATAGAGCTGATTTTATTCGTGACCACCAGCATTGTCGCGCTTTTCTATACCAACAAAAGAAAAGCGTTTTTGGACAGGCTTGCCGAAGCGGACAGCAGCGAACTAAGCAACAGTGAAAAACTGCAAAGACTGGCAGAGCAGTTTTCGTTGACACAGAGAGAAACCGAGGTTTTCGGACTGCTTGTCAATACCGAAGACGGATTGCAGACGATAGCCGACAGTTTGTATGTCTCCAGACGAACCTTAGAGAGATATGTCTCCGCCATATATAAAAAAACAGGTGCAAAATCCCGGATCGGGCTTGTTACTCTTTATAACAACGCATAATAAAACATAACAAAAAGCATTTTATCCTCCCACCGATGTGGGAGGATATTTTTTTGCGGTTTTTTCAGGGAAAACCGATAATTTTGCCTCGATTTTAAGAATGGCGGAGTTCCGCCACCCCATTTTCGGCAGATTGGCGGACTTCCCTTATATCAAAATCGGTACTCTGTAAGTATAATTATATGCAAAGACGGTCGGGAGGAATACGAATTGCAACACAAGCAACGAAAAGGTTGCCCTTGCAAAACAGATCAGTCAGAACTTTAATGCGACTATGGACGGCTTTATGTCATCATGGGAAAGACGCAACAGGAGTCAGGCCATTATGAGCCAGAAGCAGAGCGACGCCACCCTCGGTTACGAGCGCGTGTACGATATCGAAACCGGTGAAATTTACAAGACCACCAACGGCTTTACCGATGTCTATGACGGCAAGCGGTATCAGCCCGTCACCGACGACAATATGTATGCCGAACCTATCAGCGGGTATATTGAAAAGCAATAACACCATAAAAAAAACGGTTTACCATAGAACCGTGATGAAAAGGAGGTGTCGGACGGTGAATATGCAGCATCCCGTCCTGCCGGACAGCAAAACAACAAAGAGAACGCTGCCGTACAATCGGCAATATGTGATCTTTGCCGTCTATGAAGTGCTGGATAAAAACGGTGCCGAATATGAAAAAACAGACGCATCCACCATTTTAGCAGAGATGTCGGTATACGGTAATTTAAGCCGGTTTTCCGTCTCCGTAAATGAACAGGAAACGGAAACAGAAATCACCGTAACGATGATACATCCTTGCGAGGGACTGTCTGACGCCGGTATCCGGCGGGCAACGACCGCCATAGCTGACAGTATATCGCAGCATTTGGAAAACGAGCTTGTGATAAACAAGTTGAAGGCTTGATTTCAGATCATAATCGAAAGCCTGAAGCAAAGAAAAATCGGAGGAAATGACTATGAGAAAATTCGGAGAATATGTCCGAGCGGCATATGGGTGTTTCTCGGCAAAATGGATTTTCGGGGTGCTTGCGGCACTTAGCCTTTTGCCGACCTTAACAAAAACGGTTCTGTTGTGCATAACAAAAGAATCGCTTACCGCAGGCGCGGTGTTTTTTGCAGACCTGTTCTGCATTGTCTGCGCCTGTATTTCGGCTTTTTTGGCAGTCCGCTCGACGAACGGAAACGCAAAACAAGCCGCCGGTATATGGCTCAAGGGCTGTCTTCCTTGTATAGCGGCTTTGTATGCGGGTGAAATACCGGCAGGACTTCTTGGCGGGAAATTCGGAACAACCGGAAAAATCATCGCCTGCTCTGTGGCCGGGACACTTCTCGGGCTGTCATTTTATTTGCTCGGATCTGCCATGAGAGGGAAAGCCGAAAGGAAAGCAGGCCGGGAAATTGCACGAATCGGAATCGCCGTATTACTGGCGATCGTCTGTTTGTATCTGCTTCCGTACTTCTTCGACCTCGGCGTGGAAACCGTTCTTTCCGGGAACAAATCATGGAGTGCGAAGCTGGCAGCGGAGCTTTTGAATACGGTGTTTCGCTGGGCACTCCTTGTGCCTGCCCTTGCATTCATATGCGGCAAAGAAAAACAGTCGGAAGAAAAAGAAGAAGCCGTGCCGACAGAATCAAAACGATCCTTTCTGCCCTATATTACGACCTGCATCAGTGCCGCCGTGCTGTTATGCGCTGCCGTACTGCTCTTTCCGCAAACGGTTTCGCCTGCCGACAGACTGAAGGATGAATATTATTCCCGCACGAACATGGCGTGCTATAACCTGTTGGGTGGCAACATCATAACGGCAGTCAACGAATACAGCGATATACAGAGGGAGCTTGAGATATGGAAAAATATTGCCGACGGCAGTTGGAACGATATTTCCGAGAGTGAGATCGTCTCAAATCAGATGCTGGCTTATCTTGATACCTATGCCAATCACGCCGATGACCGTCTGGAAACCATGGAGAGGTATTACACGGCAGGCTATATCAGGGATACCGATTACTGCTTTGAAATGCTGTCTGAATATAAAAAAGCGGACACATTGACGTCAGAGCAGAAGAATCGCCGGGCAGAGATACTGACTAATTTAGCGGCAAACGGACTGTATATCGGAGGACTTCCGGAGGTTGAGGAGAATGCCGCGGTGATGGCAGAGGTGATAGAGAATGCTTCATCTTATCAGAACAGCTTTGAATATGCCGGACTGCTTGCAAAAATGCGCGTAGGCGTTACAAACGGCACCAACATTGCCGATTCAGTCGGTACCGGTATCACTTACCAATTTGTAAGCCAAGCCATCGAAAAGGCACTGAAAAATCCGGAGGACTTCGTGTGGAACTATATGGCGGTGATGCTGTACAACAATCAGGAGCAGCATTCTCTGAACCTTGTTTCGGATTATTCGGATGATAAGAGAATTCTTACAGTAGCAGAAAACTTTGAAAATCAGTTTAAAAAGCAGCTTGGAAAGGACATGACCGAGGAAGAACAAATCGGTATTAAAAGGTTGGTCATGCAGACCTATCTGCGGGCGCTGGCTCTGGATAAATGCGCGGATTACGGCATGGAGGCGCTGAATGAGCTTGATACACCCTTTATCAGGGAAAACACCATGTATGCGCTGTTGAAAACCGGGCGATATGAGGAATGCCTGAAACTTGCAGAGGAGACGCAGGGCGGAACGGATCCCGCACCTCTCTATTATGCGGCGGCAGCCGCTCTGGGAAAGGAAGATTTTAACGCTTCCGTCGGTTATGTGCTGGAGCTTGCAAAGCAGGTTAAGACGAGCGAGTATCCCAAAAAGGCGGATGAACTGCTGCATGCCTATCTTTCTCTGCTTGTTGTTGATACCGAAACCACAAAAGCAAAGTACAGTCTGCTCAGCAAGGAGCAGATTAATAAGCTCGGCAGCGATGAATTTTTAAAGAATTATCTGGAGGCATACGTGAATGCATGCTATCCGTCTTACGGCGGTCATTCCATTTATGACGACGCCTATACGGAGGCAATGGAAACGGCACTTGCCGCTGCAGATCGGGTGATTTCCGAACGGGGAGAGCTTTGCTATCCCCATTACCTCAAGGGTGTGACACTTATGCAGCAGAAAAAATTTGAGGAAGCCGCGGAGGCTTACAAAAAAGCGATCGAGTATAAGAGCGACGACCCGATGATATGGTATGCGCTTTATGCTGCATATGAAGAGCTGGGGGAGTGGGAAAATGCCTATACCGCCGCCGAAATCGCCGTGGGGCTGAGTCCCTGGTTTAATTATTACAGCGACTATGAGGGTATCGGTATCCATCCGTACTCATACCGCGAGGGAGCGAAAGCGATGATAGAAAAGCAGCACAAGGCGTCGCAGAAAGGAGAAAACGAATAATGTTAATTATACTTTTATCTGTGGTCTTTATTATTCTTTTCCTTCAAACCTTCTTTCTCGGAGGGGCTGTTTTGCCGGGCATTGCCGGGCTGCTGCTCTGTGCGGCGGGTATTGTATCTTTAATTTTGCTGAAAAAGCAAGGAAGACGTTGCTTTGGCATAATATCGGCATCGGCGGGACTAATTCTTTCGGTTGTATGCTGTATATTCATTACGTCCGGTGCAGGCACAGGTACGCTGCAGCAAAAAGAAACGCTTTTGAAAAAAATCGTCTCCGCGAAAACCGTACAAACCGCCGAAGAAAAATACAATGCTTATATCGAAACATACGGAGAGGACGATTCCTCCGCGCTCTGCCTGGCGAAATACTATATGAAGGCAGATGAGGCGGATAAAAGCAGGTCGATGCTTTTTAAGTTGAAGAATAAAACAAGCATAGATTATTATCGGACAATGACGGAATGGTACAATAAATTCGACAAGGGCAACTTTTCTTATGTGGTCAGCACGCTGCTGGACGCGGTTGCCGAACATCCGTCATGGGCAAAGGGACATCTGATGCTGGGACTTTCATATTATGAAAACGGAGATAATACATCGGCAATTTATTATCTGAAAAAGGCGCAGCTTCTCGATCCGTCGGACGGATATTCCCTGTGCTATCTCGGCGTAATATCCTATGACAGAGGAAGCTATAAGGCAGCGCAGGAATATCTGAAAAGAGCCGGGAAGGCCGCAAAAAAAGATAAATATTTAACAGAGCTGATTGAAACCTATCAGGAATGCATAGCAAGGGAGGCGGCTTAAATGAAAAAACAGATTTTGTCTATTATACTGGTCTGTGGCTTGTTTATGAGTGCTTTGCCGATCACCGTTTCGGCAAACAGAGGAAGCCCGTCTGGCGGACCGGTAACCACACCGTCAGTAAGAGATGTAATTGATCACGTCGGCTCTTCGGTTTCCGATGCGTATACAGCCTCACTCAACTTCTGGAATGATTACGGCAATAACATATCCGGCGGATTCAGTCAGGCCGGGGAGAGGTGGAACATCATAAAAAACACGCCTGACTTTGCTTCCGAATACGGGGATGCGGTAAAGGTCGGCGATGGGATATTCACGGTTGCCGGTGCGGCGACCAATGTCATGGATTCCATTTCCGCGGCGCATCAGCTCACTCATCCGCAGGATAACCCATATGCATCACATCCGGCGCTTTCCACTGCCTATGACACGCTGACCGCATGGCAGGCAATGATGAACTGGGCGGAGATGGCGGTCGGAGATAAAGATCCCACCGGAGGGGTGAAGCTTACAAACTATCTTCTGGGTGAAGCAGTGAAGGAGTGGTCCGATACCGCCACGCAGACGGCTTTGCTGGATTATGCCGATCACAGCACACTGGTGGGAACCCTCGATATTACCGTGCAGAATGTTAACGATTATTACACAGACTTATTTCAGAATGTATTTTACCCATCCAGGGATGCGGAATGGTCGGTTGAGGATTGGTGGAAAAAGAGCTATTACGACAAACTTAATTTTTATGCTCAAATGGTGAAGGAAGGGCGCGAGAAGGAGTTTGAATGGCTGCGCGACGAGCTGCTGAACATGGCTCCGAAGGCAGGCAGTACGGTACTGCCGAATCATGTAACGGCGAAAAAGCCAAATATTTATCTCTACCCCGAAACTAAAACTGATATAACCGTAACCTTTGAGAGACCGGGATGTCTTACCGCATCCATTCCTGATTATACGGGAGATTGGAGTATAACGGCGGCGCCGGACGGCACGCTGACCGATGCAGATAAAAACAGCTACGAATATCTGTTCTATGAAGCTCTTGTGAAAAAGAATACATTTCAAACAGAAGAAGGTTTCCTTGTTCCGGCAGACAAACGGGATGAAGTATTCCGCCGGGTCCTTACGGATTACGGATTCAATGAACAGGAAACAGCCGACTTCATTGAGTATTGGCCCGATTACCTGACAAGCGGTGAGGACTACGTCATGTATCCGATACTGACGGACGGTGTTGACGCCGCCGTGCCGGTGTCCTTCTCCGTCAACCCTGACAGCATAACCCGTATATGGTTTGGCTTTGCTCACTATGACGGAAGTGAAATAAGAAAACCCGAGATCACACCGATCGAACGAAAAGGATTTACTATTGTTGAATGGGGAGGTGCTGTTCTGGATTGATTGACAGAGCAAAATAAAACCGTTCTAATGAAATGTATAGCAGAAAGAATGGGGGCAACCAAATGAACGAATCAAGAGTATTTATGTTGAACGGCACTGAGGTGTCAGGGATCCACAGCATTGATCCGGCATCGGAGTTTTACATCACCATCTACGGCTCAATAGCCCAAAGCGAATCAGAGAACATCAGCGCCAATGTCAAATGAGGCAAAGCACAAAGTGCCAAGCAAGGCAATGTGCCATTCCAATGCAAAAACATCTCTATTGTCTTGTCTTCACAACAAAACCCTTGAAGGCTGAGGCTTTCAAGGGTTTTTATTTATGAGCATTTACGGACAGCGAAAAGACTCCGACCTTAGAAGTCGAAGCCTTTGCTGAAATTTATTTTGCGGATAGTGCCGCCGGCAGATGTCATTCTATAAGCCCGCTCTCCTTTAAGAGCAGCTCGACATCGGTACCTTTGGCTTTTTTCATTACGGCTTTGAGTAGAATCTTTTCCTTGAATGAGAGCTTTATATCCGTTATCGGCTTCTTGTCTATAGCGTAGTAGCAAGCGCGCAGAAGCTCACGGACATCATATTTGCTTCCCCATACCTCAGGAACACCACGGTCTATGTCAAGCAAGGTATAGACAGATTCCATACCGGTACGCATAGAATACTCTGTAGTGAAGATGGTATCACGGGGCGTTTCGGCAAACTGACCGATGAAAGCGAAGTTTACTGCTCCGTCCGGAACTACCTTAGGTCTGTCGGATTCCTTTCTCGGCTGGAAGAATGCGTTTATATAAGGCATATAGCACGTTGTGGTGTTGCAGGAGTTTTTAGCAAGCGCATTGATTTTTTCTGTCGGTACACCGATGTGGTAGAGCCACTCACGGCAGATCTCCTCGCCTGTGCAATCACGCATGGCTTTCTTTACATAGTTGCCTTCCTTATTTGTGTTAAGGGAATACAGCCATACGAGAACCATATTCTTATCCTGCGACTTGAACTGTGGCTGGCGGTTTATCGTCCACGAAAGATACCAGTTTTCCGTGCTGTCCTTTACGGTAACAATACCGCCTGTTGTTACCTTGCCCATTCGTGGGTCACGCTTGCAGATATTCATAATATATCCGATTATCTCATCGTCCGAGGTCGCTACTGTGGCGCTCATCCAGTTCGTAGCGTCAACATCGCTGCAGAACTTATCGGGGTTGCCGTATTCGCCGTTCTTCGCCTGTGCCGCAATAGCCTTCCACATATCCCACGATTCACCGAATCCGTTCTTTACACCGGATAAATCGGGGGCGTGGGTCTGATCGCCGTAGCAGGATGTGTCGGTACAGCAACCGTTTGTGATAAACACAAGGTCGTCCTCAATAAGATCTATCGTTTGCTTCTTGCCGTCCTTTATATAGACTATCTGCTTTGCGATCTTTCTGCCGCCGTCATCCTTGATGATAACATTCTTCACGTCCATTCCGTACTCAATGCGAACGCCGTGAGCCTCAAGATATTTTACAAGCGGAAGTATCATACTCTCATACTGATTGTACTTTGTGAAGCGCAACGCGCTGAAGTCCGGAAGTCCGTCTATGTGATGAACGTAGCGACAGAGATAACGCTTCATTTCAAGAGCGCTCGACCAGCGCTGGAAAGCGAACATCGTCTGCCAATACAGCCAGAAATTCGTGCTCCAGAAGCTGTCGGGGAGAACCTCCGAGATCTTCTTGTCCTCAAGATCCTTTTCGGGCGTTAAGAAGAGCTTGGAGAGTGCCATTGCCGATTCCTTGTCAAGCTCGAACTTCTTGTCTGTGTGTGCGTCCTTGCCGCAGTTTACCGTTGCACGACAGAGAGAATAGTTAGGGTCGTGCTTGTTGAGCCAATAGTATTCGTCAAGCACCGATACACCGGGCGTTTCAATAGAGGGAACGTCACGGAATGTATCCCACATTACCTCAAAATGATTATCCATTTCACGACCGCCACGCATATAGAAACCCTTTGTAATATCCTTGCGTCCGTCACAGCTTCCGCCCGCAAGCTCCAGTTTCTCAAGAAGGTGGATATGCTCGCCCTTCATCTGTCCGTCTCTTACAAGATAGAAGGCTGCCGTAAGTCCGGCAAGTCCCGTGCCTATGATATAAGCTGATTTTTTGTCGACATCCTTCGGCTTTTCGGGATGTGCGAATGCTTCATAAGTTCCTGCTGAGTAATACATAAAAACCTCCTGAAAATTTATTTTCTGTCCTTATTATATCCACATTTCCGACTTCTTTCAATAAACAAAAAAAGCGCCGTGCTAAAATCTTTAGCACAGCACTGTAAATTGTATAAATTTTTATCAAAACGGGCATTTTGATAAAAACCGGCTCACAGCTTGAAACGATTCAACGCATCGGAAACGGAATCTTTTATAAGCAATGCGAGCTTATCTATTATCAGCCTCGGGTCTTCCTTCATATCGCCTTTTATCCAGTCAAGCATTATCCCTATGAACACATACGAATATATCCGTGCGATAAATTCCTTGTCCTCATCACGCACGGTGATCCCTGTTGACTGCTCATCTATTACGCCCATTATCAGCCCGTCTGTGAGCGGTTTCAGATATTTTTCCACCTGCTCACGATCGACACAGCGGTAGACATTCATAACAAACGGTTTATTTGCAAGCACAGCCTCAAATATATTCAGAAAACCCTCCTGCCAGGTATCGTGGGTCTTCTTTTCTTCAAGCGCTTTTCTTGCGTCTTCAAGACATGACCATTCCACAAGGTCGTAAATATCCTTAAAATGATAATAGAAGGTCATCCGGTTTATGCCGCAATCCTCGGTAATATCATTTATAGTAATCTTGGTAAGCGGTTTTTTCAGAAGAAGATTTTTAAGCGACTGCTCGAGCGCCCTTTTAGTTACCTCAGACATTTTTACCCTCCGGAGTATTACTTCCTGACGCATTATACCGACAGTGAAATCTGTTCGTATCACGCAATTCTGTCTGATTATATTTTAGCACATTTTCATAAAATTTCAAGCAAAAGCTGAGCATCGGTTTATAATACTCTGTTATTTATACTGCGTCTTTCGGTGCAGATACCGTTTTTATACGGTTTACACCGTGTAAACCGAAACTGACAGCCGCACCTGCTGTGCTTAACACTATACGGCTTGGGAATGCGTTGCTTTCGTTATCAGCGGGCGATTGAGCAAATCAACACAAAACTGAACCGTGTCAGTTTTTCCGATACAGTTCATTATTGCAGACTGTCGATAAACCTACACAATTTTTAAAAATGGGTGTTTAGC
>DOQG01000020.1:0-1069 GCA_003512525.1 Oscillospiraceae bacterium | reverse complement strand
GGTGAGGGCGGCAGCCCCACATTCAGCCCCGGCACGGATGCCGGGCGTGTATGCCCAAAGGCTCTATGCAAGGATGCATACAAGTGGTCGAACAAAGTCGGTGCAGGACGCACCGACAACAAACGACCACTGTTGCACAGACGCAGAGCCAACAAAGCATACACAGCCCTTCACCGAGGGGAAGGGGTTTGGGGTTAGGGTTTGAGAATAAGCTACATTTCTAAAAAACAGACTTTTTCTACAACCTGTTCATTATTGTATCCTGCTCTTATAATCTCAAGGTGTTTTACGCGGTATAAGCAGTAAATAGCCCATTGAAACAATTCGTTCTCAATGGTAAATATTTATTCGCAGATATATGAAAAATATCTTCTTCCGTGTTCCTCTTCTGCGCCGATCTTATTATAAAAATTGATCGCAGGCTCGTTCCAGTCAAGGCAGCTCCACTCGATATATGAAAATCCGTCCTGCTTTACAAACTCGGCTACTTCGGCAAAAAATCTTGTGCCAAGTCCGCTCCTGCGTTTTTCCGGTTTTAAAAACAGATCTTCAAGATGCACTCCTGCCTTTGCCGCAAACGAGGCGAATACGGGGTAATATATCGCATATCCGACCGGCTCGCCGCTTTGTTCGGCGATAAGCGCTGTCGCTATGTTCTTTTCAAAGAGAAGATAACGCAAATCCTCCTGTGTGGCGGTCATATCCTGCGGTCTTTTTTCGTATGCGGCAAGACCTTTTATCAGGTTTTCTATAAGGCTTATGTCGTTTTCGGTCGCTTTTCTGACAGTAAAATTATCGTTCATCAAAAGTCCTCCTGCTTGTATAGATTTATTATAGCCGTTTTACGCATTCAAGTCAATTATGACTTTACACCTGAACATCCGTATAGCAGAAAAGCCCTTTGAGAAAGGGATTTCTCCTCTCTCAAAGGGCAACCTGACAAACTTGAATTTATCGTCTTGTTCCATTCTTATCAAAATTCTTTTTTAATGCTATTTCTGTTGGGAGAATAGACCCAATTAAAGGAATAAGTTGAACACCACAAATAATTCCTCCTATACTCCCAACA
>DOQG01000055.1:6339-25292 GCA_003512525.1 Oscillospiraceae bacterium | reverse complement strand
ATTACTATGATAGTGATAGCTTTGGAACAAAGAAGATCGATGGATTCAAGATAAATTATGTCAAGAATACATACGGACATATGTATGCCCTCAAAAACGGTTTTACCGATGAAGCTTGTCTCCTCACCAATGAGCTTGACGACGGTACACTGGAAATAACCAAATATGTCGGAAACAGTGCGACATGTGTAATTCCCAGTGAAATAAACGGTAAGAAGGTTACTGAAATCGGTGACAGCGCATTCAAAGGGTGCACTGAGCTTACAAGTATAACAATACCGGATGGTGTGATCGGTATAGGCAATAACGCATTCTCCGGTTGTACATCGCTTGAAACAGTTACAATTCCCGCGAGTGTGACATATGTAGGAAATAGCGCGTTCTATGGCTGTACATCGCTCAAATCGGTTACTGTCCCTGAAAGCGTAACTTATATAGGCGGCTATGCTTTTGCTGAGTGCTATTCACTGAAATATGCCGATATACCTGCAAATGTAACCGGTATAGGCGCATCACCGTTCTACAATTGCCGGTCACTCGAAAATATAAATACAGATGAAGCGAACAAATGGTATACTACTGTAGATGGCGTTCTTTACGATAAGGATAAGACAGAATTGATAAATTATCCGGCAGGAAAAAAAGACAGCAGTTATGTTATTCCTGAAGGAATAAGAACCATAAGAGAAAAGGCATTTTACGGATGCTTAAATCTTTGTGAGCTTACAATTCCTGATAGTGTTACTGAAATTGAATCCGGCGCTTTTGAATGTAGTTCTTTAATTTCAGATGAGTACGGAACAATAAAATATGTGGACGGCTGGGTCGTTGGCAGCGGTCATACTGCGAATGTAGTATTAAAAGACGGAACACGTGGAATTGCTTTCGAAGCTTTCTCATGTGATGAAATAATTGAAAAAGTAACAATGCCGGATACGGTTAAATATATCAACGGCTGTGCTTTTGAGAATTGTACGAATCTTTCTGAGGTCTTATTGTCAAGCAGTTTAGAGAATATCGAAAGAGGTGCTTTCCTTAATTGCTCGAACCTTGCAGATATAGTAATACCGGACAGTGTGATCAGTATAACATCGGATGCGTTTTATAACACAGCTTTACTTAATAAGCAGAACACACCGGTAAAATATGCGGGCAAATGGGTAATTACAGCTGAAGATTGTGATAAAATAGTTATTAAAGATGGTACAAAGTGTATAGCTAGTTACGCTTTCAGCAGCTGCACAAGCTTAACAGATATTACGATACCCGACAGTGTGACAATGATCGGTGATTATGCTTTCGCTACTTGTAACAGTCTTACGGAAATTAAAATACCGAACAAGGTGAAGAGCATCGGAGGGCGTGTTTTTTGGTTTTGTGAAAGCCTTAAGAATGTAACTATACCTGACAGTGTGACAATGATCGGTGATATGGCTTTCGTTGGCTGCAAAAGCTTAACAGATATTACGATACCCGGCAGTGTGACAATGATCGGTGATATGGCTTTCTCCGGCTGCAAAAGCTTAACAGATATTACAATACCCGACAGTGTGACAATGATCGGTGATGCTGCTTTCGCAAATTGCACAAGCTTAACAGATATTACGATACCCGGCAGTGTGACAATGATCGGTGATCATGTTTTCGCAGGTTGCACAAGCTTAACAGATATTACGATACCCGGCAGTGTGACAATGATCGGTAATGCTGCTTTCGGCAGTTGCACAAGCTTAACAGATATTACAATACCTGACAGTGTGACGAGTATAGGGGACTCTGCTTTTTATAATTGTCCGAAACTTATAAATGTAACGATACCGGACAGTGTAACGAATATAGGTGATTATGCATTTGGATTTGATGAGAACGATGAAAAAATAGACGGTTTCAAAATTTACTGCTACGGCGGCACAGCCGGAGAGCGGTATGCCAAGGACAATGGCTTTGAATATAAGATACTTGAATGCAAAGTGCATAAATTCGGCGAATGGACAATTACCAAAGAAGCAAGCTGTACAAAAGACGGTGAAAAGGTAAGAATATGCACTGTATGCAAAAAAACGGAAACCGAAACGATCCCTGCAGCAGGTCATACAGAAGTAATTGACAAGGCGGTAGCCGCAACCTGCACTAAGACAGGTCTTACAGAGGGTAAGCATTGCTCAGTCTGCAACGCGGTTATCAAGGCACAGGAAGTTGTACCTGCTAAGGGACATAAGTATGTTGACACAGTTGTAAAGCCCACATACACAGCAAAGGGCTATACACTTCACAAGTGCTCGGTTTGTGGCGAAAGCTACAAGGATACTTACACAGCTAAGCTCACGCTCGCAAAGGTAACAGGTGTTAAGCTCGGCGGCAGAGCCGCTGACGCACTCCGTGTAAACTGGAGTAAGAATGCAAATGCTGACGGATATATCGTTGAGATGTATCAGGGTAACAAGTGGGTTCGTGTCGGCAAGATCACAAACAACAGCACAACCACATTCAGAAAAGCAGGACTTAGCGCTTCTACGGTTTATAAGTTCAGAGTAAAAGCATACAAGATGGAAGGCAAGACTGCGGTTTACAGTGAGTACAGCGCGACTGTTGCGGCAAGGACTAATCCGTCTGTTATGACAGGCGCAAAGCTTGGCGGCAGAGCGGCTGACGCTCTCCGTATCAACTGGAGTAAGAATGCAAGTGCCGATGGATATATCGTTGAGATGTATCAGGGTAATAAGTGGGTAAGAGTTGCGAAGATTACAAGCAACAACACCACGACATTCAAAAAATCGGGACTTAAGGCTTCGACGGTTTATAAGTTCAGAGTCAGGGCTTATAAGATGAGCGGCAGTACAGCACTTTACGGCAACTACAGCGCGACTGTTGCGGCAAGGACAAATCCGTCTGTTATGACGGGTGCAAAGCTTACCGGCAGAGCGGCTGACGCGCTCCGTATCAA
The DNA here is from genome assembly GCA_003512525.1 of Oscillospiraceae bacterium. Classification (GTDB taxonomy): domain Bacteria; phylum Bacillota; class Clostridia; order Oscillospirales; family Ruminococcaceae; genus Ruminiclostridium_E. The sequence goes on along the minus strand of DOQG01000055.1, from coordinate 22,348 downwards.
CTGGAGTAAGAATGCAAGCGCTGACGGATATATCGTTGAGATGTATCAGGGCAACAAGTGGGTAAGAGTTGCTAAGATTACAAGCAACGGTACAACGACCTACAGAGCAAGCGGACTTAGCGCTTCGACAGTGTATAAGTTCAGAGTAAGAGCGTACAAGATGAGCGGAAAGACGGCGCTTTACGGTAATTATAGCGCGACTGTTACCGCAAGAACAAATCCGTCTGTAATGACAGGCGTTAAGATCGGCGGCAAGGCTAAGGACGCACTCAGAGTAAACTGGACTAAGAACGCTTCTGCACAAGGCTATATTGTAGAAATGTACAAGGGCGGCAAGTGGGTCAGAGTTGCTAAGATTACTAACGGCAATACTACTACTTTCAGAAAGGCGGGTCTTGCTAAGAATACTGCTTATAAGTTCAGGGTTTGCGCTTATTATATGAGCGGTAAGACGGCGCTTTACGGCGGTTATGGAAGTGTCAGCGGAAAGACCGCGGCAAAATAACGCTCTGATTAAAAACAAAAATCAATAATTACGACCGGGTAGCGATGGGAAAATCGTTGCCCGGTTTTTTGTGCGTGGGGATAGTGCGGGGTCGGCGGTGTTTGTGGAGGTGGAGGTAATCGGGGCGGCGATCCCTCAGTCTTGCGGCAGATAAGGTATGTATTATTTGAGTGTTGCGAGTGTCGCGAAGAATGGAAGCGTTTGACAAATGTCAACCTTGCCGCAATCCAGCTCCCTTTGGCAAGGGAGCCAAGAATTAGTGCGGGGCGGCGATGGGAAAATCGTTGCCCGGTTTTGTGTTTGAGGGGTATATCGGGTGTGCTTATTTTTTCAGGCGAAATTACTGCGATTTGCGTCCGTTGTAACAAAATCAAGCCTTGTATCATTACCGTTTGCGCCATTATAATTACCGTTCGTGCCAAAAAGTTGAAATCGCAAAGCAAATGAGTTATGATATAATTATAAAATTATAAGGGGGAGAGGTATGCTCATCTGCGTTTACGATACCGCAAACGAGGCGGAGATACTGAAAGCGAAAATAACACAAATCGCAACGGCGGCATATCGAAGAATTGCCTACAGGGTATGTCAGAGGTATGAGAGCTTTGTGACGGAGTGTAAGACGGCTGACCTTATAATCGTGCTTGCCGACGGAGCGGACGGTATGGAGGGCGTTATTGCGGCGAAGAATGCCGACAGGGACACGCCTGTAATATGGCTGTCGGACGATGAGGGATTCGGGGCGCAGTCATACAGGCTTGGCTGTACCTATTTCCACAAGAAGCCGATACCGCTTGAAAAGCTGAAGGAGGCACTGCATAAGTGCAGGTGCATGGCATAAGCACGGGTAAATCTACAGGAGGAAAAACATGAAGAAAAAATTTGTACGGCTCATAAGTGCGGTGCTGTCTGCGGCAATGACGCTGACGGCTGTACCGTTATCGGCATTTGCTGAGGGCGAGGCACATACGCATGACGGCGAGAGCAATGTCATCACGACACCGCTTGATTTCAGAGAAAAGACGGCGGACGAAAACGGTGACGGCTGGAGCTGGGTATATGACACAAAGACGCTGACGCTTAACGGAGTGAACATTCAGGCGACAACCGACAGTATGAGCGTCGTAACAGTCCCCGACGGTACGAAAATAGTGCTGAACGGTGAAAACACTATCGTACAGACCGATACCCTCGAAAGCGATACATACGTTCTCAGTGCCGTAAATAATAAAGAGGTCAATTGTGACGGCACAATGACGATCAGCGGCGACGGTGTGCTGAATGCAGAGAACCGCTCTACAGACAGTATGGCACGCTCTCTCGGCGGATCAATAATCCTGAACGGCGGTACAGTAAACGCAACAGGTACTGTAAAGACAAAGTCGCTTGAGATACATAATGACGGTAAGCTGAACGCAAATGCGTCAGCTGCATCTTTTGACGGTGAGGCTGTCAATGTCAGCGGTGGCATTACTGTTGACGGCAACGGCAGTCTTACAGCAGTAGGTTGTGCTAATGAATCTACGTTAAACAGTGCAATATTGCTTACCAGTAATTTCGACAAAATTTCCGTCAGCGAAAACGGCAGTATTACTGTGCCTGAAGGCAATGCAGCAAGAGTCGGAATATACTACAGCGGAAGCAACGGCGACGGAATGGATGCCGAAATAAGCGGCGGTAAGGTCACTGCTTACGGTGCTAAGTATGGCATTTACAAAGTAAACCTTATAATGAGCGGTACAGGCTCGGTATATACTACGGGCGGTTCATACGCTATCGGTCAAACTGTACCGACAATAGACGAGGACGAATTTGTAGTAAAGGGTTCGACCGAGTCCAAGGCTTCAGAAAGCGCTGTAACAGGCGAGGTCAAGCTTAACGGCGGCTATTATGAGATTGACGGAGCGGACGCTAAGACGGTAGTTATAAAGCCTGATACTTCTCCCCGTATAATACTCGGAAAGCAGACAGGAATATTCAAGACGGAAGAGTATAAAATAATTGAAGACATAGACATGACTGATATCAAGCTCAAGGGTACGGTTTACTTTGATATTACTCTGAAGAATATGAGCGATGAAGAGTTTGCAGACGCAAGAGGCTATTTCGGCGGCGATGAACCCGATTTATTAGCAAGCATAATCAAGACCGATTACGGCTGGGTGTGCATGGTCTGCGATACCGAGTTTTCGGTTACATACGACACTGATAATACTCTTACAATAAAGTGCGGAGATATTGTATCCAATACCGTTCAGGTAAAGTCGAATGCAAACCGTTTCAACAAGGTTACACAGGGTGACAACACAAACAGAACGGTTTTCTATACAAACACTTCGCAGGAAGAGAAGGACAATTACAAGCTTGTAAGCACCTATACGGTTGACAGTGAAAGCATAAGCTATAACTGGTACAGTACGAACAGTGCATACAGTGCAGATGAGCTCGGTGCGGCAGTATCCGGAAGCAACGGCGAATTCAAGCTTGCGGATAATATTCCTGCCGGAAATTATGTTCTGTATTGCGATATAACCTATTCAGACGGTGACAGCACAGAAACTGTTACAGAAAAATTTACATTTACATATAAAGAATGTGCACATGAAAACGGTTATTCCGACGGTAAATGCACAAACTGCGGAGCGTTATGTGATCACAGCGATATTGACATTGGCATGGGTAAGTGTAACAAGTGTGAGCGTCAGTTTGTTGCTACAATCAGCACAGACGGCAATGCGCCGACAGGCTATGACACGCTCGCAGACTGCCTTGACAGCATTACTGCCGATACCGGAAACTATGTTAAGATCTATCAGGATATCGGCGATGCATCGGCAACTGCAATTTTAGATACTATAGATGTAAAACACAATGTTATGATCGACCTTAACGGTCACAAGCTGAACAATATCAAGCTTGGGGTCAACAAACTTGGGGTTAACAAAGACGTCACGCTTACATTAACCGGCACAGCGGGCAGTTATGTTACGCAGGTGTATGTTCGCAAAGGCGGCGGATCATTCATAATTGACAGCGAAGCAAATGTAGAATTTAATACAATTTTTGTTGAGGACAGTGCACGGCTTGCTGTAAACGATGGCGCAAAAGTAACTACAGAACAGTTGACTGTGATAGCATCCGTGAATGATGACGGAACTACAACGACATCTGTAAAGCTCGCTACGGGAATGAAGTTAGGTGTGCTGACATATCATCGCCAAAACAATTCCGGCGCTCTGAAATTAGGCAATCTTCTTGATGTTACCCGGCAGGCACTGCGACGTGAAGATAACGGCAATTATCTTGATCTTTATAAAGAATATGGAAGTATGGGTTATTCCGTTGCGCTTACTGTTGTTGAGCATACTGACGCTGACCACAAATACGGCAGTGGAACAGGCAAGTGCGAGGAGTGCGGAAAGCCCTGCGAGCATGGCGGTGATATAAACACGGACACCGGCATCTGCTCAATCTGCGGTGCGGTTGTGTCTGTCGCACTCTATACAGACGGGGACGGAAACTTACAGTATGTAGATACCGATGAGCTTCACTCTTTACTGAATGAATACAACGGAAGCGGTACGATAAAGCTGTTTAAGGATTATGATAATTCAAAAGCTCAGTATGACTTATACGGAGAACTTACAATTGACGTAAACGGACGCCAATTTAAAATCCGGAGTATTACTCCTTGCAAAAGCGGAAAGCTTACGATCAAAAACAGCGGCAATCCGGTTATGCTCGGTTGTAATGTATATCCGACAAACGACGCTTCATACGCCGGCGGTACGCTTATAATAGACGGCGATGTAGTTTTAGACACTTCGATCTATGTATATGATTCGAGTACTGTTATATTGAAAGCCGGTGCATATCCAGCCGGACTTTACGCCAGGGACAGCAAGACATTATACGATATGCTCGGAGAGGGTAAGGCTTTCTTCAAGACTGACGGAACTCTTTTCAACGCAAACGTTAAGGAAATATCAAGCAGTGAAACGCTGACAGTCAAAGACCACAGCCATACCTATGTTGACGGCGAGTGCGGCTGCGGATATGTTTGCCCTCACAGCGATGTTAACAGCGAAACGGGTAAGTGTAACGAGTGTGAATATCAGTATGCGGCTGTTATCGTAAAGGATGGGGCTGTAGCTTCCGTTTATAAGGAAACTGAGATGGAAGCGGCTTTTGAAGCGGCTGACAGAGAAGCAAACACCGGCTGTACATTAAGAGTATACAAGAATTATACAGGCAGCTATACAACACTCAGCGGTAAGTTCACGCTGTGGATCGCTGAGAAAGCCAATGTAGGTACGTTAACTGTTTCGGGAGATATAACCGTTACGGGATCGGAAAAAAATAATAGTATTTATGGCGATTTCAATGTAGTGGACGGCGGTAAGCTGACATTTGACGAAAACTGCGGCGCTAAGGGAACTGTGTCGGTAGGTGCAGGTACATTTGACTGCTATCGTTCACTCGGCATAATACTCAATATAAACGATGCAAGCAGTGACGTAATTCTTCACGACGGAGCTTTCATAAAAATACGCTATAACGGCGGCGGGGACAGAGCAAACGCAGAAATACTGACTTTATTGGCTGAGAACCGTATGTTTATGACGTCTTCCGCTGTGCCGATAGACGGCTCAAAAACACTGTTGAAAGACGGTTTTGTAACACCTGTTATTGTAGCACCACATGAAGATCACAGTTACGACAGCACAACGGGTAAGTGTACGATTTGCGGTAAGCGGTGCGGTCATACGGATGTTGACAGCAAAACGGGTATGTGCAAAACCTGTCAGTATGAGTTCGTTGCTACGCTGACTGTAGGCGACAAGGTAACCGGCTTTGATTCACTGAGCGATTGCCTTAGCAAGACTTCAGAAGACAGCGAAAACTATGTAAAGATTTATAAGAATATCGATGATAGAACAACTATAAATGTAAATCATACTGTTACTGTTGACCTTAACGGTCATAAGCTGTATTATATCGAACTCAAGGTCAACAACGACAATGGTGCCGGTAATCTTACATTGACCGGCTCAGAGGACAGCTATATTAGTCAAGTGGATGTTTGCGGAGGTAGAACATTTAAAATTGATAGCGACGCAAATATAAACTTCGAAACAATTTTTGTTGAGGCAGGTGCGCGGTTCGAAGTAAGCTACGGTGCAAATGTAACTGTAAATACTTTGGTCGTGAAGGAATCTTTAAAGCTTTACGGAAGAACAACAACATCTGTAAGGCTTGCTACGGGAATGAGAATAGGTACGTTGATGTATGAACTCGACCGCAACTCCGGCTCCGGCAACCTGCTGCTTTATTCTCTGCTTGGAGAAGGTAAGGCACTGCAATATGACAACAGCGGTGAGTATGTTGATATTTATGAAAAGTTTACATCAAAGATTATACACGATTCGTTTACTGTTGTAGATCATTACGAACACAGCTACGACAAAGCAACGGGCAAGTGCGTCTGCGGATATGTATGCCCCCACAGCGATGTTGACAGCAAAACGGGTGTATGCTCTATCTGCAAATATCAGTTTACTGCGGGCGTTTCGGGCGTGGGAACAGCGAAGTATTTCGATAATATAGACGACGCTTTTACTGCGGCATTATCGGCGGAAAACAACGGCTGTACGCTGACATTGTATAAGCACTGCGAGATTACACAGAACGTAGAAATCGGCAATACAACGGTTACTGTCGATGTGAACGGATGTTCACTCGGCGGAGAGGCAGATATAAGTGTAAATAACGGTGGTGTGCTGTACCTTAAGGACAGCAGGAAAAGCACCTACTACGGATGCATAGACGCACCTTTTAGTGTAAACGGCGGTACGCTTATAAACGGTACTGCAGACGGCGGCAGTTCAGCCGCAGATGTACTCAATTTAGTCATTAACAGTGCTAAGTGTGTCGAAATATACGGCGGCATATTTGAGAATGTTTATATTGCACACGCAAGCGGTGTAGCTTTATACGGCGGAAGGTACAACACCATCTGCGGCGAGGAAAGCAACAGCACACCTGTAAACGATCTGCTTGCAAAGGGTTATGCATTTGCGACCGTACAAGAATTCACAACTCTCCCCGAAAGTATAGTTGACGGCAGTGCGAAGACGATCGGCGACGGACTTACAAATGTCATGGTTGTAGCGCATGAGCATAGATACAACGTGGAAACGGGCAAGTGTCCGTGCGGCGTTTGTGCGCTTGCTATATTTACCGAGACAACACAAAGCTCTGAAACTTATACATTTATTGAAAGCGAAACACAGTTTAAAAATATTGCGGAAAATGAGGCTGACGGTGTATTAAAGCTGACCGGCGATGTAGATTGTATTGTTAAGGGCATAATAATAAACGGCAATAAAACGATCGACATGAACGGTCATACGCTGAATGTTTCGGTCGGTACCGAGGAAATAAGCGCAGTAGCGGTTTACGGAAATGTAACCTTTGAAAACAGCGGAAGCAGCCGTGCAGTTATAAACGCCACCGGCGTTTATTCCTATGGAATGGTAACTGTAAACGGAGATATTGAATTCGATACTTTTGCAACATTTGAAGACGGCGACGCTTTGATCAATGCCGGAGTATTCAAGAGCATTTATGTTCAGGGAAGAAGTGTAATTGAAATACTGGGTAGCGGTAAGGCGCTTGCAAGTGAAAGCGGAGAAATACTGAATGCAAGCGTACAACAAATATACAAAGCAGGCGATAATATATTTGTTACGGCTCACCCGAAGCATACATACGATGATCACGGCAACTGCGCTTGCGGATATAAGTGTCTGCATGACGGCGAGGGTCAGGTAAATGAAGACAGCGCCAACAAGGTGTGCAGTGAGTGCGGTGCGAAAATTTACGCAAAGGTAACTACTGCCGACGGAAAGGTAAAGTATTTCGACGACATAACCGAGGGCTTACGGTATGCGGATAAGGCTGAAAACAAGGGCTGTGTTTTCACTCTTGTAACAAGCGGTAAGATCAATAGTGGGGTTACGCTGTCAAACGGTCAGTTTACTATTACCACAAGTAATTATGGTACTATCTATGATTACAACCAGACAATAACTATTGACGGTGCAGATGTTATTGCTGAAGGTTATATGTTCATCAGGTGCAAGGTTAATGTGAAGAGCGGATCTCTTACATTACCTGAGGGCTCAAGCGCCGGATTTGATAGTATTGCTATATCAGGCGGTACCGTAACTGTCAGCGAAGGCGTCAATGTTGACAATACTGCGGGTGCTGATAATTTATTTGTAAGCGAAGACGCAACTGACGCAAAGCTTACTATAGGCGGAGGTACTTACAGCAATATCAATCTCGGACAGTTTAAATTAAAGGACGTAATCGCAAGCGGTGTGCGTGTGATAAGCTACGACAATCCGACAGATCCGACTGCTGAGAAAACAGCAACGGCTTTATTATACAGCGATATAGCCGAAAAAAATATTTTTGACTCCGAAAACAATACTGTAAGCTATTATCTGTTTACCAAGTGCGAGCATAAGAATGAGGACGGCAGTTATGCCTTTAATGACAGCGGTATATGCGAATACTGTGGCTCTGAGTTTGCCGCAAGCGTAAGCTATACGGTTGACGGAAGTGCAAAGACAGAGCTGTTCGGTGATATTTATGACGCTTTTGACAAGGCTAATGAGATAGGTACGGCTACAGTAACGCTGTATAAGGATATTACAGACAAATGTACACAGGAGATTACCGTTATGGGCAATGTAACGCTTGAACTGAACGGTAAAACACTGGGTGGTCGTTATGGCATAGCGCGTATACCGGTATCTGACGGTGGCACGCTTACTGTAAACGGCGATGGCGATATGGATACACCTATTTACGTTAATGAAAACTCAAAATTAGTCATTAACGGCGGTGGATACTTCAATTCTGTGTCAGTTAAAAAAGGAGGCAACGCAGAAATAGGCGGCGGCACTATACAAGGTCTGTCCGTTCGCGGTAACGTAAAACTCAGCGGCGGTAAATTCAACGACATCGAGATATTTAACGGCAATCTTGAATCTGTACTGGCAGACGGTTATGCGTATAAAAATGCTGACGGCACTTGGCTTTCGATTGATGAGCGTGAAAAAGATAGCTATTCGGGCGGTTCTAAAGGAGCGTTATCCGTAGAAAAAGCGCCGATAGAGAGCGCAAGTATTGCGTGGGTAGGCGAAGAAGCGCCTGTTATATACCGTAACGGAGAGAAATATTTATACGTCAATATTACATACGAATTGGCGGTCGGTTCAAGGGGTGCAACCTATTCGGATTTTGTAAACGGCAATAATCGCATTAAAGATTATAATTTGTACAATAAATATATGGTACACTGTTATGAAATCGGTAAGCTTGCGGCGAAAGACGGCGAGGTTGAATATTACATTGTACTGAAGTGCAACGGATACGAATATAAGTCGAATGTGCTTAAGCTTACACTTGCGACCTGCTCGCACCCTGAGGATAGCTTTTCATACGAAAACGACGGTTTAGTAATCTGCGGTATATGTGATGCATTGATAGAAGCCGAGGTAGTAGATGCTGACGGCAAGTCGTTAGGCTATGCGGATATAGAGAGTGCCATAAAGCTGGCACAGGAGAACGAGGGCAGCACTGTAAAGCTGATGTCGGAAGGAGTATCTGAGTCCATTACCGTGACAGGCGGCAGGTTTACTGTTGACTTTAACGGTAAGAAGGTATTTTATCAGTTCGATGTCAACGGCGGTGACGTGACTTTCACTTCTTCGGTAAAACAAGCCGATGTAGAAACTCTGATAAGCGGAATCACAGTTAACGGAACTGACGCTAAGGTTACAATTGACGGTAAAATCAAGCTGGGAAGTGTAACATTAACAAGCGGTGCGCTTAAAATAAACAGTGCCCAGGGTTATATTAAAGAACTGTCAATAAATGGCGGAAAGGCTGATATAGACGGTGCAGAAATCGATACGCTTGTGTTTAAGGGCGGCGATCTGGCAATAAGAAATGTTACTGTCGGTTCGTTAGACATAAATAAAAAAGCTACCGACGCGACGGAGCATAACATTGTGATCGAAAGCGGAAGCTTCGATACAATAACCTGCTCAGACGACAGCGACTATAACATAGTCAAGACGCTTGCAAGCGAAAGAAGACTTCGCGGCACTGAAAGCGGTATCATTTATGAATACAGCGAAATTGAGAGCCTGACCAAAGCTACTGACATTACTGTTGAAAAGTGCGACCACAAGTATGCAAACGGCAACATTGCGGTAGATGATGACTATGTTTGCTATTACTGCAATTCACAGATCATTGCAACCGTAAGCTATACGGCTGACGGCAGTGAAAAGACAGATCTGTTCGGCGATATCTGCGACGCTTTTGACAAGGCTAATGAGGCAGGTACGGCTACTATAACGCTGTGCAGGGATATTACGGGTACGCTTGAACGGGAAATCAAGTCTGTAGGTAATATAACCCTTGACCTTAACGGTAAAAAGCTCACTGTTTCCAACGAAGATGAATATACATTAACAGTATGGGGCGGCACATTTACAGTTAAAGGCGACGGCGAATTATATGATTTGGATGTTTTCAAAGGCAAAGCGGTAATTCAGGGCGGTAAAATCAAAGCCTTAACAGTTGACGGTACCGCAGTAATCAGCGGCGGCGAGTTTGAATATATAATTGTCGGCGGCGGCAAAACTGCGGCAGATCTGCTCGAAAAGGGATATGCTTATAAGAGCACAGATGACAATACATGGCTTTCAATTGCCGACCGTGAAAAGAATTTATTGTCTGATGTAACTGTAGCGGAAGCCCCCATAAAGAGTGCAACAATTACCGCTAATGACGAGTCACCGATAATATACCGTAACGGTAGAAAGACTGCATCTTTCACTGCCGATGTGACATATACGGGAAATGAAACACTCTATGTTACCGGATACTTAATTGACGGAACGGTAATAAAGGAAAAAACGGACTTATCAGGCAATCGCTATTATTTATTTAGCGGTGAAGTTGATAAAGCAGTGGCAGAAGACGGAGAAATCCAATATTACTGCATATTTACCTATGACGGATATGAATATAAGTCGAATGTGGTAACGCTTACAGTAGCTACCTGTCAGCACCCCGGCGAAAGCGTAAAATGTGACGATAACGGTAATGTATGCGGTATATGCAACAGAGCACTTACGGCTTCGGTAGAGCTGTCTGACGGCACGTTATCGTATTACGAAAACTGGAATGACGCTATCGGCGCTGCCGAGGAAAGCGAAGGCTGTACATTAAAGCTGTTAGACTACAGTTTGGTTAACAATAATGAAACGTTTGACATAAGCAAGGGTAGATTTACCGTTGATTTCAATAAAGATGACGGTAGCGGACTATTTACATTTAATGTCAAGGGTGGAGATATAACGTTCACGACATCGCAAGCAACCTCAAATCCATGGGCACGTGTACAGGTGTCGGGCGAGAATGCCAATGTTTTAATTGACAGCAAAGCCAGGTTGAATTCTTTAGTTGTAAATTCCGGAAAGGTTACTGTCGATGGTGCTAATATCGGCACAATAACGATAAAAGGCGGAGACATGGTCATCAATGATGTTGATACCGGTTTATTAAGCGAGGAGGGCAATGGGTCCGTTAATATATCTATCGTAAGCGGCAGATTCGAAAGCGTCGTTTTCGATGAATATACTTTCGGAAAGGCAATAGCGAGCGGAAGCAGAATTAGATTGACCGATGCGGATGGCGGAAAGATTTACAAATATGCTGATATTCAGAACAAGGGCAATGCCGGTGTTATTGTTGTTGAAAAGTGCGACCATAAGGACGAAAACTACAACTATGAGCTTGACGGAAAACCCTGTCCTTACTGCAATGAGGAAATCGCCGCAACTGTAAGCTATACTACGGCTGACGGCGAAAATACAGATCTGTTCAGCGATATTTATGACGCCTTTGCCAAGGCTAACGAGGCAGGTACGGCTACTGTAACGCTGTATAAGGATATTACAAACAGCGAACTTACACAGGGCGTTACCATTACCGGCAATGTAACGCTTGCACTGAACGGTAAAAAACTGGGTGGCACTTTTGCTTTCAACGCACCTGTAGAAGTATCCGACGGCGGTATGTTTACCGTAGGCGGCGATGGCAAAATGCGGATGCCTATTAAAGCTTACGCAAACTCAAAGTTAATCATCAACGGCGGTGAATTCACATCGGTGATGGTTTACATAGACGGCGACGCAGAAATAGGCGGCGGCGTTATAGACGCTCTGACCATTATAGGTAACGCTAAAGCAAAAATCAGCGGCGGTAAATTCTACAACATCGAGATAGCAAACGGCAGTCTTGAATCTGTTCTGGCTGACGGTTATGCATATAAAAAGGACGGCGGTGTATGGCTTTCAATTGCAGAACGTGCAGAGAGCGTTTATAGCAGTGTGAATAACGACAATAAACCGGTGAATGTAGAAGAAGCGCCGATAAAGAGCGCAACGCTTAGCACAGAAATAAACAAGCTGTATCGCAACAGCAACGCAAACCCCACGCTGAAGTTCAACCTTGCTCTTGCTCACGGCTCGAACCTGAACGACTCGTATGTAAGTAAGAGATACGGTATAAACTCCTATGTAAGCGGAGATATAATTTATAGCAGCTTAAGCGCACTTGTAAAGGACGCTAAATTGTCGGCAGACGAAATAATTGATAAGGCAGGCGACAGCGATGTTGCCAAGATATACTACGTAGTTACTACCGGTGACGGCTATGAAATAAAGTCGAACACTGTAAGTATAGACCTTGTTGACTGTGATCATTCTCAGGTGGTCGATCCTACAGCGGACAAGGAAACCGCAGGTAATATTACTACGCCGACATATTGCGAGATATGCGAGAGCAAGTTCAATGCAAAGATAACAAAGGGCGACGATGTCAAGTATTATAACAATCTTGACGAGGCTGCGAAAGACGCTCAGAAGAGCGAAAACGAGGGCTGTACCTTATATCCGCTTTATAACAAGAACGGATACGGCGGTCAGTTAGTCATAACCGAAGGTAACTTCACGCTCAAGTACGCAGTTCGTACAGCGTTCTCACGTCCGATCATCATAAACGGCAAGGCAAAGCTGACGGTTACGGGACGTTGTGCGGTGACAGCGTTTGAGAATCAAGACGCATTCATAGTGAGGGGCGGTGATGTCACATTTGACGGGCTTGCTACAGGCAGCAATGTGACCATAAACGGCGGAAATGTTACAATGGCCTCCAACAATATAAATTGCCTTACTATAAACGGCGGTAATGTATCCATTTCGTCAGGTGGGTTTGCCGAAATCATAACTACGGTCAGTGATAAGGTGATAGCCGATTATATCGATCCCGACTTCTGGGTACAGGACAGAGAAACAAAAGAGTGGATAGATATATACAGTCTTAATAAGGCAACGGCGTCATCGACAAGCGGCCTTACGGTACGTGTGTGTCCGATGCAGATAATTCAGCCGATTGATACTGTATATTACACCAACGGCTATTATCCGGGCGACATACCGTCACTTCAAATAAGTGCAGTGCCGTGGTATTCAAACGAGGTTGACGCAAAAGTTGCTTATCAGTGGATCGCCATTGATGAAAACGGCAACGAAACAGAGATAGAGGGCGCTACAGACAGAAAGCTGTCGCTCGAAAATCTCACAACGGGCAGGTACTACTGCCGTATTACCTACAGCAATGCTACAACGGCTGGAGTTTCGATGGCGTCGGACGTTGTAACGGCTACGATAACCGAATGTGAGCATTCCGGAGGAGAGGCTACCTGCACCAATAAGGCAAAGTGCGAAATATGCGGAGCGGAGTATGGCGAAACTAAGCCGCACAGCTATGCGCAAATAAAATCGCCTGAGTATCTTAAATCAGCGGCAACCTGCACTGCAAAGGCTGTATACTATACTTCCTGCACAGAATGCGGACGGTCAAGCAAGGGTACAGCTGATGAGGCAACGTTCGAGTACGGAGAAGCACTCGGACACAAGTACGGTGAGTGGGTATCTAACGGTGACGGAACTCATTCAAGAGTCTGCGCTAACGATAACAAGCACATCGAAACAAAGGCTTGCCACGGCGGCAAGGCTACTTGTACGGCAAAGGCAATATGCGAGGACTGCGGTAAGGCTTACGGCGAAATGGCAGCCCATACATTCACAGCTAAGACAGTTGCGGCTAAGTACCTTAAATCTGCGGCAACCTGCACGGCAAAGGCGGTATATTATACGTCCTGCGCAGACTGCGGACTTTCAAGCAAGGGTACTAAGAATGAAGCAACATTCGAGTACGGAAACGCACTCGGACACAAGTACGGTAAGTGGGTATCAAACGGCAACGGAACTCATACAAGAGTTTGCGCTAACGATAACAAGCACACCGAAACAAAGAATTGTCACGGTGGCAAGGCTACTTGCACGGCAAAGGCTATATGTGAAGACTGCGGTAAGGCTTACGGCGAAATGGCAGCCCATACATTCACAGCTAAGAGCACAGTATCAAGATATCTTAAACGTGCGGCTACCTGCACGGAGAAATCGGAGTACTATGTATCATGCGCAGGCTGCGGACTTTCAAGCAAGGGTACTGCAAGTGAAGCGGTATTCACAGGAAGCGCGCTCGGACATTCACTTACCGAATGGAGCGTTATAACTGAGGTGACCTGTACGACAAACGGCACTCAGGAAAGACACTGCACAAGATGTGATTATAAGCAGACAAGGACTGTTGTCGCCAAGGGACACAGCTACGGTCTGTGGAATGTCACAAAGAAAGTCGGTTGTATTACAGACGGCGAGCAGTCAAGAGAATGCTCGGTATGCGGCAATAAGGAAACAAAGGCTATTGCGGCGACCGGTGTACACAGCTACGGCAGCTGGAAGGTCGCTAAGGCGGCAACCTGTACAACTACAGGCACAAAGGTAAGAAGCTGCTCGGAATGCGGTGTGAAAGAAACAGTTATAATACAGCCAACAGGTCATAAGTATGTTGAAAGCACAGTTAAGCCTACTTATACCGAAAAGGGCTATACACTGCATAAGTGCTCCGAATGTGGAACTTCTTACAAGTCTTCGTATACCGATAAGCTTGTACTGGCATCTGTAAGCGGTGTTAAGCTTGCCGGCAGAGCGGCTGACGCACTGCGCGTAAGCTGGAATCGCAACACATCTGCCGATGGCTATATCGTTGAGATATACAAGGACGGTGCATGGGCAAGAGCAGGTAAGATCACGACCGACAGCACCACCGACTTCAAAGTTACGGGACTTAAAGCATCTACGTTCTATAAGTTCAGAGTAAGAGCATATAAGATGAGCGGCAATACGGCAGTCTACAGCGACTACGGCACAACATTGACGGCAAGAACAAATCCGTCTGTGATAAAGGGTGCAAAGCTTGCCGGCAGAGCTGCTGACGCACTGCGTATAAGCTGGGATCGCAATACATCTGCCGATGGCTATATCGTTGAGATATACAAGGACGGTGCATGGTCAAGAGCGGTCAAGACGACAAACAACAGCATCACAACTTACAGGGCAGAAGGGCTTAAAGCATCAACAGTTTATAAGCTCAGAGTAAGAGCCTATAAGATGGACGGAACAGCAGCGTACTACGGCAATTACAGCGCCGAAGTCACAGCAAGAACAAATCCGTCTGTGATAAAGGGTGCAAAGCTTGCCGGCAGAGCGGCTGACGCACTGCGTATAAGCTGGGAACGCAATACATCTGCCGATGGCTATATCGTTGAGGTATACAAGGACGGTGCATGGGCAAGAGCAGGTAAGATCACGACCGACAGCACCACCGACTTCAGAGTTACGGGACTTAAAGCATCGACAGTTTATAAGCTCAGAGTAAGAGCTTATAAGATGAGCGGAACAGCAGCGTACTACGGCAATTACAGCGCCGAAGTCACAGCAAGGACAAATCCGTCTGTGATGACAGGTGTCAAGATAGGCGGTACTGCCAAGGACGCATTGCGTATCAACTGGAGCAAGAACACCTCAGCTCAGGGGTACATTGTTGAAATGGCTCAGAACGGTGAGTGGGTGCGTGTTGCAAAGATAACCGACAACAGCACAACTACATTCAGAAAAGCCGGTCTTGCAAAGAACACATCATACAGGTTCAGGGTTTGCGCTTATCATATGAGCGGAAGCACACCGCTTTACGGTACATATGTAAGCGTCAGCGGCAAAACAGCGGCTAACTGATAACTGAATAAAGCGACGCGGGTTGTGATACAACCCGGAAAAGAAAAAGTGGGTCGAAGTGCAAAGGATAGTGCGCTCGGCTCACTTTTTTAATATCTGGAGAAAGTTTGTTTTTTTAGTGTACTTCTGTTATACCATTTTAGTAATTAACAATGATAGCAGGCTACCGATAGTTCTCTTTGTAGGACAGCACTTCTCGGGTTCGCTATTC
>DOQG01000055.1:0-6009 GCA_003512525.1 Oscillospiraceae bacterium | reverse complement strand
CACAAACGATTGCGTTTGAAAAGCCGCTGTAAGCGGGTCGCTGACGCTCTGTTCGACCCGGGGGGCTGTACAGATATCTTTGGATAGTGCGTTTTTTGGAAGTTTCGGTGACAGTGCAGTTGCACTGATATACTCACGAAATTATTAACACCTTGTCGGTATCGAAGCTGTTTTCGGCGGTGTTGGCGATATATTTATTGTTTTGACATTTTTAATATGTTGCATTGTAATTTTAGCGCAATTGATAAGCTGAGGAGTTGTGTCACAGCTCCGTTTTGGTTATCAAAAGCGCTTATTGTGCCCGGCCATGCGGCTATATTCTTTTACAGAGAGCAGACATAAATATGAGCGATACCGCGGCGGAAACAATTTCCGCTATCGGGAAAACCCACCACATAAGCATATCGGGTGCGCCGTCTGCAACGAGTAAAGAAAATCCCCATGCGACAGGGAGAACAAGCACGAGCTGTCTTAAGAGCGATACTATGAGCGATTGCAAACCGCCGTCGATCGCTTGAAATATGCCCTGAAACGCGATATTCATTCCTGCAAATACAAAGCTTATCGTGATAATGTGCATTGCATCGGTGCAGAGCCTGAGGGAGTTGCCCGAAAGTGAGAACATCTCGCCGAGAGGTACGGCGAAAATTTCAATAAGTATTGTGCCGAGTGCCATTATTATAAGCGTGTAGAGCATTCCGTACTTTATGCCGCCTTTGATACGGGCTTTATCTGCCATTCCGTGTGCATATGATACGACAGGTGTTATAGCGTCACGCATACCGAAAGCGGCAAACAGGAAGAACTGCTGTACTTTGTAGTAAAGTCCGTAGGCGGTGACAGCGTCCACGCTTACCGAGCCTAAGATCACGTTCATTCCGTAGGTCATTATCGACATAAGTGCCTGTGCGATTATAGCGGGAAGCCCTATAGAGTATATACCTTTGATAATTTTCATATCGGGCTTTTTGTAACGCAGTTTTTTTACTATTTCCGTGTTGAATTTGATATGAAAGATAAGAGCGGTGACAAGAGAAACTATCTGACCGATAACCGTTGCCAGAGCCGCACCTTTTACTTTCATTTCGGGAAAGCCGAGAAGTCCGTATATCATTATCGGGTCGAGAATTATGTTGGTGACAGCGCCTGCTATCTGGGCTATCGTTGAAAAAAGCGACCTGCCCGTTGCTTGCAACAGCTTTTCATATATCGAAAAGAACGTGATGCCGAATGACATTGTACAGCATATCGTAAGGTAATCGACCGCCATTCCCGCTATTTCTCCGTCCTGCGTCTGCGTGCGGATATAAGGCTCAACGCCGAACAATCCGACAAGCAGGAAAACAACATATATTATAAGCGCAAGAAATTCCGCATTGCCTGCGGTAAGGCTTGCTTTTTTCTTATCGCCTTGTCCGAGAGATTTTGAAAGCAGAGCGTTTGCTCCGACGCCTGTGCCTATACCTACCGCCACCATAAGCATCTGCATAGGAAAGGCAAGCGTCAGTGCGTTGAACGCCGCTTCGCCGCCTGTCTGCATATTTGTTACAAACGCGCTGTCAACTATGTTGTAGACCGCCTGCAATACCATTGAGAGTATCACGGGAAGCCCCGTTTTGAGCAAAAGCTTTTTTACAGGCTCTGTCCCGAGTCTGCTTAGTTTTTTCTGTTCCATATTTATGTCCTTTCTTTCGGGTAAAATAAAAAAGCGCAAATCCGTTGTCCGGATTTACGCTTTCGCTACTCGACTGTATTTATTTTAGCATTTTGACTTCGTTTTTGTCAAGCCGACAGAAAAATTTCGGCGATTTTATAATTCTGCGGAGGTAAAAACGAGGTTGATTTGTCTGATATTTCACCGCGCTATATAAATATGACAGGCGGTAAAATGACGGTTATTTTCCCGCGCCCCAGTATTTCCTGTCAAGGCTTCTGAAATTTACCGCCGAGGATATATCCTGCCGTCTTATTATCTCGCTTCCCGCAAGGTCAGCGCAGGTGCGTGCGACCTTAAGTATCCTGTCATATGCCCTTGCCGACAGTCCCATTTTGTCAAAGCAGTCGGAGAGCATCTTCTTTGCGTTTTCGTCCATCGGGCACATTTCGTGAAGATATGAGGGCGGGATCTTGGAGTTTGAGCGGATATCCGTACCCGCAAAGCGCTTTTGCTGTATTTCCCGCGCTTTCATTATGCGTTCAAGCACGGCACTGCTCGGTTCGCCCTTTTTCGCGCTGCTTATTTCCTCGTATGATAACTGCGGCATTTCCACCTGTATATCTATCCTGTCAAGAACAGGACGGCTTATCTTGCCGAGATAATTCTGTATCATATTCTGAGAGCAGGTGCATTTGCCTTTCGGATTGCCGAAATTACCGCAGGGGCAGGGGTTCATTGCGGCAACAAGCATAATATCGCACGGATATGACACCGACCCTTGCGCTCTTGATATGGTTATAATTCCGTCCTCAAGAGGTTGTCTGAGCGTTTCGAGCGTTCTGCGGTCAAACTCCGGCAGTTCGTCAAGAAATAATACGCCGTTGTGTGCAAGGGATATTTCGCCCGGGCGTGGGATGCTTCCGCCGCCGATAAGACCTACTGCCGAGGCAGTGTGTGATACGCTCCTGAAAGGGCGCACGGTGACTATCGGCTTTTCACGGTCGAGCATACCGGCTATAGAATGTATTCCTGTTGTTTCAATGCTTTCATCAAAGCTCATGGGCGGGAGTATTGACGGTATGCGCTTTGCTATCATACTTTTTCCCGTGCCGGGAGGACCTATGAGAAGTACGTTGTGGAAGCCTGCGGCGGCTACCTCCAGAGCGTGACGTGCAAGCGCCTGACCCTTTACATCGGATAAGTCGTCTGTTTCAAACATCTCGGGGGATGGAACGTAGGGAGGCTCGGGCTGTATGCGCTTTTTGCCTGTGAAATGGTTTATAAGGTCGGAAATGTGGCTTATGCCGTATACTGACAGACCCTCGACAACGGACGCTTCCTTAGCGTTTTCGGCGGGGAGGAACAGCCGCTTTATGCCGCATTTTTTAGCTTCTATAGCCATACTGATAACTCCGCCGGTGAACACAAGCGAGCCGCCGAGCGAAACCTCTCCTATAAAGGCGCAGTCTGACAGGTCATCGGTGATGATGTTATTTACTGCCAGTATAGCGGCGATTATCGTGAAATCATACAGTGAGCCGCATTTGCGCACGTCTGCCGGCGCTAAATTCACCGTCAGCTTCTGACCGCTTATCGCTATGCCGATGCCCGCAAGAGCGCCCTTTATGCGCATTTTGCTTTCCTGCACGGCAAGATCGCCCAGTCCTACTATATCGAAGGACGGCTGACCTCTTGATGATATTATTTCTGCCGTGACTTTAAATGCATTCATGCCGAAAAGTCCCATGCCGTTGACCTGAGAATACATATTTTCACCTTTTTCATCTGATTTTAAGTGATAACTATGTAATAATTATACAACCTTTTAGGTATATTTTCAACAAAAACGAGTTTTTTTACTGCCGAAAAATCTAATAAAATTTTTGTGATTTTATTTGCATTTACGACGGAAAAATGTTATACTGTCTAGTGAATGGAAATTTAGGTTAGCCATAGCTATATTCAGCTTAAAAGCTATGCTGCTATGACTGCCGTTTTATACAGAAAGGACAGACTACCATGGCAAACATTACAGAGCTTTACAATGAGTGGCTTGAAAAAGCGGTTAAGGATCCCGATTTAAAGACAGAGCTTGAAAGCGTAAAGGGCAAGGACGATGAGATAAATGATCGTTTCTACCGTGATCTGGAGTTCGGAACAGGCGGACTGAGAGGCGTTATCGGCGCAGGTACAAACAGAATGAACGTTTATACTGTAGGTAAGGCTACTCAGGGTCTTGCAAACTACCTTAAGAACACAGGCAAGAGCGACCTTAAGGTTGCAGTTGCATACGACAGCAGAATAAAGTCTGACGTATTCGCAAAGCACGCCGCTTCTATCTTTGCCGCAAACGGCATTACAGCGAACATCTACACAGAGCTTATGCCTACTCCTATGCTTTCATGGGCGGTAAGAGCGCTTGGCTGTGACGCGGGTATCATTGTAACGGCAAGCCACAACCCCGCTAAGTACAACGGCTACAAGGTTTACGGAAGTGACGGCTGTCAGGTTACGCTTGAAGCCGCTGAAAAAATTCTCGGCGAGATCGAGAAGCTCAACATTTTTGCAGATGTAAAGAGCGGTGACTTTGAGCAGTATGTAAACGAAGGCAAGATAAAGTACATCGGTCAGGACGTTATCGATGAATATATTGCAAACGTCAAGAAGCAGTCTATCCACCCCGAGCTTTGCGCAAAGAGCGGATTGAAGGTCGTTTATACTCCTCTTAACGGTGCAGGCAACAAGCCCGTTCGCCGTATCTTAAAGGAAATCGGCATAAACAACGTTGTAGTTGTTAAGGAACAGGAAATGCCCGACGGCAACTTCACGACCTGCCCCTATCCCAACCCCGAGATAAAGGAAGCATTACACTTAGGTCTTGAGCTTTGCAAGACAGAAAAGCCCGACCTACTGCTTGCTACCGACCCCGACAGCGACCGTGTAGGTATCGCAGTTCCCGACGGTGACAAGTATGTTCTGTTCACAGGTAACGAAGTAGGCGCAATGCTGCTCGAATATATCTGCAAGGAGCGTATCGCGGCAGGTACAATGCCCGCAAACCCCGTTGCGGTAAAGACAATAGTTACAACAGACCTTGTAAAGGCTATCGCCGCTAAGTACGGCGTTGAGCTCAGAGAGGTTCTCACAGGCTTCAAGTTCATCGGTGAGCAGATCGGCTTCTTAGAGGCAAAGGGCGAGGAAAACAGATATATCTTCGGCTTTGAAGAGAGCTACGGCTACCTTGCAGGCTCATATGTAAGAGATAAGGACGCTGTTGTGGCATCTATGCTTATCTGCGAGATGGCGGCATTCTATCGTTCACAGGGTATTTCTCTTGTACAGGCAAGAGCAAAGATGTACAGCGACTACGGCTTCTACTGCAACAAGCTCGATACGTTCACATTCGAGGGCGAAACAGGTATGAAGAAGATGAACGCCATCATGGATACACTGAGAAACGAGAAGCTTGAAGCTGTCGCAGGTCTTAAGGTTATCGGCAAGGCTGACTACAAGCTCAGCGTAAAGACAGATTACGAAAGCGGCAAGACAGAAGAGCTTACACTTCCTAAGTCAAATGTTATCACATTCTACCTTGAGGATAATGCAAGCGTGGTAATAAGACCCTCAGGTACTGAGCCCAAGATCAAGCTCTACTACACAACGGTAGGCACAAGCGTTGAAGATGCGGCTGAAAAGCAGGTCAAGCTCTCGGCAGATTTCACAAAGATAGTAGGCTGAACAGGTAACTAATACACAAGTTTCAGGAAAATTTAAAAAAACTATTGCAAAATGTATTTGACTGTGTTATAATAATAACCTAAGCGCGAAAGCGCACAATTCTGAAATCATGGCGAAAGCTGTAATTTAGATCAATTATAACGGTCAGGAGGTGACAGCATGAAAGAAGGTATCCACCCTAACTACCAGCCCACCACTATCAAGTGCGCTTGCGGCGAGGTTATCGAAACAAGATCAACCAAGCAGGATATAAAGGTTGAAATCTGCTCGAAGTGCCACCCTTTCTTTACAGGAAAGCAGAAGTTGGTTGACACAGGCGGACGTGTTGACAAGTTCAAGAAGAAGTACAATCTTGACAAGTAATGTAAAAAAGAGGACTGTAGCGTTTGCACAGTCCTTTTTGCTTTTATAAGGAAAATGGGGTTGTGTCACAACGCTAGAATTTTATCACGGCTTCTCAGCTTATCAAAATTTCATCGAAATTGCAGTGCAACATATAATAAAAAGTCGAAACAATAAATATATCGCCAACACCGCTGAAAACAACTTCGATACCGACAAGGTGTTAATAATTTCGTGAGTAAATCAGTGCAACTGCACTGTCACCGACTATC
>DOQG01000047.1 GCA_003512525.1 Oscillospiraceae bacterium | reverse complement strand
TGTAAAAAGTATCGCTATCTAACCTCAGCAAAAAGCGCCCCAGTCTATACTTGTCACACCATTTGACAGTGTTACACTTGTTAGATTTCTGCAATAACTGAAAGCACTAGCGCCTATACTCGTCACACTGTCAGGTATCGTTACACTCTTCAGTGTTGTGCATTCCTTGAATGCTCCATAGCGTATTGCTGTTACCTTTAATCCGTTTATTTCTGAAGGTATAACAACATTTCCTCCGGCTCCCCTGTATTGTTCTATGCTGTAAATAGGATTTCCATCATCGTCCGTTCCGTTATCTGACAGAATATAATCATATTCCGGGTCGCCCTGCTTCGGCACATTGTCAATATTTTCTACAGAATCAACCTTAAAACCGTAACAATTGCCTACGCCGTCAGATGTAAGTCTGAGTTTTGCTGTATTACCCGGTACTTTAACAGAGCCGCCGGCAAGCTCAGTACCTGAATATTTTCCTATTTCGTTATCGTTTCCGTCATATACCGTAAGATAATCATAGCGATTTTCAAATTCTGTGTCCTCAGAAAAGGTAATCTTCAGATTATTACAACTTTTATCTGTGTAAACGTATGTGATGTCGGAATCATCTTCATAAGGGTGATCACTCTGCAAATCAACCAAAGATGTACACTTAACATATATTCGCTCGTCCGAAGTTTCCGGCGGCATTTCAATATCTTCATTTCCATCCGAATAGGTATCGTTTTCAGTAGAAACGGCAATTTTGTCCGAGCCGCTGTCCGCAAACGCATTGATTGTAAACGAACTTACCGTCACAACCGCCGCAAGTAATGCTACAGTTATTCTTTTTAACTTCATAACTTATCCTTCTTTCATAAAAGTAGTAAAAATATTAAAAAGGCATACCCCACCCCTCGTGTACTATGCCTTAATTACCATATTGAATTTTACGCAGAGATATTGTGCACAACTTACAGAGGCGCTTTTATAGAGCCCCCCCCCGTTTACATAAATTGGCATTTACCGTCTTGCACATATCTCTCACCACTTATTTCATCAGTCTTAACTTTATACTTCCATTAGCACAAGTATATCACCCTTACAGATTTTTGTCAAGAACAGTTTACCATTATTCTATATACGAATAATCTTCATCTGCCGCTGTAATTAAGTTACTTAAATATCGCTACTTAATTCAGATTAAATTTTGCATCATTTACTTAACAGGTTCACGCGCGCGCAATCTTTTTGCTACACTATAGTTTTACATTTATTTCCTTTTATGCACAGCAAAGTGTACCACTGTACATACCGGTGGTACACATACTGTATTTCTGTTTTTGCTTTGATTTTCGCCCACCGTAAACCACTGTCAGTTTACAAATATAGTAGCGATATTAAGATACGTTGCAAACGCCACCCACAGAAAATACGGTATATTTATATTCCCTGCGATATGCTTGACTTTGCCGAAGCCGAGTATCATAATTCCGATCAGAATGAGCAGCAGAGCTATATCCGCCGCCGCGAGCCACAACAGCTCAAACCGCACAAATATTATGCTCCACAAGAAATTCACTATCAGCTGAGCCCAGTAAACCGTCAGTAGTTTACGCTTCACACTCACCGCCGCGTCACTGTAATGAATAATGTGCGCCGATATCCCCATCACTGCATACAGTATTATCCACACTACCGGGAACACCCACGCAGGCGGCAGTAACGGCGGCTGATTGTATTTCTCAAAAAACTCCGTGAAGCTCCCCGCGATCAGCCCCGAAGACATTCCGATAACCTCCGCCGACAGTATATACAGTATAAGACCAAGCCATTTGTTGTGGCGTTTCACACTATCACCCTTTCGCTTTATAGAGCCGTTTCCCGGCATATCAAATAATATTGTGTGCTCACATTGTCCGTTTATTCCCACTTGCATTTTACCTCGTAACAGTGTAAAATATACATTGAAGCATCACGAAAGGACGATAAAAATGTTTGACGGATTTACAAAAAATGCCGTAGACTTCCTGTGGGGGATACGGCTCAACAATAATAAACCATGGTATGAACACCACAAGGAAGATTACAGACAGTACCTTGCAGCGCCCATGAAAGCGCTCTGTGAAGAGCTTTTCTGCGATTTTTACGGTGAAATAGGCTATGACACGGTAAGCTCCGTGTCAAGGATCGTAAAGGACGCGCGCTTCCCCCACGCCTACCCTTACCGTGACAATTATTGGTTTACGTTCAAGGAAACGCGGCAGGACTGGTGGATAGCACCGGCTTTCTACTTTGAGCTTTCATGCGAGGGCTGGGGCTACGGAATGGGTATGTGGAGCGCCTCCGCAGGCGCTATGCAAAAGCTCAGGAACGCCATAGATTCCGCACCCGACAAGTTCTCAAAGCTAGTCAGAGCCTACAACAAGCAGAACATCTTTACGCTTGAGGGCGACCTCTACAAGCGCAAAAAGGGCGAGGTTTCTCCCCTGCTTGACGGCTGGTACAACCGCAAGTCCATCAGCTGTTCGGCAAGCTTTACATACGAGGACGAAACCGTCTTCACCCCTGATTTAAAGCCACTTATCCTTGATGGCTTTCGCTCTCTTTACCCCATCTGCCGCTTTATCCACACCGCCGTCAATGCCGATTGACAGCAGTTCAGCCCGAGCACCCTGAATGCCCGGGCTGTTATTATATCTCAATTCCGATTTTCCGTGCTATCCTCATCATAGCCTCGATGTGCATTATAAGATGCCTCGTAAACGGCATTCTGATTATCCCCGCAACGTCCTTGCCGCACCAACAGTCGATAAGCCATGCCGCGCTTTCGTCCTTGCTGACACACTTTGAAGCGATAACGCGCCGCCTGTCTTCATCGTCAAATCTGCGCTTGGTATCCTCAAAGCTCAGATCCCGTAAAAGCTCGTCTGTGCTTGCCCTGACATCGCCCGCATACCGCAGTAATCCTGGAATATTCAGCCCTTTCGAGAATGTAACTATCTCGTCCCCCACAAGCTCATTTCCGGTAGTGATTATGGGCGAGCCGATCTCCTCCAAGTGATTATCCCTGAACAAGACCTGCGTATCATCTGCCGTCAGCGTATGCGCCGTGATATCCTAGATCCGCGCCATATGCCATATCGAATATGTGATTGTCTTGCAGTGATATCCCTTGGCGTTCGGGCACGGCATAAGGCTGTATTGCTCGTCACAAAGCCTTCCGCACAGCTCCTTTACCGCATTTGATAGCGTGCTTCTGAGCTTCAGACACGCCTCAATTCCGTCCGCAAATGTATCCCTTTTGCGCAGAAGCAATTGCATTTCCTTGTTGATCTCCGACCATTCTTTATTCATATTTCGCCCTGCAAAATTGCCCCCGAAGCGCTTCGGGGGCATAATAATTACTTGTGCATTATTTCAAGATTTTTGCTGATAAGCTCGCATCTCTGCTTTACGCAGTCAACCGAACGGAGCGGATCTGTAGGAGTGTTGAATGTGTAATCCATCAACTTGTCGATCGTCGTAGCCGCAACGTGCAGTCTTGTATCGGAAGATGCATAATAGATGTAAACATCATCGTTTTCGGTGACAACAGCGCCGTTTGTGAAGCATACGTTAGATACGTCGCCCACACGCTCGCCCTTATGAGGAGCTATGAACAGACCCGAGGGGGAAGCTATGAGCTTTGATGGATCGTTAAGGTCGGTAGCGAATACATAGATTACATATCTCAGTCCTGCCGCAGTGTTACGAACACCGTGCGCAATGTGTATCCAACCCTTGGGAGTCTTTATCGGAACAGCGCCTGCGCCGTTCTTGACCTCTGTGATCGTGTGGTACTGTCTGGGCGAGATCACAACCTCTTCGGTGCAGATAACGGGATCATTGATATCCTCGCACAGACCGAAGCATACACCGCCACCCGAGCCTGTCTGAATGAAATCGTCCTGAGGACGTGTATAGAAAGCATATTTGCCGTCAACAAATTCGGGATGAAGAACAACATTTCTCTGCTGAGGTGACTTTGACTTCAGGTTGGGTAAGCGCTCCCATGTCTTTAAGTCCTTGGTACGAACAATACCCGCCTGAGCTACAGCGGCGGAAAGGTCATTGCTGTCCTTGTCCTTGCTCTCGGAGCAGAACACACCGTAGATCCAGCCGTCCTCATGCTTAGTAAGGCGCATATCGTATACGTTTGTTTCTTCCTTTTCCGTATCGGGAAGCTGAACGGGATAGTCGTGGAAACGGAAGCCCTCTGTAGGCTTGTCGCTCTCTGCAACGGCGAAGAATGACTTTCTGTCATTGCCCTCAACTCTCGCTACAAGATAATACTTGCCGTTAAGATAAATCGCACCCGAGTTCAGCACAGCGTTTATGCCAAGACGCTCCATAAAATAGGGGTTTGTCTTGGGGTTCATATCATACTTCCAGAAGTAAGGAGCATGATCAGCTGTCAGAACAGGGTTCACATATCTGTCATATATGCCGTTATAGCAATCGGCAACGGCGTTCTTTCTGTTGATAAGACGCTCGTAATCGTCTATCACTCTCTTCTTGTTATCTTCAAATAAGCTCATTTATTAACTATTTTTCCTTTCGGTTTATTTGGGTTAGCTATCGGGAATAGCCACATTTTAGATTATACAACAGTTAAGAGCAAAATGCAATACCTTTTCTTAAATTTACTTAAGGAAATTTCGATTTTAAGTAAATTACGCTTTTTCGGCTTTTTCAGACGCTTCAGACACTGCCGCATAGGTATAATCTGAAATATTCGTCCTGAATATCGTGACATAGATCCCTGCTCCGCACACACAGCAGAACAGAATGTTTACAAACATCGCGATTTCTGCCGCTGTATCGCTGTAGGTCAGCGCCGAGCTCAACTGCATCACCGCAATCAAAAGGTTGATAACTTCGGCAAGTATAAACGAAACAGCAGCAGCCGGTCTTGCACCTTTCTTCTTTACGGCACAGACATTGGTGGCTATCGCCATACCGATATTTATACATAGGATAATAAATATTATCATCGTTGTGATAAACATTATCGCCGACTCGGGCAGAGCAAAATCATCGACCTTTTTGGGGTCGGTTATAAAGAATATAGAGCGCAGAAGATTTCTCAGATACAGCGGATACAAAGCCGCAGTGATAACCGCGTTTGCGTACAGTGCAACAACGCTTGCTATCATAAACAGCTTGCCTTTATGCAGTTCTTTCTGCTGACGCTCGAAAAACTCCTGCTGTAGCTTTTCCTTTTCTTCGTTTGTGAGCGTTCCGTCCGAAATGATCGTATCCTGATTTTTCATTTTACCCTCCGATGTTATGCGTTAATTCTATGTACTTACTTTGTGAATGCTTCAGTTTCTTTCTCATCTTCGTTTTCAGTCTTTACAGCGGCTTCGCCCTTCAGAAGGTCGCGTATCTCGGTGAGCAGTTCGATCTGCGGATCGGGAGCAGGCTCTTCTTCCGGCTCTTTCTCTTTCTTTCTTTTAAACGCGCCGAGCACCTTTATCAGAATGAATACCGACAGTGCAATAAGCAGGAAGCTGATAACGGAGTTGATAAACGCGCCGTATCCTATAGCGACCTCGGGTTCAACTATCTCCGTACCCTCTTTCACTGCCGCCTTAAGCACTATCTTAAGATCCGAGAAATCGATCTGACCTGTGATCATACCGAGCGCAGGCATGAGAATGTTGTTAACAAGCGAGGTAACGATCGCTGTGAAAGCCGCACCGACTATCATACCTACTGCCATATCCATTACGTTGCCCTTGGATATGAAGTCCTTGAACTCGCTTACGAACTTGATCTTTCCGACCTTTTCAACGCCATGGCCTACAGCTTTTAACGCCTTTACGTCACGCAGATCCTTGTGTTCTTTCTTCTCGTTTGCCATTTTAATTCTTCTCCTCTCGATTTTTACTTATTATTCGGCTTTATCGCCGTTCGAGTTGTCTGTGTAGACCTTGATAAGTTCAAAATCAATCTGTCCTAAGTTGACATTTGCGTTGATGCACTTTACACGAACCTTGTCACCTATCGTGTACATTGTGCCTGTAACGCCGTCATAAAGTGCAATACCGTTTCTTACTTCAAAATAATTTTCCGACAATGAACGCACATCGATCTTACCCTCAACGGTATTCGGAAGCTCAACAAAAAGTCCGCTGCCGATAACGCCCGAAATGATGCCGTCAAATTCCTCTCCTATGTGCTTTTTCATATATTCAGCCGCATAGAAATCCTCACAGCTTCTTTCTGCCGCTACTGCGGAAAGCTCTGTCTTTGTTGCCTGAGCAGCCGCCTTGACCGAGAACTCACCGTATTTCTTCTTAAGCTTTTCCGCGCCCTTTCTTGAAACATAGTCGCTCAGGATACGGTGGATAGAAAGGTCGGCGTAACGTCTTATCGGGGAAGTAAAGTGTGCGTATTCCTTCATTACAAGTCCGAAGTGACCGATAGGCTGTTCCGAATACTTAGCCTTAGCCATAGTACGCAGTACAATGCGGTTGATAATTACGTTTCTGGGGTCATCCGCAGTTTCTTCAAGCAGCTTTGCAAAGTTTTTTGCTTCAGCCTTTTCGTTTATTCCAAGCGGATTTATGCCGAGCGCCTCAAGAGTTGTTTTCAGTGATTCTATCTTTTCGGCAGGGGGATTTTCATGCACACGGTACACAAAGGGGATCTCCTTTTTCATACCGACCTTAGCGGCGGAATTGTTCGCCATAAGCATAAATTCCTCAATAATACCCTCGGACACACCCTGAACCCTGGGCTTGATATCGATACAAATTCCGTTCTCGTCACATATCACCTTGCTCTCACTGGACTGTATCTCGGGTGCACCTCTGTCCTTGCGTTTCTTTATCAGTATCTGCGCAAGCTCGTTCATAAGCGGTATGCAGTCTATAACTTCCTTATACTTCTTCTTTGTCAAAGCTGTTGCCGTGCCGTCAAGGATAGAATTTACCTCGCTGTACACACCCTGTACGCGCGAACGGATAACAGTCTTTGCAAACTTGTATTTCTTTACAGTGCCCTTGTCCGATATCTCCATAAGGCATGAAAAAGCAAGCCTGTCCACTCCGGGATTGAGTGAGCATATGCCGTTGCTGAGTTCCTTCGGGAGCATCGGTATGACTTTGTCGGCAATATATACGCTTGTGCCTCTTTCAAATGCGTCGTTATCAAGCGGCGAGCCATCTGTTACATAGTGGCTTACATCGGCGATATGAACGCCGAGCTTATATCCGCCGTCAATGCGTTCAACGCTTATCGCATCGTCTATATCCTTGGTATCCGCGCCATCTATAGTGAATATTGGCAGGTCACGCAGGTCAAGTCTTTTAGCCGCCTGCTTCTCGTCAATAACGGCATTGACATACTGCTTTGCCTGATCTCGCGCCTCTTCCGAAAAATCAACGGGTATATTGTTCTGAATAAGATATGCTTCTGTAGCGGATTTAGCATATTCGCTTGAGCCGAGCACCTTTACTATATCAACAATATGCTCCGAGTGGTGTTCTCCGCGCTTTCTTATAGAGAACAGCACCTTGTCGCCCTCTTTTATCTGTTCCTTGACTTTAAGGATAGTAAGAGGGGGACAGCCGAGAGTATCGGGCAGAACTTTTAGCATCATACCCTCTTTCACGATAACTCCGCCGAACAGTTCTTCTGATACATCAAGCACTGCCAGTACCTCGGCAGTCGCGCTTCTCTGCTCGGTTTTTGCCGCCACCTCACGGGCTATGACTGTATCACCGGGAACCGCCCCTTTGAGCTTTCCTCCGCTTACAAAGCAGTCCTCACCTGTTGTAAGGTTTGTGACAAATCCGAAAGTGCGCGACAGCGTAGCCACCTTTCCTGTGAATACGGTGCGCATATCGCTTATATAGAGCAGATCGCTCTTCGCCTTGAAAATCGTTCTCTGACGTATCATTATTTTTGCTGTGTTTTTCAGCTTGTCGAGATATTTTTTCGGCAGATCGTTCTTGTTTGCTATCTGCTTTAATGACATTCCCCCGCCGTTTTCAAACAATGTGGCGATAATAAGTGTTTCTAAATTCAAAATGTTTTCCTTTCTCTGTGCGGTTGTTCCTTCGCCGCTGTTCATAATCTTCTTTTTCTTCCAATCTATTTTATTATAATACATTTTATTGCTTTTTTCAATAGTTTGTTGCGGTAATTGAGGTTTATCGACTTCAGCCGTAAATTTCCAAAGTAAGTTCCAAGTGACACCTTCACCGTAGAAGGAATCAATGCCTACGTTTACGTTTCAAAGCAAACTGATTTCTCTGCCGTATAACAAAATAAAGTATATCGAAGCATACGGGCATGAGGTCGTTATACATACAACAGATACCGATATCCGAACGACAAGATCCTTATCGGAAACAGAAAAAGCCTTATCGTCTTACGGATTTATCCGCGTACATAAATCTTTCATTGTAAATACACGCTCCATTTTTTCGGTAGAACGCAATAATATTATCCTTACCGATAACAGCTCACTCGCTGTCAGCAGAGCAAAAACCGAAGAAATCAAGCAAGCTAAGGGCAAACTGCTTATTACCATTATGTCCTCGCTTGCGCAGGAGGAAAACCGGAACATTTCCGAAAACATCACATGGGGTCAGCTTAAGAGTTTTGCTGACGGTAAGACACATTTGGCATATAAGCATTTTCACGGTTATGAAAATGGTGAAGGGAGCGTCCGGCAGTAGCGGAGGAAGAAGCCGCCGTTGTTCGGTTGATTTACAAATTAAAACCAAGGCAGGAATTTGCAGATATCTTGAGGGTTTGAGCATCCCGTCACCTAGCGGTAAGGCAAAGTGGAGCAAAACCACGGTTAACGGTATTCTGACAAACGAAAAATACAAGGGCGACGCATTGCTCCAAAAGTCATTTACGGTAGATTTCCCGGAGAAAATGACAAAACCCAATGAGGGCGAAGTTCCGCAGTATTATGCCGAGGGTAGTCACCTTGCCATTATTGAACCGGATGAATGGGAACTTGTTCAAGCTGAATTTAACAGACGAAAAGCCCCGGGTAACCATGGCAATGAATCCTCGGACTCGATAAGCCTGCTTGTGAGCACAGGAGTAACAGCGGCAGGGCTGATTTTTGCGGCTCTGTTCAGGGCAAACCGAAGATAATATGTATTTCCGCTCACTTTTTGGTGTGCGGAAATATTTTTCCGTTAAAGAAAATGCACGGGAGTTCTTTTTGCGATATCGGCACGCGTTGCAATTCACATATCTTGACAAATCGACAGAAATAGTGATATACTTCCTATAAAAGTAAAGTTTGGAGGCAGAGTATGAAATTAAGAATAGCCGTTGCGGATGATTCCGAGAGCGATATGAAGCGGCTGATATCCGCTATAGAAAACGCCGCTGAGGGCGTGTGCGGGATAGAGTGCGTCTGCTTTGCGAACGGCGACAGCCTGCTTGCCGCTGATGTAAACTGCGACGCATTTTTTCTTGATATCTGCATGGACGGCACGGACGGCATAGCCACCGCTGAAAAGCTGAGAAGCACTCACAGCAACATACCGATAGTGTTCGTAACGTCATCGGAGGAGTATGTGTGGGATTCATTCGCGGTGCATCCGTTTGATTATCTGTTGAAATCCTACGACGGTGAGAGGATACGCAGGCTTTTCAACGATCTTGTGAAAAAGGCGGGCGGGCGTGAGCCGGAGCTTAAAATAATGGTATCGCGGCAGGGATTCAGAGTGCCGTTTTCGAAAATATCCTACGTCACCGCGCATAACCACACGGTAAATATCGCGGTGGAAAACACGGTGTACCGCAGTGCCGCGACGTTTTCGGGCATAAAGGACGAGTTGTGCGCAGACCCGCGGTTTCTTTTGTGTAATAGGGGAGTTATCGTAAACATGGACAGGGTGCTTCGCTTCGACAGCGACGCTATAGAAATGTCCGACGGCGCGGTGTTCCCCGTAAGGCAGCGCGACCGCACGAAGCTTTTCGGAGAGTTTACGCAGTATCAGTTCAGAACCATGCGAAACGAGGTCTGATATGCGGATCGAGATTTTTATTCGGTATTTTTTGGATTTCGCGTCGCTGTATCCCGCCGCTGCGATGTGCTTCGCGCCGATAATTCGTATGCTTGAAAAGCCGTTTACTGCGGCAGTTTCGGCGTTTGCGGCGATAAGTGCGGTGTCCGCCGCTTCGGCGCTGATATGCACGGTATTTTCACTTGACAGCAACCTTTTGCTTATTCCGACCGCGGTGCTGTTTTTTGTGCTGTATTATTTGCGGCTGAAGGACAGGATATCACTCGGAAAGACGGCGTTCGTATTTTTCACCGCGTCGCTGCTTATGTCGGTGTGCGTAATGTTGTCGGTGATACTGAACGCTGCCGCCGAGGTGGACGATCCCGAAACGGTGTGCCTTGCATCTACCTCGCTTATATGCCTTGTATGCGGGGCGGCGGTGTGCGCGGTGTACTGCGCGGTCGCGGTGAGATGGGTAAGGTGGCTTATTGAGAAATTCTGCTACGAGCATATATGGCGTGTGGTGTGGGTGATACCCATGGGGTTCACGCTACTGTATATCATGATAGTTCCCAGCGACCCCGCGACGATACTTGTAAACCGCGTGTTCAGAATATCTGTGGTGCTTGCGGGGATATCGTTCGGCGCTTTTTTCTTTTCGATATTCCTGTTTTACCGCATTGCGCGGGAGTTTGTGCGGAATATTAGCCTTGAGCGCGAAAACCGCCTGCTTGCGATCGAATCGCGAAGATACGAGCAACTTCGGGGCTATATGGAGCGAAGCAGGCAGCAGCGGCATGATTTCCGTCAGCACATCAGGGTGATATCGGGGCTTGCAGGTTCGGACAGGACGGAGGATCTGCGGCAGTACATAAGCAGGTACGAAAAGGAACTCGGCGACGAGCGCACCATGTTCTGTGCAAATGCTGCGGTGGACGCCATCGCGGGGTATTACGACCTTTCCGCGAGGGAGAGCGGGGCGAAGATAGCGTGGCGGCTTATGCTTCCGCAGGAGCTGCCCGACGTGCAGTCGGATCTGTGCATGACCCTCGGAAACCTTGTAGAAAACGCCGTCACTGCGGTATGCAAGCTCCCGCCGGTGCAGCGCACGGTGACGGTGATATGCAGACAAATAAGTCCCGCAATGATAGGCATTGTGGTGGAAAATCCGTACAACGGCGAGATAAACCGCCGCAGCGGCGGCATATTTTCCGACAAGATAAAGGACACAGGCATAGGGCTGGCTTCTGTGAGAAGCGTTGCGAACAAATACCACGGGCAGATGACGGTCGAAACAGAGAACAATATTTTCAGGGTGAGCATTCTGCTGAATATCTGATTTTTCCCCCCGCATTGAAAGGTGCGGGGGGATTTTCGCGCAGTTTCGGTGCGCATTCACGCAGAAAGCATTGTAAACGCAGGCAGAAAATGCTATAATTACGCAAACGAAATTTACGGAGGATATTTTATGAACAAATCAACTATCGCGCTTACAGCGACCGCTGCGGTTCTTGCCGCAGGACTTTGCTGCACAACGGGACTGCTCATCAAAAACGGAACGGACGCTCGGAATATTTCCGAGGCGGAATCTTCAAGCATCTCCGAGGCGGAATCTTCAAACATCTCCGAGGCGGAAATCACAAAAATCACCGAATCCGAAGTTAAACCCGATGGAACCGAATCCACTCAACCCGCCAAAACAGGCGCTGATGGCAGCACGGCGCTCACGCCGAAGCCGCTTACCGCCAAGGCTGTGGACGAAAACCCATACATGGCGAGCGGTGACGCGAACATCCACCACGACTGTTACAACACCGATTCGAGCGACGATGTATTTCCGATAGGAATTTATCCCGAGGTGAACGTTTCGTATGAAAAGCAGAACGCCAACGCTTCGCCGGCAGTATTTTTTGATACATACGGGCATTCTGTGGTGCCGCTTCTCGGCGGCATAGCCATCCGCGACATCAACGCCGAAACCTCGCAGACGCTCGGCTATTTCTCACCGAAGCAGCATGACGGCGGCGGGTATGTGATACAGAGTTCCTATTCCTTTGTGGATGAAAGCAACAGGATAGTCTGCCCGACCAGCAACAACCATGTTCTCATGCTACGCACAACGGATGATGACGGAAACGTTCTGCCCGAGTTTGTGAAGGTGCTTGACATTGACATAAAGGCTGTTGCAGAGAAGGCGCTCGGAAAAACTCTCGACCAGAACCTGCTGTCGGTCGTGTTCGACTATGACGGAAATCTGTGGTTTGCGACGGGCGGATTCAGAATTTATCCCGACAGGAAGCAGACGGGCGCGGTTGGATACATTTCACGTGCGGCGATAGACGAGATACTCGCGGGCGGCAACACGGACCTTTCCAAGGCGGTTTTCGTTTATGAGCTTGTAGCGGGAGAGGGCGCGGAGAACGGCATCGCGGCTTCGAAGGACGGCGCGGTCATCCTTACAAATCAGAACTGCTATCTCTTCACCGCAGACGGCGGCGTGAATAAGGTGTGGAGCACTCCCTACGAGAGCGTAGGCGCCAAGGACAGCGCTGAGGGCGATACTGTCACGGGCGGCGGTCTTGCATGGGGAGGCGGCTGCTCTCCGTCGCTTACGAAGGACCTTGTCATGTTCACGGACAATCAGAAGCCGGTGAATCTCATAGCGCTTGACATGAAAACGGGCGAAAAGGTGGCAAGTATGCCCGTAATTGATGAGCTTCCCGACGATATGCAGGTATCAATCGAGAACTCCGCGATAGTGTACGACAACGGCAGCGGCACAGTAAGCACGATAGTATGCAACTGGTTCGGCGCAGGAAGTCCCAACCTTGCAAAGCCCGACAACGACTCCTCGATACAGAGCTACGAAAACATTTACGACAAGAACTGGCTCACAAAGGGCAACAAGATGCTGTATCCGGGTGTTGAGCGCGTGGACACAATAAAGACTGACAGCGGCTACGAAATGAAGAGCGTATGGTGCAGAAACGACCTGCGTGACACATCTATGATGAAGCTTTCGACCGCTACGGGGTACATTTACGGCTATGTCCAGGATCTCAAAACAGGGATGTGGCAGTACATCGTGCTGGACTTTGAAACAGGCGAAACGGTTCTCAGCGTGGATGTTGCTTCGAAATACGGCTACAACAACATGGCAATAGGAATGTACGCGGGGAACAGCGGCAACTCGCTTTACTGCCCCACGGGATATCTGGAGCTTTTAAGGCTTCAGGACAGATTTGTATATCTGCCGGAGATGCCGTACAGGCAGGTCGACCTTGACAATGCGAACAGAAACGTGCTTTCGCAGGAGGAGTTCGTTTCCGACGGCGGGAAGGGGACTGTTTCGGGCTGGCTGAATACTATTACGGTGGAGAACGTTCACCCGAGCACTACTGTAGCCATCCGCATGAACGGTCTGACAGGCAACGCGGATGAATTCAGTCTATACGCATACGGTGCGGACGGCAGGCTGACCGAGCTTTCCGATGAGCTGTGGAGCATAAAGACCGAGAGCGGCGAAGTTCCGTCCGAGCTTTCTGCTGACAAGCTGTACGAGGTGCAGGTAGTTATAGAGGACGGCGGTGCGGCTGACATTAGCGAAGCCGAGAGAGAAATAAAGCTGTCTGTTGTTCTGGCAAAGTAAGTTACATAAGAAATATAAGAGCGACACCACACAAAGACCATTTTCCGGATTTTGTGCGGTGTTGCCTAAGAAAAGGGGCGTTCCGCAACCGGTCGCTCCTTTTTCATTGTTCTTGTCAAGCAAAATTGTAACACCTTCCCCAAAAGATCAAGTCAAGCGTTTCTGCCAAGGAGTAAGACTGTTATTAAAAGAATGAGGTCTGACGGAATTGTACCAAAGCAGAACATAATTCTCAATGTCGGAGAACAATTTATCCTCGCAACTGTATGAATGCCGATAAATGAGTTCGCTTTTCAAAGTGTTGAAGTAACGTTCCATCGGAGCGTTGTCATAAGGGCAACCGGCACGGCTCATGCTCTGGGTTACATTGTAAGCTGAACAATAGTCGGTGAATTCCTTTGAAGTATATTGAGAGCCCCGGTCGCTGTGCAGAACAACGCCGTTTTTCAGCACCCATGGGTGCTGACTTATTGCCTTGGAAAGAGTCCGGCTTCCAAGCTCGGCTGTAATATTTCTTCCACTGACGCTTGCAATAACGCTAAGGTCGTGCAAGTCTATGATCGTACAATTATACCTCTTTACCCGCATGATATTCCCTTTACATTCCTCAGGCACGTTTCCGTAAAACAATATTGCTTCGGACCTGAGCCTGTCGCACATAGCCTCGTAACCTGTCAGAAATGCCGCTTTTGCGGTCTTGCTGTTCTGCGTACCCACAGAAGATACCGCTACTGTACCGCCGACAGGCTCACCGTCAAAGCACCATTCAAAAGACTTTTCATCGCTCCAGCATACAGTCGGTATCACTTCAACACCGTTTTCTTCCCAGAATGCCCCGAGCCAATGCTTGCGGTAGTGATTATATATTTGCTTAATTTCTAATTTATGGGCTTTGTGCGGTGTTACCCTATTTCTACCGGAAATCTCAGCTGATATGGTGGATAATGTTCTTGTGGATGATTTTTCATTTCAAGTAAATCATACCACGAAAAAGACTCCCGTCTCGTTTTTTGAGATGGCAGTCTTATTTTTTTACAGCGCCTCGGTCTGTCGTTTATTGATCATCACAATATTCTTGCCGTCACCGCAGTATCTTTTTTCTGTATTCTGCCGGAGAAAATCCGGTCACCTGCCTGAACTGCCGTGAGAAGAATTTTTCATCATCGTAACCGCAGCTTACTGCTGTC
This sequence comes from Oscillospiraceae bacterium, assembly GCA_003512525.1. Classification (GTDB taxonomy): domain Bacteria; phylum Bacillota; class Clostridia; order Oscillospirales; family Ruminococcaceae; genus Ruminiclostridium_E. Next base: position 2,603 of record DOQG01000047.1, on the reverse strand, counting down.
GCATAAATGCTCATGGCGGTAGAATACAGTAAGTAGCAGGCTTTCATTACCCTTGAATTTATGCAGTCGCGGTTGTAACTTACATCAAAGCACTGCCGGTAAATCAAGCGGAAATGCCCCTCGCTGACGCACATTTTTCTGCTGACTTCCGAAAGCTTAGGCATCTTATTAGGCACTGAAATTATCCTGTTCCTTATGTCGGCAAGCTCGTTATAATGCGGAAGTCTTCTTCGTTCGCTTATCAGACCGACATCGTGCTCTGCATTCAGCGATACGGCTGAGCGCAGTTCTCCGACCAGCGTGTTATCGGAACTGTGGTATGTGATAATAACCTGCCGTTCATCGTGCCGTGAATAAACCTCGTTGTGGAGCGATATTTTCAGTTTCTCAGGAAACATTCCGTTTTCCCTTTTGAACAGGATAAGAAATGTGTTGTCATCGGTTCGGCAGCATATTTCATGCTGAGCGCATATACGTTTTATTGCTGACGCTGTTTCTGCGATTATATCGCTGTGGTAGTTTTCGCCAAACAGGTATTCTCCGCCGTCCGGGAAACTAAGCTTTACCGCCTGAATGCAGAAGTTATGCCCGGCTTCCTCCACAATGCTTTCAAATTCTCGAAGATTGTAGAACCCCGTCAGCGAATCATACAGCGCGGATTGCCGCTGGCATTGCGTGAGATAGTGGATATCATTCTTCATTCGCAGAAATTCCAGCGTATCCGCAACAGTCTTGTTCCAGTCGCGGAAGCTGAAATCATAGCTCGCCTGGCGGTTGTATTCCAGCACCGTATACCCGTAAAGCCTTGTCTGAAAGCACACGGGATTCACATAGAAAATCGCAGGGGAATCGTGCTCCGTAATGAACGGCACGGGAGTTTCGCCACTGCTGAACTTTATCGGAGGTTCTGAATACTCGTTACCTATCGCACAGCACAGGAACTCACCACCATTGAAACGTTCACTGTTCCATGCGCTGTCAAGGCACAGAAACAGCCTGTCAGCGCCGTGCAGCAGGTAGAAAAACTCGCTTACCGCTCCGGTGTATTCCTCAAGAGTACGCGATGTGGTGAGCCTGCCGGAAAACTGTGCCACGGTGCTCATAATGGTGTGATACTGGTCTATCTTTTCCGCGATAAGCTCATCTAAAAGATGCGAACGGCAGATGCCGCAGGAGCAGGTGTTTCCGCTTACGAACCTGTCGGAATTGTCTTGAACAGGACTGCCGCCGAGAATAGCACCCACAGCGTCCCGTCCCATTTTACGGCGGTTTCTGCGGTAAGTCGTCAGCAGCGGATAGTGATATATCCTTCCTGCGGTATGGTCGCCGCCGGTCAGGTCGTAGCCCGTTACTGTCAGCTCGCCGGGAATATCCACTCCTGCCTCCGAAAGAACATCACACAGCCCGAACGCCATGGAATCGTTGGTGCATATCACCGCCTGAGGTCGCGGAATTTCACCGCTGAGATACCGCCGGGCAAGTTCCTCGCCGGAATCGTTCCAGAAGTTCCCGTAATACACTCTGACATTATCAAGGCTTATTCCGTGCTTTCCGAATGCGCGCTTGCAGCCGTTCAGACGCTTTTGCGAAGCGGCGTTGTCCCTGCTTCCCGTCAGTATGTCGATGTCCGTGAAACCGTGAACCGTTATCAGATGTTCCGTCATTTTCTCCAGGTCGGTTTCATCGTCGGAATAAACGCTCTTAAATCCATCTATCTCCCCGTCAATAACAATGGCGGGGATTTTTGCAGCTCTTATTTTATCGATTGTATCGTTGATTATTGTTATATCCCGGAATGCCTCGGCTGTGACAATAACGCCGTCAAATAAATCCGGCTCAATCAGGGAGTAAATTATGTTCTCATAATTCAGCAGATCATCGTCCTGCCAGTGGTTGTATATGTTTGAGTAGACCGCAACATCGGTGTCTTTCCGGAATGCGGCTTCGGATATTCCGTATAGTATATCGCGCTGTTCGGACGCGTCGGCTCTTGCAGTAATGACCGCTATTCTTCTGCGCATAATATCACCCCGTTTACAGTATAGCTTAATTCCGCACTTAAGTCAAGAGCAAAAGTGCATATTATGATTAAAAGGTGGATTAAATGAATATATGCTATTGAATTTCTGCATTGCAATGTGTATAATAAAATAAAGGCAATACCGCGCAAAGATTGTGCGTGTATTGCGCAATATGACGGAAAAGATGCAAGCAAGACGCGTACAAAATCCAATAAATGGTCTTTGCGCGGTGTTGCCCAAAAACAATGAGGTGATGCTAATGAAAATAAGCGAAAATTGCTACAAGCTGGAAAATACGGCTAATCCAATTTCGCCGAATGTATTCTGCGCCGACCCGACAGGCGTTGAGTACAACGGCAGACTTTATATTTACGGCACTAACGACCATCAGGAATACGAGGCAGTCGGCGATGACGGAAAGAACGACTATGTTCACATAAAATCCATCGTTATGCTGTCAACTGACGATATGGTGAACTGGGAATACCATGGCTTCATAGACATCGCAAAAATAGCACCTTGGATAGTGAATTCATGGGCGCCGTCCGTAACTTCCAGAGTTGAGGCGGACGGAAAAACTCA
>DOQG01000025.1:11147-130756 GCA_003512525.1 Oscillospiraceae bacterium | reverse complement strand
GTAAACCATGTTACTCTTGACACGCACTTCCCCCCTACTATATAGCCACTAAGATATCCGCTTTGCGTTTCTCTGTGTTCTATGTCGGTCTTTCTTCTCCATAGCAACGCCGACACCGACACCGACACCTTGATTAGCAAGGATAGTAGTATCATCTTCATATTCCATTTTCATCATTTCGTCAACAAGCTCCGAAGTATCGTAAAGATTACGAAGCTTGTCAGACTGCAAATGAACATCGACTCCGACAGGAATACACTTGATCATAGGGTTTTGGTAAGTGCGCTCATACTCCACAGCGTCATAAGCTGTACAAGTCGTAATTCTTGTAAAAGGGTCAGAGAACCGAGAGCGGCACACTCTGACAGTTGCGGTGATATCACGCAGTTGCTTATCAAGGAACTGCCACCGCTGAACCGTGCCGAATATAACCATATGCCGTTTACGGCACTGACACAGATGCTGAAAAAGTATCTTAGGTAATGCATTCTTATTCATAAAGTCACGGCTATTGAATAATGTACCTATTTCGTCGATCAGGACTATACAATTCTCGGGAGCATTCAGAATATCGTCAACGGTATGTAATGGCAATACATTTGTATGCTCGGGGAAGTTTGTAAGCTTGATATTTGTAAGCACCGTTACTTGTTTGTAACGGCGGCACAATTTATAAGCAGTATACACCATACTGGAAGTTTTTCCGCCGCCGAACTTAGCGACCCATATATGTAGTCCAAATTTGCGAAATATGAGGTACTCTTTACGGTAGACGTATAAGAACACGTCTTTTAAAAACATCGCTAAAAACAGCGGTAAACGTACGATATGCGCAAGTAGCTTTTTAAGCAAGATAAATATAAACATTTATGTGTTTCTCCATTCTTGAAAGTTAACTTTCAAAATTATAACATTCCTCGAATATTAGCAAGTCGGAATGTGCCTTTGAAGAGAAAAAGCACAATTCCAAGACCAATTGATAACCGTACTATGTTATCAAAAAATGAAGCTATGGTATCGGGAGTTTGATATCCAAACCATTCAAGTAATGTATTTACTATATCACTCATTAGAGATCTCCTTTATATTTTTAATTTGTACCTTATTCCATTTACGAATAGCACATCTTTTAGTAAGCCGAGTTATAGCCAGTGCATGACACGCAGGACACGTAACGGAATAACCAAATGTCTCAGTTTTGACATCAGGATAAACTATTGAAAAATGTTTCTTGAAACAAGGAACACAATACATAGGATATAATTTCATTAAATCACCTCTTAGAAATCAAAAGCACAATGCTGAAAAATATCAGCAAACCGAACGATAACAGCAATAGCGATTCGGTAAGCGTAAGGCTCGTTAAAGCCTGAGCAAATACAGCGCCGCTACTGCTTGTAGTTAAATATTTCATTGTTTCATCTCCTTAATCGTACACTTTCTTGATGATAGCCACAACCAAAGCAAAGATAGCAAACGCGATCATAAAGTGCAAAAGCGGTATATTCATATTACCGCCAAAATCTATGGGGGTATTAAGTATTGAAATAAAGCGACCGATAATGTCAGCAATAAAAGAGAATGCTGCTCCAAATGCTTGTCTACCCCACCAACTTTCATCCCAGTACATAACATCACCTACCTAAAATACGAAGAATAATAACAATTGACAAACCGCCGATAATAACAGCAAGAATACCAGCAGGAATAATACTCATACAAGCTTGAAAAAAAGAACCTAAAGAACTTGCAGACGATTGTAAACTACCGAAAATATTACTAATATCAAGCTGTGAATAAAATTCATTATTATTTTTTATAATATCATAAGGATTGTCAGAAGCAAACTTATCGCCATTATTTTTATTACCATTAGAATAACCATTATTATTATCAATGTCATTATCAAGGTCATTCTTATTATCATAATCAGATACAACCGTACCGTAACCACTATCAGACTGCGTATATCCACGTCTGCTACTAAAATACGCAACATCAAGCAATTTACTTTCTGTAACATCTATAATTTCCAATTTATACAATGTATTTGGAACAACAGAAACATAATCAGAAAGGCATAAACTAACCGCTTTAGATACCGTAGTAGAACCATCGGAAAAATTCATAGTTTCAGATGATAAAGTACGAATATTATCATATGAAAGTGTGTCATACTCTTGAACTAACTTATTTTGAGCCGCAAGCATAACATAACCAGCAACATCTTTAGTAGGAACATTGAGGAATAGCGCACCAATAGGAGTAGAAGCGCCAGCAATAGAAACAACGGCTTTTGTACCAAGTGAAAGAGCCGTTTTTAAAAGCAACAATACTCCAACACCATTAAGCGCCGCAGATGAAGCTTCTTTAATTTCTTGCCTATCCCATATACCTTTTAAAATTTCGGCATAGTTTGAATTACCTGAAATGCGCAAAGCATATTTATGATAATTGCCGTTATCATCAATACGAAAATCGACAATAGGATATTGTTGACCAGCTGTAACCCAATCAATCAAGTAAAGTCCTGAACTTTCTGTACCTTTAAAGGATAAAAATTCCGCAGTAGGTGAAGTGCCAGTATCGATATCCTTATAATCACTATCGGTCAGATTAGTAACAATTTCGTTTTGAAAACTAACAAACTGTTTATCAGTCCATTTGGTTGAAGATGTAGTGTAGACAGCATAACACGTAGTACCAAATTGACTAACATAATCGCTATAGGTATCAGCTAATGTCTTAAATCCTGAAGAATCTATAACACCATTTTTAGACTTAAAAGAAGTAGTACCATACATAGAACCTGAATTATACACAGAAAAATATTGATACATAGTATCATATTTATCAGGATAATCAGCTTCATACAAATTGACAGAGCAAAAGGACATTACTAAACTACTATCACTCGAAGAGCGAGCACCAAGTAAAATACGTGTATCAGTTTTAGAAATAGAAACAAATTTACCATCTTTGAAACCAAACACAGCGCCGACAACATACGGTGAATTTGACGTTTGATAAATATTACGCAGAAATTCAAAAGTTACATGCTGACCAGCTGTATATTTAAAACAACCGTAATTACCGAGCTTACCAAGCTGACTAACAGCATCATCAGCAGTATCGGCACTGGCGGTATATGAAATCATAACCGCAGATAACCCAAAAACTATGGCAATCACTACGGCAATAGCGACAACCCGCATAGCTGGCAAATTTTTTATCTTATCCATATATTTAAATCCTTTCTATAAAAAAATCAGGGGAGCGGGGTTGACCGCTCCCCTTTTGGGGTTATCGCTTAGCAAACTGAGCGAAGTCTTGCGAATGCGCCGATACCTACCGATATAAGCGAGCCCGCAAGGAAAAGAACGAGTACAGGCTGACTTGTTATCTGTGTAAAGCAAGTACCCATAAGGGAAAATACATCACCTACAGCCTTTGTTAATGTCTCCATCACTGTTGTTGCTCCTTCCATTTTTAATTGTCTCCTTTCGGTTTATGTTAAGCCTTTTTATCGGCTTTAACAGCATTGATAAACTGTACCTTGCCGTACTGATCGTAATATACGTTGATGTTCTTACCGATAAGGGCAGAAATTACATCGTTCGTGACCTCAGTGCCGAATACCTGCTTAAGTGTTTCGGGGGTATTCTTGATTTTAACCGTTTCACCTATCGTACCGACAGCCCAATGAGTAATGTTGCCGTTCTCATCGTATGTAGATGATATCTCTCTTGTACAGTACAAGTAAAGGTTACGATACGATATTTCCTGTCCGTCTTTCTTGAACACTCCGCTTTTAGTCTCACAGCCAATAACTAACATGATATCCTACTTTCTCTCCGATATGCTCCTCGGTAGCGGGATTAAAAGTTACCTTTCAAAATTATTTTTTTTATGTAATCAGCGTTCGCCGTAATTACCCATAAAGGGTGATATGTCTTGTACTCTCTTACAAGTTTCACAACTCCTGCACTTATCGCTTGCAGTCACGAGGGCGACCGATATTTACTTACTCGGCAGGCTACCGAGGATTTTTACAACTTCACTGTTAATAAATTTGTTTGTAGACTAAGTTTCCAGACTTGTAACCTACGGTTATATTATAACCTATGGTTACATTTTTGTAAATTGGCAAAATAACCAAAATATAACCGCCAGTTTATAGCAATTTAAACAACCATAGGTTATAATATAAAAGAGGTGATAAAATGACAACAGGAGAAAGACTATACAATGAAAGAAAAGAGTCAAAGCTTACTTTAGAAAAAATTTCGGAAATTATTGGTGTATCATATCAAGCATATCGAAAATTTGAAAAAGATATCTGCTATCCAAGCATTGAAACGTTAAAAGCGATAGCCAAAATGTATAACCTATCAACTGATTATATACTTTGCTTAACTGACGATAAAAGAAAATATTGGTAAGGAGATAAACTCAATGGAAGTTTTTGTTATTGTGATTATTGCAATTTTGTCTATAATTGTTACACTTTTAATAGCAATTGAAGGAAAAAAGCGTAACATAGACCAACATAACGCAATAATCAATTCAAGTCAAAATTCAGATGAAATAGTAAAGAGATTAGATATAATTATCAATCAACAAAATTACTTAATTCAGCTTGAACAACAAAAGCTGTATAATAGCCAACCGCAGAATTACAACAACAGTGGATTTGATAACCGACAATAAATACCCAAAAATTCAAAAAGCCCTCTCGGATATGTTCCGAGGGGGTTTTGTTGTATGTACTTTTACTATGTCACTGCTCTGCTCATTATTTACGCTGACTTTATAGGAGATTAGTCAGCGTAAGAGGAAACGTAATTATTTTAATTCGGGAGGGAACTCCCGAGCCTACCCCGCCGCACAAATGGAGATGTGCGGTAAGGGGTATTTTTTTATTTCAAATGGGGCTTTGCCCCAAACCCCACTTTTTGGCTCGCAAGATAGGCGAGCCAAAAAGGGAGAGGCTCTGCCTCTTTTTCAATTTTTCTTAACGCTACATCACAGACCTCTACGTTCGTCTCAATCTATCTCCCCTCGTTGCCTTGCTTGCTTGTTGTAACACATCGTCACTCCGATAGTAAAGGGGCTTTTGCGGCATAATCCGCTTTTTTATTTTAAATGCGCCTACGGCGCAAATGAAAGAGGAATGCGGTTATTCCACAGTCCCCTTGACTATCTTCGCTTGATGTGTTTTGAATGGCTTGCAAGGCGACCGAGGGTAGATAGACAGACTGAAACGAAAGGAGGGGTCTGTAACATAGCTAAAAAATTGAAAAATTCACCGGCAGAGGCTCGGTCGGATAGATAGTCCGGGGGTGACGGTGAGAGCGGAAAGGCTATCGGTCAAATCAGCAGAGAGAAAGGACGGTAAAGATGTTGAACGCAATCGAAAAGGTTGAAGAGCTTGCAAGACAATTAGAGCTTGCGGAAATAATCAACTTAGCGGAAGAAATTTACAGGAATAACGGAAATCTAAAAGAACTGTTAATTGAACTTAACAAACGCAGAAAGTAACCAATAACGAAAACAGCCGCCCCTTTCGGAACGGCACTCAATAGCGATAATAAACGTAACTCTGCTATCGTTTATCAACTGCTATTAGTATATCAAATTAAATCGAATATGTCAAGTAAAAGATTTTGAAAGTTAACTTTCAAAACGAGAAAGGAAAAAAGGATATGAAAATTTTTGAATGCATTATAGACGATGGCAAGAACGTATATAAAAGTTTATGCACAGCGAAAAACAAAAAAGAATTGTTGGACGTTTACGGCGGAAACGGTGAATTTATCAAGATAACAGACAAAACAAATGAATACTTTGACGAAACATCAGCGGAAGAACTAAGAAACGACCTAAAAAAAGCAGGTTGGGGCGAAGGCGAAACAAGATTGATTATTGCTCTACTTGAAGAACACATAGAGAAGAAAAGATTTTGAAAGTTAACTTTCAAAACGTAAGAAAGGAAAAGAAAAAATGCCACGAAAAAGGAATATAACCACGATGTCGGAAATGGGCGCAGGTCTGATGCAAGCGTTCAACGCAATCAACAGCCACTTTTACAACGGCGAACTGGAAAAGCCAATAATCACCGTAAAAGAAGGCAAGAAAAAGAACGCTTACGGATGGATTGAAACATCTAAGAACTGGATACAAGGCAAAACGGAACGTTACGAAATCAACATATCGTGCGACTACATCGGAGAAAGAACGGTAGCCGAAACGATAGCAACGTTAATTCACAATATGGCACACTTGTACAATATACAGAACGAAATCAAGGACACATCAAGAGCGGGAATTTACCACAACACGAAATTTAAAGAAACCGCCGAAACGCACGGATTACAAATAAGCTATAACGAGCATATCGGATGGAGCATAACAAGGCTAACACCCGAAGCGGAAAAATGGGTTGATGAGAATATCAACATCAAAGGTTTCAGCGTATATAAACTGACAAAGGAAAAGATAAGCAAGGGAACGGCGAAGCCCAAACAATCAATGCGAAAGCTTGTATGCCCCTGTTGCGGATTGATAGTCAGAGTTACAAAGCCGAATGTAAAGCTATTATGCGTAGAATGCAACGAGGAATTAAAAGAAGAATAAAAATCAAAATGCCCCTACGGTATGACCGTAGGGGTTCGCTATTTGGGGAAATTCGCAATGCCCCAGACTGCCCAACTTTTAGGCATAAAAGTTCCTCCGAAAATTGATAGTGCGAATTTCAGCGATAGCAAATATTTACAATGCGGTTAATCAAGTTTTCATTTTACGAAATTGACCGTATTTTTTTAACAGTAAAATTCTAACATTCGCTTCAACCAAATATTGATTTTACGAAATTCTGTGTTAATTTTTACTATATCTATTATACATTTCTTCTATCAGCTTTTCAAGCTTTTCTATTTTCTCCGAGAGAATTTCTAAATCTGATTTTTTCTTACGAACTCTGACAAGCGTATATAACATTCTCTTTCTGCGAAAATTTATATAAAAATCGCAATCGTATATAGGCTTTTTTTCTTCCATAAGAAATAACATTTGGTATCATATCCTTAGAATGTATTTTTTTCTGCTTGATATTATCCTTATTCTGAGGATGAGGGGCGGTGAGCTTCACGGGTGCGTCACAGTGGTCGATAATTGCCTTTCTCGGATTGTGATAGCCGAGAATTTTGGCACTTGCGGACGCAGGAAAGAAAAGCTGATCCTGCACCTTAACGCTTTCTAATAGACCAAACTCGGTGTACTGGAAAGGACTTGCTTCAACAGAAATCATTTCGTTAAAATTCATTTTTAACCTCCGTTCATTTACGATTATTGCTTATTCAGAACGTTCCGATGATTTAATTGTAGCACAGGAATGAGCAGAAGTCACTACCAAAAGACTCCCACTTGACTCCCAATTTACTCCCATTTTTCAGCGGCTCTGCTTTGATTTTTCATTTTCAAAACGTTTTGATATATTCATTAAAGTATCACGGTAAAATCGCCTGCCCGATTTGTTACGCACCTCTGAAAATGACGGCGCAGTTTGTTACGCACCTGTCGGTTATGATTGAAATTCGGAAGTAAATGTGATATAATGAACTTAGTTTAAATCGAAACTTTAGGAGGTGCTACTATGGAAAAATATCCTATAACTGAAAAAGACAAAGAGCTGATAGCATTAGGCTTGGAAACATTAGCAATGAATTTCGATGATGGCGTATATAACCACACTGTCGGTTGTGCTGTTCTGTGCAAAAACGGAAACATATACAAAGGTGTAAACTGCGATGGTATTCACGGCTCCTGTGCAGAATACATTACCATTGGCATTGCTATATCAAGCGGCGAACGTGAATTTGATACAATCGTTGCTGTTCACGAAAAACACTTGAATTGTGTTATCCCACCTTGCGGAAATTGCAGACAGATGCTTTTTGAATATTGCCCCGATATTAAAGTGATTGTAAATGATGAAAACGGCGAATTAATCAAAGTGAAAGCAAAAGATTTATTGCCGTTTGCGTGGCAACCCGTTATATGCTAAATTTATAATCTCAACTATATACACAATGGAGGAACAACGAATGGACAAGATTAGCATTTCGCCAGAGTTGGGTATTCAGTCCACAGCCTATGTATATCATCGGAACAAAGAATGAGGATGAAACACCTAACTTCTGCATTATTACTTGGCTCGGATTTTCATTTGACGGCGGTCCGCACCTTATGATGACAGTCGGCGGAACGAAGCTGACAAAGGAAAAGATAAGCAAGGGAACGGCGAAGCCCAAGCAATCAATGCGGAAGCTTGTTTGCCCTTGTTGCGGATTGATTGTAAGAGTAGCAAAACCGAATGTAAAGTTTTTATGTATGGAGTGCGAAACAGAATTAAAAGAAGAATAACAAAATGCCCCTACGGTATAACCGTAGGGGTTCGCTTTTTGAGGGAAATTCGCATTGCCCCAGTCTGCCCAACTTTTAGGTATAAAAGTTCCTACCGAAAATTGATAGTGCGAATTTCAGCGATAGCAAATATTTACAATGCGGTTAGTCAAGTTTTCATTTTACGAAATTACGTGTAAAATTCTGTTATACTTCTCCGTTCACCATTATACAATAAATCTGCTGTATTTACAAGCAAAACGGTAAAATAAAATCAGTGCACAACAAGGATACAAACGGTTTTGCGACCTTCAATAATTTGGTGATACCGAAATTATATTTGTATGATATTTTTGTATCTGTGCACTGATTTAAATTTCGTTAAAACTTATACTTCGTTCTTTATAATGTCGATCACACCGTCAAGAGCTTCACATTTTGCGTAAGCCTTGTCGGTTATTTCCGACGGTACATCAACAATGTCTTTTATATAGACAGTCTTTATCCCTGAACTTATGCCTGCCTTAAGACCGTTTGTGCTGTCTTCAATAACAAGACAATTTTCCTTGCTGTATCCTGACAACTCAGCCGCTTTAATGAATATTTCAGGGTCGGGTTTGCCTTTTGTAATCTCATCGCCGCCGATTATTCCGTCAAAATATCCGCGGATATCCGAGTGTTCAAGTTCTTTTGCCGCTGAAGCGTGATATGTAGACGTTGCAACATACATTGCGATGTTGTTTGCTTTAAGGTATGCGCAAAGCTCGCTAAAACCTTGCTTTACCGGAATGCCGTTCTTCTCTTCATATTCGGCAAAATATTGCTTTGCATGATTCCAGTATTTATCAAACGGATAATCCTCGCCGAGCTCTCCGAGAAAAAGACTTTTCATCGAGGTATAATTAAGCCCTATCGAACGATACGGAAGTGACAAATCAAAAGGCAGACTGTATTTGTCGATAACATACTGCCACGCCTTAAGCCCTATCCTTTCACTGTCAAGGAGCGTACCGTCCATATCAAATATAACTGCTTTTATCATTTGTTGACTGCTACTATTGCACTGCAACCGTCAAGATGAACACTTCCTGACAGATCTATCTTTTTGCCGGTGATAACGTCCGTATATTCACCGCCGATACCGGGGTTGAAGTCAAAAGGATTATCATCTATATTCAGCAGTGTTACAACGGTTTCACCGTCACAGTCGCGCCTGAATGAGAACTGTCTGTTAAGAAGCTGTAGGGGCGTGTAATCGCCGTGAGCAAGCGCCTTTGAAGATGTACGCAGTTTGCACAGTGCAGCAATCTCACCTGTCAGGTCGGCAACACCCTCAGCCTTGAACTTTTCCTCATTATATTCTACACGAAGAGCATCGTCACCTTGGTGCTTATCGCCCTCTATACCGTATTCACTGCCGTAATAAACACCCGGGATACCCGGCATTGTGAACAGAAGCGGATAGATAACAGGAAGCTGACGCTTGTTGTTCAGCATTGTAGCAATACGTGAAACATCATGGTTGTCAACGAAGCTGTAAAGAAGCTTTCCTGTATAAAGGCACCACTGCTCTTTTCCAAACTGACGATTGAGTGAATGTGCTATCTCAAACATATTGAGATCATTGAAGCTGGAAAATAAGCCCTTGTAGCATTCGTAGTTCGTCACGCTGTCGAGCATTTCGGAATTCATCCAGCGATTATAATCGCCGTGGAGCGTTTCGCCCATCAGCCAGAAGTCGTTTTTAAGCCATTTGCAATGACCGTGGAGTTCCTTCAAGAAGTTGAGGTCCAGGCAATATGCAACGTCAAGGCGCAGTCCGTCAATATCAAATTCCTTTACCCAGCCTGTAATTACTTCTTTTAAGTACTCCTTAACGGCGGGATTGTAAAGGTTGAGCTTTACAAGCTCATAATGACCTTCCCAGCCCTCGTACCAGAAACCGTCATTATAGCAGGAATTTCCGTCATTTATATGGAACCAGTCGCGGTACTGATTGTTGCCGTTTCTGACTTCAACAAACTTTGTGAAATCTCTGCCGACATGATTGAATACACCGTCAAGGATCACCTTGATATCATTTTCATGCAGTTTTTTGCAAAGTGCGGCAAAGTCTGCGTTTGTGCCGAGCCTGTTGTCTATTTTGGTATAATCCACGGTATCATAGCCGTGTGCAACCGACTGAAAAACAGGACCGAAATAGATAGCGTTGAATCCCATTTCCTTTATGTGAGGAATTGCGTCCTCTATCTTTTTAAGTCTGTTTTCGGTGTTCTCCGAATAATCGTTTGTCTTGGGACATCCACAAAATCCTAAAGGATAAATGTGATATACCGCATAGTTAGAAAAATCGCTCATTAAATTATCTCCCTTGTTTTATTTACACACCTGTTAAGGCGTTAAGTTTAAGCGCTGCTTCAAAGACAGGTAATTCTGTTGCAAAAATATTGACATTATGCTCTTTGGCTTTTCTGAGAGCTTCCTCATCGGGCTGTACGCCTTCACACACAATAACACATGACGCGCCGGTGTGAACCGCTACGGCAACAGTATTGACATTACCTATGACTGTGAACCATGCGCAACAATTCAGATTTTTTATCATCGCAAGGCTTAAAAGGTCACATGAAAAAATATTATTGATAACTCTGTCCTCATTTCCGTTGTTAAGCACTATGAATAATCCGTTTTTGATAAGCTGTCCGACCGTCATTTGTGAAACCTGCCTTTACTGAATTATACGATTTGTGTCGTGTTATATGCAATATGCACAAATCCATTAGCTATTATATCACATTTTGCGACCTGTGTAAAGTTGAAAAACAGGTGTTGAATTTGTAGAAAATGACGGTATTTAGGTCAAAATGGAGTAAATTTATCCGATATCAAATTATCGATTAGTGCAATATTAACAAAGCCATGCGAAAATTTTGAGTACAAATATATAGTGAAATTTTCATAACAAATATGTTATAATTAACATATCCCCCGTGAATCGGCAAGAATTGCGGGTAAAACCAAGGAGGTTATATAATGGGTTCCAAAGAAAAAACAACAGTACCTTTCAATGGCACGCCGGAGCAGGAAAAGGCTCTGCGTGAAATGATCGGTCAGCACAAGGGTCAGCAAGGCGCGCTTATGCCGGTGCTTCAGCAGGCTCAGGAAATCTACGGCTATCTGCCTATAGAGGTTCAGTCGATAATAGCCGAAGAAATGGGTATACCGCTTGAAAAGGTATATGGTGTTTCCACATTCTACTCACAGTTCTCGCTTTATCCTAAGGGTAAGTACAAGATCTCAGTCTGTCTTGGTACTGCCTGCTATGTAAAGGGCTCGGGCGATATATTCGCAAAGCTCTCCGAAAAGCTCGGAATATCGGATGGAAAATGCACACAGGACGGTATTTTCTCGCTTGATGCCTGCCGTTGCATAGGTGCTTGCGGACTTGCTCCCGTAATGACGGTAAATGATGATGTTTACGGTAAGCTTACCGTTGATCAGATCGACGGTATTCTTGCAAAATATACAGAATAATGTTTTCTGAAATTTCTCTTAACATTCTTGATGTAGTGCAAAATTCAATCAGCGCACGGGCTTCTTTAATAGAAATAACCGTTAATATCGACACAAAAGGCGATACGCTTACCGTTGTTATAGAAGATGACGGCTCAGGCATGAGTGCCGAAGAATTGTCGAAAGTCGTTGATCCGTTTTATACTACCGGAAAAACGAGAAATACAGGGCTGGGTGTACCTTTTTTCAAAACTGCATCTGAAATGACCGGCGGTAGCTTTGATATAAGCTCTGAAAAAGGTAAAGGCACTCGGGTAAAGGCTGTTTTTGTGCTGTCAAGCATAGACAGAATGCCGCTCGGAGATATGACGGAAACGCTCATATCTCTTATAAATGCAAACTGCCATATTGATTTTATCTACAACTATTCGACTGACGAAAGAAGCTTCACTCTTGATACGAGGCAGTTAAGAAAAATTCTCGGCAATGTACCGATAAATTTATCGGAAGTGACGGTATTTTTGACCCGTTATCTTTATGATAATACAGCCGAAGTAAGCGGCGGCAAGAAATACTAACACCACGAAAGGATAATTTTAAGATATGAAATCTCTTGAAGAATTAGCTGCTATCCGCGACAAGATGCAGAATGTTGTCAATCTCAGAAATGAAGCGACAGACTGCACAAAGATCGTTGTCGGCATGGCAACCTGCGGAATTGCGGCAGGCGCAAGACCTGTTCTTAAAGCATTTTCCGACGGAATACAGGAAAAAGGCATAAATGATGTAATGGTAATACAGGAAGGCTGCATCGGTCTTTGCCAATTTGAACCAATAGTTGAAGTGACCGCTCCCGGTAAGGAAAAGGTTACTTATGTCAAGATGACACCTGAAAAGGCTGTTGAAGTTATCGAACAGCACATTATCGGCGGCAACGTTGTAACGAAGTACACGATAAACTCCGCTATGTAAAATCTGAAAGGAAACTAATATATGTATCGTTCACAAGTATTGATATGCGGTGGTACCGGATGTACTTCTTCAGGTAGCGATAAGATCGCTAAAAGACTGCAGGAGGAAATCGATAAGAACGGTCTTACCGATGAAGTAATGGTAGTTCGAACAGGCTGTTTCGGTCTGTGCGCGCTCGGTCCTATCATGATAGTTTATCCCGAGGGCACATTCTACTCGATGGTAAAGGAAGATGACATTGCGGAAATCGTTTCCGAGCATCTTCTTAAAGGTCGTGTGGTAACACGTCTTGTATATGATGAAACAATCGGTGAAAATGAAATAAAGTCACTTAAGGAAACCAACTTCTATAAAAAGCAACACAGAATTGCACTCAGAAACTGTGGTGCTATAAATCCCGAATGTATAAATGAATATATAGGAAGAAACGGTTATGAGGCACTTGGCAAGGTGCTGAAATCAATGACACCCGATGAAGTTATACAGACAATTCTCGATTCAGGTCTGCGCGGAAGAGGCGGCGGCGGATTCCCCACAGGTAAGAAGTGGCAGCTTGCAAGAAACCTTGTCAAGGATGCCGATCAGAAGTATGTATGCTGTAACGCCGACGAGGGAGACCCCGGTGCATTCATGGATCGTTCTGTTCTTGAAGGCGATCCCCACGTTGTAATTGAGGCTATGGCAATTGCCGGTTATGCGATCGGCGCTACACAGGGCTATATCTACATAAGAGCGGAATATCCCATCGCTGTACAGCGTTTACAGATAGCTATCAACCAGGCAAGAGAATACGGTCTTCTCGGCAAGAACATTTTTGACAGCGGATTTGACTTTGACCTTGATATAAGACTTGGCGCAGGCGCATTCGTATGCGGCGAGGAAACAGCGCTTATGACTTCTATCGAGGGTAACAGAGGCGAGCCCAGACCCCGTCCTCCCTTCCCTGCAGAAAGCGGTCTTTTCAAGAAGCCTACCGTACTCAACAACGTTGAAACATACGCTAACATTCCTCAGATAATCCTTAACGGTGCGGAATGGTTTGCATCTATGGGTACGGAAAAGTCAAAGGGCACAAAGGTATTTGCACTCGGCGGTAAGATACACAACACAGGTCTTGTTGAAGTTCCTATGGGTACAACACTGCGTGAGGTTATTTACGAGATCGGCGGCGGTATCCCTAACGGCAAGGCATTCAAGGCAGCACAGACAGGCGGTCCTTCAGGAGGATGTATACCTGCCGAACACCTTGATATCCCGATCGACTATGACAACCTTATAGCTATCGGCTCGATGATGGGTTCAGGCGGACTTATCGTTATGGACGAGGATAACTGTATGGTAGATATTGCGAAGTTCTTCCTTCAGTTCACCGTTGATGAATCCTGCGGTAAATGTACACCTTGCCGTATCGGCACAAAGCGTCTTTACGAAATGCTTGAGAAGATAACCTCGGGCAACGCGACAATGGAAGATCTCGACAAGATGGAAAAGCTGTGTTACTATATCAAGAACAACTCTCTGTGCGGTCTTGGTCAGACAGCTCCCAACCCCGTTTTATCAACTCTGCGCTACTTCAAGGACGAGTATATTGCACACGTTCAGGATAAGAAGTGTCCGGCAGGCGTATGTCAGGATCTGCTCACATACAAGATCATCGACCTTAAATGTAAGGGTTGTACAGCCTGTGCAAGAGGATGCCCTGTCGGTGCAATCTCAGGTACAGTCAAGCAGCCTCACACCATTGACACAACCAAGTGTATCAAGTGCGGTGCTTGTATGGCTAAGTGTAAGTTCGGTGCTATTATTAAGGAATGATCCCGTCTGACGGATCACTGAAAGGAATAAATTTTACTATGGTTAATATAAAGATTAACGGCATAGAGTACTCGGTCGAAGAAGGTACAACTATCCTTGAAGCCTGTCGTCAAAACGGCATCAAAATTCCTACTCTCTGCTGGTTAAAGGATATCAACGCTATCGGCGCGTGCCGTATATGCGTAGTTGAAATGACAGGTGCAAGAAGCCTTGTTGCATCATGTGTATATCCCTTATCAAAGTTTGACGAGGGCAAGAACATTATGACACACTCCCCTGCTGTATTACAGAGCAGAAAGATGACATTACAGCTCCTGCTTTCGGATCACAACATGGACTGCCTTGCGTGCTCCAGAAATGGAAACTGCGAGCTTCAGGAACTGTGTAAGGAGCTCGGTGTTGATGACACTACATATTTTGAGGGCGAAAAGAACGAGTACGATATCGACTACAGCTCAAAGCATATGTTCCGTGACAATAACAAGTGCATTCACTGCCGCCGTTGTATCGCCGCCTGCGACAAGCTCCAGGGTATCGGCGTAATCGGCGCAAACAACAGAGGCTTCAAGACAAGCATTGACTGTGCGTTTGACCTTGATCTTGCCGAAACTGCCTGCGTATCATGCGGTCAGTGTATAACAGCTTGTCCTACAGGTGCGCTTTCAGAGAAGGACGATACGGACAAGGTATGGGACGCACTTGCAGATCCCGAAAAGGTAGTTGTGGTACAGACAGCACCCGCAGTAAGAGCATCGCTCGGCGAAGCATTCGGCTACCCTATGGGCACTCCCGTTGAGGGCAAGATGGTTGCGGCTCTTCGCAGACTCGGCTTCAACGCTGTATTTGATACAAACTTCGGTGCTGACCTTACTATTATGGAAGAGTCACACGAATTTCTGGACAGAGTTACAAACGGTGGTGTACTTCCGATGATTACATCATGTTCACCCGGCTGGATAAGATTCTGCGAGGCTTACTTCCCCGAATTTATCCCTAACCTGTCAACCTGCAAGTCACCTCAGCAGATGAACGGCGCTATCACAAAGACATACTGGGCAAAGAAGATGGGAATCGACCCCAAGAACATTGTAAGTGTTTCTGTGATGCCGTGCACAGCTAAGAAATTCGAGATAGGCAGAGAGGATCAGTCTGCGGCAGGCGTTCCCGATGTTGATATCTCTATCACCACAAGAGAGCTTGTTAAGATGATAAATCGTGCAGGCTTACGTTTCAGAGATCTGCCCGATGAAGTTGCAGATTCGCCTTTAGGAAACGGCACCGGCGCGGCTGTAATCTTCGGCGCAACAGGCGGCGTTATGGAGGCGGCTCTTCGTACAGCGGTATGGAAGCTGACAGGCGAAGCTGCTGACAGCCCCGTTGAATTTAAGGACGTAAGAGGCGTTGAGGGCATCAAGACAGCTGAATACAAGGTAGGCGATCTTACTGTAAAGGTAGCTGTTGTATCAGGTCTTGCCAATGCCAAAAAGTTCCTTACCAAAGTTAAGAATGGCGAGGTTGAATGCCACTTCATTGAGATCATGGCTTGTCCCGGCGGCTGCGTAAACGGCGGCGGTCAGGTAATTCAGCCTGCTGATGTTCGCAACTTCACGGATATCCGTGCTGAGCGTGCAAAGGCGCTTTACAGCCTTGATGATGCAAACAAGCTCAGAAAGTCGCATGAAAGCCCCGATGTCAAGGAAGTATACGAAAACTTCCTCGGAGAACCCGGAAGCCACATTGCTCATGAGGTTCTTCATACATCGTATAAGGCAAGCCACTTAAGCAAGTAACACCCATTATATAAAAGCAGGTCGCACTGTCACTAAATCAGTGCGACTTGTCTTTGTTTTGAAAAAATTACCGACGATTATAAAAGCCGTACAGATACTTTCTGATCTGTATGGCTTTTATTGTTTAAATATGCAGTCTTTTTATAATTTTATAAACGACTGAATTTTCAAGTACAAGCGGAGATTTATGTGCAAAAAATACTATTCCGTTAGCAGGTGCTTTTATCTCCTCGATAACGGTGCCCTCAAACGGATCAAGTATTTCTGCCATTGCTTCACCTTGTTCGACTTCATCACCCGGCTGCTTTATCCTGCGATAAATCCCGCCGCTCTGTGCGTGTATCGACATCAGGTGTTCTTCTTCCAGCGTAGTTGCCATATATCCACCGTGACTCTGATATTTTATAACGCCCATTCTTGAGAGAAAACGCAATACAGCTCCGACGGCTATATGTGCAGATTCTTCATCAATATGCTCTGTTTCGTTTGTATAGATTGAAAAAGCGCTTGTGTCTGAGTTCTGCCAGTTGAAGTTAAGAGTTGCCGTGTCAAACGGTTTTGGTTTTCTGAGAAGAATATAAGGAAGGCCGAACAGATTTGCAAGACCGATATTTTTGTGTTCGGTATCCATCATCCTGACGTGCGGGATAAAGTCGCCCGAAATATAGAATGATGCGAATTGTACACCGTATTGATATTCCTTAATAAAATCAAAAATGCCCGCGGATATTCGCTGAGTTGTTTTGCCGTTTGCGTCACCAGGGAACATTCTGTTAAGATCAGTGTTATCTACCGACCAGAAGCGACGCTGAATATTCATAGAAAACGGATTGAGTGACGGAATTACCATGATCTGCTTTCCGTGCGCTATATCACCCTTTTTTTCGATGTTTGACAATGCCCTGATTATCTGTGAACATACATATAACTGCTGTACCTCATTTCCTCGCATAGCTCCTACGATACAACAGGTCTTTTCTCCCTTACCGAATCTGTATCCGTTTATCTCAAAATCATCACGATAAGGAGATTTAAGCGTTACTATATTTTCTTTTGTCATTTTCAGCACCCTCCCAGTATTCTCGCAAGAAGCGAACCTTCGTACACGACAGGATACTCGCGCAAAGTGAATACAATTCCGCTGCACGGTGCGAATATCTCCTGCTCTACCGTTCCTGTAAGAGGGTCAAGTATATCGCCTATATGATCGCCCTTTGATATTCCTGCCCAGTGCTTGATAGTTGGCATATATATACCGGATGTATCGGAATATACAAACGACACGTTGCCATCGGTCGATATTATCGGATGTGATACATTTCTTGTTTCTCCCGCCCATATGCCCATTTTTGACATAAGGTTGAAAATACCGTCAAGCAGCTGATCACCGTAAGATTTAGTGATACGCATACCTACTCCCATCTCGGCGACCAGAGTGGGTGTTCCTGCCTTATTGAGGCTGTGAGAAAGCGTTGCTTCCATAACTGTAACGCTTGAATGCACCCATATGAAGTCAACGTTCAGCATTTTTGCATAAGGAAGCAGTTTAGGCGCGGTTTCTTCCGAAATCCTGACCTGAGGAATTTCTCGCAGGAATATATTGCTTGCGTGGATATCGATACATAAGTCGGCACCGTTTATGTCGTTCATAATTGCAGCCGCTATATGCTCGGCAACAGCTCCGTTCTCTGAGCCCGGGAATATCATATTCATATCAAGGTCAAATATCGGCATCTCACGTTTTATAGAATCCATACCGAGCGGGTTCATTGAGGGGTATATATCGACTATTCCTGTAAGCAAATGACCGTTTTCGCTAAGTCTTCTGCTGAGTTCATAACAAACATACTGTCCCTCAAGTTCATCACCGTGTATTCCGGTGACAATGCATATTCTTTTTTCATTGCCGGTAAGATTATAAGGTTCAAAATGGTTTTTCTTTATTCTCATTCGTTCGTTTACGGGCAACGAAACAGATACAACATCCTGTAACAAATGATTACCTCCGAATTTTTGATTATAAGATAAGTATATTCGTTTTCCGGGGTCTTGTCAAGATACGACTAAATAAGATACTCAGCGCGTATGCCCAGCACCTGAGCAATTCTGAACGCGTTTTCTACCGAAATAGAGGTAAGCTTTGTCCTGCCGAGCTCATAATTTTCAATGGTTTTGAAGGCGATCTCTGTCTTATCGGAAAGCTCCTTGCGTGATATCCCGCATCTGCCGCGAAAATGGGTGATCCTGTTTTTTACACTGTCAATTTTAACTGTAGTTATCTCTTTACCGTTTTCGTCATAATATGTACGAGGATTTTTGGCTATGTAACTGTCGATCGCACCCATCAACCTGAGTGGTGAAGCGGCATAGTTCTGCTTTACAAACTTGTCAAGATTGATATCGCTTTTGAAAAACTCGCGGTAGTCGCCGGATTGAAGTATGCTTTTTCTTCCGTAGCTGTCATTCTTGACATCTACATACAACCATTCAATATAGCTTTTAACAAACTCAACGGTATTGTTCATCTTACGTCTGCACTCACTGCAATAGTCGTTTATGCAATCGTTTATCGTGTTCTCGTATATGCCCTGCCTGAATATCACAGTGTCTGTATGCCCGCACGGCTTATGGTAGATCTCTATACTTCCGCCGACATATACATCGTCCTGAAGACCGAAAAGTTGCAGTACATTTATATTATCGTATTCGTTTTCTGCAAGTCTGTCAGCAAACTCTGTCTTGTTCATAATAATTGCCTCCGGATTTCTACACATATAAAAAAGGCACAAAACATTTCTGCTTTGCGCCTTTGCTGATATAATTATACATTAAATTGCGTTGCTTGTCAATAGATTTTGCGCCAAATTTGCAAGAACGGCACGCAAACTATGCATTTTCTGCGGTGCTCACGAATCAAACTGTGAGTTATACAGCTCGGCATAGAAGCCGTTTTTCGCCAAAAGATCCTCGTGATTTCCCTGTTCGATTATATCACCGTCCTTAAGCACGAGTATAAGGTCGGCATCTTTTATCGTTGACAGGCGGTGTGCGATGATGAAGCTTGTTCTGCCCTTCATCAGATTATCCATCGCTTTTTGTATCTGTATCTCTGTGCGGGTATCTACTGAGCTGGTAGCCTCATCAAGTATAAGTATCTTGTTGTTTGCAAGAATTGCTCTTGCAATTGTCAGAAGCTGCTTCTGACCTTGCGATACATTTGACGCTTCTTCGTTAAGTTCCATATCATAGCCACCGGGAAGCGTTCTTATAAAGTGGTCAACGTGAGCTGCCTTTGCGGCGGCGATAACCTCTTCGTCGGTAGCGTCAAGCTTACCGTAACGGATATTTTCCATAATACTGCCCTTGAACAGCCATGTATCCTGAAGTACCATTCCGAACAGCTCTCTGAGTTCGCTTCTGTCAAAGTCGGCAATATCATATCCGTCAACGAGTATTCTGCCGCTGTTCAGCTCGTAGAAGCGCATGAGCAATTTTACAATTGTGGTCTTTCCTGCACCGGTGGGACCTACTATCGCGATCTTCTGACCCTGCTTTACTTCTGCATTGAAATCGTTGATGATTATCTTTTCCGGGTCGTATCCGAAACGAACATGCTCAAATGTCACATCGCCTGTAATATCAAGAGTCGTTACATTTCTGATATTACCCGATGTATCGGTAAGCATTGCGTGTTGCTTTGCTGTCTGTACCTCTTCGTTTTCGGAAAGAAACTCAAACACACGTTCCGCTGCAGCCGCAGTGGACTGGAGCATACTTGATACCTGTGCAAGCTGAGTTATCGGCTGTGTAAAGTTCTTTACATACTGGATAAACGACAGGATATCGCCGACCATAATAGTCCCGTTTGCGGCGAGGAAACCGCCGAGAACCGCAACTCCCACATATCCGAGATTTCCGACAAAGGTCATTACCGGCATCATTATGCCTGAGAAGAACTGTGATTTCCATGCTGACTTGTATAAAACATCGTTTGCTTTGTCAAAGTCCTTTATAACACGCTCTTCTCTGTTGAATGCCTTTATTATATTATGACCGCCGTATACTTCTTCGATCTGTCCGTTGATATGACCGAGATATTCCTGCTGTGACCTAAAATACTTCTGCGACATCTTTACAACGATCAGTACGAGTATAAGTGATATCGGCAATATCAGAAGCGCAACAAGCGTCATAAGCGGACTTATCGACAGCATCATAATGAGTACGCCGATAATAGTTGTTACAGATGTAACGAGCTGTGTTATGCTCTGGTTCAGGTTCTGCGCCAGAGTATCAACATCGTTTGTTACTCTTGAAAGCGCTTCGCCGTGAGTACTGCGATCAAAATAATTCATAGGCAGACGGTTTATTTTCGCGATAAGCTCCTTACGCAGTCTGTAGCTTACCCTCTGTGAAATTCCAGTCATCAGCCAGCCCTGAATAAATGAACAGATACTGCTGATGAGATAGAAGCCTATAAGAAGAAGCAGTATTGAACCGAGCGCATCGAAATTCACATCACCTGTGCCGTTCACCTTAGCGATAATGCCGTCAAATATTTCGGTTGTGGCATTACCCATCAGCTTAGGTCCGATGATATTAAAAACAGTTGATGTTATTGCAAAGACCACAACAAAAATAAGCGAGAGCTTGTATTCACTCATATATTTTGCGAGTTTTAAGATACTGCCTTTGAAATCCTTTGCCTTTTCCACTGGAGCACCGGGGCCTCTTCTGTGAGAATTACTCATTGTCGGTAACCCCCTTTGCATTGTCTATTGCCGCCAGATCTTTTTGTGATAACTGCGAGTGAGCTATCTGCCTGTAAACCTCACAGCTTTGCATAAGCTGCTCGTGAGTTCCTATACCGGCTATTTTACCCTCATCGAGCACTACTATCTTATCTGCGTTAATAATCGTGCTTATGCGCTGTGCAACGATTATTATCGTGCAGTCGTGAATATTGTCGGCAAGCGCTTTTCTGAGCTTCACGTCGGTCTTGAAATCAAGCGCCGAGAAGCTGTCGTCAAACAGGTATATCTTCGGTTCTTTTGCTATTGCACGGGCAATTGACAGACGCTGTTTCTGTCCGCCTGAAACGTTAGTACCGCCCTGAGAAACAGGTTCGTTGTATTTTTGCGGCTTGCTGTCAATAAATTCAGACGACTGCGAAACGTCGGCGGCGAGCTTCACTGTTTTCTCGCTTGCATTTTCCGCGCCGAACTTAATATTGCTGTCGATAGTGCCTGAGAACAATACACCCTTCTGCGGCACAAGACCGATCACCTCGTGAAGAGAATGCTGTGTCACATCTCTTATGTCAGTACCGTCGATCGTGATCCTGCCTTTGGTAACGTCAAACGACCTCGGGATAAGGTTGATAAGCGTTGATTTGCCGCTGCCGGTGCTGCCGATAATAGCGGTGGTTTCACCTGCATTCGCGGTAAAGCTGATATCCGTCAGCACATCTTCATCTGCATCGGGATAGCGGAATGATACGTTTTCAAAGGATACATTGCCCTTGAGTGTGGATTTATCAAAAGTTCCTGCACCCGGTTTATCTTCTATACTCTTCTTTGCCGTTATGACTTCATTTATTCTGTCTGCCGAAACTGCGGCTCTCGGGAGCATTATTGATATCATCGTCAGCATTAAAAATGACATTACTATCTGCATTGTGTATGTGATAAACGCCATCATATCGCCTACCTGGAGTGAACCGTCCGATATCTGACCGGCACCTATCCATATGATAAGAACCGTGATAAGGTTCATTATCATCATCATAAGCGGCATCATAAAGGTCATTGTGCGGTTTGTGAACAGCATTGTTGATGTCAGATCCTTATTAGCCTTATCGAAACGTCCCTCTTCATACCTTTCGCGGCTGAAAGCACGGATCACGGGAAGACCCGTGAGAATTTCTCTTGCTACAAGGTTCAGCTTGTCCACCAGTTTCTGCATAAGCTTGAACTTAGGCATAGCTATCTTCATAAGCACAAGTACAACGGCAAGTATAACAATAACCGCAAGTGCGATTATCCACGCCATATCTGTACCTGTAGTCAGCACCATAAACACGCCGCCAATGCCGAGTATGGGCGCATAGATAACCATTCTCAAAAGCATTACGATGACCATCTGTATCTGCTGTATATCGTTTGTGCTTCGTGTGATAAGGCTTGCCGTTGAGAACTTGTCTATCTCGGTGCTTGAGAAGCCGACTACATTCTTGAACACCCTTGCTCGTAAGTCCCTGCCGACCTTTGCCGCTGTAGTGGCCGCAAAAAAGCCTACAATTACAGACACAGCCATCATAAGAAATGCGATAAGAAGCATTTTTCCGCCTGTTGTAAGCAGATAGCTCTGCTGTAGGGCGTTCATATCAACGCCGAGAGATGAATATTCGTTCTTTATAAAAAGCACAGCCGATTGTTCGGTAATAGTTCCCGGCATATCCGATAATTTGTCAAGCGAAGCGGATAGATCGGTATTGTCCATAACGCCTGTGCCCGCAAGCGCGATAAGAACAGTAAGAGCGTTCGCCTTATCCACATCAATGCCGAGCGCTTCGCCTGCAAGCTCGTATGATGTAAACGGCAATGTAATACCCTGCTTTTCCACCATAGCCGAAAACTCGGAAAACGACAATTCACTCAGCATTTCTGCCGCTGTCATAGGTGATTTCACTGCGTCGATAAGAGCTTGCTTTTCCTCGTTATCAAGATCATTCAGAAAAAACACATCGTTGCTTTTTGAAGCGGGATACATATTTTTCTGTTCATCTGTACCGTTGCCTGCGCTTACGAGTTTATAGCTTTTTTCCAGGACACTTTTCTGTTCATCGTTCATAAATACTTTCAGCGCATTATAGCCGTCAACTGTAAGTGCACCTGCCGCCGCGTCTTCGATACCGCCGTTTTGTATACCGATATCTACTATATCCGATGTATACTGCGGCAAGGTAAGATCGCACCACGCCTGAATTATAAGCAGGACGATAATAAGTAAAACCTGTGGTATACTGTTTTTCAGATACCCGAATATTTTAAACAAACCTTATGCTTCCTTTCACTTTGTCTTGAGTTCACCTGATTTTTCATAAGCATCGGCAAAACGCAATATCAGTTCAATAAGCTTATCCGTATCTTCTTCGCCGAGCATCTTTGCAATATTGTCAAGTCGTGTGAATATCTCGTCATATTTGGCTTTTACAGTAGCTCTACCGTTTTCGGTAAGCTTAATATATGTTACCCTTCTGTCATCCTTTAATACAACACGTTCGACATAGCCTTTATCCTCAAGCTTATTTATTGTCTGAGAGAGATTGGGTCTGGTGAAATTAAGATAGCAATTGAGCTCGCTGAGTCCGAAAAGCTCTGTACCTGGCTTTTCCGCCACTATCTGCGTCATTGCCCAGAACACACCGGTTTCGCTTGCGTTCAGACCCTCCATTATTCTGTACTGCCTTGGCTGAGCCGAAAACTTTCCAAGCGCAATTATAAGTCTCATTATTCTGTCGTCCATCTTAATATCCTCCTGTGATAAGCAGATTTTTCCATATAATCTGCATTTAATCAAACCTCTTGCTTAACGAATGATAATATGGTATACTTTTTATGTTAACGGATTATAAATTTAATTAACTTCTTTGAACGGAGCAGAAATGAAAACAATTGATACCGATATAGCAATTATCGGCGGCGGCTCATCAGGACTTGTTGCAGGTATCGCCGCCTCTCGTTACGGCTGTAATAATATCACCATACTCGAAAAACTGTCCAGAGTCGGCAAGAAAATATTATCTACCGGTAACGGAAGATGCAACCTATCAAATACTGCGGTTTCGGCAAGAAACTATGACGGTGATACCGGGCTGCTGTCATATGTGAGCGGTGATATAGAAAGCTCGGAAGCATTTTTCTCTTCTTTGGGTCTTATCTGCAAAACAGATGATACGGGCAGAGTGTATCCTTACAGCAATGCGGCTTCATCGGTGCTTGACGCACTGCGTTTTGCCACCGATTTTGCGGGTGTCAATACGATATGTGACTGTCGTGTGACCGATATAATAAAGACAAAGCGCAGCTTTATTCTGACAGCTGGCGATACAAAGATAAGCGCAAAACGTGTGATACTTGCCGCAGGCGGAAAAGCCTCACCGTCACTCGGTACAGACGGCGACGGATACGAGCTGTGCAAAAAGCTCGGTCATTCGATAACGAAGCTCTACCCTGCGTTAGCACCGATAAGAACCGATGTCGGACTTGTAAAATCAGTAAAGGGTCTGCGTATTGCCGCCGACGCTTCACTGATTATAGACGGTAAAACCATCGACAGGCAGTCAGGGGAAGTGCAGTTTACCGATGGGGCACTGTCAGGTATCTGCATATTCAATCTGTCGGCAGAAGCCGCAAAATATGTCAATAAAGGCGAGATATCGCTTGATACAGCACCGACACTCGGCAAAGAAGAGCTTTACGGCATAATAAAGAATGCGGCGGAAATAAGAGCAACTCTTCCCTGTGAGGAGCTTCTTACAGGTATTTATCACAAGCGTATAGGTCAGGCTCTGCTGAAAAAAGCAGGAATACCCTTTTCAAAGACCTGCGGCGAAATAACGCCAAAGGAAATATCTCTGCTGTGCTCAGCCGCAAAGGACAGCCGTTATCCTATAAAAGGCGTATCTGATTGGAGTCTTGCTCAGATTACTTGCGGCGGCATTCCGGCCGGCGAGGTTTCTGACACGCTTGAATCGATCAAAGCAAGTGGATTGTATCTATGTGGTGAGATACTCAATATTCAGGGAAAATGCGGAGGCTTTAATCTTGATTGGGCGTGGAAAAGCGGGTATACCGCAGGAATGAACGCAAGTCTTTCTTTATCGGAGTAAGTGATGATAAAATACAGCAATATAAAAATGCCGCTTGAACACACAAAAGATGATATAGCGGCATTTATAAGAAAAAAATTAAAGCTTGATACGCTTAAATCGGCAGACATTAAAATAATCAGACGTTCTGTCGATGCCCGTCGCAAGGATGATATACATTTTGTCTACACAGTTGCTTTCCCATATGAAAACGAAAACGGTATACTAAGAAAGAACACAGGAAATAAAAGCGTTTCCTTATATAAAGAAATATCGTATTCTTTTCCCGGAAAAGCAAGGCTGTCAAAACGTCCCGTGATTATCGGCTTCGGACCTGCGGGAATGTTTGCGGCGCTGTATCTTGCTCAGTGCGGTGTACGGCCGATAGTGCTTGAACGCGGGCTTGACGTAGACAGCCGCAAGGAAAAAGTTCGCTTATTCTGGGAGAAAGGTATATTTGATACAGAGTGCAACGTACAGTTCGGTGAGGGCGGCGCAGGTACTTTTTCTGACGGTAAGCTTAACACAGGCGTAAATGACCCGCTGTCAAGGATAGTGTTTGAAGAGCTTGTGCGTCACGGTGCACCCGAAGAAATCCTATATGACGCAAAACCGCATATAGGAACGGATAAGCTGTCTGAAACGGTGAAGAGTATCAGAAACGATATTATATCACTCGGCGGCGAGGTTATATTCGGCGCTAAATTCACAGGATACGATGCCGAAAACGGCTTGCTCAGGTCAGTGACCTATGAAAAAAACGGTACTGAATGTACTGTAGAAACCGATAAAGCTATTCTCGCCATTGGACACAGTGCGAGAGATGTGTTCTATATGCTGAAAAAACGCAACGTGACTATGCAGGCAAAAAATTTCTCGGTCGGTGTCAGGATTGAGCACAGACAGTGCGACCTTGACCGCAGTATGTACGGCGATATGAGCGGACACCCTGCACTTCCTGCCGCAGATTATAAGCTTTCTGTGCATGATGAAACAGGCAGAGGCATTTATACGTTCTGTATGTGCCCCGGCGGCGTGGTTACGGCTTCATCTTCTGAAGCAGACACTATCGTCACCAACGGTATGAGCTATTATGCCAGAAACGGCGAAAACGCGAACAGCGCCGTTCTTGTCGGAATTACACCCGATGATTTTGAGAAAAACAATATAATGGGTGGGATAGAGCTGCAACGGAAAATAGAGAAAGCCGCCTACAAAGCGGCAGGCGGTAATTATAAAGCTCCTGTCGCCTTAGTCGGTGACTTTCTCGATAAACGCGTTTCCGATAAATTCGGCAATGTAAATCCGACATATCCTATCGGTACAGCCTTTGTGCTCCCCGATGAATATCTGCCGGATTTTGTCTGCAATGCGCTGAGGTATGCACTTCCGCGGTTTGCAAAGAAAATCAGCTGTTTTGGCTTACCTGATGCCGTTATGACAGGACCTGAAACCAGAAGCTCATCACCTGTCCGTATATTAAGGGACAGCACACTTTCATCTGTCAGCGTGAAAGGCTTATACCCTTGCGGCGAGGGTGCAGGTTATGCAGGCGGTATTGTTACTGCCGCAATGGACGGACTGAGGTGTGCTATGGCGATACTCGGCAGAGATTTTGCAAAGCGCTAACTGCACAGGCTTTCCATATCCTTTTTAAGCCGTTTTATAATACGCTTTTCAAGGCGAGAAATATAACTCTGGGAGATCCCGATCATATCGGCGACCTCCTTTTGTGTTTTTTCGGGACGGTTGTTCAGCCCGAAACGCAGTTCCATTATCAGCTTTTCCCTTTCGTCAAGCTTTTCCACCGCTTCAAGCAGTACACGTTTTTCCGCTTCATTTTCAATATTGACGCTTACGGTATCATCATCTGTGCCGAGAATATCCGATAAAAGCAATTCGTTACCGTCCCAGTCTACATTTAGCGGTTCGTCTATCGATACCTCAAATTTCTGCTGATTTGTTTTTCTGAGATACATAAGTATTTCATTTTCAATACACCTTGACGCATAAGTTGCCAGTTTGATGTTCTTCTCGACGCTGAATGTGTTTACTGCCTTGATAAGTCCGATAGTTCCGATCGATATCAGATCTTCTATGCCGATGCCGGTGCTCTCAAATTTCTTTGCTATGTAAACAACAAGCCGCAGATTATGAACAATAAGCGTTTCTCTCGCTTTTTCAAAGTCATTTTCAAGCATTGCAAGCGTTTTTGCTTCTTCCTCTTTGGAAAGCGGAGGAGGTAAGGTTTCTGCTCCGTTGATATAGTCTATTTCGCATTTTCCGACACCGGACATACGCAGTTTTTGTATCAGCTCGCCGATGATCTCAATTATTTTCAGCATACTTTACACCTCACACAAGTATTTTCGGATTGAATATTGCTTCATATTCCTGTTTTCCGCCTATTACCACACCGATAAGGACATTAACAGGATACTTTTTTTGCCTTTCATCATTTATAATAACGCTGTCGGCTCTGAATGTGCAGATAAATCCGTCCTTTCCGACTGTTGAAAACGGCATAATGCGTATGCCTTTAATCATTTCCGCACACAGCTCCGACAAGTCCTTACTGCTGTCTATAGCCGCAACTGCCGGAGGCGAAATATCGGCGCATATATCCTTCCTGCATACTATTACAGGCAGCCCGCTGAAGCAGTCTACAAGTCCGTTTCCGCTGTCTGCAAGTGCCGACAGTATGCACCGCTTTCCGTTGTTATGAATTTCCACCGTGTATTTCCGGTCGGTTCTGCCGTTTCTGTCAAGTGTGAACCTTATTATCCTCATTACCGTATAAGCGGCACAGGTGCATAAAATAACCGTCATTGTATCTATACCGAAATACACAGTACCGTTTATAAAAAGCATTTTCATCGGAGCGGCAAACAGCCATACACACAGCATAAGACCGGAAAACAAAAAATTCACAAACATCAAGAACAAAACACTTTTCATATACTTCAAAAAGCCGCCGTAACCGAACGCAGTCAGCGTTATAATAAAGCACAGCGCTATTTTAAGCATTGTAAGCGTGATCACCATATCCTGCGGTATGAATATGCTAAGAGATGCCGCACCTCCTATTCCTGCGGATATAAGCTTTCTGTACCATATGATTTTGCGGTGAGTAAGAACCGATACAGCAAGTATCTGAAAATATGTAACGTACAGATTTATCAGTACAAGCACGTCAAGATAAATTACCATTTCCAAGCCCCTCATTTATTATAGGACAACGGAATGGAAAAAAGTGTCGGTTTGTGATAGTAATATAAAAACAGTCCGGGAAGTTTTGCTTTTCCCGGACCGTGTATATATTTTTACGCTTCGTTTTTTCTTGTGAGCAGCATTTCCGCATTTTCAAGCGATATCGGGTCGTTTTCGTCACCCGATATGATCCTTGCTATCTCGTGCTTCCTGCCGTCAAAGTCGAGCTTTGTAACCGCTGTATATGTACGCTTGTCATCGCTTGTTTTCTTGATAAGAAGCTGTGTGTCAGCCATAGCCGCTATCTGCGCAAGATGAGTTACACAAAGTATCTGTCGGTTATTAGCTGCCTCATGAAGCTTTATACCGACTTTAGTAGCCGCTCTGCCGCTGATACCCGTATCTATCTCATCAAATATCATAGTATGGAGCTTATCTGTATCGGCAAGGACATTCTTTATGGCAAGCATAATTCGCGACAACTCACCACCGGATGCTATTTTGCTCATCGGTTTAAGTTCTTCACCCTTATTTACGGAAATAAGCATCTCGACATTATCCATACCGCTCAGTGTGACCTTGTTTTGCGTTATATCAAACACAAGCCTTATATCTGGCATATCAAGGAATGCAAGCTCGGCTGATATTTTTTCGGCAAGCTTTTCAGCCGCTTTTTTTCGGCTGTTTGTAAGCTCTGCGGCAAGGTGTTTTACTTTTTCGCCCGCCTCTTTTTTCTTTTCGGTAAGCTCATCGATTATATCATCGCCGTTATCGATCTCATAAAGCTCCGTACGCC
Source organism: Oscillospiraceae bacterium (assembly GCA_003512525.1). Taxonomy (GTDB): domain Bacteria; phylum Bacillota; class Clostridia; order Oscillospirales; family Ruminococcaceae; genus Ruminiclostridium_E. The sequence continues at coordinate 101,385 of DOQG01000025.1, read as the reverse complement.
ATTTTTCGGCATTTTTGAGTATCTCTGAAAGTTCCGTGCCGTACTTTCTGCGAAGCTTTAATATAACGCTCAGTCTTTCTTCGTAAATACCCGCTAAACCTGCCGTATCTTCATCCTCATCAGGCATATGCTGACCTAGCTCTTCTCTGATATCTTCCAGCTCTACAAGCATATCGGTTATTCGTTCCGATAATTTTTCTAGCTCAGGCATAATATCACCGAGCGATGAAATACAGTCACGACAGCGTTCGAGGAGCGAATAGGCACCATCCGTATCATCGTCACCGGATATTGCAGCCTGTGCATTATACAGATTTCCGCTGATATATTCCATATTACGCAGCTGTTCTAGCTTCTGCCTTATCGTTTCTTCTTCATCGGCGGAAAAATCGTATCTGTCAAGCTCTTCAAGTCGTTCTCTGAGCAGCTCTGCTTTTTCAAGCGACTCAGTCTTCTTGCGGCTGACTTCCTTTATCTTACGCGACAGCACCGAAAATTCCTTGAATGCTGCACCGTACTCTTTGAGCAGTTCATCGTTTTTGCCGTAATTATCAAGGATTTCCCGCTGATTATCACTGTCCATCAGAAGACGGTTATCATGCTGACCGTGTATGTCAATAAGCTCTGCGGCAATATCGCGTAATATTGAAACAGTAGTTGCCCTGCCGTTTATTCTTGCAGTGCTTTTTCCGTCAGAATGTATATCACGCTGCAATAAAAGCTCGTCCTCAACAGAAAAACCGTTTTCTGAAAGCTTGTCGACAACGGTCTGCGGCAGATCGTCAAAAAGACCTGTAACAACTGCCTTATCTGCTCCCGCTCTGACAATATCCTTACTTACCCTGCCGCCGAGTATTGCGTTTATACCGCCGATAAGTATACTTTTACCTGCACCTGTTTCGCCTGTAAATACATTAAGCTTATCATCAAAGGCGATCGACGCCTTTTCGATAACCGCAAGATTTTCAATTGACAATTCTCTTAGCAAAACGCCGACCTCCTTACATTAAAGTAATTCCTTAAGATGACGCGTGAGCATTCTAGCATCACTCTCTGTGCGCGTCAACACGAAAATCGTATCATCGCCTGCAATAGTGCCGACAACATATGACAAATTCATCATATCAAGTCCGGCACACGCCGCATTTGCAAGACCGCTGTGACATTTTATCGAAACGATGTTCATAGCATAGTCGATACTGACTACTGCCTCCGAAATGATATTGTGAAATTTTACGGTATGTACCTTTTCGGCCTTTGCGTAACAATTGATACCGTTTGCAGATACGGTTTTTTCTATGTTCATTTCGTTTATGTCACGCGATACGGTAGCCTGCGTTACGTCGTAACCGCGTTCCCGGAGCAGTTTTAGAAGCATCTCCTGCGTTTCGACTTCGTTTGTGGATATTATCCTCAATATCTCAGCTTGTCTTTTCTTTTTCACAATATCACCCCTCTGTCGATCATTTCAGCGGACGCATAAGCTTATTGTGAACAGCTTTATAAAAACTGCTTCCGTTTATATCGATCAGTGACAGCTCATGTTTTGAGCGTCTTATCTTTATCGTTTCGCCCTCGTTGAAGTCCATATCATCGTTGCCGTCTATACTGAGTGAAACACCGCTGTTTTCATACGCGGAAAAACGTACCGTTATCTCAGAGTCGGAAGAAAAGATCATCGGTCTTCCGAATAGCGAATGCGCGCACAGCGGAGTAAATTCAATACACTGTGCATCAGGTGATATGATAGGACCGCCGGCAGAGAGCGAGTAAGCTGTTGAGCCTGCCGGTGTACTGAAAATTATACCGTCTGCCCTTATCTTTGTGACCTCGTACTCTTCGACCGATACAATAAATTCAGGAAGCTTTGAATACCGACACTTGCTGAACACAACGTCATTTATGGCACTGAATTTTCCTCTTCCCTCATACTCTATATCAAGCAGCATTCTTCTGCTTATGCTGTAATCACCGGTTCTGAGACGTTCAAGCGTTTCAAGCTCGTCGCTTTCTATAGAAGTCATAAAGCCAAGCCTGCCTGTATTTATTCCAAGAAGGGGTTTTCCGCACATTGCGGCTTTCTGTCCCCATTTCAGAATAGTACCGTCACCGCCGATAGTCATAAACATATCACATTCGTTTATAAGCTTGTCAGTTTCACAATAGACTGCTCCGTCAACTTTGATAGCACTTTCATATTGCTTTTCAATAAGGGGCTGAAAACCCAGATCAATAAGCTTTGAGCAGGCGTCTGCTGCCGCTTTGCGGCTTCTCTGTTTACCAAGGTTTGCACATATCATTACTTTCAAAGCCTGTCACCCGCTTTCGGTCGTTTTAAAAATATCAGATATTCGGAATTGCCGTCACCGCCTGCGATAGGAGAAGCGATAACCTCACCGTGTTCAAAACCGAGTGTTGTCACAAATTCAGCAATTTCTTCACAGACCTTTTTTTGTACTTTGATATCACGCACAATACCGTTTTTGCTGAGATGCGCTTTTCCCGCTTCAAACTGCGGTTTTATAAGCGCCACGCACTCGCCGCCATCCTTAAGTAGTGCAAATGCAGTCGGCAAAACAAGCTTAAGTGATATAAAGGATACATCTATACTTATAAAGTCGACCTGCGGCAATATGCCGACACAGTTTCTTATATCGGTCTTTTCCATAGAAATTACTCGGCTGTCGTTCCTGAGCTTTTCATCAAGCTGGTCAGTACCGACATCTACGGAATAAACCTTTTCAGCGCCGTTTTTGAGCATACAATCGGTAAATCCGCCTGTAGATGCACCTATATCAATGCAGACAGCGCCATCAAGATGCAGTCTGTAATGAGATAATGCTTTTTCTAATTTGAGTCCGCCCCTGCCGACATATTTAGGCAGTTCACCGATGATTTTTACGGTATCATCGTCATTTACAGTAAACGACGGCTTTGAGCATATCCTGCCGTTTACCTCAACACTCCCCTGTTTTATCAGAGTAGCGGCAAGACTGCGGCTTTTTACAATATTGTTGTCGGAAAGATAAACATCCAGTCTTTTTGGCATATTATCCTCCTATGATCTCTCTCATTGAGTCGGTATCAAGCTTCGCATTATGGAGCTGCGATGTAACGCTTGCATGGCGGATAAATCCGTCAACGGCAGTAATAGAAAATCTGCCCTTATATCCCGCAAGAGTTAACGCGGTGCACAGCTTCTGTGCAATGCCGCCCTCTTTTTCGCCCTCTTCAAAGGCATATATTTCATCGTATTTAAGGCATATATCTATAATTTCATTAGATATGGGGTAAATCTTTATCGCTTGTAATATATCAGCAGTGTTGTTGAGCTCTTTTGCGTATGCGGCTATTCTACCGTATATGAAAACAAGCTTTTTATTTCTGCCTGAAATATATTTATAATCACAGTAATTATCGGTATCAGAATGCGAAAGCTCGCAGCCTCTCGGATATCGCACCGCCGATATGCCTGTATCACAGTACAGAGCGTGTTCAAGACAGACGGAAAGCTCGGCTGTATCACACGGCGAATAGATAGTTGCGTTAGGAACGGTTGACAGCATAGCAACATCAAAAAGCCCGTGATGTGTTTCTCCGTCCTCGCCGACAAAACCCGCCCTGTCAACGCCGAGAACAACATGACGGTTTTCTATAGCACAATCGTGTATAAGCTGGTCGTATGAGCGTTGTAAGAATGACGAATATACAGCGAAAACAGGAAGTTTGTCCTGACTTGCAAGTCCGGCACAGAATGTTACAGCGTGCTGTTCTGCAATCCCGACATCAAAAAAGCGTTCGGGAAAAGCCTTGGAGAAGTACTGAAGTCCTGTGCCATATTTCATTGCGGCAGTCACAGCGCATATATTCTTATCCTTTTCAGCAAGTGAAAGAAGCGTTTTTCCGAATGCTTCGGTAAAGCACTCTCCGTCACCTCCGCATTGATTTTTTGGTGGCAACCCATGATATTCGCCTGAATTATTTTCGGCAGGCGCATAGCCCTTTCCTTTTTTCGTGTAAATATGAACAAGGCACGGCTTGTGCATCATCTTTGCAACCATCAGTGCCTCTGTAAGCTCATCAAGATTATGTCCGTCAATAGGACCGAGATACTTGAAGCCGAAATTCTCAAACAGATTTGAGTGATAAATAGCAAATTTTAGCAGCTGCTTTGTGCCTTTTGCCGCCTTACCAAGTCCTTTACCAATAATTGGAGTTTTATCAAGCACATTCTTGACAGAAGTCTTTGTGCTGTAATATTTCCTTGTTGAGCGTATCTGTGCAAGATACAGCGCCAGTGCGCCGGTATTTTTGGATATTGACATCTCATTGTCGTTTAGAACAACTATAAGATTGCAGTCACTTTTACCCGCATTATTCATACCCTCATATGCTTCGCCGCCGGTAAACGCACCGTCACCGATAACCGCGACCACGCTGTGATCGTCGCCGTTAAGCTGCATACCCTTTGCAATTCCGAGCGCCGCAGAAATAGAAATACTGCTGTGACCGCCGATAAAAGCGTCGTGCTCCGACTCTTCCGCTTTAGGAAAGCCTGATAGCCCGCCTTCACAGCGCAGTGTATTCATTTTTCCTGCTCTGCCTGTTATTATCTTATGAGTGTAGGATTGATGTCCAACATCAAAAACAAATTTATCCTTCGGAGAGTCAAAAACCGTGTGCATTGCCACCGTAAGCTCGACTGTTCCGAGATTGGACGCAAGATGACCGCCGTTTACTGTTACTGTTTTTACAAGAAGTTGCCTTATTTCTGAACACAGCTTTTTACGCTGTTCAGGGTTAAGCGACTTCAGGTACTCGGCGGACATATCGTTTTTCAATATCAATTTAATTCACCTGATTGATGTACTGTCAGCCGACCACCTGTATCGGTACAGCCATAGCTATAAGTATTCCGAGCAAAGCACCGCAAAGAACCTCAAGAGGAGTGTGACCTAAAAACTCCTTGAGTTCATGAATCTCTTCGGGCTTCTTTTCTTCTATCTCATCGACCTTGTCGTCGAATTTATCCATAAACTCTTCATCAAGCTCATTTACCACACGCCTTAAACGGTTGATCTCCTTTGCCTGAAGCCCCGCCGAGCGTCTGACACCCATAGCATCATACATTACGACCATTGCAAGTATCATTGCAAGCGCAAACTCCGGTGAGCATATGCCGCATACTCTGCAAGTTGTTATCGCTGTAGCACAGACAGTAGCCGAATGTGCCGACGGCATACCGCCCGCACCCGTAAGACGTTCCGCCTTAAAGCTCTTCGTCTTGATAAAATGTATGAATGTCTTTATTATCTGCGCAGTGCCCCAGCTTATAAGCGCAATAAGTAAAATTACATTTATCTGATCAGTTCTCATTTATATTGAACTCCTCAAGGTATAAATACCCTTATCATTTCTTTCTGCTTAAAAGCAGATCCGTCAGTTTTTTCAGAAATTCTGTATCGTCAAATTCCGCAAGTGCATTTTCTGCACCATGCGTATATTTTTCGGCAAGCTCTTTCGCTTTTTCAAGTCCGAGCAATGTAACGCTTGTCGTCTTGTTCTGCTCTTCATCACTTCCTACAGGCTTACCGAGTTCTTCTGAAGTAGATGTCACATCAAGTATGTCGTCAACTATCTGAAACGCCAGTCCCAGTTCGTGAGCATACGCTGTTGCGGCGGATATCTTTTTCTTGTCAGCTCCTGCCGCTATGCAACCCATAACACAGGCAGCTGTCAGTAACTCCGAGGTCTTCATCTCGTACATTGAAATAAGCCCGTCAAGTGTATCAAAGTTGCCGTCGATATCGATCGTCTGACCCTCTATCATACCGATAGTCCTGTCATAAAGTACCTGTATCATAGCGGCTTTTTTATCAGCAGAAAGGCTACTGTCACATATGATCTTTCCCGCATATGCTGTCAGCGCGTCACCCGCAAGAAGTGCTACCGCCTCGCCGTGAGCCTTATGACAGCTCGGTCTGCCTCTTCTCATATCATCGTTATCCATACAAGGCAGATCGTCATGTATAAGAGAAAACGTGTGTATCATTTCAATAGCAATCGCCGCCGGGAGTGCATCGGACGGATCTCCCCCGCACACACGGCACATTTCGAATGCAAGCACGGGTCTTATACGCTTACCGCCCGCTTCCAGACTGTATGCCGCCGCATCATAAAGCGCCTTGTATTTCGCGCCGCTGTCGCAGAACGAATTGCAGACAGCTTTCAGATGTTCCTCAAAATATTCGCGGTATGCCTTGAACATAGCCTCAAATTCTTCTTTTGTCGAAGGAGTACCGATCAGTTTTATCTGCATATTACGCCTCTTCCAGCTTCTGCACAGTAAGCTTGGCTTCGTCAATATACTTGCGACAGAACGCGATAAGCTCCACCGCTTCTTTATAGCATTTCATCGAGTTGTCGAGTGTGATGTCGGGCTGTTCCATCTGCACCGATATCTCGTCGAGTCTTTTCATCGCTGTTTCAAAGCTCATTTAATATGCACCTCATTGCTTTTTTTCTGTTTCTGTTATCATAGCTCTTGCAGTGCCGTCCGACATCAGTATTTCTACAGTGCCGCCGACAGATATATCATCAACGCTGTTTACAGCTTTTCCGTTTAAGGTAACGGCACTATATCCTCGTCTGAGTACATTCACAGGACTAAGCGCTTCTATCTTATCTGTGTAGCCTTCAATAAGCACCTCATTGCGGTGAACAGTTGCGCTTATTGCTGTTTTGATCTTGCTGCCGAGCAATTCAAGCTCTCTTTGCGACCGTTCAAGACGATTTATCGGGCTGTATGCCGATATATGTCGCTGATAGCCGTCTATCAGCTGTTCATACCCCTCTATCTGAGAGTGAACTATATCGCTGAGCTTGTCGTATGTCAGCTCTATATGTTCGCTAAGATCCTCACAGGTGATCGATGTGGCAATTTCAGCTGCTGCAGACGGTGTCGGCGCACGCAGATCCGCAACAAAATCCGATATTGTAAAATCCGTTTCATGTCCCACTGCCGATATTGTCGGTATTTCACTGCTGTATAGCGCTTTCGCGTATGCTATGTCATTAAAACACGACAAGTCCTCCGCAGAACCGCCGCCCCTGCCTATTATGATAAGGTCAGCGCCTGTCGTTTGTGCCGCCGTAATGCCGTTTATAAGTGTTGCAGGTGCATATGCACCCTGCACGGTCACAGGGATAAACACTACTTCAAGTATCGGTCTGCGCCTTGCGATGATATTGAGCATATCCTGAAGAGCCGCACCCTTTTCTGCCGTTATCAGACAGACCTTATGCGGTTGTTTCGGTATCGGACGTTTTCTGTCAAAATATCCGCCTGCTTCAAGCTCCCTCTTTGCCTTTTCAAAGGCAAGCGCAAGCTCTCCCTGACCCTTTTCGATGATCTCATTTACATATATCTGATTTGCACCGTCACGTTCATATACATTTACACCGCCGTGTACTATTACGCTCTGACCGCTGTACGGCATAAAATTTAGACCTGCGGCTTTTCCTGCAAACATAACACATTTTATGGATGAAGTTTCATCCTTAAGTGTAAAATACATATGACCTGACGCTTTATGCAGAGTAAAGTTTGATATTTCTCCCGCAACATAAACATCGGACAGTGCTTTATCACCTTTTACAAGCATCGAAAGTCGTCTTGTGACCTGTGAAACGGTTACGGTAAAAAATTCAGACATCAGGCTGTTCCTTGTTGTTAAGACTATCCTTGTAGTAAGAATTGAGCACTCCGTTTATAAAGCGCACATCTGCCTTGTCCGTATATTCCTTGGCAAATTCTATCGCTTCGTTTATTGCAACCTTATCCGGAACTGACGGACAGTACTTCATCTCATAAACAGCTATCTTCATGATAGCAAGATTTATGTAGGAAATCCTGTCGAGCTTTCTTGACGGCGAATAGCTCTCTATTATTGCATTAAGCTCATCTTCGTGTTCTTCCACCCCGTTTGCGAGCTTTACCGACTGCGAGTTATATTCCATCTCAAATGATTCCTTGCAGTCCTCAAGCAGTTCATCAAGAGTTTCCGGATTAAGTTTTCTTTGGAAAAGGATCAGCAATGCCGCTTCTCTCATTTCGTGACGTGTAAGTTTTCTTTCTGCCATTTAATTTATTTTCCTTTATTTATTCAGCTGACTTAGAAAGCATAATATCAGCAATTTTTACATTAACCTTTGATACGGAAATTCCGGCCATGTTCTGTATAGCGGACTTTACGCTCTCCTGAACCGACTGTGCTACATTTTCCGCTTTAAATCCTTGCAATACGACAATGTTTACCGTTACTTCAACGGAATCGTTCTTAAGCACAGCCTTAACAGGAGAAGACGGCATAAGTTTTCCGGTGATCTGCGCCATATTCTTATCACTAACAACAAGATGTTCCCCCTCAGATGCAACACCCCTGATCTCTGTAGCAGCAACTTCTGCAATTTTTGTAAGTACGTCATTTGAAATTCTCAGGCTTGCACCTGTACGATTAACCTTTTTATTCATACTTATACTGCCTTTCCCGCAAGCAAATAAGTGCTGCGTTACAAGTTATGATTTTAAATGTGCCGGAGGGCACACTACACTACTATAATGTTATCATATACATTATACACCAGACGCAAGAAAATTACAAGTATATCGGGCAGATTTTATATCCGTATCACAGAAGCTGATTTCTGAGGTCCGGGGCATCAAGGAGAACCCGTAAAGCAGTCACAGCAAGCGTGGAATAGATGCTCTCATTATTGTTCCGACAAACAGGCATTTCAAATGGTTGTACTTCTCTGCCCGATAATGTTGTAAAAGTCCTGCCGAACGAAACGGTAACAGTGTCATCTGTAACGCTTGTATATGAAACCGTATCCATAACAAGATTACCGCAAGTAATTACATTATCGGTGACACTTGCAAGGGCAGACATCTGTTCCTTATTCATAGCATTAGCAACAAATATAGCACTGCCCGGTATTATCGGGGGCAAACTTATGCACTTTTCGCCCAGAACGATTATGCAGTTTTCCGTTATCAGCCCGTTGAGCCTGTCGGTTCTCCATATATTGAGCGCTTGACCAGTACCGGTCTTGTACAGCGACCTTTCAGCACAAAAACGTATTTCAAACGAACCCGATAAGGCTTCGACCGCAAGCAACGACAGTTCTTCATGACGGTCGATTATTATAATGTCTGTCATATATACCTCCGTTTTCTGTATTTATATAATCTGCCTGCAAGGAGGATATATACAAAAAAATCCGCTCTGACAACAAAACGTCAGAGCGGTGCCGGAACAGCCGGAAAAAATTCTCCTCTTAAGTTACCATAAACAAAAGTTTATCGGCATTCAACGATAAACTTCATTGCTGTGCGTTCCTCGCCGTCGATGCTTACGGTAGTGAAAGCAGGGATGCACACAAGATCCACGCCGGACAATGCCATATAGCTTCTGGATATTGCTATAGCTTTTACTGCCTGATTAGAAGCACCTGCGCCAACAGCCTGAACTTCAACTTCACCGTTTTCACGGATAACTGCTGCTATTGCGCCTGCAACCGACTTAGGTACGGATTTTGCTGAAACTTTTACTACTTCCATTTTAAACCTCCCGGTAATTTATATTCAGTATCTGATCCTCTTTATTGAGGTACAGATACCTGTTTTTTCATCAACCGAAATAACCGCGCCACAGATATAATATCTGCCTTCTGCATATTCATATCTCTGCGGATATCCCGTTATCATATTGTTTATTATGATCTCTTTTTTGATGCCGAGAACCGAATCGATAACACCTGTCATACCGACATCGGTAATATATCCTGTGCGACCGTCAAGTATCTCTTCATCTGCTGTCTGGACGTGTGTGTGCGTACCGAGCACGGCTGAAACCTTACCGGTAAGATAATGTCCGAGCGCCCTTTTCTCCGAAGTAGCTTCCGCATGGAAGTCTACAATTATTACCTTTGATTTGATTTCGCTCAGAATCCTGTCGATGCAGTGAAAAGGATTTTCAAGGTTCTGCATAAAAACAACACCCATAAGATTTATAACACATATCGAATATCTGCCGCGATCAAGTACAGTATATCCTTTACCGACTACTTCATCCGGGAAATTTGCCGGTCGGATCACTATGTCCGATGTTTCGTAGAAGGCATCCATTTCCTTTCTTCTGAAGCAATGGTTTCCTGTTGTAACACAATCGATCCCGCTGTCAAGAAGGTATTTTGCCGTTACAGGCGTTATGCCGTTTCCGTCTGCGGAGTTTTCACCGTTTGCTATAACAGTATCAATGTTATATTCTCTTTTGAGAAAAGGCAATTTTTCTCTGAGATTTGCGCAGGACTTCTGCCCCACGACATCTCCTATAAAAAGGATATTCAATCAAACACGTCCTAAAGCTTTGTTATCTTTCGATTATCTGTTCTCTGTCAGGACCTACACCTACCATTGAAATATGACAATCGCAGAGCTCTTCCAGTCTTTCGATATACTTCCTGCAAGCATCTGGCAGTTCGTCAAAACTGCGGCAAGCTGAAACATCATCGTCAAAACCCTTAAGCGTTTCGTATACCGGTGTGCAATCTGCAAGTTCTTCAAGCGCTGCAGGGAAATTTTCGATAACAGTGCCATCAGGCTTTTTATAAGCAACGCAGACCTTGAGGTCGCCGATGCCACCGAGTGTATCCAGCTTATTGATAGCAAGTGAAGAAAGTCCGTTTACTCTGACTGAGTGACGTACGATTACAGCGTCAAACCAACCTGTTCTTCTGGGTCTGCCTGTAGTAGTTCCGAACTCGCCGCCCTTGTTTCTTATGGTTTCGCCTATCTCATCATCAAGCTCTGTCGGGAAAGGACCTTTGCCGACTCTTGTGGTATAAGCCTTTGCAACACCTATGATGTTAGATATTATCATAGGACCAACGCCTGTACCGACACAAACACCTGCAGATAAGGGGTGTGATGATGTAACATAAGGATAAGTACCGAAGTCAATATCAAGGAGCGTAGCCTGTGCGCCCTCAAACATTATCGTCTTGTTTGCCTTAGCGGCTTCATAAACGATAACCGATACGTCATCTACATACTTTGCCAGACGCTTACCGTATTCGGTGTATTCCTTTATGATAGCTTCGATGTCATGAGGTTCGCCGCCATACACTTCTGTGATTATCTTGTTCTTGAGCTTGCCTGTCATTCTTGCCTTTTCAGCGAAAACCTCAGGGTGAACAAGGTCGTAAACACGGATACCGCAACGTTCATATTTATCCATATAGCAAGGACCTATGCCGCGCTTTGTAGTGCCTATATCGGAATTACCTCTGAACTTTTCTGAAAGTCCGTCGAGCGTTATATGCCAGGGCATTACGACATGAGCTCTGGGATCTATCTTCAGATTATCAAAAGAAACGCCTCTGGATGAAAGGTTGTCGATTTCGGATAAAAGATCCTTAGGATCAAGAACCACACCTGCGCCGATAAGGCAGGGCGTGTTTTTATAGAGAATGCCCGAAGGAATAAGGTGAAGCTTGTAAGTCTGACCGTCATTCACTACAGTGTGACCTGCGTTGTTACCGCCTTGTGAACGCACTACAACATCAGCTCTTGATGCGATAATATCAATTATCTTGCCCTTACCTTCGTCACCCCATTGAGTTCCTACAACTATATTTGCCGGCATTGAAAGTCCCCATTTCTGTTTAAAAAAATATTATATTTGCAACGGGCGCGACAGCCCTTTGCATAGCACATTAACATTATAGCAAAAGAGAGCGAAAATTGCAAGTCTTTTTTGTTTCTTTCGCAAAAAAAGGCTCTGCATATGCACAAATGCGGCAAGCATATGACCTGCCGCATTTGCAATTATCAGTAAGAAGAAACACCGCTTCTTGTTACATATTCCTGTATTCCGTCAACAATAGCCTGTGCAATGCCGTCTTGATCGGTAGAATTTGCAAGCGCCATAGCATCTTCATAGTTGCTTACAAATCCCATCTCTATAAGCACAGACGGGAAATCCTGCTGCTTTGTCGTCCACATATAGCTGTACTGAGCACCTCTGTTACAATCAGCTCCGTCAGAATAAACACTGTTGCTGAAATAAGATGAAACGTGTCTTGTAAGCGACTCGGCAAGCGGCTGAGAATATGAAGTATAGTAATAGCATTCTGTGCCTCTGGCATCTTCCGAGCCTGCCTTGTTGGAATGGATAGCTATATAAAGGTCGCAGCCGTAATCTCGCGCATAATACGGTCTTCTCATCGTATCATAAAATTCGGACTCGGTATTGAGTCTTACAACATTTACGCCAAGCTCTTTGAGTTTGGCTTCAACAAGCTTTGCGACCGCAAGGTTAGCACCCGCTTCTTCGATATGACCTATAGCACCGGGATCGTCATAGCCGTATTCCGATACACCGTGTCCCGGATCGATTACTATAGTCATATTTGTGATATCGTTTGTGAGTATCTCAAACTTGAACATAAGATTGCCGTCAGAGTCATATGTAGCGCTGTTTCCCGCGTATACACCGGGCTGACGGAGCTTCAGCACAAGCCTGAACTTCATAACGCCGTCAACTTCCACCTGCTGCCATTCGCCGGCACTGAATACAGTACAGTTATCAAAATCGGGAAGTGATGTGACCGAAGTTACATTATCAAAAGTAACATAAATATATTGAGCGGTAAAATCATCTAAATTGAAATCGCCGTCAACGCCCGTATAATATTCATTGCCGATAGGAGTCACAGTGAAAGAAGAACGGTCTTCAAGCGACATCTGTATGAATGAATCGCCGCCCGAGTTGCCTATTGCCTTTACAACAAGCGGATTTTCGCCCATTCCGACACCGCTCACAAGGTCAGCGTCCTCCTTAAGGAAACGCTTGCCAGAGGTGGTCACATAATAATCGTCCCATTCGCTTTTATAATAGTCGAGTGTTCCCTCGGGAAGCTGTCCGACATTCGGAGGATTAACAGAATCTGTATTATTTCCGTCGTAAATATAAGCAAAATTCTTATTCAGCTTAACATAAGTAACATCTGTGTCTTCTGAAATTGCAGGCGAGAGCTTTCCGACAACTTCGGAGTCGCCGAACGAGCTCTGATCCGCAGGTATTTCATCGATGATTTCAACGTTTTTCTCAGGAAGCTTTACAGCGTTTACTGTTACCTCAGCGCCAATATATGTTCGTGAATATCCTGCATAAGAGGCTGATATTTCAATATTTCCAAGGTACTGCTCTTCATCGACAATTCCCTCGGGAACGGTAATCTTACCTGTAAATGCAGCATACGAGGAGTTGATATCAACTACATCGGATTTAGCGTTTTCGGTAAGCTCAATAGTAGTACCGCCGAGAGTAGCGGTAGCGTATGAGCCTTTATAGGCGACAGCTAAAATCGATACGGATGTGCCTCCGTCAACACTCAGTGTCTTGCCCTCCGAAACCGAGCTACCGACAGATTTCAGCACGTTGATGGTTCGCTCTATATTATAGTTTATCGTCTTGCCCTTGTGTGTAATGACGAAAGTATTCATTCCGACTTCAAGCTGCTTTTCAAAATAGAAGTTGCCCGCTTCGTTAAGCGTCAGCTTTTCACCGTCAAAATAAACGTCGAAGTTTTCATCGAATGTACCCATAAACGCAACAGATGTATCATCTGTAGAATAATTCGTATAATACGGCGAGGTCATTTCCAGATCCTCAAAAAGGCTGTCAACGTTTATCTGATCATTAAAATATTTTGTCAGTGTATCGGTAGTTCCCATCGGGTTATCTTCAAGTGATTTCTCGGAATAGAAAACACTGCCCGAATAATTATCAAGCTCATCGGCTTTCGCAAGCTGTTTTAAGAGCTGATCCTCAACTTCCCAGCCTGCTTCGTCTGTTCCTATTTTTTCATTATGATGAACAATATACAACGGTATATCGGCTGCTTTGGCTACATCGCTCCACCACGAGCAAACCTCATCAAATCCCACAACTGCATCATCAAGCGAACCGGAAGCATTTGCCACGATAAAGTCCGCCAGTCCTTTTTCGACAAATGTCTTGGTATCGGCATAACCGTTATAATATGCCGAATATTTAGCGGAGGTATCGCTTCCTTTTTCGTTTCTTGATGAATTAGCCCAAACGTCTTTAGCATCCAGACCTACCGCTATCGAATTATCCGAAAGATGAATAACCTCACTGACTGTAGCGAATTTGTATTCGACGCTGTCAAATAGCCAGTTTTTATAGCCTATCCCCGAACCCTTCTTCATGTATTCGTCATATACGGCGTTATTGTTTGAACCGTAAAATCCTGTAAGAATTATTCCGTTGCATCTGTACCTGAGAGCAAATTTATGCGCTTCACTCACCAGATAGTCATACTTGTCCTCGCCTTCCGGACAAGCTGACATTGCTCTGTTGACATCGAAATACACAAACCTCTGCATTCCCTTTTTTGTTGCGACAGCGAGTGCTTTTTCAAGCCTGTCACTGTCTTTGTTCATATCTGTTGTAAAATATGAAACTTTCTTGTCATAAGGATTTATGTATACTCCGTTCATTCCGTAGCTTATAAGCGTATCAAGCTTAGCAGAAAAATTTTCGCTGAACTTCTCAGCTTCAAAATCGCCAAGATTTACTACTGTAGCCTTCAACTCATCCGTTAATGTAAACTTCGGCTCGGCGGTTTGCGGCTTCGCCTGTTGCGACTGTTCGGTTGAAGCTTTTTCATCTGTATCGTTTTCCTGCGCCATCACGCTCATTTGTGAAAGCAACATTATCACAGACAAAGCGCCTGCAATTATTCCGACTGTTCTTTTTCTCATTTATTGCTCTTCCTTCCGTGTTGACTGTCACTGTGTAAGGAGCGGCTTGAACGCCGCTATTTCGTTTTCAACAGCAGTTCCTACACTGCTGTCGGGTTCAAATATGAACTTATAGCTATAAAGTATGACACCGCCGTAGTTTGCGGTATTCTGTGACATTTCTATCTGTCGTTTAATGATCTGCGTATTGTTTATCCATTCGTATCTGCCGTCGCCTGCCCATTCGTCCTCAGTGCCTATTTTGTACACTGCAAGACCGGGTATAAGCGTTTTGCCTGTACCTGCAAGCATTTTGTCCCACTGTTCAACGACTTGCTCAAACGGCTGACCGCTATTATCAAAACCGTAATAGATCTGCGGTGCCATGTAATCAACATAACCGCTTTCCTCAGACCATTTCTTCACGTCCGCATAAAGCTGTGTTTCGTTGTTAGTTACATTTCCCTGTGCGCTGACTCCGAACAATGCAGTCGGATTGTGTGACTTCACCGCGTTGTACATACCCGCTACCATGCGGCTGCAATTATCCAGCCTGAACTGCGACAGACTGCTGTACGAAGAAGCGCCAAAAGCGATGCTGTCAAATGTTTCATCGGTTGTAGGGTAAAAATAATCATCTATATGAACACCGTCTACATCATATCTCGAAACAAGCTCTGCCGCTCCGTTTGCAATAAGGTCTGTTACCTCCTTATACGCAGGGTTGAGCCACCAATATGAGTTTACTTTGACAATGTAGTCGCCGTCTTTGGTATCATACCACTGACCTGTCTTATATGATGTGCTGACATAAGGAGCGTCATCTTCCTGATAACAACGCAACGGGTTGACCCACGCCTGAAATGATATACCTCTTGCGTGAGCTTCTTCTATCATTATGTTGAGCGGATCATAGCCGGGATCTTCTCCGATATAGCCTGTGCAGTATTTCGACCATGGAAAATAGTCGGATTTATATATTGCATCGCCGAAAGGGCGGACATGAACATAGACCGTATTGATGCCAAGCGAAAGACAGTTATCATAATACTCACCTATACCGCTTCTGAGCTGTGACTCGCTTTTTCCGGTAAGAATCGGGTACAGTTCGGAATACCATATCCATACACCCTTCACCTCGTTATAATTCAGCGCCGTGTAGCTGTTTACAGGCAGACTGTCTGTAGATGAAGGAACGCTGTCGCTGTCAGGCTCGGGCATAGGTTTTTGTGACGTGCTTTCGGTTGTTTGAAGCACGGTCGCAGGTGGCTCGGTTTTGGTTTCGACTATCGAAACCGGCGGTTTCGTACTGTCCGGAATAGCATAGATCGTTTCTTCTGACGGCTCATCGTATGAGTTTTCTTTATATGAGGTTTCGGAAGAAGACACGGTCGTTTGTACGGTTTCAGGCTTCGTTTGCTGTGAAGCAGCCGCTTTTGTCGTTGATGTAACGACAGTCGTCTGATGAGAGCCTGTCTGATCTGGTATGCTTTCTGCCGGCTTTATCTCGGTTTTGCTAAAAGCGACCCCGCTTATTATATTATCATTGCATTCAATGTCGGACGCTTTGTTTTCAAGTATCATAGCCTTGCCGCATCCGCTTGCCAGTACCGACACCGCTGCAATAATTGCTGTTAATGTTATTTTCTTTTTTACGGACATATATTTTCCTTTCGGTAATTTTTTACAATCTGCATTAAAATACGCCTCGTAAAATTCCCCGCAAATACAGGATATACATTTGAATTATACAATATCTCCACTGTTGAAGTCAACCGTATCGGGTTAATTTTCTCAAATTTGCACTTACGGATAAAATTTTCTATATATCCGATAATAAACCGTATTTGCGCTTGTGCAATATGACTAAACGAAATTTGCAATTCTTATTCTTCATTCTTTCATAAAGCTGTGCAGATTCTTGACTTTTACTTTAATATAATGTATAATTAACTGTAATCTTTTTTTCAGGAGGACAAAAATGGGAAACAACGAAAGCAAGGGACTTACCCTTACCGAAAAAATCATCAAGGATCACATAATTGACGGTGAGATGATAAAAGGCACAGAAATAGGTCTGCGCATCGACCAGACTCTGACCCAGGACGCTACCGGTACAATGGCATATCTTCAGTTTGAAGCTATGGGCATAGACAGAGTAAAGACAGAGCGTTCGCTCGCTTATATCGATCACAACACGCTCCAGTCAGGCTTTGAAAATGCCGATGACCACAGATACATAGGCAGTGTTGCAAAGAAGCACGGAATTTATTTTTCACGTCCCGGCAACGGTATCTGCCACCAGGTTCACCTTGAACGTTTCGGCAAGCCGGGCAAGACCCTTATCGGCTCTGACAGCCACACTCCCACAGGCGGCGGTATCGGTATGCTCGCAATGGGTGCAGGCGGTCTTGACGTTGCTGTCGCAATGGGCGGCGGTGCATATTACATAACAATGCCCAAGGTAGTAAAGGTAAACCTCACAGGAAAACTGAACGACTGGGTTTCCGCAAAGGACGTGATCTTAAAGGTACTTCAGATAATGTCCGTTAAAGGCGGTGTGGGCAAGGTTATCGAATACTGCGGCGAAGGCGTAAAGAGCCTCAGCGTACCCGAGCGTGCAACAATTACCAATATGGGCGCGGAACTCGGTGCTACAACATCTATATTCCCCTCCGATGAAACAACTCTTGCTTTCTTGAAGGCGCAGGATCGTGAAGAAGACTTCGTTGCTCTCAGCGCAGATCCCGATGCCGTATACGACGAAGAGATCAACATTGATCTTTCCGAGCTTGTTCCTATGGCAGCTTGTCCTCACAGCCCCGACAATGTAAAGACTGTTAAGGAGATCGGTGCTATCAAGATAGATCAGGTATGTATCGGTTCATGTACCAACTCCTCCTTACAGGATATGCTGAAGGTTGCTCATATATTAAAGGGCAAGACGGTACATCCCGATGTCAGCCTTTCGATTGCTCCCGGCTCAAAGCAGGTCTTCAATATGCTTGCAGACTGCGGCGCATTATCGATACTCATCAGTGCCGGTGCAAGAATACTTGAGAGTGCCTGCGGTCCGTGCATAGGTATGGGTCAGTCGCCTAATTCAAAGGGTATCTCACTGCGTACCTTCAACAGAAACTTCTTAGGCAGAAGCGGAACAAAGGACGGTCAGATCTACCTTGTTTCTCCTGAAACAGCCGCAATCTCGGCACTCACAGGCGTATTCACAGATCCCAGACTTGCAGGAGATATGCCTCCCTATGTAATGCCCGAAAAGTTCCTGATAAACGACAATATGGTAGTTTCTCCCGCTTCGCCCGAGGAAGCTCCCGATGTAGAAGTCCTCAGAGGACCCAACATAAAACCGTTCCCCATAAATGTTCCTCTCGCTGAAGATATCAAGGCCGAGGTTTCTCTGAAGGTCGGCGACAATATCACTACAGACCATATTATGCCTGCCGGCGCAAAGATATTACCTCTGCGTTCAAATATCCCCGCGATTTCGGAATACTGCTTTACCGTATGCGACGAAACATTCCCGACAAGAGCAAAGGAGCTCGGAAAGAGCATTATTGTCGGCGGCGCTAACTACGGTCAGGGCTCATCAAGAGAACACGCAGCTCTCGCCCCTCTCTACCTCGGCGTAAAGGCTATAATCTGCAAGTCGTTTGCCCGTATCCACAGACAGAACCTTATAAACAACGGCATTCTTCCTCTGTGCTTTGTAAATGAAGCCGATTACGACAAGATCGACCGTGACGATGTTCTTGAACTCCCTGGCATAAGAAACGCTATAGAAAACGGTACAAAGATAACCGTAAAAAATATAACAAAGGGTACAGAATACGAAGTTACCTGCGAATTATCCGAGCGCGGCAAGGGTATGATGCTCGCAGGCGGTCTGCTTAACTATACCAAGCACAATAAGTGATTTCGAAAGGAACAGCAACTATGGCAAAAATTCAGATGACCACTCCCATCGTTGAGATGGACGGCGATGAGATGACCAGAATTATCTGGAAAATGATCAAGGACATTCTTATCTGCCCTTACGTCGACTTAAAGACAGATTATTACGATCTCGGTCTTGTTCACAGAAATGAAACCAACGATCAGGTAACGATCGATTCCGCAAACGCCACCAAGAAATACGGCGTTGCGGTAAAGTGTGCTACTATCACTCCCAACGCACAGAGAATGACAGAATACAACTTAAAGGAAATGTGGAAGTCGCCGAACGGCACTATCCGTGCTATCCTTGACGGTACAGTATTCAGAGCGCCCATTATCGTAAAGGGTATCACTCCTCTGCTCCCCGGCTGGAAAAAGCCTATAACTATCGCGCGTCACGCTTATGGCGATGTTTACAAGAACTCCGAAATGAAGGTTGCCGACGGAAGCACAGCAGAGCTTGTTGTAACCGATAAGGACGGCAACGAAACAAGACAGCTTATCCACAAGTTCAGCGGCTCAGACGGCATCATTCAGGGACTTCATAATATAAACGCAAGTATCGCAAGCTTTGCAAGAGCTTGCTTCAACTTTGCGCTTGATACAAAGCAGGATATCTGGTTTGCAACTAAGGATACGATCTCAAAGAAGTACGACCACACATTCAAGGATATTTTCCAGGAAATATTCGACAATGAGTATAAAGAAAAGTTTGATGCCGCAGGTATCACATACTTCTATACACTGATCGATGACGCAGTAGCAAGAGTTGTACGTTCTGAGGGCGGCTATATCTGGGCTTGCAAGAACTATGACGGTGACGTTATGTCAGATATGGTAGCTACAGCTTTCGGAAGCCTCGGTATGATGACATCGGTTCTCGTTTCACCCACAGGCGTTTACGAGTATGAAGCCGCACACGGCACAGTAACACGTCACTACTACAAGCACTTAAAGGGCGAAGAAACATCTACAAACTCGGTAGCTACTCTGTTTGCATGGACAGGTGCATTAAGAAAACGCGGCGAGCTTGACGGCAACAAGGAGCTTTCCGACTTTGCGGACAAGCTTGAAAAGGCTACTATAAAGACGATTGAAGACGGTGTTATGACCGGCGACCTTTATGTACTTTCAAATCTTGAAAACAAGAGAAAGGTTAACACAGAGGACTTCCTGCTCGAAATCAATAACAGACTGAAAGAAACTCTGTAATTCAGTAAATATAAGAAACTGTAAGGAGGCAGTACCTTGTCGAAAAGCATCAACATATCTAACTCAGTAATACGCAGACTTCCCCGCTACTACCGCTTTCTCGGCGAACTGGAGGATCAGCTGATCTCTAAAATTTCTTCAAGGGAATTGTCGGAGAGAATGCACATTACCGCGTCACAGATAAGACAGGATCTCAATTGCTTCGGTGGTTTCGGACAACAGGGCTACGGCTACAATGTTTCCGAGCTTCGAAAGGAGATCGGTCGTATCCTCGGAGTTGACAAGCACAGAAAAACCATTCTTATCGGTGCGGGTAATCTCGGTACTGCTTTGGCAGTTCATATCAACTTTGAAAAGAGCGGATGCAGCCTTGTCGGCATATTCGACTCCAACAAAAAAATAGTCGGCAATCCTCTCGGAAAGCTTAGCATCACTGATATAGACGACCTTGAAGACTTCTGCCGTGAAAACAAGCCGGAGGTTGCAGTTCTTTGCATTCCGAAATCGGTCACTAAAGAGATAGTAGACCGACTTACCGAGCTTGGCGTCAGATCGTTCTGGAACTTCTCCCACTATGATATTAACGTTGAGCACAAAAACATAATCGTGGAAAATGTACACCTCGGCGACAGTTTGCTGACGCTTTCATACGGTGTCAATAATGATCTTGACAACAACAAATAAAGAAAACCGGGGAATTTATTTCCTCGGTTTTTTTGCAAAATAACGGATTTTATTTCATATTCAATAGACAAACGGTTTTGTTTGTGGTAAAATAGAAAATGTATAGATATAAAGCAACCGCAAAAGGAAGGTAACAAAAATGAACGAATCAGAAATTCTGATGGACGTACACAATCACTCAAATCTGTCGCCCGACGGAAGCAACGAACCGGAAGAAATGGTCAGACGAGCGACAGAGCTTGGTATCAGATATTACTCGCTTACAGATCACCTTGAAATAAATAAATTTTACGATGAAGAATACCTCTATGAAGAACCTGTAAAACGAGCGTCAGAGATCTCTCCCGCCCTTATTAAAAAGTATGCGGATAAAATAAATATGGCATACGGTGTCGAGCTGGGTCAGCCGTTACAGGATATGGAGCTGACAAAGAGAATGCTATCAAGCTATGATTACGACTTTATAATCGGCTCACTTCATATGTGCAACGGTTGGGAGGATTTTTATCTGCTCGATTATAACGAGGTACAGCCGGAAATGATAATGAAGCTGTACTTTGAAGAAATGCTCGAAATGGCTCGCTGGGGTGAATTTGACGTACTGGGTCACCTGACATACCCTCTGCGTTATATCGTAGGTGAATCCGGAATTTACATAGATATGAGCCGTTATCTGCCGATAATCAAGGAGATATTCTCAACACTTATAAAAAATGATATAGGTATTGAGATCAATTCAAGCGGACTCAGACAGAAAATAGGTCTTACATTGCCTGATGAATACTATGTAAGACTTTATAAGGAACTCGGCGGTAAGATACTTACAGTCGGTTCTGACGCACACTGCACCGAAGACCTCGGAAAAGGTATACCCGAGGCTATAGAACTTGCAAAGAATGTGGGCTTTACCGAACTTGCATTTTTTAAGAAACGTAATCCCACATTTATAAGCATAAAATAATTCGGAGGATAAGATTATGACAAAGAAAGAAAAGCTTGTTGACCTTTTAAGACAGGATGCCAGACTTTCAAACGAACAGCTGGCGGTGATGCTTGACACCTCGGCCGATGATGTCGCGGCGATGATAGCGGAGCTGGAAAAGAGCGGAATGATAATCGGCTATACCGCAATTATAAATGAAGAAGAATTTGACAGGAACTCCGTCTGCGCATTTATCGAAGTCAGAGTTTCTCCCGAGATACAATGCGGTTATGACGATGTAGCCGCAGTTGTAGCTCAATACGATGAGGTTTCATCGGTGTACCTGATGAGCGGCGGTTATGACCTTGCCGTAACTATAAAGGGCACAAATCTGCGTGATGTAGCTATGTTTGTAACGGACAGATTAGCGCCTTTAGGCGGTGTCCTCAGCACAACGACACATTTCATTCTGCATAGATATAAGGAAAAAGACAAGATGTTCTTAAAGAACACAGATGAAAGGAGTTTGGTATCTCCGTGATGGATTATGAAAATATACTTTCCCGAAAGGTGCAGGATCTGCAGTTTTCTGGTATAAGAAAGTTTTTCGACATAGCCGCAAGCTATGACGATGTTATATCTTTATCGGTCGGTGAGCCGGATTTTAAGACACCATGGGCAATAAGAAAAGAAGCAATAAGAGTTCTTGAAAAAGGACGTACAAACTATACCGCAAACGCAGGACTTGCCGACCTTCGTATTGCTATCAACGACTATATCAATGACAGACTGCACGTCAGCTATGACCCTATGCACGAGATACTTGTAACGGTCGGCGGATCGGAAGCGATAGACCTTGCGATAAGAGCACTCATTGATACGGGTGATGAGGTACTTATCCCTCAGCCAAGCTTTGTCTGTTACGGCCCTATCGTAACGCTCGCAAACGGCACGCCCGTTGCCATAGAAACTACTGTTGAAAACGGCTTCAAGCTGACAGCAGAAGCTCTGAAAGCACATATAACCCCGAAAACAAAGGCTCTCGTACTTCCCTACCCTAATAATCCCACTGGTGCGGTTATGAGAAAATCCGACCTTGAGGCAATTGCTGAAGTGATAAGAGAAACAGATATAATCGTTATTTCCGACGAGATATATTCCGAGCTTACTTACGGCAACGAAGAGCACTGTTCTATTGTCGATATTGACGGTATGAAAGAACGCACCGTTCTTATAAACGGTTTCTCAAAAGCGTTTTCAATGACCGGTTGGCGACTCGGTTTTGCCGCAGGTCCCGCGCCTATTGTTACCCAGATGCTCAAGATCCATCAGTACGGCATAATGTGTTCGCCTACAATGAGCCAGTACGCGGCAGTAGTAGCACTGAAAGACTGCAAAAAAGACATTGAATATATGCGTAACGAATACGATATGAGAAGACGGCTTATCGTAAAAGGCTTCAATGAAATGGGCCTTGATTGCTTTGAACCGGAGGGCGCGTTCTATATCTTCCCGTCAATAAGGAAAACAGGGCTTTCGTCACAGGAATTTTGCGAACAGCTGATAGAAAAGCACAGAGTCGCTGTTGTTCCCGGTGACGCTTTCGGAAAATGCGGCGAGGGGTATATCCGTGTATCATATGCATATTCACTTCAGCATATCAAGACAGCGCTTGAACGCATAAAACTGTTTCTTGAAGACCTCGGTGTACTGTAATCTATGAAAATAAAAGTAAGAGCATACGCAAAGCTGAATTTGTATCTGGATATAACAGGCAGACTGCCGAGCGGCAGACACTCGCTGAATATCGCAACACAGAGCGTAGATGTGTACGATGATATAACGGTGCGCGTTCTCAGCACCGATAGCTTCGGTTGCAGGATAACCTGCGACAACCCACATATTCCTTGTGATGAAAGAAATATCGTATGGAAAGCCGCAAAAGCCTTCTTTGACGTTGCAGGTATTACCGCGGAAATTTCTGTAGATATAGAAAAGCACGTCCCGCTTATGGGCGGAATGGGCGGTTCTTCTGTTGACGGTGCAGGAACGCTTGTCGCACTGAATGAACTGTTCGGCAAAAAGCTTGATACGGACGCACTTTGTGCTATCGGCAACAAAATCGGTGCAGATGTTCCTATTTGCCTGAAAGGCGGAACGCAGTACAGCATTTCAAGCGGCGATATGATAACTGCCGAGTGTGCGCATAACTGCGTATTTCTCTGTATTTATCCGGATTTTACGCTCAGCACCGCAGAAGCTTATACAAAATATGACGAAAACCCAACCGTGATAAATCCTCATTACGCTGATTTTGTAAGCAGTATAGTCTGCGGCAGTCTTTCAGACGGTGCTAAATACATAAGCAATGTATTCACAGAGATCTATCACGACAGACGCATTGATGAAATCAAAAACGATATTCTGTCGGCAGGTGCGATATCGTCCGAAATGACAGGAAGCGGAAGCGTTGTTTTCGGTATATTTGAAAGTGCAGAAAAAGCCGGAGTGGCAATGGATATTCTGTCCGAAAAATACCACGATGTTTTTACAGCTTATCCCGTTGATTGCGGCGTAGCGGTCGTTGAACGGTAATTTAGCATAAACGCTTGAAATTTACCGTGAAATATAGTATAATTATTAAGTCCGATTTACAAGGAGGTAAAGTTATGATCACTATAAACAACCACTTAGGAACGATCACCTATTCAAAACAGTTCTTCTACAGCCTTATCGGCGGAACTGTTACCAATTGTTTTGGCATAGTAGGAATGAATGCTGTTGACGCAAAGCAGACATTCATCGAAAAAGTACCTCTTAAATTCGTCAAGAAGTTTGCCGACAAGACCATTCTTTCCGAAAAAGGTGTTACGGTAAAATATAAAAACGACAAGTTGTATATCGACCTTCACATTTCCGTAATGTATGGCGTTAATGTGTCAACGATAGTAAAGAGTATCATTCATAAGGTAAGATTTGCAGTTGAGGACGAAACAGGATTTACCGTTGATAAGGTAAACGTTTTTGTCGATGCTGTCAAAGTATAAATCAAGGAGAGTATCTGACTGATGTTAAGCGGAAAAATTCTCAGAGATGCTATCATCTCAGGCGCAAACAATATAATCAACAATAAGGAGAGCGTTGACGAACTTAACGTATTCCCCGTTCCCGACGGCGACACAGGCACTAATATGTCTATGACCATAAGAAATGCCGTTGCGGAGCTGAGTATGTTAAGTGACAGTGCAACAGTAGAAACCGTAGCGCAGACAGCGGCTTCTGCTATGCTCAGAGGTGCAAGAGGTAACTCCGGCGTTATCCTTTCACTTTTATTCAGAGGACTTTCTAAGGGGCTTGCAGGAAAGCATGAAGCAACTGTAGAGGACTACTGCAACGCACTCAAATTAGGCGCAGAGGCAGCCTATAAATCAGTAATGAAGCCCACCGAGGGTACTATCCTCACCGTTGCAAGAGTTGCCGCAGAAAAGGCAAATGACGCTCAGTGCAAGGACTTCCCCGAGCTGTTTGAAGTTCTGACAACAGCTGCAAAGGAAACTCTCGATCAGACCCCCGAAATGCTCCCCGTTCTTAAAAAAGCAGGTGTTGTAGACGCAGGCGGCATGGGCTATTACACTATTCTCAAAGGAATGTCTTCTGTTATCTGCGACGGTGTTGCTATAGAAGCAAAGGAAGAAACAGGTACGGAAAAGGCAGTCGTAACAAATGCCGCAGGAACTTTTGAAACCGATATAGAGTTCACTTACTGTACCGAATTTATCGTAGTAAAAAGCGATGTAAGCAAGGACGCAACAAAGCTTCGTGCTTTTCTTGAATCGATAGGCGACTGCGTTGTTGTTGTTGATGATGACAGTATCATAAAGGTACACGTTCACACAGAGCACCCCGGTAAGGCACTTGAAGAGGGCATACTTTACGGCTCGCTTATAAATCTCAAGATTGAGAATATGAAAGAACAGCACAAGGGTGCGGCGGCAAAGGCTGAAATGCAGAAGAAGCAGAAGCTCGCCCCCGCAGAGCCTACCAAGGATTTCGGCTTTGTATCCGTTACATCGGGCGCAGGACTCGAAGAACTGTTCAAGGATCTCGGCGTTGATGTTATAGTACGCGGCGGTCAGACAATGAACCCCTCAACAGAAGACATACTTGAAGCTATCAACGCTACCCCCGCAAGAAACATTTTTGTTCTGCCTAACAACAAGAACATCATTATGGCGGCTGAGCAGGCTGTAAAGCTTACCGACAGAAACGTTATAGTATTACAGACGAGAACAATACCTCAGGGCATCACTGCTATGCTTGCGTTTGATGAAAGCAGCGATTTCAGAACAAACGGCGCAAATATGACAAAAGCACTTGATAACGTAGGCTCAGGCTCAATTACCTTTGCTGTGCGCGACAGCGACTTTGAGGGTAAACAGATAAAGAAGGGCGAAATCCTCGCCATGGAAAACGGCAAGCTTGCATTTGTCGAAAAGGACGTTACAAAGGCGCTCATTAAGATAACGAAGAAGCTTATCCGCTCAGGCTCATCATACATCACTGTAATTTACGGCAGTGACGTAACCGATGAAACCGCACAGGCGGCTTTTGAAGCACTCAGAGCCAAGATAAGCGATGATATCGAAATAGTACTTGTAAACGGCGGACAGCCTGTATATTACTACCTCGTATCAGTAGAATAATTTTATGAACGAAATAAGAAAAAGTCCCGACTCCCCTGTCTGCTATATCAAGGGTGTCGGAGAAAAACGAGCAAAGCTTTTCGGAAAGCTCGGCATTACTACAGCGTTACAGCTCGCCGAGCATTATCCGAGAGGATATATTGACTTCAATGAAACGACTGCAATATCTGATTTGCTAAACGACAGTGAAAACCACGTTGTAAAAGCATTCGTTACAAAGAAGTTTCCGCCGTATTATGGCAGGATAAATATATTCAAGGTCTTAGTCAGTGACGGCACAGGTGATATGCTGATAACATTCTTTAACAGTGACTATTCATTCACAAGACTTAAGCTTGACAACGAATATTGCTTTTATGGCAAAGCGGCGGGAGATTTTCTGAGAAAAGAAATGAACTCGCCTGTTTTTATAGACGCATCAGAGCCTAACAAGCTGATGCCTCGCTACAGCCTGACAACCGGCATAACACAGGGCATAATGTCAAACTGCATTAAAAATGTCCTAAGCGACTTTACCTACGAGGATCATCTGTCTGAGAGTATGAAAGAAAAATATGACCTCATTGCTTATGATACCGCTCTCAGGTGGATTCATTTCCCGGAAAATAAAGGGCAATATGACAAGGCAAAATACCGCCTTACGTTTGAAGAACTGTTCCTTTTACAGCTCGGGCTTAAGTCGATGAAAAATCGCAACAAGCGCCTTTCGGGCGCTCCGATGCAAAGCAAAAGCATTGAACCTTACTACTCTTCTCTGCCGTTTGTGCTGACAGGAGCACAGAAACGCGCTATTTTCGATTGTTGCAAAGATATGCAAAAGGCAGTACCGATGAACAGGCTTTTACAGGGCGATGTAGGCTCAGGTAAAACCGCAGTTGCGGCAGGAGCGGCATATTTTGCCTACTTGAACGGCTATCAGTCCACTCTTATGGCACCTACCGAAATACTTGCAAAACAGCACTATGATACACTTTACAAGTTCTTAGCGCCGCTTGGCGTCAACGTTGCTCTGCTCACAGGTTCACAGACGACCGCTCAGAAAAAACAGATAAGACAGCTTATAGCAGACGGTCAGATCGATGTTGCGGTAGGAACGCAGGCGCTCATACAGAAAAGCACAAAGTTCAACTCACTCGGACTTGTTATTACGGATGAACAGCACCGATTCGGTGTAGAACAGCGTGCGGCGCTCGGCTCAAAGGGCAATGAGCCACATATACTTGTAATGTCGGCAACCCCTATCCCCCGCACCCTCGGTATGATAATATACGGTGACCTTGATATATCGATACTTGACGAAATGCCGAAAGGCAGACTTCCCATAAGGACATATGCTGTCGATACAAGCTACCGTGAAAGATTGTATAAATTCATACTCAAATATGTCAATAACGGTTTTCAGGCATATATCGTCTGCCCACTTATAGAAGAAGGCGTTTCGGAAAAGGCGGCGGCAACCGACTATATAAACTCACTTCAAAGTACCTGCCTTGCAAACGTTCCGACAGGACTTCTTCACGGTAAGATGAAGCAGGCCGAAAAGGACGCGGTAATGCAAGACTTCAAGGATAACAAGCTGAAAGTCCTTGTTGCGACAACGGTAATAGAGGTCGGTGTAGATGTTCCGAATGCAGTTGTTATGATAATCGAAAACGCCGAGCAATTCGGACTGTCACAGCTTCACCAGCTCAGAGGCAGAGTCGGCAGAGGCACGGAGCAATCACACTGCATTCTTGTCACCGACAATAAAAGCGAATACACAAAACAGCGTATGGATACAATGGTACGAACCACTGACGGTTTTGAAATTGCCAACGAAGACTTAAAGCTTCGCGGGCCGGGCGACTTTTTCGGAAGCAAGCAACACGGACTTCCCCGGCTTAAGATAGCTGATATTTACGCTGACCTTGACATACTCAAAGTAACAGGCGAAGCGGCAGATGATATTCTGCGGAATGACATTCACCTTGAAAAGCCTGAAAACAACAGTTATATGAAAATGATAAACAAATTATTTGAAAATGCGCCCAACGCATAAAGGAGATATATGGCGGAAGAACTCGAAAAATGGAGATATCCAAGATTTTTCTCGGATACGATAGACGAAGACGGCAAAACAATATATATGAACAGCGAAGACTCAAAGCATATCGCACAGGTGCTGAGAATGAGAAGCGGTGACAAGGCTATTATCTGTGACAAAAACGGTCATGATTATCTGTGCGAGCTGTCACCGATTGAGAATAAAAGCTCTGTAGAATTTGTGATACTCGACAAAAAGAACAATGCGGCAGAGCCCGATGTAGAAATAACGCTCTTTCAGGCTATTCCGAAGAACGATAAGCTTGATTTCATTGTGCAGAAAGCAACTGAGCTCGGCGCGGCGCGTGTTGTTCCGTTTCTGTCAAAGCGCTGTGTTTCCCGCCCTGATGCCAAAAGTGCAGAAAAAAAGGTACAGCGCCTACAGCGCATAGCGTATGAAGCTTCCAAGCAATGCGGCAGAGGAAAAATTCCCGAGGTTATGCCTTTTACCGATTTTAAGTCTGCAGTAAACAGTATAGACAGCAACACTCTGCCGATAATTTTCTATGAATGCGGCGGAAAAAAGCTGTCAGAGCTTGACCTGTCACATAAGAAAATAGCTGTATTCATCGGTAGCGAGGGCGGTTTTGAAAATGAAGAAGTGGACTACGCACTTTCAAAAGGATTTACCGCGGTTCATCTCGGCGAACGTATTTTAAGGTGCGAAACAGCACCTGTTGCGGCACTTGCCGTATTGATGAATTTAACAGGAAACCTATAATAATTTTGTTAATTATGCTCATATTGATAAAAAGCACTTGAAAAATCAAAGCGAATATAGTATAATAGTTACAATAAAGTTGGTGTGAAAGCACCGGAAAGAGGTTGAAAATGAAAGCATTTACCGGTTTTGCCATTGGCACTCTTGCAGTACTCGGTGCTGTTGCAGCTGTCTTTATATATCTTAAGAAGAAGACAGAAAAGGAGATCGAATACGATCAGTTCGATGATATAATGGACGGCGATGAAGATTTCGATGATGAATTCTTCGATGATGACGATGAGGTTCTTGACCCTGCTGAGGTTATGAACAAGGCTGATGAAGAAGCAAAGGCTGACGATGCGGAAGAAGTTGCTGAAGAGCCTGCTGAAGAAAAAGCGCCTGAAGCTGAAGCTCAGGAATAATCTTAACGAATAATATTTAACGGGACTGTTTATACAGCCCCGTTTTTGCTATATATAAATCACACCACAGATTATTCGTTACCTTCATACTCAGACTTCTCTATACAATATGCAAGCTCTCCCGATGTTACGCCCGTCCTTTCGTAAAACCGCGTGCCGCTGTTATCTGTAAGCGTCATTCCGAGCTTTTTCATCACTTTTTCCGATGCAATGTTTCTTATATCACAATGAGCTATCACCTTTTTCGCCGAAAGCTTCTCAAACGCATACCCGATAAGCGCGTTGCCCGCCTCGGTGGTAAAACCTTTGTTCCTGTAGTCCTTGCTTACTACCCAACCTATTTCAAATGTGCTTACATCAATCGTTTCAAGACCGATACCGCCGATGATACTGCCGTTATGCAGCATTACATATTCTCTGACGGACGGCTTTTCCTTAGACCACTCACGAATCGCGTTTCTGACAAATTCTACGGTTTGCTCAATAGTATCATTAGGCAGAAAGAGCATCATATCGATTTCTTTATTGCCAGCATACTTGTGAATTTCGTCTGCATCAGAAACGTCTATCGGTCTTATAACAAGTCTTTCGGTCACGATCGTGTTTTCTTCTATATAGTCCAACAGCTTCACACCTTTACAAAACAAAATAGAAACCGAATGCGCGTTTCAGAAAAATCACTTAAGTGTATAAAGTCTGTAGTAAACGTTAACATACGGTACTGCAGTCGGTTTCCCATTTTCGTCAATTTCAATACTATAATAATAATTACAGTATTCCATTTCATTCACAGTCTGTGAAACAGTCAGATCGTAAAGCGTCGCACGTCTTACGAAAGAATATATATGCCGTCCCTGCTCGCTCTGGGATCTGCCGGTTATATTGCTGTCAGCACACACTATGTATCTGACAGACGAAACATCAAATCCGATACTTTCAAGCTCCTGTTCCATAGAGCTGTCTTTGTTCATATAATTCTCAAGCTGTGAAATTTCAGACAGCGTTATCTCGTTTGCCGGATTGTACAGAAAAGAGCTCACCCGTTGAAGAGAAAATGTCCTGCCAAGTGTCGTGCTGAGTATTCTTCCGCTTTCGTAATTGCTGACATTATGTGCGTAAAGAAAGTCTTCAAGCTCCGCCAGATTATCACTAAGCTTCCTGAACTCATCGGAATTGGCTTCTGAACCTGAAGCAGAAATATATTCGATAACTGTGGCATTGATTATAACGCTAAGTGACATACTTCTGAACATTTTTTTATCATCTATGCTCTGCGGATACCAATTATAGATTTCATCGCACAAGGCATCAAAAGAAGTAAGTGCGCCCTCTGAATATCCATCAATAATTCTTTCAAGCAGTTTGCTGTAAGATACACCCTTAACCTTAGATGCATATACAGTTGTTACTTTGGCGGTCAGTTCTTTAGCTTCACTGCTTAGAGCGTCTAATTCCTGACTGTCGGTCGTATTACTCATTTGTTCATATACCGCAAATAACCTTGATATGCTGTCACTGACAGGTCGTATAAGCGTATGCATCGCTAAAAGATCGTTCATATATCGCTCGACACTGTACACAGCTTCTGAATTATCCGTACCTGATGCTATTCTGTCTGAATTAAGCAGTTCGCTTGTTCTTTTCACTGATCTGTAAATGTAACTGTACTTATCGCTTAGTTTTTCGTAAAGCTCACCGAATTTAGCATTTCCTGCTGTTGCTTCAGATAATCCGTCAAATGATAGCTCATCGGCTATACTGATAGAACCGAAAAATTCATTTATAGCTTTCAGCATATCCTGTAACTCATCATTGTCTGCATTATCGGTAGTATCACCGTTTTGCTCTGTAGCACTGTAATACAGCGGAAATGCCGCGATATTTGTCTGTACACCCCATCTGCTCATTACTGCGCCCGAACGTATGCCTACCGTGCCGTAAAGCTCTGCATTTTCCGCTGAAGAGGTTTTCGGTATGTCAAAGCAAACAGTAGCAAGGTCGTCCTGTGCGGTTATAGAAGTTATAACAGCTTTGGAATAGTCGCCACTAAAGATAAAGCTGTTTTTGCTTATCACATTGAAAGTACCGTCTACCACACTAAATTCAGCTGTTACCTTAAAGTCGGATGCATCTTCTTCGACTTTTGTAATTACAGCACTCAAATCAGGTGATTTTGGCGTTACATTAAAGTACAGCGGATAGTTAATACTAAGCGCTTTATCTTCTATGCTGAATGTACTGTCGGATATCAGAGAAATAGCTTTTGACGGCGCATCGGTATCGAATGAAAGATACAATATGCCTTCATTTGCAGATACTCTGTCAAACCGTGTAATATCAATATTATTGTTATCACAATTAAACATTCCGACGGTAACGCTGTCGCTGAATGTACAGTCAGTCAATGATACAGGTATCCTTGCATAATTGGTCGAAGCTTCAAAGCTGTTTGATTGAAATACAGCAGACGGAGATATAATATCAACAGTTGCGGAAACATCAATTGCCGCATCTGTAACAACTCTGTGTTTTACCGTAATACAACCGTCATCGCCTGTTTTATAACCACTTTCGGCATTTATTACCAAAGATAATGTGTTATCTCCTACTTTTTCAATATTGCCGATGCTACAGTTTTCAAAGCCGCCCGATAACACAATATCATCTGCCGAAACCTCGGCGGCAAAGCTGCTTTTATCAAGTGTAAGCTTAAACTTGTTGCTAGTGCTTTCCGAGCGTATTTGTGTTGTATCACTGACAAGTGAATACGCCGTATACTTTACAGGTATCATCGAAACAAGATACCTTCC
Organism: Oscillospiraceae bacterium; assembly: GCA_003512525.1. Classification (GTDB taxonomy): domain Bacteria; phylum Bacillota; class Clostridia; order Oscillospirales; family Ruminococcaceae; genus Ruminiclostridium_E. The sequence continues at coordinate 69,063 of DOQG01000025.1, read as the reverse complement.
CGAAGCATTGGTCTTCTTATCAAACAGCACGAAGAAACAATCGGGCTTGTTTTCACTGAACTTACTGTCGCTGAATGCCACTGTTGCCGAGTGATCCGAGTTAACTGTCAATCCCGTAACCTTGGCGTACATTGCCGAATACTCGTCACTGTTCAGCTTTACCGCCTGCGATGCATCAATATCGGGAAGCTTGTCGCTGTCGATATATGAATAGAATACTTTTACACTGTCTGCACTTATGTCGTTGTTAAGCGTAATATTATCCGTGGTTAAATTAACCGAGAACTCACCCTTTGTGTTATAAGCAAGCTCGCTGTCAGACTTCATCTCAGCAAAATTATGTTTATCATTATCTTTGTCCGTGTCGGTGGCAGTGCACGCACCAAGTGATGTCATGATAAGCGACAAAGTCAACGTTGCCGACAATACCTTCATAAATATTTGTTTCAAGCTATCACGTCCTTTTAATATCGGCATCAGTTAAGAAACATATTTGTTACCGTGTATTTTGTCCCGCGTGCTTTCGGTATCGGGTAGTAGTTTGAATCGCTGTACATATCAAGTATGGCGCTCTTGTCCGAAAGTTCGGGAGAGATTTTTCTTTGACCGTAGTCAGCAAGATTATTGTCGTTGAATGAAAAATAGTAATAATCTATCATATTGTTATCGCCGTCGTCCCATGTAAGGTCGGCATGATACCATTCACCGTCAAGCTGCACCATATTCCACATATGCGGCTCATCGTCACTCAGACCGACTACCAGTATGTTATCTACCGCTATGCATTGGCAAAGGTACTGATACGCTCTTGAATATGACTCGCAAACACCGCTGCCGGTATTAAGCACTCCGAACGCTTCATACGTTCCGTTGCCTTTGAGAGAATAGTCATATTCTGCGCTTTTAAGTATCTCGTCATGTATGTCAAGCAGATAATCAACAAGCGATTCGGCACCGTCTGCTTTAGCGAGTATCTGCTCCGCTCTGTTTTCCGTTTGCTGTACATAGTACTCACACTCGGATTTGTTGAAGTCATAATCCAGTTTAATTGAGCGTACATCAGCCTTACTGCCGCTCCAGCTTCTGAACGAAAGCGGCGCTTGGAAAAGCAACGGATTATCGTAATTTACACACATCAATATTCTGTAAAGCCGCTGATATGACACGCCTGTAAACGGCACATCAAACCGTGCTTCAAAATTACTCACAGCTTTGTAAAGGCAGGAATAAATATATCTGTCATACTTGTCAAGCGAATTATACCCATATCCGTAAAATGCATCTTCCGTTGTACCGAGTATCACATAAGATCCAACGTACACGCGGCTCATCTTGCCGTCCTTTTCCGCTCTGACGCAGATATTCGTTACACCGGTTTCCAGTCTGATACCAATCTCGGGATCATAAAGATAAGCGGTTTTATTCTTTTCGGGCAGCGTTCCGTCTGTGGTGTACCATATTGTATCATTGCAATCAAATTTCAGCGTCTGGGGCTTGTGATAATATCCCGATTTGAAATTCGGATTAAATTCATACTCAAAGCCGTTATCAAATTCCTTATCATCAAAAGAATATTTAAACGGAAGCTCTGTGGGACTTCTGAGCCGTTCTCTGAAATAATCATAATCGGTTTCTTCAATATCTTTCGCCAGATAATAAGAAACTGCATTTTTCACACTGCGCTTTGAATTATCGGGAAAAATAAACGAGAAAACAACGGCGATCACGCCAAGAATAAAAAATACCGCAGCTCCTCTGCTCATACATTCACCCCTTATATTTAATCGTTTATCGTCTGGTTTTAAGCTTCATTCTGATATCATCACCGCTGAAAACAAGCGTTTTCATAGAATAAAGCCTTGAAACTATTCGGTCGGCATAACGTTTTTTCAGCTCTGTTCCCGTAAGATTTGTATTGACTATCGTAGGTCTGCCGTAATTCAGCCTTGTGTTTATCAGCTCATAAAGGCACGAAACGTAAAACTGCGACTCAAACTCCGCGCCAAGGTCGTCAAGCAGCAACAGGTCGCACTCCTTAAGCGTGTTCATTACCTCAGCATCGTCCTCGGTCTTATTAAAGTGAGCGTTTTCTATCCGTCTTAGCAGATCCGGCACTGAGCCATACACCACGGAATAGTTCTTTTCAATGACCTTCTTTGCGACCGACAAGGAAAGGTGCGTCTTTCCAAGCCCCGTTCCGCCTGTCATAAAAATGCTCTCACCCGGCACAAGAAAATCCTCCGCATACGAAACGCAGAAGTCATAATTCTGCTTCATTATATCTCTTGGTGATTTATTCTTAAGCTCTGCCTTGGGCTGATCACTGTAAAGACTGAGGTCGAAGCTCTCAAAGCAGGTAAGTCCCATAGGCAGGCTCTTACTCAGCTCCCTTGACGCTATCATTTTCAGCACATCGTTATAGCATGAACATCTGCCGTGTTCGCCGATACCGGTATCACAGCACTTTTTGCAGGTGAATATCGGGTCAAGATAGTCCTCGGGGTATCCGTTGCTTTTGAGCAGTGTTCTCATTCTGTCCTGAAGCGCAAGATTTTCATTCTTAAGCCTTTCAATTTTTTCACGGGCATCGGAATTTCTTGAAAGTATGATTTTTGCCAGCACATCGATAGTACCGCTAAGCTTTCTGTCGATATCCCCTATTTCGGGAATTTCGCGGCGCAGCTCTCTTGTTCGTTTCTCTATCGTGACGCTGTTGTCAAAGCGGCGCTTGTCGATAATCTCCTGTGCTTTTGTATAATAATTTGACGGATAAGCCATATTTACTCCTTATGTATAATCTTCAAGCAGCATATCATCGATTTTTTCTGCGTCAAACGATGAATTATTCTCGGTAGAGATCGGTCTGCTGTTCTTTTCGTCATTTACCTGCTGCTCAGTTGTTATTCCCTTTGTGTGCCAGTTTTCAAGTATCTTGCTGATATACGGGAAAGCGAACTGACCCTTTGCGTTGACGTTGATCTCGTAAGCCAGCTTTACCATTTTGGAATTGAAATTCCACACGTTATACCATAAATTCACAAAATCCTTTTCCTTCTGCGTCAATGCCCTGTTTATTCCGAACATAGACTTGACGGAGCTTTCGGCGATGTTTTTAGATTGCAGCATTGATATCTGTCTTTCGGCGGCGGCAAGGTCGCTTATGCCGTTTTCCATCCAGTTCATTGCTGTTTCCTTAAGATATGCGGGCGATGATTTGTTTATCGAGAAGCAGTAATCCACCATCATAAGTGCGACTTCGGTCGGAAGCCCGATATGCTCGGTGATCGTTATAAGTGCGTTCTGCTCGGTGTGCTTAAGCGGTCTGCCGTAAAGCGTTTCGCAGGTCTTGAAAAGAAAATCGACCTTATCGTCTTTCCTTACCGTGTCCGCGATCTCTGCAGGTGAAAATTCGGGTGAACGTAAAGCTGCCGCCTTTACTGCGGCGAATTCAGCCTGTTGCGCCGTTACGCCCTGCGGAACTGTTACGCTTGCCGATACAGCAGACATAACAGGCTCTTTCACCTGCGGCTTTGAAGCGGGCGCTCCCTGCTTCGGTTCGTAAATGCCGTGATTTTGCGATAACAGTCCGACCTGCTCCCAGAATGAAAGCGCGTCCTTTACGTCCTCTGCCGCCATTGAAAGCGCCTCTGATATCTCTGTGTCACTGAGCTGTTCTCCGCTGTGACGCAGGAAATACAGCAAAACCTTGATACTGCTCCCGCTTGCTATCTTTATGTATTTGTCAACGACATCTGATGGCACTGCAAAAATACTGCCCCAACTGCCGAGGTTTATAATATAACTCATAATTGCTCCGTTTTTACCTGTTTTTTGATTTAAATATACTTTATAATTATACCACAGTTGACACGAAATTGCACTACTTTTATAAAAAAACTCTATAATTTGCTGTCGTTTGTTAAGACAAAAATGAGCACCGATATAAAACCGATGCTCATTTTATCTTTATTCAGTTTAGTGTTTACTTCACCGCAGTTTTCCCGCTCACACTACCGTAATTACCGTAAAGCGCGGTCTTACCGCTCATATGATATGCGCGAACCCTGAACTTGTAAGTCGTGTTCTTTGCAAGTCCTGCCTTTCTAAATGTAGTCGTGTTGCCGTTTGTGATCTTAGCAACGCGAACCCACTTTCTTCCCTTGTACATTTCTACTATGTAGCCTTGTGCGGAAGCATTCTTAGTCCAGTTCACCCTCAGTGCGTCCTTAGCTTTACCTGCTATCTTAACGCCTTTCATTATAGACGGATTTGTTCTTGCGGTTACTGTAGCGCTGAAATTACCGTAAAGCGCTGTCTTACCGCTCATCTTATAGGCTCTCACTCTGAACTTGTATACTTTAGAAGCCTTAAGTCCGGCTTTTCTGAATGTCGTTGTGCTGTTGTTTGTTACCTTGCCGACGCGCACCCACTTGTTGCCCTGATACATCTCAACGATATATCCGTCAGCCGAAGCATTCTTAGTCCAGTTGATGCGGAGTGCGTCAGCCGCTCTGCCGCCGAGCTTTGCGCCTGTCATAACTGACGGATTTGTTCTTGCGGCAACAGTCGCGCTGTACGCGCTGTAGAACGCAGTTGTGCCACACATCTTGTATGCCTTAACTCTGAACTTGTATACGGTAGAAGCCTTAAGACCTGCTTTCCTAAATGTAGTCGTGCTGTTGTTTGTAATCTTGCCGACACGCGCCCACTTGCCGTTCTGATACATTTCAACAATATATCCGTCAGCACTTGCATTCTTAGTCCAGTTTATTTTCAGTGCGTCTGCGGCTCTGCCGCCGAGCTTTGCGCCGTTTACTTTTGCATGTGCAAACTTGTCAATCAACATATAATCAAAGCCGTTATCTTTGGCATATTGTTCGCCGGCTGTGCTACTGTAGCAGTATATTTTGAGGTTGTTTATCTTCTTGTAGCCGTTATCATAATAGTAACCGAAAGCATTCTTGCCTATACTTGTCACACTGTTTGGTATTGTTATACTTTTAAGGCTTGTACAACCCATGAAAGCATACCAGTCTATACTTATCACACTGTTCGGTATCGTTATGCTTGTAAGGCTTGTGCAACCGCTGAAAGCATTCCAGCCTATCTTCGTCACACTGTTCGGTATCGTTACTCTAGTAAGGCTTGTGCAACCGTTGAAAGCACCGGAGCCTATACTAGTAACACTGTTCGGTATCGTTACGCTTGTAAGACTCGAACAACGGCTGAAAGCAATACTGCCTATCTCTGTCACACCGTCAGGTATCTTATAATTATTACCCTTTTTCCCGGCAGGATAACATATTATAGTAGTTTTATCCTTATTGTACAGAACGCCGTCCGGTGAAACATAATTCTGATTTTCCATTGCGACATTTATTGCTGTAAGACCTGTACAACCGTTGAAAGCCCAAGCGCCTATACTCGTCACACTGTTCGGTATTGTTATGCTTCTTAACTTTGAGCAGTCCGAGAAAGCAGAACTGCCTATACTCGTCACACTGTCCGGTATCGTTATGCTTGTAAGGCTTGAGCATTTATAGAAAGCCATATCGCCTATACTCGTCACACTGTTCGGCATCGTTATACTTTTAAGGCTTGCGCAACCTACAAAAGCACTACCGCCTATCTCTGTCACACTGTTCGGTATCGTTACGCTTGTAAGGCTTGAGCAACCATTGAAAGCGTAATCACCTATACTTGTCACACTATTCGTTATATTATAACTCTTATCTGTTTTTCCGGCAGGATAGCATATCAACGCAGTTTTATCTTTGTTAAACAATACACCGTTTACCGATGTATAATTCTTGTTATCAACTGCAACATAAATTGCTGTAAGGCTTGAGCAACCCCAGAAAGTACTATCGCCTATATTCGTCACACTGTTCGGTATCGTTATACTTGTAAGGCTTGTGCAACCTTTGAAAGCATAAACACCTATCTCCGTCACACTGTTCGGTATCGTTATACTTGTAAGGCTTGAACAACCGCTGAAAGCACTACTGCCTATCTCCATCACGCTGTTCGGTATCGTTATACTTTTAAGGCTTGTGCAATATCTGAAAGCACAATTGCCTATACTCGTCACGCTCTTCCCGTTGATCTTCTCCGGAATATCAACTGTTTTTGCGATACCATTATAATCGGTAATCTCCACCGTACCGTCATCAAGCACGCTGTACTCAAGGTCTCCATAGGTTTCCGCTCCTGCACACACCGCGCATAGCACGACCATCGCCGCGAAAGCCGCCAGTGCCGGCAGCCACTTTTTCAGTTTCATAAATACATAACCTCTTTCCTTTTAAAATACAAAAAAGGCGCAACTCACCTCACATGAACTATGCCTTAATAACGATATTTAATTTTGCGCAGAGATATTGTGCATTACTTACAGAGGTGCTTTTATTTAGCCCCAATTTACACAAATTGGCATTTACTGCCTTGCACATATCTCTCACCTTTTCATTTCTTAAGCTTAATCTTTACGCTTTTTACAGCATAAGCATATCACTATAGTTTTATTTTGTCAAGCAGTGTCGCTCGGTAAAACACCACCGTTTTGCTGTCTTTAACAAACCGCACAATTTTCATAGGCGGAATTAGCAGATAAATTGCCGCCCGCCGTTCCGTTATCCTCGGAAAACCGAAAACATTCACAAAGACAGAACTTGGATCGGCACACTGCCGCCGGCACTCACAGGTAGCGTTGCCTGCGCAAACCGCCAACATTCGGAACGGCAAATTTACAGTGGCTTTCAGCCACACGGCGAATTCGGAGCGGCACATTGCCGTCGTAACCGCCTTATCATATTGCATATTGCTTTGTGTAACCCCGCCGTTCCACTATCCTCGGAAAACTGACAACATTAACAAAGGCGGAACTTGAAGCGGCACATTGCCGCCCGCCGTTTCGTTTTTTAAAACTCAGATTTCTATATTTTAATTTAATTCTGTACTAAGGTCAAAAGGGGGTGCTATTGGCACTCGCCGGTAGCGTTGCCTACGCAAACCGCCAACATTCGGAACGGCAAATTTACAGTGGCTTTCAGCCACACGGCGAATTTGGAGCGGCACATTGCCGTCGTAACCGCATTATCATATTGCATATTGCTTTATGTAACCCCGCCGTTCCACTATCCTCGGAAAACTGACAGCATTCCCAAAGGCGGAATTGTCAGCGGCGACCCGCCGCTTAGGGGTGGGGTTTGCCTTCGCGATAGGCGTTCATTATATCGCGGAACACTTCGCCGTTTGTCGGCGGTGTCCATGTGATCGCATTAGCCCCCGCTTCTATTGTCGCGAGTATAGACTCCCTGGTAGGACCTCCGGTCGCGATTATCGGAATATCGGGGTGACGCTTGCGTATTTCCTTTACAACATTCGTTGTCTTGCCCGCCGCAGATACGTTGAATATCTTTGCACCCGCTTCAAGCCTGCTCTCGATGTCCTCGTGCTCAGATATTACCGTGACAACAACAGGGATATCGATCGTGTCGCATACCTGACGCACAACATCATTAGATGTCGGTGCATTGACCACAACACCGATAGCGCCCTGAAATTCCGCGTGCATAGAGAGATTTACCACGCGCTTTCCCTGCGTAAGCCCGCCGCCTACACCGGTGAAAACAGGTATATCCGCCGCGCTCATTATAGCCTGCGTGATTATAGGCTGCGGCGTAAACGGATATACCGCTATTACCGCATCAGCATTGACATTTCTTATAATGCAGATGTCAGTTGTAAATACTATTGATTTTATAAGTTTGCCCATTATCCTTATACCGCTTGCCCGCTGTATTTCCTCGGGTACTTTGAGCATAAAGCTTCTCAGCGGACCGCTGATTTCAGGTATGTACACATTGCCTGCCATTATTCGTATCTCCTTTCAGTTTGACCTCAGACGTATTCGCCCCCGATTCCTCTTACGCGCACAAGTCCAGAGTTTACGGTAAATTCACCGTTCTCATTCTCGCAGATAAGGCAACCGTCCGGGGCGATAGCCTTTGCATATGCTGTTGTTTCTTTATTGTTCTGCACCAGTTTCACTGTTTTTCCGAGCGTTACACAGCGGTCGGAATACTCTTTTATCACCGCCGAGAAATCAGCATCGATAAGCGTTTCGAGCTCTGACACAATATAATCTGCCGCAAGCATTTTATCATACTTGTTGCCCGTCAGCGTGTAAAGTGATGCCGCATTGACGAGTCCGTTGCTCTCAAAGAAGTCGTTGCTTTGATTGACATTCAGTCCCATTCCGCAGACCACGTTGTTATAAATTGCGCCGTGCGAGGAACATTTGACCGAGCTTTCGCATAAAATACCACATACCTTGCGTTCAGAGCAGATTATGTCATTAGTCCACTTTATGCCCGCCTTTATGCCACTCAGCCGCTCAACGGCGCGGCATACGGCTACCGCACATATTACCGTAAGATCATGACCGTGTTGCGGCGATTTTATCAATATCGATATCGGAAGCATATCTCGTGTCGCAAGCCATGTATTGCCAATTCTGCCCTTGCCCCTGCTCTGCATATCGGCAATAACTACCGTCCTGTCCGGGAGCTCATCGGCGTGTTCCTTTATATATGTATTCGTTGACGGTATTGTATCAAAGATAATTAAAGGACAGCCGCTTATATTACTGCTTATCTGCATGGTAATCAAGCGCCACTATATTCATCGTGATCTTCTTATTGTCATCAATTGTTATGATACCGTATGACGGCGGACGCTTATCTCTGGGAGAATCGATACTGCCGGGATTCATAACATATATACCGTCAATAAGCTCGGTGCGATAAAGGTGCGTATGACCGTAAAGCGCGATCTTGCAACCGTTCTGCTTTGCAACGGAAATGAGCGTATCAAGTCCCTGATGTACATGGTGCTCATGACCGTGCACACAGAGGATTTTAATGCCCTTTGCATTCGCAATTCTTATCGTCTTGTTATCGGCAAAGTCACAATTGCCCTTTACAAACAAAAAGCTTTTATCGGGGTGGAGGTTTCGCACATCGTTAAATTCATGTTCGCCGTCACCCAGATGTATAAATGCATCAGCGTCAAGATTGTTCTCGATCACTGAATTTAATTTGTGAAATTCCTTGTGTGAATCGGATACTACAACAATTTTCATAATTTCTGTCCTTTCAGTCGGGCAAGCCGCATATGGCTGAATATAAACCCATAAAGTAATTATATCACATATCAGGAAAAAAGAAAAGATAACTATCCGTATTTTTAGAAATTATACACAAAACGCATTACGCCTTTTGTATAATTTTACAAAAAAATTTTAAACTGAATATAACGGGAATATTCCCATCCCGTTTAAAATATAATTTCAGGAGGCTGTTATGAATAATAATATTGATTCTTTGCTTGATACTGTCAGCAAAAAACTTGGTATAACCCCGCAGAAACTAAGAGAAGCGATGCAAAAGGGCGACCTTTCGATAGCACTGCAAAATATGCCTGAAAAGGACGCAAAGAAGCTTAAAAGCATTCTCGGCAACCCGGAGCTTATCAAAAAAATGATGAATACCGCACAAGCGCAGGAACTGAAAAGATCGATGAAAAAGCAGTAATGAACGGAGGACAGCTATGAGTGAGATAGATGAAATTCTTAAAGCCGTGCTGTCCGATAACAAAACCGACAAATCAACCTCAGACGAAGCAGGTCAGACGGATAACGAAGAAAAATTCACGACCGACACCGAAAGCGATGATATTTTCGGCGGAATAAACATAGATATGTTTATGAAAATAGGCGAGATAATGTCAAAGATGAGCGAGCAGGACAAGAACACCGAGCTGCTGTTGGCGTTAAAGCCGCACCTGCGTGATGAAAATCAGGCGAAGATCGACACAGCGGTAAAGCTGTTCAGACTTATCTCTCTGTTGCCATATCTCAAAGACAGCGGTCTTTTTGAAAATCTGTTATGAAAAGGAGTTACATTATGGAATGGAACAGTATAAAAATGTCAAAGGCTGAGTTTGAACGCTTGCAGAAAGAATACACAGAAGCCGCTATGAAAGCCGCCGAAAAAGCGAAGCATTCGCAACCGACCAAGGAGGTATCGATTGAAACTCCGCGGTCTGTACCACCGGTTCATACCATCACAGAAGCGGTACTCGCCCCTTCAAATGAAAGTGCAGATGTGCCCGAACCTGCCGAAAACGAGATAACCGAAACCACGGATCTATACGAAAACGATATTGATATTTCGGCAGAAGCCGCAGAATACAGCGCAGAACAAAATTCAGCCGGAACTGAGCCGGAAACGCCTGATAATGACGAAACATCGGACTGCGATGAAGATGCCGAAACACCGCAGGATACATCGGATTTTCAGCAGGCAGAAGAAATTTGCAATAGCGAAAGCACGAAAACCGATGATTCCGATGACTGCGGCACAGAGGAGGAGCATACCGATGAGGAGATACTTGACAGCTTTGCAAGCGTTTTTATGAGTGAAGATGAAGCCGACAAAAAAGTCGAAAAGCTCTCCGCCGACAGGCAGAAGAGCTGCCCTCCCCCGAGCTTCAACACCGCCATACATAACCATAATAAGAGTATGAGCAATAGCAAAAAGCCCTGCGGATGTGAGCACTGCCGCTGTCAAAACGGCAGTCATATGCAGGAGAAAGACGGGCATAAACCTTACTGAAATTCCGCCCGCAGTAACCGAATGGACATAATAGGAAGAATTATGAATGACGATGACCTGCTTAAGGTCGCCGCTGTAGCATTTATCCTTTGGCGCGATAAAGCCGATTACAAGCTGCTACTTGTACTGGCATACGTTTTTCTTTTTAAATAAATCTTGCATTTTCCCGCCCGTCAGTATATAATATCCTTATAAAACGGCTTTGCCGCTATGGAGGTAAATTATGGCTAAGTGGCTGGAAAATGCAATTTTTTATGAGATATACCCGCAGTCCTTCAACGACACAAACGGTGACGGTATCGGCGATTTTCAGGGTATAATCGAAAAGCTTGACTACATCAGGCAAACAGGCTTCAACGCAATATGGATGAACCCATGCTTCGACTCACCTTTCGGTGACGCGGGCTATGACGTAAGAGATTATAAGAAAGCCGCCGCAAGATACGGCACAAATGATGACCTAAAGCGACTTTTTGACGAGTGCCACAAGCGCGGTATGCACATTCTGCTTGACCTTGTACCGGGTCATACTTCGGTAGAGCATGAATGGTTCAGGCAGTCAATGCTACCCGAAAAGAACGAATACACCGACAGATATATATGGACGAGCAATATATGGGAACAGCCCGAGGGACTCAACTGCATAAGAGGTATCTCTGACCGTGACGGAAGCGCCGCCGTCAACTTCTTCTCTTCTCAGCCCGCTCTTAACTACGGCTACGCCGAGCCTAAATATGCGTACCAGCAGAAGCCCACAGATCCCGGTCCTATGGCAACAAGAGCCGCTATAAAGGACGTTATGAAGTTCTGGCTCGACATGGGCTGTGACGGCTTCAGAGTGGATATGGCAGGTTCGCTTGTAAAGTGCGATCCCGAGTATAAGGAAACTATAAAGCTCTGGCAGGATATCACGGGATATCTTAAGAGTGAATATCCTGAAGCCGCAATGGTATCGGAGTGGGGCGAGCCGCAGTATTCGCTTAAGGGCGGCTTTGATATGGATTTCTTACTGCACTTCGGTCCTGATGGGTACAACTCAATGTTTAGATGTGCCGAGCCTTTCTTCTCAAAGAGAGGCAAGGGTACTCCCACAATCTTTGCCGAGCAGTACAATGGCTATCACGAAAAGGCAACAACAGGCGGCGGACTTATCTGTATACCGTCAGGTAACCACGATATGGACAGACTTGCAAGGGGAAGAGATGAGGACGAGCTGAAATGCTGCTTTGCTTTCCTGCTGACAATGCCCGGCGCGCCATTCGTGTACTACGGCGATGAGATAGGTCTCCGATATGTCGAGGGACTTGTATCTGTCGAGGGCGGCTACAACCGCACAGGTTCAAGAAGTCCTATGCAGTGGGACAGCTCAGCAAATGACGGCTTTTCTACTGCCGACAAGTCACAGCTTTATATAAAGCAGGACGATGCCCCCGACAGACCCACAGTTGAAAAGCAGATGCTTGACAGTAATTCGCTGTATAATGAAATAAAGAAGCTTATCAAGGTAAGAAACGACAATCCCGCACTCCATAACCTTTCCGCATTCGAGTTTGTCAGCAGTGACGGCTATCCTCTCGTATACAAGAGAAGCTGTGACGCTCAGACAGTATATGTATTCATCAATCCGTCTGATAAGGCTGTAACCGTCAATGCGGATTATGCAAAGGGCGGAAAGGCTGTTTACGCGCTCGGCGAAAACGGCTCGGTAAGCGGCGATAAGGTAACTGTTCCCACAAGCGGAGCGATCTTCGTTGAAGTTTAAGTGATACCGACATAAAAAAAGCCACACAGATTGGATCAACTTTCTGTGTGGCTTTAATTTATTCTGTTTTCGCTTGCGCTATTTCTTTCTGCATCTGTTCCTTCTTTATCTTGGTACTCTTGATCACCTTCTGGCGTGAAAATTCCTCACGTTCCTTTTCTTCAAGAGAGTTGGAGATAAATCTGACCTGCGCCTCATATTTCGGAATAATGATGTTTTTAAGCGCATTGGCGCGCTTCTGTGTCTTTTTAATAGCCACAGCAAGCCGGTATATGCTGTTTTCTATCTCGGCGAGTATGACTGTCAGCTTTTTTGTTTCGTTGAAGCAGATATAAGCGTTATCAAGATACGAATTTGTCATTGCAATGTCGTACTGCGGAACTATAGGCTTATCGGGAAGCTCGACTGTAGGAAGCTCAACACCCATAACGCTTCTGAACGATATTTTAAGGTCGGTTTCTTCCGGTACGAACTGCGCCAGTGTCGATACAGAGCCAAGCGAAATATTTGCCTTTTGCAGTGCGGCATACGCTTTTTCATAGGTCTGCTCGATATTTCCGCGGACAAGCTTTGACTTATCGGTCAGAGCGACCATTTCTCGTATCAATACATTACGTTTTCTGTCCATCAGCTCAAAGCCTTGCTTTGCCTGCAGCAGCGAACGCTTTGCCTTGATAAGGTTGCCTTTGGTCGGGAAAACCTGTTCAGCCATACACTCACCTGCCTTTCATAAAGTAACTGTTATACAAATCTCTTCGCATTTTCGGGGTTATAATGCTCCTTGATGAGCTGCTCATTTACACGGTCGAGTTCGCTTGCCGGAAGCAGTGAAAGCAGATCCCACGCAAGGTCAAGCGTTTCGTCCATCGAACGGTTTTCGTCAAAGCCCTGATTAAGGAAGTACTTTTCAAACATCGTACCGAACTTCATAATTGCCTTATCCGATGCCGAAAGCTCATCTTCACCGATAACCGATGCGAGCGCTCTTGCGTCCTGAACTCTCGCATAGCAAGCGAAAAGCTGGTTTGAAACATCGGCGTGATCGGCTCTGGTATACTGCTCGCCTATACCGTCCTTCATAAGACGCGACAGCGAAAGCAGTACAGAAAGTCCGGGATAAACGCCTGTCTGGTCGAGGTTTCTGTCGAATACTATCTGACCCTCGGTGATATATGCCGTAAGGTCGGGGATAGGATGGGTAATATCATCGTTAGGCATTGTAAGTATAGGTATCTGTGTAACAGAGCCTGTACTGCCCTCTACTACACCCGCTCTTTCATACATAGAGGCAAGGTCGGAATATAGATAACCGGGATAGCCCTTTCTTCCGGGGATCTCACCCTTTGACGAAGAGAACTCACGCAGTGCCTCACAGTAAGAGGTGAGGTCGGTCATGATAACGAGTATGTGCATATTCTTCTCAAACGCAAGATATTCCGCCACAGTAAGCGCACATCTCGGGGTAAGGATACGCTCTATAATAGGATCATTTGAGAGATTAAGGAACATACAAACACGCTGTATAACTCCTGTTTCCTCAAACGAACGTCTGAAGTACTCTGCAACGTCATTCTGAACGCCCATTGCGGCGAATACAACCGCAAAGTCCTTGCCCTCGCTGTCAGCGATCTTAGCCTGCTTTACTATCTGCACGGCAAGCTTGTTGTGCGACAGACCCGAGCCAGAGAATATAGGAAGCTTCTGACCTCTTATAAGCGTCATAAGAGCATCTATCGAGGAAATGCCTGTGTGTATATAGTTCCTGGGATATGAACGTGCAACGGGATTTAACGCACGTCCGTTTATATCGCCGAATTTTTGCGGGAACACCTCGCCCAGTCCATCTATAGGCTTGCCTGCACCGTTGAACGTTCTGCCGAGCATTTCGGTAGACAGCGGGATCTCAAGCGGCTTTCCCGTAAAACTGATTTTTGTATTGGTAAGAGAGATACCATTAGTACCCTCAAATACCTGTAAGACTACTTTATCGCCCTGCATCTCAACGACACGACCTAAACGCTTTGTGCCGTCCTCAAGCTTTATCTCTGCGATCTCATCGTAAGAAACACCCTTAGCACCCTCAAGGCAGACAAGCGGTCCGTTAATTTCACTCAGTCCTGCATATTGAATCATAAAACTTTCTCCTATCGGGTTTATTCTTCGGCAAACCTGCTGTTTATCATATCAAAATATTCATTAAACATTTCAAGGTTGTCGTTAGGTATATCATACTTCATCTTTACCAGCTTATCGAAGAAGCCATAGGAGATTATCTCTGATATTGGCTTGCCGCCGTTTATGGCATTCAGCGAGTTATGATAAAGAAGTAAAATTGCTTTCATCATCAGCTTCTGCTTTTCAAGCGGAACGAACGTATCGTCCTTATGAAAAGCATTCTGCTGTAAGAAGCCTACTCTTATAACACGGGCGATTTCTATTATCAGCTTCTGGTCGTCCGGCAGAACATCCGCACCGATAAGCTTTACAATCTCCATAAGGTTGTTTTCTTCAACGAGCAATGTCGATATTTCCTGTCTGTAGCGGCAAAACTCCTCGCCGACGTGTTCATTATAGTACTCGGCTAAATCATCGCTGTACTCGGAATAGCTCATATTCCAGTTGATAGCGGGATAGTGTCTTGCATACGCAAGGTTCTTGTCGAGCGCCCAGAAGCACCGTACAAATCGCTTTGTATTCTGAGTTACAGGCTCAGAAAAGTCAGAGCCCTGAGGAGATACAGCGCCGATAATAGTAACACTGCCCTCTCTGCCGTTCATAGTTTCAACGTAACCTGCACGTTCGTAGAACTCTGACAGTCTTGACGGCAGATATGCGGGGAAGCCCTCTTCTGCCGGCATTTCCTCAAGTCGTCCCGATATCTCACGCAGAGCTTCAGCCCAACGTGATGTTGAGTCAGCCATTATAGCTATATGGTAACCCATATCACGGTAGTACTCGGCAAGCGTTATGCCTGTATAGATAGACGCTTCACGGGCGGCAACGGGCATATTTGAGGTGTTCGCAATAAGCACCGTTCTGTCTGTCAGCGGTCTGCCTGATTTAGGGTCGATAAGCTCTGAAAACTCCTCAAGTACCTGCGTCATCTCGTTGCCGCGCTCACCGCAGCCGATATAAACGATGATATCCGCATCACACCACTTTGCAAGCTGGTGCTGTGTCATAGTCTTACCTGTACCGAAGCCTCCGGGTATAGCGGCTGTACCGCCCTTTGCAAGCGGTAGGATAGTATCAACAATACGCTGACCCGTGATAAGCGGTTTTGATATCGGCAGGCGCTTACTTATAGGTCGCGGCGTTCTGATAGGCCACTTCTGTACAAGCGTCAGCTCCTGCACGGTTTCATCGTCAATTCTGAGCTTAATTATTACATCGTTTACCTTGTATTTGCCGTCAGGAGCGACATATTCTACCGTGCCCTCTGCATACGGCGGTATCATACATCTGTGAGTGATAAGCGGTGTTTCGGGGCATTCTGCATAGATATCGCCGCCGTGAAGCTTATCACCGACCTTTACGGTGACCGTAACGTCAAACTCGCGTTCCTCATCAAGTGCGGCTATCGCACTGCCCTCAGTTACATATACGCCGCTGAGAGCTGTCATAGCCTTAAGCGGACGCTGGATACCATCGTAAATATTTGATATTATACCCGGTCCCAGCGTTGCGCTCATCGGTGTTCCTGTAGGCTCTACCGGGTCGCCCGGCATAAGACCTGCAGTACCCTCATAAACCTGTATGGTTGTCATTTCATCAGTAACGCCGATGACCTCGCCGATAAGCTTACTCTTACCGACCATTACCATCTCACGCATTGAAAATGACTTTGTTTCCCTGACCTTTACAACGGGTCCGTTTATCGCATAAATACAGTTCATTGCAATACCTCCCCGTTATAACGACAATTCGCTGTGACCTGCAACGAAAGCCTTTCGCTGTTGCTCTAAAGCAAGGTCAAGCGTGTAGTCGATATATATATTTTCTGACGGATAATAAACAGTAATTCCTCCAAGCTCGATATTACGGTCAACGGAAACTCCGACACCGTACTTATCGGCTATGTCCATTGCAAGCTGTTTATCATCTCTGCTTACATTTATTACGCAGTCTTTGCTGAAAGCCTGCTCGTTATTTGCTTTCTTTGCAAGAGCGTTCATAAATTCCGCGTACTCACTGCTCTTTACAAAGCCCTCAAGCCTTTTTCTTATATCGTCAAACAAGCTGTCGACAAGCTCACATCTGTGCGCCAGTACTGATTTATGCGCGGCAAAGTCACTCTTTGAAAGCTCCTTGGCATATAATGTATGAGTTTTCTGTCTGTCAAGAGCTATCTCGCTATCCTCACTGCGTCTGTACTGTTCTCTCGCCTGTTCTGTCAGCTCGTCAGCCTGCTGCTGCGCCTTGCTGATTATTTCCTCCGCCTTGCGTCTGGCATCGGAAAGAATTGAATTTCCCAACTTCTCTATTCTGTCCTGAACTTCCGGCATACAGCTGCTCCCTTCTGATAAATTATAATTTCAGTCCGATCGCATCACGGACATATCCGTCGATAGATTTGCTGATATCCGATGTTCCGTGTCGGTCGGGTATCTCCACTATCAGCGGCTTTGTGCTGTTCAGCTTCATATCGTAAACTGTCTGCTTGCACATATTGATGAGCTTTTCCGTCATAAGAACAACACCGATATCTTTATCGGCTTTTGCTTTTTCCAGAGCCTCGCTGACTTCCTCGGGGCGGCTTACCACTATCCCCTCAATGCCAGCAAGGCGCATACCCATCTGTGTATCCGTATTATCACTGATAAGAAAGAATTTCATATTTCTTACCTTCCGGTCATTATGAATAAAGGATAAGTATAGAAATGAGCAGACCGTAGATTGCGACACCTTCACCGAGCGCCACAAAGATAAGAGCCTTTGTGAAGTTCTTGTCATTTTCTGCTGTAGCACCGATAGCTGCGGGAGCGGCACCGCCAACCGCGATACCTGTACCGATCGTTGCAAGACCTGTTGCGAGAGCCGCACCGAGGTACTTAAGTCCATCGCCTACGCTGAGCGCTGTCTGTGCGGCTTCTGCGGCACCTTCAGCAGATGCAAATGCGAACAGCGGTACGAACACACTCATCATAACCATAACACCTATAAACGATCCTGCATTTATAAGAATAGCTTTTCTGGTTTTTAAGGGTTTACCCTCTTTTCTTCTCTTAAGCATTACAAAGAACGGCAGCATAATCAGTGCCAGTGCGAATAAAGGCAGTAAAAAAAGTAACATTTTCAGTTCCTCCAAAAATTAGTTTAAGTTAGCCTTGAGCGGCTCGAAGCTTTTACCGTCGCTTACATAGAAACGTCCGAATATTTCATAAAATTCAAGTCTTAATACCTGAATACCCACCAGAAAGCCTTCCATACCGATTACGAAAGCGTTTCCGAGTATCTGTACGATCACAGTACCCACACCGCCGTCACCGGCTAAAACGCCTACTACCAGCATCATACCTGCGTGGCTTAGGATAAATCCGCCGACACGGAGGAAAGACATAGTATTTGTAAGATAAGAAAGACATGTTTCAAACAGCTCGATAACGCCTTCGATAATGAAGTTGCCGACTGATTTCTTTTCCTTTTGCTTATCCGTACCTTCCGGTGCTGACTTCCTTGGTGAAGTCAATTCCGCCGGCATCTTCATACGTTCGAAATAAAGACCGGCAAATATGTCATCTACCATTGTCCTGTGCTGCTTTGATACGAAATAAACGCCGTATACATTATCCTCGTTTTCTGTGAGCGGAATAAATACAAATTCCTTATCGGTGAAGTACCCGAGCTTTTCATAGCTCTCTCTCGGCATTTTACCGTAAACGGCACGGACGAATTTTAAATCGTCCAGCTTTTCAAGATCTTCTCTTGTTTTTCTGAGCATTGCTTCACTCAGTGTATCGGAAGCCATAATTGCCGCATCGGCAACCGTCTTGTGCTTCAGATTTACAACATTGTGTTTAATAGAGTTTGCAACAAGATGGGCAAGCGGCTCTTTGAACATCATAATGCCGAGCGGCAGAATGACAAGGAGCAGTACATACGGCAATGTGAACATTTCAATTCCAAATCCGAGCTGAACTGCCGCTGCAGCAACTACCGCAATATAGAATATCATACCCGTAATACCGTTTGCTCCGAACAGCGCGGAAGCATAATCCCTCCGCCTGAACGACAGTACGATATTCATCGTCATTGAAATAACAATCAATATGACACCGATCGCAAGAGCGGCTATCAGAAGATAAGTAGATATCTGAAATATACTGTTAGGCTTTCCGAGTACAGAATAAAGCGGTTCAATATGGAAGAACGGCTTTATTATATCTTCATTGCCGAATACAGATCCGTACAGACAGCCGAATATCGCCGAACTTATACCGATACGCTCCATTATGGGACCCAGCTTTGCGTGCTTCCACTTGGTAAGTATAAAGCCGAACAGCGATATCACAAGCCCTTGTCCGAGGTCACCGAACATTATGCCGAATATAAGCATATAGGTTATAGCAACATACGGTGTAGGATCAATACCTGTATATGACGGAAGCCCGTACATATTGACAAACATCTCAAACGGTCTGAACAGCCAATTGTTTCTGAGCTTTGTGGGAGGTTTCATTCTGTCGTCAACGAAATATTTTTTTTCTTCAATAACAATATCCGATACAGTCGAAAGATGCTTTCTGAACTTCTCGACTTCTCTTGTCGGAACAAACCCCGCCATATAAAATTTATTATTGATTACAGATACCTGACTTCTCAGCTCATAGCTGTTATTAAGAAATATGAGCTTACTTCGTACCTTTTCAAATTGCTTTTCCTCGGACTGCTTTACTGTAGCCAGTTTTTCGTTGACCTCTTTAAGCTTGACATCAAAATCTTTCAGCTGTCGGTTAAGCTCTGCCGCTGCTGTTTCACCGTCACCGTGCAGAAAGTCCGGAAGACGGATGCGCTCAAAATAAAGGCTTTTGAAAATATCGTCTATCTGTACACTTTCCTCTACAGGTGCAAAATAAAGTCCCCAGACATAACCGTCCTTTTCTTCAAGCGGCTCGAACACGAAGCCTTTTTCGCTGTAAAATTCAAGCTTTGTGTAGCTCTCAGACGGAAGCCTGCCGAAACGTATTTTGACGTGCTTACATCCGAACAGATCCTTGAAGTCAACGTTTATATTTGAAAGGTTACCGACCTGTCTTAATACCTGACGATACTCCTCTATCGACCTTTCAAGCTCGTTCTTTTTTTCAATAAGAGGCATTACCTGTTGTTCAAGCTCGGTAAAATACATATCAAAATCGTGTATAGCCTCAATTTGTATATCGTCATAAGGAACGGATTTTTCTTTGATACCAAGTCCCGATGATAATATTTCCGCTCGTTTCATCAGTCCGCCGTAGATATCCTTATCTTTTAGCGTCTTGAAATGAGCAGAACCGTAAGTCATTGTGTAAAACGACGGTTCAATGTGAAAGCACTTTGTTTCACAACATCGCACAAGCGTTTTATTGACTTTTTTGAGTGGTCCGCTGACCGATATAAGTGACATCTTCTCAACTGCCATTATATCATTCCTTTCGCTGTATATTTGCCTTATAATATCAGCATTTTTTCTATCTGTGACGGTTCAAGCGAGTATCTTACGCCCTCTATCACAGTTGTTAAATTTCGGTTTTCTATCTGCAAAAGCTCGATCAAAGCATATATGACTGTGCTGTCGCACTGTGATAATGCGAGCTTGCTGTCGTAATAACGCTTGTTAGATGTATAGACGGCTGTTTCAATGTCTACCTCCTGTTCTGCGTTGATATCCTTAAAATAAGGAAGCTTAAGCAGGAGAGGCAGTATAGGCTCGTTATCGGCTTTTGTCAAGATCCGTTCCATCGTATTTTTATCGAACCTGCCATAAAAAGGCAATGCGCGAGCTACAACTTCTTCTGTCGACATTTTAAAAAGACCTTTAAGCCTGTAACATATTTTTATATTGTACATATCGCACCGTCTGCGTATACACTTTTCAACTTCAGCCTTTTCGCTTCCGGACACGCTCTTTTTTATATATGCAAAAAGCGTTGTGTAAAGATATTTTGTCAGTGCACAGTCAATGGATACTATCGGAGGAAAAGCTCTCGTTCCGTCAGACAGCGGCATAAGAACATCGTAATAAGGCGTGTTTTTAAGCACTGCCAGTATCTCATCATATGTTCGCGCCTTAGAAAGTGAGAGGATATCATAAGAACATATATCTGTAAGATATCCCGGAAAACCCGGTATAAAAAGATCGTAAACGCCTGCTCCGATATACATCGATGCATTGATTATCTGTTTTATTTCCTCCTGTATCAGCAAAAAATCATAAAACCTGTTTTTGCTGCCGGGACAAAATTTTCTGAGCTCGTCATATACTCTGAAAAGCCGCTTTTCCATTAACCTTTCTGCCTGGCTTCTCCTTACGGTATTGTCTACACCGGAAAAATCCTTGTCAAAATCGTCATATGCTTTAAGCTGTGTTACTATCTCGCCGACATTCGCCTTGGATATCAGGGTCTTATACTGCTCAAGACTAAGAAGCTTGCCGTATTTGGCTCTTGCCTTGGCTATTACCGCCGCCGAACCCGCCGACATAATATCACCTCCGGATATTTATTTTTGCTGTCATTTGACAGTAACTATATTGGCGTATATCTCTCGCGCCCATTTATCCTTATTTTTTGAAAACATATCATCAAGACGGGTCATAACGACATTGCACTCTGCTGAGGTCGCGCAATAGTGTTCTTCTCCGCTCTTCTTCAGCTCATCATGATAACGGTTGATCTTATCGGTGCGGTCTTTCTCATAGCTGATACGCTCTTTTTCACGAAGAACAGCCGCATCGGAAAGAATGAGATCGGCTTTTTTGTCAGCATCTGCAACTATTTCTTCAGCGTGCTTTTCATAAGCGATAATCTCGCTGATAACGTCCATCGGAGCACCACCTTTCTAAAGCTGTAAATAAATCTAAAATCACATTTAAGTTTACTACAATTATCCACAAAATACAAGCTAAATAATAACCAAAAAGACTTTGAAAAATTTGTATGATAATATCCTTGACAATTCTGTTTCCTTATCTGAGTAACGTTTGGTATATTGAAAAACCGCAGGCTGACCTGCGGTTCATGGTTAGTTTTTAAGACTTTGTAAGGGTGCAGGAATGCGTCCGCCTCTTGAAATGAACTTTGAAGATGAAAACTTACTCAGCTTCATTACAGGTCCGCTTCCAAACAGACCGCCGAATTCCAGCGTATCGCCTTCCTTCATTCCTATTGCGGGAATTACACGGACTGCCGTTGTCTTTGAGTTTACCATACCTATAGCGGCTTCGTCTGCGATAATCGCCGAGATCGTATCGGCTGAAGTATCGCCCGGAACGGCTATCATATCAAGACCGACAGAGCAAACGGCGGTCATGGCTTCGAGCTTTTCTATTGATAATGCGCCACGGTTTACAGCATCTATCATACCTGCGTCCTCGGATACGGGTATAAATGCACCCGAAAGACCGCCTACGCTTGACGATGCCATAACGCCGCCCTTTTTAACAGCATCATTGAGCATTGCGAGTGCAGCCGTCGTGCCATGAGCACCACAGCTTTCAAGTCCGATCTCTTCAAGAATATGAGCAACACTGTCGCCTACTGCGGGAGTAGGAGCAAGTGAAAGGTCCACTATACCGAACGGTACGCCGAGCATCTTACTTGCCTCTGCGCCAACCAGCTGTCCCATACGGGTAATCTTGAAAGCAGTCTTCTTTATCTGCTCCGCAACCTCGCTTATGCTTGCATCAGGCATCTTAGAAAGTGCCGAACGCACAACGCCGGGTCCGCTGACACCTACATTAAGAACACAGTCAGCCTCGCCCACACCGTGGAACGCGCCTGCCATAAAGGGGTTATCCTCTACAGCATTGCAGAATACAACTATCTTTGCCGCACCGAAGCAGTGATTGTCCTTCGTTGCCTCCGATGCCTGCTTTATGATCTTACCCATAAGAGCAACGGCATCCATATTGATGCCTGCTCTTGTTGAGCCTACATTTACGGAGGAGCAGACGTTTGATGTTTCAGCAAGCGCTTCGGGTATAGAGTTTATAAGCTCAAGATCTCCTGCCGCAAAACCCTTCTGTACAAGTGCGGAATAGCCGCCTATATAGTTTACGCCCGTGCCCTCTGCTACTCTTTGTAAAGTCTTTGCAAACTTTACGGGGCTGCCCTTTGCCGCCGCCGCAAGCATTGATATGGGGGTTACGGAAAGACGCTTGTTGATTATCGGGATACCGTAGCGCTTTTCGATTATCTCGCCTGTTTCAACGTGGTGCTCGGCAACACGCATCATCTTCTCGTATACCTTTTTGCAGGATTTGTCTATATCGCTGTCGATACAGTCAAGAAGCGAGATACCCATTGTAATTGTACGGATATCAAGATTTTCTTCCTGTATCATCTTGATGGTTTCAAGAATATCTTTTGAATTGAACATTTAGTTTCTCCCGTTTTTAATTATATATTATGCATCGAATTGAAGATATCTTCGTGCATAACGTGTATCTGAAGTCCCATATCGTTGCCTGCCGCTTTCAATTTATCCGCAAGCACATTGTAATCAACAGAACACTTTGTAATGTCGATAAGCATAGTCATAGCAAAAAGATCCTGCATGATAGTCTGTGTAACATCCATAACATTTGCATTACACTCGGCACAGATATTGCTGACCTTTGCAAGAATACCGACTGTGTCTTTACCTATAACCGCAACTACTGCTCTCATAAAATAAACCTCTCTTTTTCCGTATAAAAAAATATATCTTTTGCTATTATACACCAATGAAGCAGAAAAGTCAAAACTTTTTTTGGAAAGACTCAGAATATGCAATTCGGCGCAATTCGTCATTATTTTTAAAAAGTACTTGTAATCGGACGTTAAAAATGATAAAATATAAATATCTATACGGATAAATTTTATGTTTTTTTCGGAGATTGTGACCGATGAACGAAAGACTTGGCTTTTTAAGGGATAAATCGAATAAGTTGTCGCTCTCCCCCGGGGTATACCTAATGAAGGACAGCACCGGGAAGGTCATATATGTGGGTAAAGCCAAAGCGCTCAAAAACCGTGTAACAACTTATTTTCATGCGCTTGACAGCCATAATGCGAAAACAAGAAAGCTTGTTGACAGCATTTATGACTTTGATTTTATCGTCACACCGAGCGAGCTTGACGCGCTTGTGCTTGAATGCAGTCTGATAAAGCAGTACAACCCAAAGTATAACATATTGCTTAAGGATGACAAGGGTTACAATTATATCAAGATAACGAAAGAGCCTTATCCGAGGATCTCTTACGCGCTCAACTGCAATGATAAGAATGCAGATTATCTCGGCCCGTTCACCGGCGGCTTCACCGCAAAGCAGGCGGTAGACGAGGCAAACAGGATTTTTATGTTCCCGTCATGTCATAAGGTGTTTCCGAGAGATTTCAGAAAAGAACGTCCATGCCTTAACTATCATATAAAAAGATGCATGGGCGTATGCACAGGCAAGATAAAACAGGATGAGTACAACAGCATGATACGCTCTGCAATAGAGTATATGCAAAACGGCAGTAAAGCGAGCGTTGAACAGCTTACAAAGCAGATGTACGAAGCGTCCGATAACCTTGAGTTTGAAAAAGCGGCAAAGCTCCGCGACCGCATAAATGCAATAGAGAAGATGAAAGACGGTCAGGATATCTTTTCTGACAAGACCTATGATTTTGACGTTGTTGCACTGGCGCAGAATGTTGAACTTGCAAGTATAGCTGTCATATGCTACCGCGGGGGACGAATTACCGACAAAGTAAATTTCTTCATCGGTGATGAATACGACCCGGGACAGATGCGCTCAGATTTTCTGGTAGAATATTATTCGGCAAGAACCGATGCAATTCCGAAACAGATATATATTGACAAGGAGATGGAAGACCGCGCGGTACTTGAAGAGTACTTCTCCGCTCTTTGCGGGCATAAAGTTGCCATCACTGCCGCTCAACGCGGCGAGGGACTGTCAAGAGTACTTCTTGCAAAGCAGAACGCATCCGAATATCTGTCGATGAAGGTAGGCAGAACCGTTAAGGAGATAAACGCGCTTGAGGATCTTGCAAAATTACTGGGCTTGCCTAAGATACCGACAGTTATTGAAAGCTACGACATATCAAATCTCGGAGAGGACAGCAGAGTCGGCGGTATGATAGTATACCGCAACGGCAGACCTTATAAAGCCGGCTACAGAAAGTTTGCCATTAAGAACGTTATCGGACAGAACGACTACGCTTGTATGCAAGAGGTATTGCAAAGGCGTATACAGCGCTATCTTGACGGTGACGAAAACTTTTCTCCGCTCCCTGACCTGATCCTTCTCGATGGTGGTAAGGGTCACGTTCACGCTGTTCAGCAGGTGCTTGATAATATGAACGTTTCAATACCGCTGTACGGACTTGTAAAGGACGACAAACACCGCACAAGAGCTATAGCGGCACAGGGAGAAGAGATACAGATAAACGCTAATAAAAAGCTTTTCTCTCTTATGACCAATATTCAGGACGAGGTTCATCGCTTCTCGTTATCGTTCCAGCAACAGACCCACAAGAAAAGAACATACGAGCTGGAGCTTACAAAAATCAAGGGCATAGGCGAAGCAAAAGCGCTTGCGCTTATAAAGCATTTCAAGACAAAGCAGGCGCTTAAAGACGCTTCTCCCGATGAGCTGGCGGCAGTTGCAAAAGTAAAAGAAGAAAAAGCAATAGAAATATACAATTATATACAAGAGAATTTTTGATCAAGCAAAAGAAAGGAAATACGATGAGAGTAATAACAGGCACAGCCAGGGGCAGAAAGCTGATCGCGCCCGAGGGAATCGATGTCCGCCCGACAAAGGACAGTGTAAAAGAAGCGATATTCAGCGCTATACAGTTTGAGATCGAAGGAAGCACGGTACTTGATCTGTTTGCCGGCTCGGGAC
The DNA here is from genome assembly GCA_003512525.1 of Oscillospiraceae bacterium. Classification (GTDB taxonomy): domain Bacteria; phylum Bacillota; class Clostridia; order Oscillospirales; family Ruminococcaceae; genus Ruminiclostridium_E. Next base: position 43,526 of record DOQG01000025.1, on the reverse strand, counting down.
AGCTCGGAATTGAAGCAGTAAGCCGCGGCGCAAAAAAGGCGTATCTTGTGGACAGCAGTCAGAATTCGATAAAGTTCATAAAGCAGAATGTATCACACGTCGGTTTTGACAGTCAGTGTGAAATTGTCAATATGCCGAACTCCGCTTTCTTAAGAACCACAGGAGAGAAATTTGACATCGCCCTGCTTGACCCGCCGTATGAGAAGAGCCTGATACAGCGCTCTCTTCCCGCGCTCACGGAAAGGATGAACGACACAGGCGTTATCGTGTGCGAGCACGAGCCCGGTTGCAGACTGCCCGAAGAAGTAAACGGATTTATTATCACAAAATCGAAGAAATACGGCAAAAGCAGTCTTACTTTCTACAGAAAACCACAGACGGAAGAAGAGGAATAAATTATGAAAACAGCCATATATCCCGGTAGCTTTGATCCCGTGACATACGGACACCTTGAAATTATTTCAAGAGCATCAAAGCTGTTTGATAAGGTAATAGTACTTGTGTCGGTAAATCCGCTCAAGCCGTGCAGTTTCACAATAGAAGAAAGAAAGCAGTTCCTGCGTGAAAGCGTGGTTGCCGAAGGTATCGGTAATGTTGAGGTTGACAGCAACGAGGGACTTCTTATAGACTACTTTAATGAAAAAAATGCCGATGTTATCGTAAAAGGTCTGCGAGCCATATCGGATTTTGAATATGAATTTCAGATGGCACAGGCAAACAGAAAGCTTTGTTACAAAGCCGAAACGATTTTTCTTACATCAAAGAGCGAATATACCTATCTGTCCTCCAGTATGGTAAAGCAGATTGCTATGTTCGGCGGAGATATAAGTGATTTTGTTCCCGAATGCATACTTGACAGAATAAATGAAAGACTGAAACGCTACTGAGCATAAAAAACAAATGTTATAAATGAAAGGACGATTTTAAAATGAGCATTGAAGAAATACTTGAAGCAATGGATGATGAGCTTGACAGGTCGAAAAACATTCCCCTTACAGGAGGCAGATCTCTCATCGATGTTGAGCAGTTCAGAGAGCTTGTAAAGCAAGTAAGACTTAATCTCCCCGGAGAGATAAAGCAGGCACAGGCACTTGTAAATGACCGCAGAGTTATCATAAACGATGCTAAAGCTGAGGCAGAAAGCATTATAAGAAAGGCTGAAGAAAAAGCAAAGGTCATGGTTTCCGAAGAGGTTATTACAAAACAGGCTCAGCAGAGAGCACATGAAATTCTCACTGCGGCACAGACCAAGTCAAAGGAGATCAGAAACGCCACAAACGACTATGTTGAAAATATGCTCAGCAGAGTTGACGAACTTCTTGCCGGTAATCTGACCGATGTAAGAAAGACCCGTGCCGCATTAAAAGGCACAAAAGGCTGATAGGGGCGAATATTGGGCTATAAGACAATAAGAAAGCGTGCCGAGTCTTCGTTTACCGAGAAGAAGTCCGAGTTCATCGGCTACATATCCCCTGCCGAAACAGAGGAAGAAGCCATAGCTTTTATAAACGAGATAAGAGCCATGCATCGAAAAGCAACTCACAACTGCTATGCCTATATTCTCCGTAATAATAACACAAGCAGGCACAGCGATGACGGTGAGCCGGGCGGCACTGCGGGTATGCCGATTTATGACGTGCTGTCCAAAAACGGGATTACCGACGTTGTATGCGTTGTTACCCGTTATTTCGGCGGCATCCTGCTTGGTACAGGCGGACTTGTTCACGCCTACTCAAAAGGCGCGTCAACTGCCCTTGCAAACTCTGATATAGTAACAATGGAAGTCGCCGACAGTCTTAAGATAAGCTGTGACTACACCATGTACGGTATGATAGGTTCTGTCCTACCGGAATACGAAGCAATTATACGCAATACCGAGTATTCCGACATTGTATGTGTCTATGCAGATGTCAAGGCAGAACTCACCGCAGAGCTCATTTCAAAACTTATCGACAAATGTAACGGTAAGGTGGATATAAAAAAACTCAGCAACGGCTATGTCGAATTTTAAATATTTTTAAAAAATTAAAGGACTTTTATAAAAATCCTCAGTATATTATTTATGAAGATGAACGATCCGGTATCGCTCATCTTCGATTTGTCACATACAGTGATGAAAGGGTGTGTTCAGTATGGATAAATTACCCCGTATGGTTACCGAGGAAATAGAAAATATGACGCTCTCGCCATATGCCTGCAAGTGCACAGACTCAGAAGGCAGAAAGGTATACGAAACTCCCTGCGATATCCGAACAGACTTTCAGAGGGATCGTGACAGAATTATTCACTGCAACTCTTTCAGACGACTGAAGCATAAGACGCAGGTTTTTCTTATACCGAAATCCGATCATTACAGAACGCGCCTTACACACACGCTTGAAGTATCACAGATTGCAAGGACGATCGCAAGAGCGTTGCGACTCAACGAGGATCTTACCGAAGCGATAGCGCTTGGTCATGATTTAGGTCATACACCGTTCGGTCACGACGGCGAACGTACGCTTGATCAGCTTGTCCCCGGACATTTCCGACATTATGAGCAAAGTAAGCGCGTGGTTGAAGTTATCGAGAAGAACGGCAAAGGTCTTAACCTTACAGACGAAGTCATTGACGGTATTCTTTGTCACACCAACGCAACCGCTAAAACGCTCGAAGGTCAAGTTGTAAAGTTCAGCGATAAGATCGCATACATAAATCACGATATCGAAGATGCGATAAGAGGCGGAGTACTCAAGCAGGAAGAGCTTCCGAAAGGTCCTATATCTGTGCTCGGCGAAACAAAGAGTCAGCGTATAACAACGCTTATTAAATCTATAATCGCCAACAGTACGGATTTTATACAGTATGACGATGTAACAAAACAGGCGCATGATGAACTGAGAAAGTTCATGTTTGACTATGTGTATTTTGCACCCAGTACCAATGCAGAAAAAGGCAAGGCATGCCATATAGTCGAGTATCTGTACAGATACTTTATAAATTCTCCCGAGAAAATGCCGGAGCTTTATATTGGCTTTGCAAAGGAGTACGGCAAGGAGCGCGCAGTCTGCGACTTTATCAGCGGAATGACAGACGACTTTGCGGTCGACTACTTCAAGGAGCTTTGCATCCCGAAGAGCTGGTCGTATTGATACAATGTAAGCAAAGAAAGGAAAAACGATGCGTTTATCGGAAGACTTTCTTTTAAGAGTCAAAGAAAGCAATGATATATATGATGTTATTTCATCATATGTACCGCTTAAAAAAACAGGTACGGACTACGTCTGTAACTGTCCTTTCCATTCGGAAAAAACTCCGTCCTGCCACATATACACCGCAACGCAGAGCTTTTATTGCTTCGGCTGCGGAGCAGCAGGAGATGTTATAAATTTCATACGGCTTTACGAACATCTTGATTACATAGAAAGTGTCAAGTTTCTTGCACAGAGGGTCGGTATACCGATGCCTGAGGACGGCGGAGACGACGGCGCAAAAAAGCGTTCAAGGACGCTTGAGATGAACCGTGAAGCGGGCAGGTTCTTCCACAAATATCTCTACTCCCCCGCCGGTAAGGAAGGTCTTGATTATCTTTACGGCAGAGGTCTTACGGATCATACTATACGGACATATGGTCTTGGTTATGCTCCGGACAGCTGGGATACGCTTAGAAATCATATGCATACGCTCGGATACGGCGATGCAGAGATGGCTGAAGCTTCCCTGCTTTCAAAATCATCGAAAAGCGATAATTACTTTGATTTTTTCAAATACAGGGTAATGTTCCCGTTTATTGATATAAGAGGTAACATTGTCGGATTTTCGGGGCGTATTATAGGCGGAGATGATAACAGGAAGTACCTTAATACTAAAGCGACAGCAGTATATAATAAAAGTACATTCCTGTACAGCCTGAACCACGCAAAAAACGCAGGAGGAAGCTCGCTGATAATGTGCGAAGGAAACCTGGACGTTATCGCGATGTTCCAGGCGGGCTTCAAAAACGCGGTCGCAACCTGCGGTACAGCAATAACAGATGCTCACGCACGTACGATAGCAAATCTCGGCTTTAAAAAGGTCATTTTAGCTTATGACAGCGATGATGCCGGTCAGAAAGCTACCGCCAGAGCGATGAACATTCTTGATAAAGTCGGTATTACGGCAAACGTCCTGACAATTCAGGGCGCTAAAGATCCTGACGAATATATAAAAAATTTCGGAAAGGAAGCCTTTGAATTATTGATAGGCAACAGTGAATCCGGCATGGAATACGAACTTAAAAAGCTTCGTTCGTCTGTTGATCTGACTACGCCGGAAGGAAAATCCGAATATCTGAAAAAAGCGGTGGATTTTATCGCCAATATCAACAGCTCTATCGACCGTGCCGTGTATATCTCAACTATAGCGCAAGAGTGTAACGTGAACCGCTCAAATGTTGATCTTGCCGTAAATCAGATACTTCGCAGGCGATATAAGGCAAAGGAAAACGACCGCCGCAGAGAAATTATCGGCGGGACTCGTTCAAGAGATAAGATAAATCCGGACGCTATGCGTTATCCGGTAGAAACACAGGCGGAACGCGGCATAATTGCATTTTTATTTCACTCCCCCGACTTTCTGAAAAAGATCACCGATAAGATAAGCTCGGACGATTTCGTGACAGACTTCAACAAGCGTCTGTTCATCGACCTTACTGCGATGATCTCGTGCGGGCTGTCAAATGATGTTGCTGTGCTCTCCGAAAGATATACTGCGGAGGAAGTAGCATCAATATACAAGCTGATACACGACAACAGCGATTTGCCGTACAATGTGGACAGGCTGAACGATTATCTGAATGTACTTATAAAATACAGAGATAAGAAACAGACAAAGAAAGTGACAGATATGTCAGCGGACGAATTACGGCAATTTGCCGATAAAATAAAGAACAAAAAATCATAACGATAAATCCTGAAAGGAAAGATAAATATGGCAGACAACAAAATAAACGAACTTATAAATCACGGTAAGCAGAACGGCAAGCTCACCACAAAGGAAATAACCGATGTACTCGAAGAGCTTGACTTTGATGCCGATGAAATAAACAAGCTGTATGATGATTTTGAAAGCAGCAATATAGAAATAGTCGATGACTTCTCCGCCGATGAGGATCTTGACAGTGCTCTTGATTTTACTGACGGTGATGACTTTGAATCATCTCTATCGTCCGAAGGCATCGCTATTGACGACCCTGTTAAAATCTACCTGAAAGAAATAGGTCGTGTGCCTCTTCTTACCGCAGAAGAAGAAATTGAGCTTGCAACACGTATGGCTCAGGGCGATAAGTACGCAAGAAAGCGTCTAAGCGAAGCCAACCTGCGACTTGTAGTCAGCATAGCAAAAAGATATGTCGGCAGAGGTATGCAGTTCCTTGACCTTATACAGGAGGGCAACCTCGGTCTTATCAAAGCAGTTGAGAAGTTTGATTACACTAAGGGCTACAAGTTCTCAACGTATGCTACATGGTGGATAAGGCAAGCTATAACTCGTTCTATCGCCGACCAGGCGAGAACCATCAGAATACCTGTTCATATGGTAGAAACCATTACAAAAGTAAAGAAGGTATCAAGCCAGCTGTTGCACGAAAACGGTCATGAACCTACACCAAAGGAGATAGCAGACAGACTTGGGATAACAGTTGACAGAGTAAGAGAAATTCTCAGAATTTCGCAGGATCCCGTTTCACTTGAAACGCCTATCGGTGAAGAGGAAGACAGCCACTTAGGCGACTTTATCCCTGACGAGGACGCTCCGGCTCCCGCAGAAGCCGCGTCAAGAACGCTGCTCAAGGAACAACTCAGCGAGATACTCGGTACACTCACCCCTCGCGAAGAAAAAGTATTACGTCTGAGATTCGGTCTTGAAGACGGCAGACCCAGAACACTTGAAGAAGTCGGTAAAGAATTTGACGTAACAAGAGAACGTATCAGACAGATCGAGGCAAAGGCGCTAAGAAAATTAAGGCATCCGTCAAGAAGCAAAAAACTGAAGGACTTTCTGGACTGATAAGGAGTAACAGATGCACATTACTCTTGAAACCGACTACGCTATAAGGATAGTCGATTTTATGGCCAAAAACTCCGGAAGACTTGATGCAAAGACGATATCCGAAAAGACCTCCGTTCCGCAAACATTCGCTATGAAGATACTCAGAAAGCTGGGTTCAGCCAACATAGTAAACTCATACAAGGGCACAAAAGGCGGATATGAGCTGAGTAAAGCACCGTCTGAGCTTTCACTTTATGACGTTGTTGAAGCAGTAGAGGGTACATATATGTTCAGTCGTTGCCTGGACGGTCACTACAACTGCAACCGCGCAGAAAAAGGTCTGCCCTGCAGCTACCGTATGGCTTTTGCAAAAATATCCGACTTAGTGTGTGAAGAGCTAAAGAAGCTTAAATTCAATGATTTTACCGGAAAGACTTGACAAGTCTGACCCGATATGCTATAATATATAGCGTTAAGTTTTGAAGTAACGACCGAAAAAGGAGAACAGTATGACTTACAAAGAGAGTTTTATCAAATTTATGGTTGACAGCGGAGTTCTTACATTCGGTGAGTTTACACTCAAGAGCGGAAGAAAGGCTCCTTACTTCATAAACACAGGTAACTACAAGACCGGTGCACAGCTCGCAAAACTCGGTGAGTTCTATGCAGAGTGCATTCACGACAACGGTATTGAAGCCGATGTTCTTTTTGGTCCTGCTTACAAAGGTATTCCTCTTTCCGTTAGTGCGTGTGTAGCACTGTTCAATAAGTATGGCGTAGATGCAAGCTACTGTTTTGACAGAAAAGAAGTCAAGGATCACGGCGAAGGCGGTATGTTTGTAGGAAAACAGCTTGCAAACGGAGATAAGGTAGTTATTATCGAAGATGTTATGACATCAGGCAAGGCTTTAAGAGAAGTACTTCCCAAGCTTAAAGGTGCGGCTGACGTCAATATTACAGCAATGGTTATTACTGTTGACCGTATGGAAAAAGCGCTTGACAGCGACCTGAGCGCAGTTCAGTCTGCCGACAAGGATTTCGGTGTCAAAGTTTACTCAATCGTCAACATTAATGATATCATAAGTGCTATTGAAAACGGTGTTATCGAAGGTAAGCAGTACCTTGACGCTATGAAGCAGTATCGTAGCACATACGGCGTAGAATATTGATTTTATTTTAATAATTTAACCCTCTTGAACACAAAGAGGGTTAGCATCGAGGTGTGGCTCAGTTTGGTAGAGCGCTGCGTTCGGGACGCAGAGGTCGCAAGTTCAAATCTTGTCACCTCGACCATAATAACAACCGCTTAAGCGTATTGCTTAAGCGGTTTTCTTATGTTTTCAGTAATTATTATCAAATCGGAAATTTTACTGAAATTCACTGAAATTTACTGTAGTGGGGGTGTCAAAAGGGGTGTCAAGTTAGGAAACTAACTATGTATTAAACCAAAAAATCCCCCGATATAGCCTTATTACTCCGCCGATGGATAACTATTCTTTTTCAGGTACTTAACGTCTATCCGCGACTGTATATCAAAAACGGCTTATCCGCCTTTTCTTCGGGCTTATCGTCCTTCTGCTCCGGTGTGGGAGCGTCGGGCTTCTTCTCCTCTTAGGGAGTTTTCTTTTCGGTTTCCATTACTTTACCTCGCTTTCTATGATTTTGAGTATAAAAATACCGCTCCTAATGGGGCGATAAAATTATTAAGTTCGTTCAAATTTGCACCGAACTTCACAAAAAACGGCTATTTTTGTGAAGTTCGTGTTAAAAACCAGCTGTAATTGCAAATAAACTCTGCAAGTTAATATTTGGCTTTGTTAAGCCGTTTGTTATATCGTTAGTGCGTACTATGCAAGTTAAAATCAAGTGCAATCGATTGCACACGGGTATAAGAAAACCGCCCTTAAAGAGCGGTCGTCATATTTAATTTACAGTCAGCTGACTGCCGATTAGCATTTGCGCCGCCTGCGAAATAAGCGGCAGTGTGATAACTCCTGCATTTTTCAGCATCGTCTTTACCTTTCTCCACACCTCAGGCTCACGGATATTGTCAAGATACTCATGCCCGCTGTATGTGATACTGCTTACAGCGCCGTCTATAAAATGTCCTGCCGCAAATTGAAGAACGGCATTTATATATCCGGCTTCTTTCAGCTTCTCTATCGTATACAAAATTTCATTATCTTCATACTTCGGGAGCTGTTCAAATATCGTTTCAACAGTCACCGGATTTATATTAAGCTCCTCGTCAATCGTCTTGCTTTTCTCAACAGTAAGCAGTACACTGCGGACGCAATCATAATTCAATTTCATTCTTCGTCCTCGTCATCTTCCCACTCAGAAGCGCAGGGAGGTAAACCGTCCGGAGTTATCTTATCAAAATACTTGCACGTATCTTCGACTGTTGCTTTTGAATTTTTTTCTAAATAATCTATGACTTTATCTGACGTCTGATACTGCTCAGGGGCTTCAAGAAGGCAGATAAAACTCATATATATATCATAATTTTTACGTGAAGCGTCATCGTTTGGCGGGTATATATACTCAGGAATTGTATCTGCAAAACGTTCTATGATACGTTTTTGATATTCTGATTTATATTTTCCGTGCAGTTCTTCTTTTTTCATAACTAATTCTGTCTCCATTTCTTTCGTATAATTATGCCGCCCTCTCCGTCTGATTCTGCTTTATAACGATACTTGCCTTTACTTATATATCCACTTTCTCCTTTTTTGCTACCCGGATAAATGGTATTAAACTCTCCGCACAGCTTTGCATAAGTCTTGGGCTTTACCTGTATACCGCTGCGATTTCTCTGCGGTGACGGTGCATATTTTGTTTTAGCCTGCGACTTGTAAACCGTTGTTACCGTACCGTCATCGCTTGCCGTAACGGATTTGATCGAACCGCCGCCCTTACTTGCAAACCGCCCTTTTTCATCGTGCTTATCATTGTATCTCTTTTCTGCTATTATATCACCCTCACCGCAGTTTTGCAAGCCCTCATCATCAATTTTAGCGTGGCTGTCGGTATTCGGCGTGTATATCTGCCTGGTCTTAGGGTCGTAAAGCACATCATTAAGTCCGAGCTTGATAAAGTCAAGTCCGAGCGGCGCAAGGTTTTCCTTGAAGCGTATCTCGTCAGGCTGTAAGAAATTCGCCGCAAGACCTATCTGATACGCCTGGTAGCGCGTCAGAATATCCGCTTTCAGAAGCTCGGAAGTGTCTATGATAAAATACTTGCAATCATATCCGAGTTCTGCAAAGCGTTTAGTTTCGCCCTGTAACTTAGCCCGTGTGGATGCCATAAAGAGATTTTCGTCAAGGATACCAAAATAAGAAGACTCTGATGGCTTTGCAGAACGCAAATCCATCAGAGTCCCCTAAGTGGGATATGGATATCAATTAGAAGCTAATTTCAAAAAACAGACTTTATCTACAAGTTGTACCGCTTAAATTTAATGTTTAAACGACTTTCTCGTATTTCCGATAATTATTATCAAATCGGAAATTATCTGAAATTCACTCTAGTAGAGGTGTCAGATACTCCTAGCAAAAGCAACTTTCTTCAAGATAAGTGTACTGTTAATATTAACTTATAGCATCAAGAACAACGTCATAGATATGTACAGGTGAAAGCTGAAAGTCGTTGCATACCTGCGTAAACTCAATTGCCTTACTTTCGTTCAAAAAAACATCTTCAATTTGACACAGCTTTTCTTTTGCACCGTCAGTTATTTTGAACACCGCAATACCGAATGATTCATAATTCCCTAAATCACCGTCAATATGATTTTCTTTCACAACATCATAATAAAACATAAATAACAAAACCTTTCTATATTCCTATTATTTGCAGTAGAACCCGCAATATAATCATAACATATATACATCGGTTTGTGTTAAATTCAGTGAAATCGGCTCTTTTTTCAGTGAAAACGGCATTTTTAACGAATAAACAGTGAATATATATTGAATATTTACTGTATATTTGACAAATTATACAGCTTTCACAATATCGTATGCTACCTGAAAATCTCTTTTCCCGAACCGATCTCAAAATGATACTTGACAATTCCGAGATCAATATCAGACAATATACCTTTTCCCGCCTTCGCAATCACTTTGTCGCCGTCAAGCATAAATCCAAACTTCTGCTGATTCATAGCTGTAGGCGCGAGAAGTGCGGCTCTTACACCGTTTATAAACCACTCCGGCGTGTCTTTCTTTATAACCGCAACCTCCTCAAGTGACTTGCTCTTATGAGGAATACCGTGCGTCTTACCATAACCGAGTGAAATAACACAACACAGCTTCTCCCCTTTGGAGATATTATAAGCGTTTTTCACTTTGGCAAATGACATTGCCACCCAGCAGCTGTCAAGTCCCAGCTGTCCGGCAAGTAGCACAAGCTGTTCGCCGTAATATCCGCATATTTCGTTCAGCTTATCGCTTTTTCTACCTATAAGAGCAATGTAATCGGTAACGCCCGAAAACTTGCCGTAATGTGCCATAAATCCGTCAAACGCTTTCGGCTCATCTGTTACAAGCTGTATGTGAAGCTTGCTTTCGGCATTCAGCAGGTCTATCTTTTCTCTGAGCATATCCGTTATTTCTTTTGGTATCTTTTTTTCGGGATCGTAGGCTCTTACAGCGTGGCGATTCTCCATAGCGGTTATAATATCCGTCATAAATCCTCCTTACAGGGCTTTTGTCATAAGCACATGAGGACAGTATTCATCATAATACTCATCGCCGTGCTTCTTATAGCCCTGTTTTTCGTAAAATCCCGATGCACGAAGCTGAGCGGACAGAGCAACAGACTTTCCGCCGTCCTGCTTTACCTTCTGCTCCGCAAAGGATAATATCTTATCGCCGTAATGCAAGCCTCTGCATTCTTTAATGACGGCTATCCTGCCTATCATATACGACTTATGCTCTTCATCGTAAAAATATCTGCAAACGGCGACAGGCTTTTCTCCGTCATAGCCGACTATATGCCTTGCCTTACTGTCCGTATCGTCAAATTCCGTTTCAAACCCCTGCTCTGCCACAAATACCTCAGTTCTTAATTTCTTTGCGTCCTCGCAGAGCTTGTCATAAATTCTGAATGTCATTTATTATTCCTTTGTAAATACACTGCATTTTACAGAAGTCTGTTTTATGCCGTTTTCGCCGTTGACCAGATTCTCGCCCCAATCGGCAGATAAAACCGAGCCGTCCCAGCTGTTTGCTATATCAAGATATTCAACACCGCCGCTGTTACCTTTCCAGCTCCAGCCGATATATCCGATACCGTTTTCCTGACAATACTTCATTATAAATGCCTCGTCAACATCGCCGTCTGTATGCGTATAGCCGAACTCGCCTACTATTACGCAAAGTCCGTTATCGGTAGCAAATCTGAGATTCTTTTCTATAACTGAGCTGTTTTTTCCTGCCGTGCCGTACATATGAACAGCGAACATCGTATTCTTATCGGGATCGGAATCAAATACCTCTTTACCGTAATCGCCTATGCTCTTGGCATATTGCGCCCAGCCTGCTGCATCGACAAGGATAGTATTCTTTATACCTGCTTCTCTCAGCTTCGGGATAGATTCTGTATAGCCATCACGCCATAATTCGCCGTTCCAGCCGCCTGTCCACTCGTTTGCGATATTGAGTATAACATACTGCTCCTTGCCGATAAGAGCGTTCTTCATCTCTATCCAGTAATCAGTAGCTTTATCAAGTGCAGTCTTATCATCCTTGCCGGTTGCATCGTGTACTTCGACAACTGCAATCATCTCATTATCGATACAGAGATCGATAACTGTTTCAAGCATATCCTCTGTATCTTTAGTCCACTGCTCGCCGTCTGAGCAAACAACACGCACTACATTTGAGCCTGTTTCGGCTATCGCTTTAATAGCCGTTGTATCTTCATCAAGATACCATGTGTGTGCGTGATTTATACCACGCATTATAAACTCCTTGCCGTTTGCGTCAAGCAGCTTTGTACCTTCTACTTTGAATCCGCCGTTACCGCTCTGCGACAATCCGCTGCTTTCTTCCTGCGATGCTGTGCTTTGCGATTCCGATGCGGCAGAAGAAATATCAGAGGATAAAGCGTCTGAACTTGTGTTTTGCGAGCATCCCGACAGAGCGAGTAATGCCGCACAGAGAGTTATTGATATTGATTTTTTCATTTTAAATCTTTTCCGTCCTTTGACTTTTCTAGTAATGCGTTTTTTATATCCCACAGCTTCTTTGACAAATCCACATAGTAAGTGTGCGGATTTTCAAAACGCTTTACCTCGTCCCAGAGTGTTTCCAACTGTTCGGCACAGTAAATCCTGATTTCATACAGCGACGGCTGTTTATAAACAAGCTCGCCGTTTTTGAATACCGTTACATGAAGTTCTCTTGCTGTGTAGTCTGTAAGCGTCTTTGTCTTCCATATTGCATCGGGATCGAAAATAGTGTGAGGCTTTGTGCTGTCAATTGTTTCATCGTATACACAAAGTTCGTCCGCAAGTGCCTTGCCGCTTTCATTGTCATAGAAACGGTACAGCTTCTTGTAATGGGGATTGGTTATCTTTGCGGTGTTTTCGCTTATTTTTATCTTGGGAATGATGTTTCCCTGTTCATCCTCCACAGCCGCCAGCTTATAAACACCGCCGAACACGGGTGCGCTCTTTGCGGTGATGAGCCTTTCCCCTACTCCGAAGGTATCTATCTTAGCCTCCTGCATCATAAGATCACGGATAAGATATTCATCGAGCGAATTTGACGCAACTATCTTACAGCACTGAAGTCCTGCCTCATCAAGCATCTTTCTTGCTCTTTTGGACAGATAGGATATATCGCCCGAATCAAGCCTTATGCCGAAATTTGTGATACCCTTAGGCACAAGCACCTCTTTAAATGCCTTTATAGCGTTCGGAACGCCGCTTTTCAGTGTGTTGTAAGTGTCAACAAGCAGTACGGCATTATCGGGATATATTTCGCAATAAGTCCTGAATGCGTCATACTCGGTATCGAACATCTGTACCCACGAATGCGCCATAGTACCGCCTGCGGGAACACCGTACTTGAAATCGGTCAGCGTACACGCAGTGCCTGCACAACCGCCTATATAAGCCGCTCTTGCGCCTATCACGGCACCGTCTGCGCCCTGTGCCCTTCTTGAGCCGAATTCAAGCACCGTTCTGCCGTTTGCCGCTCTGACTATTCTGTTCGCTTTTGTGGCTATAAGCGACTGGTGATTTATCGCAAGCAGGATATAGGTTTCTATAAGCTGTGCCTCGATAGCCGGTGCTTTTACGGTAAGGACAGGCTCGTGCGGGAAAACAGGCGTACCCTCAGGTACGGCGTAAATATCGCCGGTAAATCTGAAGTCTTTGAGATATTCGAGAAATTCTTCATCGAAAATCTTCTTGCTACGCAAAAATTCTATATCTTCGGCAGAAAAATGAAGCTCTTTTATATATTCGATTATCTGGTCAAGTCCTGCCGCAATCGCAAATCCGCCGTTGTCGGGTACGTTTCTGAAAAATACATCAAAATATGTCGTGCGCTTATAGAAGCCGTTTTTAAAATAGCCGTTCGCCATAGTAAGCTCATAGAAATCGCACAGCATTGTGAAATTATCCTTGTTCATTAGTCTGCTCCTTTATTTTATAATTATCTGCATACTCTCCATCGTATCAAGAGCCGCTTTATGCAGTCCCTCATCATTTGATGCAGTTAGCGCACTGTCAACGATTATATCCGCATCGGGTAAAGCCGTCTTTGCGAGTACGGCATTGGCAACAACACAGATATTCGTTACCACGCCCACAAGCTCGACAGAGCCGTAGCAGGCGGTTTTAAGATACTCATAAAGAGCGTCCGAGCCGAAGGTGGTTTTCCTGAATACTATATCTTCGCCGGAAATGCAGTCGGCAACACTGCCGTACAGCTTATATCCGTCCGTATTCTCTATACAGTGAGGTACGGGCAGATGCTTTCCCTCATAGCTATCCATATAATCGTCATAATGAGTGTCAAGAGTAAATATGACATCATCGCCGTTTACATGATAGGAATTTATTTTGTTGGCGATTCCAAGTTCAAGCGTCTTTGCCTTTTCAAAGCCGAGCGAACCACTTACAAAATCATTCTGATAGTCCACTACAATTAAGCACTTTTTCATAATGCAGCTCCTTTCATATCATGATACTATTTTACACCTATTTCAAGCACTTGTAAAGAGTTTTGAACGGCATCGGAAAATTTTGAACACGGCAATTGTTCCGATTGACAGCATCGGAAATAGCTGTTATACTAAAATAAGAAATAAATATGAAACGGAGAAGCTTATGATATACTCAAACCCGTCTTTTGAAACAGAGAAGCACACTCACGCATTCGGTGCGATGCTTTGGTGGGCGGTGAGCCTTATTTCTATGTTCACTGTCGGCACAGGCGTTACCGCTATCGGTCTGTGCGGTGCTTCGGTGCTTAAAATAACAAGCACATTTTTGCAGGATAATACGGTAATCGTTCTTATGCTGTTCTTTGCGGCGGCGATTATCATATTCTTTATCGGTCTGTTGAGATTCGCCTCAGTTCTTACAACGTCATATAAGTTTGACGGCAACACAATAATCAAAGGCACTCTCGCCGCAAGAGGCGGTCTTATCTCGAAAATCACCGCAAATACGGATTTTGAATTTGTAAGAGCGAATTTTGATACCGACAGATATAAAAAGACGATTTACGAAAACGCTGTCCTGACAGGCGAAACAAAGCGTTATCTTAAATACAGCAGTAACGGCAGAACAATAAAAATACTGAAAATCTACGACAGTATGCCTGATTTACGCATTGCCGAAAATACGGTAAAGAAATCTGTTGCAAGCAGGGTTATCAAAAGAGCGGCTTTAGTATTTGCAATCTTTCTGGCACTTGAGATAACCGATTTGTGTATAGGCTACGGCAAAAATGACGAGGTAAACGGCAATATCTCCCAAAGCAACGCTACAGTTGAAAAGATACTCACCGAAAACGGCTTTACAATGCAGGAAATCAGCAACATCGTATATCTTTACACTAAATCCACAGCCGACAACAGCCGTACATCAAAGCTTCGAATCGTATATGACAAAAGCGGAAATATCGACAAATCCGAAGTTGAAATGTTCATAGAAAACGAAAACGACATCCTTGCGCTTGAAAACCTTCTGAAAGTTTTCTTCAAGTCGCAAAGCACCGATGAATTTATCGCTTCTGTACGAAAACAGCTTGACGGCAAAACGTCAAATGCAAAGCTGACGCTTGATAACGGTCAGTCTTTAAGACTTGGGAAAAGCGGAGGCTATACCGAAGTACATACAAGCTTCTAACACAAAAACAACCCTGCGACAGTACATTTGCCGCAGGGCTGTTGTCACTTATTCAGCAGCTTTTGCAGAAGACCGAGATTATCCTTTCTTATCCGCTCCGTTCCGGCGTTATCCGGAATATATACGCCGCTATCCGAGATGATGATTACATCACCCTCTTTGACAAAGGGAGATAGCTTATCTCTGCCTATTATCATCTGCCTGTCATCATCAAAGATCACAGCCTTATCTTCTTCAAATCTGTCTACTGTAAGCATAATATACTCCTTATTTCAAATACGGTAAGTACAGGTCTGTTACCGCAACATTTACCGTATGACTGTCACCGAATATCCAGCTCCAGCTAGGCAATTTCTCAATATTCAATATATGCTCATTTAGCGTCAGAAAAACAAACGCCAATGCAACAACGACAATCGCCGCTATAAACACATTAGTGCTTTTTCTTCTGCATTTTACTCCTGCCGCCGCTCTTATTGCCCTGTCGTTGATACGTCTTTGCTTTTGGAGTGGTGTTTTTGCCATTTTTCACCGTTCCTTTTCTGTCCTGTTGCAAAGTTAATCCGTCGGGCGTTATAAGACATTCCTTGCCATATCCGATAAGATCACGTCTGCCCGCTCTTATGAGAGCCTTTGCAACTATCTGCTTATTCTCTTTTTTATAATACTGCAGGAGTGCCCTTTGCATCTCCTTTTCCTTTGGGTCACGAGGAATATAGACCTCCTGCATAGTATAAGGATCAAGGCCCGTATAATACATAGCGGTTGATATAGTTCCGGGTGTAGGATAGAAATCCTGTACCTGCTCCGGTCTGATATTATGCTTTTTGAGGAACACCGCAAGCTCTACAGCCTCTTTTACAGTACAGCCGGGATGCGATGACATAAGATACGGCACTAAATACTGTTCTTTACCGCATTCCTTTGTGTACTTGTAAAACTTCTTTTCAAAATCCTCGTATACCTCTATATGCGGCTTGCCCATCAGGTCAAGCACCTTGTTACTTGCGTGTTCCGGAGCGACTTTAAGCTGACCGCTGACATGATGTTCGACAAGCTCCTTGAAAAACTCATCGTTCTTATCCTTCATCATATAGTCATATCTTATACCCGAACGGATAAATACACGCTTGACATTTTTTATGGAGCGTATCTTTCTGAGCATTTCAAGGTATTCGCTGTGGTCGACCTTAAGAGCGGGGCAAGGCTCGGGAGCAAGGCACTTTTTGCCCTTGCAAAGTCCTGCTTTTTCCTGCTTATCACATGAAGTTCTGCGGAAGTTTGCGGTAGGTCCGCCTACATCGTGGATATATCCCTTGAAGCCCGGTTTTTTCGTAAGGTCAATCGCCTCGTTTATAACCGATTCCTCGCTTCTTGTCTGTATTCTTCTGCCCTGATGCAAGGCTATCGAGCAGAAATTACAGTAGCCGAAGCAACCTCTGTTGTGTGTTATCGAGAACTCAACCTCTTTTATTCCGGGCACACCACCGCCTTTTTCATAGCAAGGGTGATATGCTTTCATATAAGGCAGCTCGTATGCCTTGTCAAATTCGCTCTGTGTAAGGCTTCTCTGCGGAGGATTCTGCACAAGCATCATATTTCCGTGACGCTGTACCATAGTTCTGCCGTACACCTCGTCCTGCTCGTCATACTGCTGACGACAGGATTTTGCATACGCTTTCTTGTTCTCGCTGACTATCTCAAAACTGTCGCACTGTACAGCACCGAGCGGTGTATTTTTGGGCTCGGTAAGATAGCAGGTGCCTCTTATGTCATGTATCTCCGACAGCTTTTTACCATCGGCAAGCTCTCTGTAAAGCTGTACAATAGTCAGCTCACCCATACCGTACATCAGAAGCTTAGCGCCGCTGTCGACCAGTATTGACGGCATAACTTTATCCGCCCAATAATCATAATGCGCAAATCTGCGCAGGCTTGCTTCCAGTCCGCCGATAGCTATCTCAATGTCAGGAAACAGTCTTGTAAGCGTTCTGCAATAAACTGTCACTGCCCTGTCAGGGCGCTTGCCGCCCTTGCCGCCCTCAGAATAGGCATCGTCCCAACGTTTTTTCTTAAATACGGTGTAATTCGACACCATACTGTCTATATTTCCGCCCGTTACAAGAAAACAGTATTTCGGCTTTCCGAGCTTTTTAAAATCATCATCGGTAACAGGCTGTGCGATTATTCCGACATTGCAACCGCAGCTTTCAAGCATACGGGATATTATAGCTATACCGAACGACGGGTGATCGACATATGCATCACCTGTTATGCAGATGAAGTCAAGCTGATCTATTCCCCTGTCTTTCATATCCTGTTTTGATATAGGTAAAAAAGGCATTTATTTCACTTTCCTTTAAAATACTATGATAGTCTATACAGATAGTATATACTAAACCAAATTCAAATTCAAGTCTTTGACATAAAAATATCCGACATCAAAAAATGCCGGATATTCTGTTCACATCATCTGAGATTATCAATCGTCAAGCTCATCCATAGAAACATCGTGCTTTACTCTGTCTCTTTCTTCAGCTCTCTTACCGTTGTTAAATCTGTCAACCGTGCCTACAAGATAACCTGTGATACGGCGGATACGCTCAAATCTCGTATTGTCGCCATGGTCGCTTCTGCCGCACTTGGGGCATACATCGCCGATTATACCGGTATATCCGCAGCATGGATCTCTGTCAACCGGATGATTTATCGAGCCGTATCCGATACCGGACTCTTTCATGCATCTGATGACCTGCTCAAACGCTTCAAGGTTCTGTAACGGGTCACCGTCAAGCTCAACATAGCTTATGTGACCTGCGAGAGTAAGCGCATGATAAGGTGCTTCGAGCTTTATCTTTCTGAATGCGTTGATCGGGAAGTAAACGGGGATATGGAATGAGTTGGTGTAATATTCTCTGTCAGTTACGCCTTCGATCTTACCGAATCTCTTGCGGTCGATCTTTACAAATCTGCCCGAAAGACCCTCAGCGGGAGTCGCAAGAACCGAGAAGTTAAGACCTGTCTTTTTGCTTTCCTCGTCCATTCTCGCCTTCATTCTGCCGATTATACGAAGACCGAGCTCCTGAGCCTCCTTGCTTTCGCCGTGATGAACGCCGATAAGAGCCTTTAAGCACTCAGCAAGTCCGATAAATCCGACAGAAAGCGTACCGTGCTTTAAAACTTCACCTATCGTATCATTAGGATTGAGTTTTTCCGAATCGATCCATATGCCCTGACCCATAAGGAACGGATAATTCTTTACTCTCTTCTGTGACTGGATCTTAAATCTGTAGAGGAGCTGATCTATAACGAGGTTCATTCTGTCCTCAAGCATTTCAAAGAACTTTACGATATCCCCGCCCGCAAGTATACCCAGTCTTGGCAGGTTGATAGATGTGAATGAAAGGTTTCCTCTGCCCGTCACTATCTCTCTTGTAGGATCATAAACATTGGCGATAACACGGGTACGGCAACCCATGTATGCGATTTCTGTGTTATAATCTCCGGGCTTATAGTACTGGAGATTGAAAGGCGCATCTATAAATGAGAAGTTCGGGAACAACCTCTTTGCAGATACTCTGCACGCAAGCTTGAACAGGTCATAGTTAGGATCACCCTCATTATAGTTCAGACCGTCCTTGACCTTGAAGATATGTATCGGGAAAATAGGTGTTTCACCGTTACCCAGACCTGCCTCTGTAGCAAGCAGAACATTCTTAATTACCATTCTTCCCTCGGGAGATGTATCAGTACCGTAGTTTATAGATGAGAACGGTATCTGAGCACCCGCACGGCTGTTCATGGTGTTAAGGTTATGTACAAGAGCCTCCATAGCCTGATATGTGGCTCTGTCTGTTTCAACTTCAGCCTGCTTTAACGCAAACTTCTGTATCTTTTCTATTGTTTCATCTGATACATCGGGACAAATCTCTTTAAGACATATGCGCTCTGCTTCTTGATAGTCATTGTCGTTAGCGAGCACCGGCGCAAGCTGCCTTTCTTCCTCAAGCTTCTTAGTGTAAGCCTTTACATCGGCTTCTGCTGTTGCAAGGTCTTCAATACCGCCGATCAGTTCAAGTCCTCTTACGATATTCTGAGCATAACGGTGCTTGTATGTCTTTCGTACACCATCCGCCATAGAATAGTCAAAGTTAGGTATAGACTGACCGCCGTGCTGATCGTTCTGGTTAGACTGGATAGCAATGCAGGCAAGCGCCGAGTAGCTGGTTATCTCGTTGGGCTCTCTTAAAAAGCCGTGACCGGTTGAAAAGCCGTTCTTGAACAGCTTTATCAGATCGATCTGACAGCAGGTCGTAGTCAGCGTCAGAAAATCAAGATCATGGATATGGATATCGCCGTCCCTGTGCGCCTTTGAATGCTCGGGAGCAAGCACATACATCTCGTTGAACTGCTTTGCGCCCTCTGAACCGTACTTAAGCATTGTGCCCATTGCGGTATCGCCGTCTATATTAGCGTTCTCACGCTTGATATCACAATCCCTTGCAGCCTTAAATGTAAGATCCTCGTAAATCTTCATAAGGCTGGTATTCATTTCTCTTACCCTTGTTCTGTCGGCTCTGTAAAGAATATACGCCTTTGCTGTCTTTGCGTGACCGCTCTCGACAAGCACCTTTTCTACTGCGTCCTGTACTTCTTCTACCGTAGGCAGTTCTCCTGTTTTGTTGGCGTTTGTTTCAAGATAATTGCAAACTTTTTCTGCCATTTCGCTTGCTTCCTGATAGTCATTGCCGCCGACAGCTCTCGCTGCTTTATATATAGCATCAGCTATCTTCTCAATGTTGAACGGCACTGTGCGACCGTCCCTCTTCTGGATTTTAGTCAGCATTTGTTTCTCCCTCTCGTCGAAAATTCCTTGTCGCACCACAATATGTAGTGGTGAGCGAAATACAGTTAATATTATATAGTGTCTTGCTCGGTTTGTCAATATGTCTTTTAAGAATAAGTGTATAAAAATCCGACTGTATTTTTAGACAATTTGTCAATTGACTGTATGTAAATGCCGATGAAAACACGATTTATAAAATATAAAATACTGCCGAGTTGCATAGCAAAACGGCAGTACAAAAAAATCATCCGATATTAAAAACTCATATAAAAATTAAGCAATATAAGTCCAAGTACCACATTGAAACCGATGCCGACGCAAATATATGGTATTCTCATACGGTTAGTTCGCAGAAAGCCCGATGCGATGCCTATCCATACACATGATGCCATAACTGCGAGCAGAAGTATCATAACCGCTACATTCTTCGGTAGTTCATATCCTAAAAAACTTGTACATATAAAGCTTGACACGCAATTTACAAGTGGCAATATTCCGAGCGGAATTGTCGCAAGCACCCAGCGTATCCTGTCTGCTCTTGCAAACGAGAACACTATAGCGCCAAGTATAAGGGTAATTACAAGACACTCTATAGCCATAATGCTCTCCTTTCAAAAATATTACTTAGCTATCGAGTTGAAGTCTTCAATAGCCTTTGCGTTATCGGCACATATGATAAGTGCAACGTAGTTTCCGCTTGTTACAACATTATTTCCGTCTATCTTATACATCTCATCAGGCGTATAATCTTTAAATGTTGCTGTCTGTGTTTCAACACGCTTTTCGAGCATAGCCTTCACATCGGCTACATCGTCAGCCGACTTTAACTGGAATACCGCAATTTCATCAGGATAAGCACCCGAGCCGCAGATATATGCGCTGAAGCTTTCCAGTTTATCACTTGCAACATCGTAATAACCCGACATACGATCTTCACCTATAGGTGCCATACCGGGGAACTTTACATCAGCCTGTATCTTATCAGTGATCTCGGTTGCCTTGCCGGAAGCTTGTTCTGTGTCGGAAGAAGCGGCGCTTTCTGAAGTACTTGTAACTCCGGATGATGCTGCGCTATCTGAAGCGGACGACTGAGCGTTACCTCCCGAGCAACCGCATATCGAAACTGCAATCATTGTGCAGATAATTCCCGCCATTATTCTTTTAGTAAAGCTGTTCATTGTTCGTAATTCCTTTCTTTTATGCACGTTATATTAAGATTGTTTCTCTAAGAAACTAAGCATAACCTGATATGTCGAACCCATAAAATGAATACCGTCAATTTCGTGATATTCTTCATAATAATATCCGTCAGGAGCTGTCAGCACAGAGTGTAGGTCAAGAAATTTTGCCTTTGTATCGGAGATAACATTCCGCAACGCATTATTATATTCGTCTATCGCCGCTGTCGTCAGAGCATTGTCGTAATCCGCTTCGGCATAATAGGTAACAGGCGGTATAGACAACACATACACTTTAGCTTCACTGACCTTTGAAATATGCCGTACAAGTTCTCCCATACAGCCGGCAAGGTAATCACCGTCCGAATATCCGACACTGTTCGTACCGAGCATTATATATATTTTTTTGGGGTTATTTGTTTTGATCTTACTGTCGATCGTTTCCCCGTCAATTTCGCTTTCAAGCGCTGTTGACGGCGCAAGACCGAGCTTTGCGTATACAAGCGACGGATCAAGATATCCGTAAAGATAAAGTCCTGTTGTAATGCTGTCCCCTATGAACAATGCATCATCAAAGAACGATGTGTCAAAATCTGTTGAAGCCGCCGGAGCTTCTGCCTGCGACGGCTGCTGAGTGTTACTGCCTTTTGTATCCTGCTGTTCCGGTTCTGTTGCGGTTTGTTCAGGCTCTGTGCCGGACTCAGACTCAGTCTGCGGTTCGGCAGTCGTAGTTTCCGTTGTTGTGACAACTGTGGTTTCTACTGTTACAGCGGTAGTGAACGTTGTTGTTGCCGCAGCTGTCGTTTGGGCAGTTGTAACGGAAGTCGTCGGATTGGTTGTTGTTGTCGTAATACTCTGCTCCGCAGATGATATGTTATCACTGTCTGAGGAAGACGTTACATCGGTACAGCCGAAAAGAATAACCGAAAGCACACAACCCAGCGACAATAAAACTGATTTGCCTTTATTTGCCTTACTGTGTTTATTTTCAGTGCTGATACTATCAGTTCCTTTCATAGCAGCATTAAGACGAATGCTTCTGCAAATAGCTCAGCATCACTTCATATGTCGTACCCATAAAGTGAATACCGTCCATCTCGGCATAATCCGCATCAAAATATCCATCCGAATTTGACAGCACACTGTTAAGATCTATAAATGAAGCTCCACTGCCTGAAACAGCGGTCTTGAGCTTTGCGTTGTAGTCATCGATATCTTTCTTTGTCAGCTCGTTTTCATCAGATTGCTCCGCTTCGGGTGTTATCGGCGGGATTGATATTACATAGATCTTTGCCTTTGTAAGACCTGATATCTTCTCAACCAGCTCATTCATACTTGCCGCAAGAGTTTCGTTATCGGCATATCCGACACTGTTCGTGCCGAGCATAACGAATATTTTCTTAGGCTTGAATGCAGCGATCTTATCCGATAGCGTAACTCCGTCTATCTCAGCGTCAAGTGCTGTAGAAGGTGCAAGACCCTGCTGAGCAAAAACGTTATCCTGATCAAGGAAACCGTAAAGACTAAGACCTGTCGAGATACTGTCACCGATAAACAGCGATGATGAGAAATACTCCTTATCAAAATCTATTGTAGGTTGATTATCCGTTGATGTATCAGAAGCCGTGCCGGATGACTCTTCGACAGAAGCCGTGCTTTCGGGGGCAGAGCTTACATCTGAATCTGTAGCGGGAGCTTCAGTTTCAGGTGGTTCGGATGTAACCGCTGTGAAAGGCGGTTCTGATGATGTGCCGTCTTCTCCGTTAATTATATTATAGGTAAAGAAACACACTGTGCATATGATAAGAACCAATAGCAGGTTCATAAATATCATTGACGGTGTTATCCCGAACTTATTTTTTCCTTTTTTCTTTTGTGCCAAAACACACACCTCGCAATCATACTGTATTATTATACAGCATTTTAAGGAAATAATCAATAGATAAAAACAAAAAAATCGATGCCTGTTAAGCATCGATTTTTTAAGCTGTTTATAACTTAGTCAGAAACATAAGGAATAAGAGCTACCTGTCTAGCCTTCTTGATAGCAGTTGTAAGCTCTCTCTGGTGGTATGCGCAGCAGCCTGTTACTCTGCGGGGCAGAATTTTGTAACGCTCTGTCATGCACTTCTTAAGCTTTGCTACATCCTTATAATCAATGAATTCAGCTCTGTCGGCACAGAATGCGCAAACCTTTTTTCTTGTGCGCTTCATAGGACGAACTGTTGACTTTTCATTCTTTTCTCTTTCAGCCATTGTATTATCCTCCTTATTTTGATCAGAACGGGTAATCGTCATCATCGGCAGATTCTGTAAAATCTGCATTGTTACCCTGCGACACTGTGGGCGCGGTGTTTGTGTTTTGTGCAGGATGCGCAGGTGCTGAAGCGACCTGTGCGTTTCCGGGATAGCTCTGGTAAGGCGATGAAGCCTGTCCGCTGTTAGCCTTTTCACCCGTGAACGTGGAACGATCAACTATGATCTCGGTAATATATGCGGTATTTCCGTTTTTATCGGTATAAGATCTGTTCTGAAGCTCACCTTCGATAAGTATCATACGACCCTTGGAAAAATATCTTGATATAAATTCCGCTTCGTTGCGCCAAGCAACTACATTGAAGAAATCCGACTTTCTCTCTTCGCCCTTTGTCTGGAATCTGCGGTCTACTGCTATTCTGAAAGAAAGCACCGACGCGCCCGAAGTAGTGGATCTCAGTTCGAGGTCATTGACTATACGACCCATCATAATTACCTTGTTATACATATGTTACCGCTCCTCCTGCATACTTCTCCAAACAAATTACTTGCGTACCGTTACGAGCGAACGGATAACGCCGTCAGTGATATTGATGATACGCTCGAATTCCATAGGGAAATCGGGCTTGCAGTCGAAGCTGTAAACTACATAATAACCGTCGGTTTCGTAGTTTATCTCATAAGCGAGCTTACGAGCGCCCCATTCATCAACGTCAACTAATGTGCCGTGTTCCTTGATCAGATCAGAGAACTTAGCAACGAGAGCCTTTACTGCATCCTCACCGTTCTTAAGTGAAAATACAACAACTGCCTCATACTTTTCGCTGAGCTTTGCCATTATAAGCACCTCCTTGTGGATTTTAAGCCCGCACTTTTGTACGAGCAAGGGATGTTGACAAAGTTGTATACTTGTCAAGCTATGTTATTATATCAAACTTCGATCTGTTTGTCAAGAGTTTTTTTAAATTCTTCCGAATATCAGCATAAATATCACCATGGCTATCGGCTGATGGAGCACATATATCCACAGAGTATAGCGTCCTGCCAGCGCCAGCGGCTTGCAGTGTGTCTTATAAAAGAACGCCGGCATCTTATCTTCAATAGCATACTTTCCTGTATAAGCACCGGCAAGAAAAACGAAGAACCACGGCAGAAGCGGGAAATAATCCATCGACTGAAAGCTTGCCGACCTGAAGCCGAGCGGAAAAAGAAGCCCCGCATTATAAATAAACTCCGGGAGCTTTATTCCGACCCCTGCGGCAGGTCCTATATAACCGTACATTATTCCTCTTGTAAGAATAAAAAGAACGGCACAGATCGCAATTCCGACGGGAGCGGGGATTTTAAGAAAATATTTATCTCCTATCGCATAAATCATCATCGACACACCCATAAAGTGCAGTATGCCGAAGAGTATCGGCGCAGTAGGCGCGAAGAATGCAAATATAAAGGTGATTATCATACCGATGAAGAAGCACTGTATACCGCGTTTTGCGTTATTTCTCGAATAACGGCAGCTCATACCGGATATGAACATGAACGCACCGGCAAAAGCATCACGAACAATATCAAACCAGCCGTCAAACATTATCGGTATGTGTATTTTATATGTGTAATTCAAATCGAAACAAATGTGATAAACCACCATACAGAGTATGCAGAAGCCTCTTACTTCATCCATAAAGCCTGCGCGTCTGTATTTTTTCACCTGTGTATTTGATGATGTAGCTGTATTTTCCATTTAACACTCTCTTTTTTCTTTTTACGATTTAGTCGGACAGAATTATTATCCCATAAATCAACTCACTGTAAGCCGACACGACGGTACACCGCCTTTCGCCAACAGGAAAAGATTTTATACCTGAGGTTATTATAACACTATATCGACTTTAGTTCCATTGTGTATTATTAACAATAATCTCGACATATATATGGGTGTTTTCTACAAATCCAATCTACTTTTTTATATTGCAATGGGCTGTCGTTTGTGATATCATATGTATGAAAAAACAGCGGCAGAAACCGCAAGACGAAAGGGACGACTTATAAATGCTTATTGCAAAGATAACCGACAGCGATTTCTTTGGTGGTGAGCCTCAGTATATCGAAGATGACACACGCTATAATACAAGAGGTGTCATGACGGACGGAGACGGAAACATCGCTATGATGAAGATAGAAAACTCCGACTACTATAAATTGCCGGGCGGAAGTATAGAGATAACAGAAACTCCGGACAAGGCTTTTCTTCGTGAGGTCAGCGAAGAAACAGGTTACGCCGCCGAGCTTATCGGATATCTCGGCTGGATCGAGGAACACAAGTTCAAAAGGAAATTCTGTATGGTATCTCACTGCTATGTTGCAAAAAAAGCATCCGACAAATGCGATATGGAAGTTCTTGCGCATTCTCAGGAACGCCTCGGTTATAAAATAGAATGGACGCCTTACGACGAGGCTGTAAGCAAGCTTAAAGCGCTTTCACAACAATGCAAGGAATATCAGATGAGCTTTGTTCTGAAAAGAGAACAGCTTATACTTGAAAGGGCTAAAGATTTAATCATAAAGTAAGGACAGATCAAAATAATATGAGCGAAGAAAAAGAACTTATCGACACATACACCGAAAATCACGAAAACGATGATATGCTCGCATCTGACACAGCAGCGAGCAATAACACACTATCCTTCGCCCCCGATGAAAGTGCGTCTCCTCAGCACTCTTGGACGAAAAAGCAGAAAAGAGCTGTGTGGATAGCTGCGGTTGTTGCAGTCCTGCTTTTCATCGTTGCAAGTTTTTTGCTGAGTCTGGCGGGAATAGATATATTATATCTGCTTGGCGGAAATCCCGCTATGCAATAAAATGAATAATGCAAAGACCACACTCGTTGTAAGGGTGCGGTCTTTTTGTATTATCGGTTATAAAATGAGACATATAAGTCCGTTGCAGCCGTCATTGATAATTCTCTGTATTGCCTCCTGGAGCTTTGCCCTCGCATCTGCGGGCATACGACTGAGCTTATTGTGAAGCCCCTCATTTACAAGCTCGTGGAGCGACTTCCCGAAAATATTGCTCTCCCATATCTTGGTCGGATTTTCTTCAAACTCTCTCAGGAGATATTTAACAAGATCCTCTGACTGCTTTTCGCTTCCGACAATAGGATTTACCTCAGTGTTGATGTTGGCAAGCGTCATATGGATAGAGGGCGCAGACGCTTTAAGCCGTACACCGAACTTACCCCCCTGCTTTACTATCTCGGGTTCTTCAAGAGTAAGCTCCTCCGCGCCCGGCATTACTATTCCGTAACCGGTAGCTCTCACTTCTTCAAGAGCGGCACGTACCTTCTCGTACTCATTTTTGATCTTTGCAAGCTCGATCATACACGGCATAAGATCGCCCTCATCGGCAAGCTCAATACCGGTGGTTTCGCCGAGCACCTTATAAAACAGCTCCTGATCAAGATTTACCGTGATAAATGCCGCTCCCGTGCCTAGCTGTGCGTTATCCTTTTTACAACAGCTGATGCTTTCACACTGCTTTACTCTGTCGATAAACCTGTCTATATCGCCCATACAGTTAATATCTTCAGCCGCCTCGCGTATAGAACCGAATACCTGCTTTTTGAGATAATGATCATTGTCAAGCGATGCAAGCCATTTAGGCAGTCTTATCCCGATCTCCCTTACAGGAAAGCCCATAAGTATATCCGACAACAATGCCTTTATATCACTCTCTGTGATATCCGGGCAACTGAGCGGCGTTACCGCACAGTCATATTTTTCTGACAGCTTACGCGCAAGTTCTGCCGATTGTTCGGATTTAGGCTCAGTACAGTTAAGCACCACTGCAAACGGCTTTTTTATGCTTTTCAGCTCATTTATCACGCGCTCTTCCGCCGCCTCGTATTCCTCCCTCGGAATATCGGTTATGCTTCCGTCTGTAGTTACCACAAGTCCTATCGTACTGTGTTCGGTTATTACCTTGTGTGTTCCTACCTCTGCCGCCATATTGAATGGTACTTCTTCATCAAACCACGGAGTTTTCACCATTCTCGGCGCTTCGTTCTCAATATAGCCCTTTGCGCCTGGCACGATATATCCGACGCAGTCGATGAGCCGTACATTCATGTTGACACTCTCGTCAACGGTTATGCTTACCGCTTCTTCCGGGACAAATTTCGGCTCTGTGGTCATTATAGTCTTGCCGGCAGCCGACTGAGGGAGTTCATCAACTGCACGCTCCCTGCGGAACTCATCTTCTATCGACGGCATCACCAGCACATTCATAAATCGGCTTATAAACGTTGACTTTCCCGAACGCACAGGACCTACTACCCCTATATAGATATTTCCGCCTGTTCGCTCGGAAATGTCCTTATAAATTGACTTTGGCATAATTTCTCCTTATCTGCTTTCACAATGCCTTATCTCCGTGCGGAAAACAAGACTTTCAAACTATCGGTATCAGCAGAAGCCCCGACGCCTTTCCGTCGGTGACTTCGTTCTCGGCTTCTATTGCCGCAGCAGAAGTATTATAGCGTTTCGCTATATTCCATATATCTTCATTCGAGTCGGCAAAATAAAGCTTAAGCGTATACTCATCATCTTTTTTCTTACATTCGTTCTCATTTATTTCCGCCTGCTTTATTACCTGTGAAGAAGAGCAAATATACATACTTCCCTGCATAAGCATATTGCATCTGAGCTCTATCCCGTTGTCACCTATACTGTAACTTACAGCTGTTATACTGATTGCCGACTGAATTACGCTGTCTGCCGTAACTCCGCCGACCGATACCACCGCCTCAAACGGCAGGCTCGTTTCCGAGAATACAGGCTCGTTTTCTCTTACAGCGGCGATACAGCATATCAATTTACCGTTCACGGTAATATCTCCGTTCTCGCCAGCCTTACACATTACCTCAGCCACATCACAGCTGACATCTATAACACTGTCCGGAATACCGTTCTCACACTCAATGATCCGCTTTGTGTTGAAGGTCTGACTTATGTAACGGTGATCCGACTCTGCTTTGAGTGTCGCCGTTGTAAAATTACACTCGTACCCTGTAGAATACATATCTGTTACCGGATATACATTTTCTTCAAGAGTAGCGGTTATCTGTGAGCCCACCGTGAGTTCGCAGGCAAAAACACCCGATGTATTGTCGTCTGCGGATTTTACGCAAAGACTGCATGACAGGACCTTGAACTGCGCATAGCAGGTATGCTTTTCATCAACTCCGGGCATATCCACTATCTGACTGAGCGGAACCTCCGCCTCCATAGTCTGTAGTATGCTGCCGCCGTCATTTTGCACTAGATACATTGCCTTGAGCTGAGCCACGCCTTTGAGCACAATTTTATCGGCAATTATCTTGCAGTCGTTTACCGTTGCAACTGCATCACAGCTTACTACTGCCTTGATATTGCCGTCAACGCCGGATACCCCTATATCCTCACGTATCACAAACTGCTTTCCCCCGGTGAGCTTTCTCGTACAGCAGACCTTATTCTTTTTAGTCTGCACCAGACCGCCTTCCATTTCGGTTATTATATCAAAAGGTGTGACACAGCTTACTTTTATCTTGAAGCTTACAGCCCCCCTGATATCGATACGTCTGCCCGAAACAGCACGGCAAGTACAATAATCAACTTTAGGCTCTATTATGACTGTACCGTTATCTGCTGCTTTCGGCAGGTCGACCGTTTTTGAGTAACTGTAGCGATGCTCTATGCACTCCATACCGCCGCCCTCGCTTAGATAAAGTGCGGTTATGCAGATAACGCCGTCACATATCAGTTTATCTCCCGAAATATTATAGGATACTATCCCCGGTCGCAAAGTACATCTTAATATCTTGAAGATATCGGGATAATAATCCGGCAGGACGTAATCAAACTCAACGCCCTGCTCCGCCTGTCCGTCATATACCACTTCCGTGACAAATACAGGCTCTTTCTTTACAGAAAAGTCCATATGATCCTCCTTTAGCTGTTTCCCCTCTTTGCGGGTCTTAACTCAATATATGTGAGGGCGGGACATAATATTACAGTTTGTCAGGAGGTAAAAAGAAAAAGCCGTACCGAAACGGCACAGCCACTCTCTGTAAATAAGCACAAATGCTCTGAAGCTCTCTTAGCTTGAAATTTGAGTTTACCTACACTGTCAAACAAAAAGCATAAGGCAACATCGCACAAAATCCGATAAATGGTCTTTGTGCGGTATTGCCTCAAAATTGCCCCTTTGTTTTCAATAAAAAAATACCGCTCACGCAGAGCGGTATCTGATATTATTCATAATCCTTGATCTCAATTTTTTCAATAACTATTTCAGTCTTGGGCTTGCTTACCTCTTCGCCGCCCATAGCATCGTTTGCCACTACTTCAACAGCCGATATCTTGTCAAGCACATCAAAGCCGTCAACTGTCTGACCGAATACGGTATAGTTTCCGTCAAGAGAGGGTGTACCGCCGACTTCCTTGTACTTAGCCTTTGTAGCGTCATCCATATTCGCAATGAAACTCTTTAAGTTTCTGTAGTAGTTTGCCTGGAACATATAATAGGTATATTCCTGTGAGTCCTTTTCATACTGCTTTGCATAATCCTCATAGCCTTGAATGTTATTATCAATTCTGGCTGTGCTGAAATTATCATAATCCTGAGATTTTTTATTGTTTACAATATAGAACTCTGTAGAATTTTTGCCCATTGCATTTGCATAGCATAAAGCACCGTAGAAATGTCGCATATTGTAGTTGGTTTCGATGCCGAAGTTCTCAACGTCCGTCTTACATGTAAAATCCTTACCGCCCTGTGCCATAAAGTCTGCTACTACTCTGTGGAATGTCTTTCCGTTATAGTATCCGCTGTTTGCAAGGTCGATAAAGTTCTGTGTACCTTTCGGCGCGGCATCAGGATATAACTTGATAGTAATATCGCCGTAATCCTTTATTGTCATTACAGCGTACTTATCGCCCTTTTCAAGCTTTACATCACCTATGTTGCCCGTTATCTTTGCAGAAGGGTCAACAGACGTACTATCGGTTGATGCACTGTTGCCTGAACAACCGACAGATAAAGTTATCATTGTTGCGGCACATAAAACGCCCGCTAATATTTTTTTAATCATTATAAGCTCCTTTTCTTACATAAACTATCCATTATTTTACCACAACGGAAAGTAAAAATCAATCTGTTTCAGCTAATTTTCAGAATAGAAAAGCATTTTTATATACAAAAAGGCTCGTCCGAAGACGAGCCGTAATGTATCAAGGGTTACTGATTATATTTCAGCGAAGTACTTGATTGTTCTTACCATCTGTGATGTGTAAGAGTTCTCGTTGTCATACCATGAAACAACCTGAACTTCGTACAGATCATCAGCGATCTTAGCTACCATTGTCTGTGTAGCATCGAAGAGTGAACCGAATCTCATACCGATAACATCAGAAGAAACGATAGCATCTTCATTGTAACCGAAAGACTCAGAAGCAGCAGCCTTCATAGCAGCGTTGATGCCTTCCTTAGTTACGTCTGCACCCTTAACTACAGCTGTAAGGATTGTTGTAGAACCTGTGGGAACAGGAACTCTCTGTGCAGAACCGATAAGCTTGCCGTTCAGCTCAGGAATAACAAGACCGATTGCCTTAGCTGCACCTGTTGAGTTAGGAACGATGTTAGCAGCACCTGCTCTTGCTCTTCTGAGGTCGCCCTTTCTGTGAGGACCGTCGAGGATCATCTGGTCGCCTGTGTAAGCGTGGATCGTGCTCATGATACCGCTCTGGATAGGAGCATAATCGTTAAGAGCCTTAGCCATAGGAGCGAGGCAGTTTGTTGTGCAAGATGCAGCAGAGATGATCTTGTCATCAGCCGTAAGAGTCTTTTCGTTTACGCTGTAAACGATTGTGGGCAGATCGTTACCTGCGGGAGCAGAAATAACAACCTTCTTAGCACCTGCATCGATGTGAGCCTGTGCCTTGTCCTTTGAGCAATAGAAACCTGTGCATTCGAGAACTACGTCAACACCGATTTCGCCCCAGGGAAGCTCATTAGCCTTAGCCATAGCATAGATCTTAAGTGTCTTGCCGTCAACTGTGATTGTGCCTGCTTCGTCATCAGCAGTAACTGTGTGAAGGTTCTCACCTATCTTACCACAGTAACCGCCCTGTGCTGTATCATACTTTAAAAGCTGAGCGAGCATTGAGGGCTTTGTAAGGTCGTTGATTGCAACTACCTCATAACCTTCTGCGCCGAACATCTGTCTGAAAGCAAGACGTCCGATACGGCCGAAACCGTTAATAGCAACTTTAACTGACATTGGAATATTCCTCCTAAAAATTTTGTGAATTTTTCGCAGACGCAATGCGTCCGCCAAATTTCTACTATTCTATTATACAAAATTTTTTTCGCATTATCAAGTGGTTTGATAATTTTTTATCAAAAAAAGAAAGTGAATTATTCCCGACTTTTAAAATCGTTATTTGTGCAATATACACAAAACGCTTGAATTGTGTAAGATTTTCTGTTATTATAGATATATAAAATCGGTTTGTTGAAAAAGTCTGTTTTTTTAGAAATGTAGCTTATTCTCAAACCCTAACCCCAAACCCCTTCCCCTCGGTGAAGGGCTGTGTATGCTTTGTTGGCTCTGCGTCGTGCAGAGCCTTTGGGCATACACGCCCGGCATCCGTGCCGGGGCTAAATGTGGGGCTGCCGCCCTCACC
>DOQG01000025.1:0-10839 GCA_003512525.1 Oscillospiraceae bacterium | reverse complement strand
GCTAAACACCCATTTTTAAAAATTATGTAGGTTTATCGACAGTCTGGATATATAAATTCGTTTGTTGAAAAAGTCTGTTTTTTTCAAAAAAGTGTTTGTCCTCAATCCCTATCCCCTTTAAAACACTCTGATGGCTTTGCATCGTACAAAACTTTGTGTGTTCTTATTTCGGCATCCGTGCCAGAGCTGAGTGTGGGGCTGCCGCCCTCACCCCGCTAAGATATATAAATTGTAATCGGAGAAATCAAATGAAACTGTATCTTACCGACCTTGACGGAACTCTTCTTGACCATAAAGCCGAAATCGGGCGAATGACAGAAGCTATGATGAATATGCTGATCGACAACGACATTGCCGTAAGCTATGCTACGGCTCGATCCGTTCATTCGGCTGAGCCGAAGGTAAGCTGTATCAATTTTAAGCTTCCTGTGATAACCCACAACGGAGCTTTTATCATTGATCCGATTACAAAAGAACGGCTTGTTACTCACTTTTTTGACAACAACACCAAAGCGTTCTTGAAAAGCTATTTTTATGAACACAAAGAGTCAATACTTGTCTATTCGGTTATTGATAATTACGAGCGTGTCAGCTATCTTGAAGAAAGACTGAACAAAGGAACGGTGCGCTATCTCAAGGACAGAGCCGGAGATAAGCGTATGTACCGTGCCGGTGACTATGAAGAGCTTTTTGAGGGCGATATTTACTATATAACGCTTATTGAACCGATAACCTCCCCCGAAGAGCTTGACAACTTTTTTTACAACAAGAACGGATTTTCCAGGAACTATCAGCCCGATACATACGATACAAGCGAATACTGGTATGAGATATATCGCGACGATGTATCCAAAGCAAACGCCGCACTCAGATTGAAAGAAATGCTCGGTGCAGACGAGCTTATAGTTTTCGGCGACAACACAAACGATATTTCGATGTTTTCGGTCGCCGACAGGTGTTACGCCGTATCAAATGCCACCGACAGACTCAAAGCGCTTGCAACAGGAGTTATCCGCTCCAACGAACAAAGCGGAGTTCCGGCATTCATTCAAAATGATAACTGCACAGTATGGCAATATAACAAACAGCCGTTACACGCTTTGCCCGACAACGCGCGTTTCAGTGCCTGCACCGCTACAGCAGACAGCGGCGACGGAGTCGGGATTTTGAACGAAAAGCAGATACACGCAACACTTAAAAGCTACTTTGCCTCTTCCCTGTTCGACAAGGAAATAAAGATAGGCAATTACTTTGCCGACCTTGTTACCGAGAACGGCATATTTGAGATACAGACGGCAAATTTCAAATACCTTGTGCCTAAGCTCAATACTTTTCTCAAAGCTTCTCACGTCACGGTAGTATACCCATATCATAAAAAAAGCCGTCTTAATTACATTGACAAATCCACCGGTGAAATTCTTAAAAGCGGAAGAACAGTCACCGCAAGCGATATGAGCAATTTCTTTATTGAGCTTTACAGAATAAAACAGTATCTCAGCAATCCCAACCTCACAATCTGCATTGCAGATATTGCGGTAGAAAATCTGAGATACTGTGCTAAAGATATGAAACGCAGGAAGTCGGACAGAAAGATTACCGTTCCGACCTCACTGCTACAGCTTACTTATCTTGAGGACAGCGACAGCTACAGATGTTTTATCCCCGAAGGCTTACCCGAAA
This sequence comes from Oscillospiraceae bacterium, assembly GCA_003512525.1. Lineage (GTDB taxonomy): Bacteria > Bacillota > Clostridia > Oscillospirales > Ruminococcaceae > Ruminiclostridium_E. Next base: position 9,159 of record DOQG01000025.1, on the reverse strand, counting down.
CGTTTACGCTCAAAGAGTTTAAAAAGCGTATGCGTTCCGGTGATGCCTCTATTGCGATAAGAATATTGCTGTATGTCGGCGTGATAGACTATGCCGGTAAGCTCGGCAACGAATATCTCTACAAGATCACATAATATTACGAAGCGTTCTCAACATAATACTGTGCCTGAGCGTTGTACATTTCGGAATAAATACCGTTTTCGATTTTCACAAGTTCATCGTGCGTACCGTACTCCTTTATCGTATCATCGGCAAATACGGCGATTTCATCACAGAATTTACAGCTTGACAGCCTGTGGGATATATAGATAGCGGTCTTGCCGCCGACAAGCTCGTTGAAGTGCTTGTATATCTCATATTCGGCTACCGGGTCGAGCGCCGCTGTAGGCTCGTCAAGTATTACTATCGGGCTGTCACGGTATAAAGCACGGCAGATAGCAGTTTTCTGCTGCTGACCGCCCGAAAGCTCAGTGCCGTTTTCATCATAGCTTTTGAATATTGTCGTATCGAACTTGTTTTCAAGCTTCATTGCGTCTTCATATAAGCCTGCCATTTTGAGCGTCTTTATCAGCTTTTCCTCGTCCTCCTGCTCATCAAGTATTATATTCTCCTTAAGGCTGAAAGCAAACAGCTCAAAATCCTGGAATACCACCGAGAACAGCTTTCTGTACTCGCTGTCCGAGTAATCCTTGATATTGATATTATCTATCAGTATCTCACCGTCTGTTACGTCATACATTCGGCAAAGGAGCTTTATAAACGTTGTCTTTCCCGCACCGTTAAGTCCGACTACAGACAGATGCTCGCCTTGTTTAATCGTGATATTGATATTTCTGAGGACATAATTTTCACTTCTCGGATATTTGAAGCTTACATTTCTGAACTCAATAACGTGTTCGCCGTCCGAAACAGGCTTATCACCCTTTGTCATTCTGTCGGAAATTGCATCAAATTTCAGATATTCATATGCGTAACCGCACGCCTTTACCGTAGCCGCAATGTTGTCTACAATGCTATACAGTCCCCAGTAGAGCGTTGACGCCGATGAAACGCACATTGTAAAATCACCGAGTGTAATCGCTCCCGTCAGTGCCTTAAAGCCTATGTAGAAATATGAAAGTCCGTCACGCAGTCCGTTTGTAAGATTTGAATACTGCATATATTTATACTGCGCTTTGTACTGCTCCCTGAACGTGTCTATAGTTTCATTGCTGTAGTAATCCGCTTTATCGCACATCATATCCTTACTGTCAAACAGCCTTACCTCCTTGCCGTTTGACGGGTTGGACAGCTGATAGAAGAAATACCCGAAAAGGCGATTGATTTTAGACAGCTTCTTGAAATATTCTATATCAAGCTTGTTGCTCTTATTTGTGAATATCGTGATAAGAACAAGCGATATGATCTGTATCGGTAGAAGAAGCGGACAGGTTATGGCGATTATCGCTATAACGCCTAGTACGTTCACTCCGTTTGAAACGATATTGAAGAAACCGTTCAGTATTCCGACTACTCCGCCGCTGTACCACGACATACCCTCTTTCGCCTTGTTCATCTGATCGAGCGTGTCCGGGTCTTCGGTATGCTCAAAATCCATCTTCATTACCTTTTCGGACAGGCTAACTTCAAAATACTCGTTGAACCACTCGGAATAAACATTCTTTATCTCATTAACAAGATAGTTTATAAGCGCCGCAAGCAAGGTCACACCGACTATAAGCGCAATGCAGAATATCGCAGTAGGTATATGCTCCTCAGCTTTACCGCCGCCGATTATTGCGGCGATCTCATCTACAAGATATTTTGACGAGATAATATTAACCATTGTCTGCGAAAACGAAACCACCACCTGCAACGCATAAGCAATAAACAGCTGAGGCTTATTCTTTACTGCCGTTTTCAGCATAAATTTAAGCGTAGGCAGGTTCTTTTTCTCTTTAGCTTTACGCATTGACAGCCACCTCGCTTTCGTTGTTGTCAATATAATACTGAGCCTGGACATTGAACATATCAGCGTATTCTCCGCCCTTGTCCATAAGCTCGCTGTGAGTTCCGTACTCGACTATACCGCCGTCCTTGAACATTGCGACCTTGTCGCAAAACTGAGTTGAACTTAATCTGTGGCTGATATATACCGCTGTCTTGTTACCGATAAGCTTGTCAAAGTCACCGTACAGCTTGCTTTCCGCAAGTGCGTCAAGTGCCGCCGTAGGCTCGTCAAGGACTACTACAGGCGCATTTTTATATAACGCTCTCGCAAGCGCCAGCTTCTGCTTTTCGCCGCCCGAAAGATCAACACCGTCATCGTAAACGATCTTTAGTATCTCGGTATCCATACCCTTTTCAAGCTCATTCAGCTTATTCTCAAGTCCCGAATCAATAACGCACTGCCTTGCCTTCTCCTTATCCGATTTATCCGCACTGCTCATTGAAACGTTCATATACAGAGGAAATGCGAACAGTTCGACCTCCTGAAAAGCAGGCGAGAATATCTTATAATAGCTGTGCTTGTTGTACCGCTTTATGTTAACACCGTTCAGCAGTATCTCGCCCTCCGTCACCTCATACAGCCTTAACAACAGCTTTATAAATGTGGATTTTCCTGCGCCGTTAAGCCCTACCACCGCAAGCCGCTCTCCTGCGTTAAGAGTGATATTGACGTTTCTCAGCGCGTATTTTTCAGCCTTGGGATATTTGAATGAAACATTGCGGAAAGTAAATTCATAGCTGTCACACTGCGGAACATCAATTCCGCTGTCATCCTTATCTCCGCAGTCAGCATCCATAAAGCTGCGGAAATCGTCATATTCCCTGCTCCTTGCAAGTAAGTCCGATACAGCGGTAAGGAGCTGATTTGTATAATCGAAGAACGTCATTGACGATGCAAGGTACAAAGTGAAATTGCCTATCGTCATACTTCCGGTTACAACGCTGTACAACAGCCATGCGTAAACCGCCGCCTGCACTCCTGCCCAAAGTACAGCATTTATGACAGCCGACACCGCCCATATCCTTGAATTTTTCTTCTGCGCCGCATAACGCTCTTTGTTCAGCACTTTGAACTTTTCTGTAAGCCAATCGGCTATCCCGAACATTCTTATATCCTTAGCCGCCTCAAAGTCGCTCGTGGTATAAGAAAGATAATTATGTCTGCGCCACCACGGTGCAAGCGGATCCCACACCTTTTTCTTGCAGTAAGCGTTTGTCTTGTTGGTGACAACAAATTGCAGTACAGAGCAGATAAGTATAGCAATAACGATAAAAATATTCATCGTACCGAGAATGGCGATACCGACAACGATTATCGGTATAAGCGTGAGAAGACGCACAATGCCTCTCATCATACCCTCTATGCCGTTGTTATTGTCGTTACAGGCGTTTCCGGCTTTCTGATAGCAGTCCATAAAGTCCTTGTCCTCAAGATAGCCGTAATCCACCGACATTATCTTGCGGTTCTTAAGTCCCATCTGCCTGAATCTTGCTCCGATATAAATGTGAAAGAATGAGTTGCCGTAAAGGTTCAGCATAGTAGCCGTAATCTGTATTACGGTAAATCCGCCCATAAGCAGTGCAAGCGCAGTAACGCTCTGACCTGAAGTTATCATATCAATAACGAACTTTGATATGAACGACCACAGATACTGCATTATCGGCGCACAGATTATGCTGATTATTATAACAGGTATAAACCTGTGCGAATAGCTTAGCATTGATTTTAATGCGTGAATGCTGTTGCTGAAAACGCCGTATTCCTTATGATAAGGATTGGTGTTTTTCTCTTTCTCTTTCTCTTTATTTTTCTTCATTTTTCTCTCCCACTTTTATAAAACTCATGTCCTTTCGGTCAAAGAAAGGATAATCACGGTTGTTTACGCTTGTCTGATAACCATGCGGCTGATTGAGTACGGCAAACGCACCTGTCAGCAAAATAAGCATTTCCGGTAAGTAGTTTCTTACTCCATAAACTTTTTCTTTATCATTGTCGGCGCAAAGCACGCTTATTTCGATTATCTCTTTGTTTGAGCCGTTGATGCTCAAAAGATACTGAAGCGCTTTTTCTATCTTTTCTTTCGGATAGCCGAGATGAGTTGCTATGGTTGAGGCACCGGCTACCTCGCCGTTATCAAGAGAAAGAAGATACATTACCACCTTTAAGTTCATCTTATCTCCTAAGAATCTGAACAGCTCCGACAGCTTATCAATATCCGAAAACTGTTTTGCGAAGCTCTCCGGCTGTTCTATAAATGTAAAATAGCGGAAATCCTTATTAAGCCGCATATACGTCACACCTGTATTACAGGTGCACTCGGAAGCAACCGTGCCGTTTGAATCTTTAAAATCGGGAATACCATAGTAATAGCGGCATTCACGCCACGCAGTAAGCTGCATAGCCCAGATTATGTTAAGGTAATTTTCCAGCCACTCAGCACAGGAATCCTGACTGCTGGCTGCTATAGCCCGCATATGATTTAATACCTGTTGTTCAAACGAACACCTTTCCTCTCCTCTGCCGTAAAGATTGTCTATAGAAACATCGAAGATGTCCGCTATTTTAGGCAGTAAATCGCTGTCGGGATAGCTACCGTTTTCCCATTTTGATACTGCCTGTGCGGTAACGCCGAGCTTGGCGGCAAGCTGTTCCTGCGTGATACCGCTTTGCTTTCTGAGCATCTGTAACTGCTTTGAAAAAACCGTTTCCATATCAATTCCTCCTTGTTTGCATTAAGTTTAACACAAATAGCAGTTGTATGCAACATATATTTCAGCATAAAATTAAAGTTTCCGTTTAGAAAAACGGCAAATCCAACCGAAGTCATAAAAACGGAAAAGAAAAAAGCGGCAAAGTGTGTTGCTCTGCCGCAGTTTGTTTAGCTTCGATAATCAGAATGCGAAATAATCAGGAGCGGAATCGCCTGTAACAGGAGCGAATCCAACAATAGGACCGATCTCATCGGGACCGCCGGCCTCAAATACAGTACCGTATTTGTCATTAGTGGCAATGTCGAAGAATTTTCCGACAACACCCTCTTTAATGATAGCGCCGTTTGAAAGATATATCTTTCCGTCTACGGTTTTTACTTCCTTGAGCACTTCTCCGTCGTACTCCGTAATATCTTTTGTAAATGCGTTGTTCAAAAATAACATACCTTCGCGTCCTTTCACTGAAGATTATTTTTCTGTGAGAGCGTTCAGTTCTCTCGCAAGCCGTGCTACAGGCAATCCTACAACGTTGTAGAAATCGCCGTTTATACGTTTTACAAACATAGCGCCTTTTTCCTGGATACCGTAAGCGCCCGCTTTGTCCATAGGCTCGCCGCTTGCTATATACTGCCGTATCTCATCGTCGCCGAGCGGATAGAATTCCACCTCGGTCTTTTCATAAAAATTTATTTGCTTATCGGGAGAAATTACGCATACTCCCGTAAGTACCGTATGTGTTTTGCCTGACAGCTTTTTCAGCATATCAAATGCGTCCTGCTCATTCTCAGGCTTGCCCATTATCTCGTTACCGAGCGCCACAACAGTATCCGCTCCGATAACAATGTCACTGGGATATTTTTCGGCTATCTCCTCTGCTTTCTGTCGGGATAGCATAAGCACTGCGTCTGACGGTTCTGTACCGCCCGGTATCTTCTCTTCCTTTACGGCAGGAACGGATAAAAAATCAAAGCCTGCCAGCGTCATAAGTTCAATTCTGCGTGGAGATTTACTTGCCAGTATCAATGTTGTTGTACTTTTCACCGTAAACCTCATCGTAATTTGCTATACATTCCTTGATGATCTCAACCGCAGCCTTGTGACCCATTACCTCATTGACCGCAGTTTCCTTGCCCTCGAGCTGCTTATATACCTTGAAGAAGTGCAGCATTTCATCAAAGATGTGCGAGGGTAAACCCTCAATGCTTCTGTAGGAGTTATAATTGGGATCTTCAAACGGGATAGCTATTATCTTCTGATCCATCTTTCCGTTATCTATCATATTTATAACACCGATAGGATAGCACTGTACAAGCACAAGCGGAACAAGAGGCTCGTTGCACAGAACAAGCACATCAAGCGGATCACCGTCGTCTGCAAGCGTCTTGGGGATAAATCCGTAGTTTGCGGGATAATGTGTCGATGTATACAGTATTCTGTCAAGTATAAGTACGCCTGTCTTTTTGTCAAGCTCGTACTTTGACTTACTTCCCTTTGAGATCTCAATGACAGCTAAAAAGTCATTGGGAGTTACTCTTTCTTTGTCGATATCGTGCCAGATGTTCATAAAATTAACCTTTCTTAGCATTAACGCTACTAATGTATCTATTATACAACTATATTAACAATTTTGCAAGCGATTTTTGCATTTTTTTGAAATATTTTTCAAAAAAAACTAAAATGCCGAAAATTGAAATATCTAAACGCAATATTACGCTTTCTCAAACGCCCTGAGCGTCTTTATAGCAATAGCCGCAACAAGAAGTCCGCTTGCCGTCCATATAATCGGTTCGGATATACATACGCCGAAATAACCGCATACCGGGATAACCGCAACTACAGTCACTATCTTCCATATCATCTCGACAATGCTTGCTCCTATCGGAACAACGCTCTTACCGAGCCCCTGCAATGTGCATCTCAGTGACAACAACGTATTCAGCGCAAAGTAGAACGGCACATTTATCCTCAGATAGTTGACCGCCGTATCTATAATTTCACGGTTATCCGCAGGCGCTATCATAAGCACAAGCTGTTCTCCGAACAGATACACAATAAGCACCGCAAGAGTCGACCAGCCGTAGCCTATCAGCAGACCGTATTTTATGCTCTTCTTTATTCTGTCAAGCCGACCTGCACCGAGATTTTGGCTAACGAATGTAACAAGCGTTGCGCTGATCGCCGAGAACGGCATGATAGTAAAGCTGAATATCTTTCGTGCAGCAGTGTGAGCCGAGATTATTTCTGTTCCGAGTCCGTTGATGCCGTTTTGCAGAACTATCGAGCCTATGTCAACTATCGAATACATAAGCGCCATACCAAGGCCTGAAGCAAGAAGGCTTTTTATCTCCTCGCCGTGAAGCCTGAAATCGGACTTGCCCAGCTTTAAAAACGGACATTTTCTGATAAGATAAATGAAACAGACAATAGCGGAGATAAGCTGTGCGATAACCGTTGCAAGCGCCGCACCGTCAACCCCCATACCGAAACCGAATATGAACAGAAAATCCAGTCCGACATTCAGCACAGCTGAAATTACAAGTATTATCAGCGGTACTATGCTATCGCCCAAAGCACGAAGAATGTTCGCTTCAAGGTTATATATAAGCGTAACTATAAGTCCGCCTGCCACTATCGTAAGATACAGCTTCGCCTGTTCAAAAATCTCAGCCGGCGTATTGAGTGCAGTAAGCAGCGGCTCAACAAACACTATACACAGCGTCATGATCACTGCGGTAATGATTGCAGAATATGTAATCATTCCTGCAACCGTGCGCCGCACCTTGTTCATATCGTTTGCACCGTAGTGCTTAGCAACAGGTATGGCAAAACCTGTGCATAAGCCGTTAATAATGTTGAACATAAGCGACACCACCGCCGTTGTCGAACCTACAGCGGACAGCGATAATTCACCGAGTTTTTTTCCGACAATTATAATGTCGACCAGGTTATACGCCTGTTGGAACAGACTGCCGAGCAGAATAGGCAGGCTGAACAGGAGCATAAGCCGTATTATGCTTCCTTTTGTTAGATCTCTCATAGTTTCTTCTTTTCTTTCCGTTGTTCTTTTACTTTTCTTTTAGCTAAAAACGACATTTTTAAGGTAATCGTTTTCGTTGAAATATAGTATAACATATCGAAAGAGGAGTTTCAAGTAAAAAAAGCTTGTTATAACTGAATTTTTGTGATAAAATCAGTTAGTAAAACAAAAAAGAAGGAGGTTTCTGAAATATGGAGCCAAAAAATTACATTGTTACCGAAATAAGCGGAGAGTATGCCACACTTACGGAAAGAATAAGCGGAGAAACGCTGTTCATAGCCCTTGCACTTTTACCGCCCGGCACAGACATCGGTACTAAACTGCACTATGAAATGCTGGAATATACAATCGAAGAATAAAGAGGATAAGTGTTATGGTATTGATGCTTCTTGTTGTCGCCTGCTATACTGTCTGCGGGCTCATCGACAAATACTCTGTCGCAAAGCTGAAGTTTGACGGCAATTCGTTTACTTTTCTTATGGCTTTGCCGACGGCTATACTTTTACTGCCGCTTATGCCGTTTTCGGATATGCACTTACAGCTTTGCTGGCAGTCGGCGCTTGCGGCTGTTCTTATTATGGTGTCAAAGCTGCTTGAATTTAAGATGTCAGCGCTCGTGCTTACCGAAATGTCTGCCTTTGAGCTTAAAGCCTGGCTCGGTCTTTGCCTGTTTGCGTCCTATGCGACCGATATAATAACCGCTGTCGATACCTTCAGTCCTCTGAGATTACTTGCAATTGCCGTTACGGCAATAGGACTGTTTATGATAGCAAGGTCGGAAAGAGAACGTATGAATTATAAGAAAATAGCTGTACCGCTGTTTTTCTATCTGCTGTCAAAGTTCGGCTACGGCTTTATTATAACAGCGTCTGCGCCGTACATATCCTCATACTTTGCCCTGCTCTTCGGACTTATATTACTTGCGGTCGCGCTCATTCCGTTCGTGCGCCCGATAAAGCTTATAAAAGGCAAGCCGAAAGGCTGTGCATTTGTCGCACTTACCAAGATACCTAACGCTCTCGGGCTGGTGCTTGAAAACGCGGTCATAGCAACAAGTATGACTAATTATTCTTTTATTCAGCCGATGATAATGGTAGCTCTGTTCTTTATCGGACTTGTCAGAAAGGAAAGCACAAAACCGCTGAATGTAGTCGGAAGCATTGTCTGCATAGTCGGTATAGTCGCTTTCCAACTACTCGGAATTAAATAAGACAAAAAATCAGGGGTTGTGACACAACCCACAAAAAGAAAAAGTGAGTCGAAGCGCGTAAAATAGTGCGCTTCGACTCACTTTTTGTATAGTTTGCTCCTATTATATTGTTTTAGTAATTAACATTGATAGCAAGCTACCGATAGTGCTGTTTGTAGGATAGCACTTCTCGGGTTCGCTATTCCATTTAATAACGTTGCTACTATGAACG
>DOQG01000003.1 GCA_003512525.1 Oscillospiraceae bacterium | reverse complement strand
ACAGATACTGACACTGACACAGACACAGACACTGATCCCGATACTGACACAGATACGGATACCGATACTGACTTAGACACAGATACAGACACGGATTCTGATACGGACACCGATACTGATACCGATACAGATACTGATACTGATACTGATACGGATACCGATACTGACACAGATACCGATACTGATACAGACACAGACACGGATACTGATACTGATACCGATACTGACACAGACACGGATACTGATACAGACACAGACACAGACACAGACACAGACACGGATACTGACACAGATACGGATACCGACACAGACACTGACACGGATACCGATACGGACACAGACACAGATACTGATACAGATACCGACACAGATACGGATACCGATACCGATACTGATACAGACACAGACACGGATACCGATACTGACACTGACACGGATACTGATACCGATACCGATACCGATACGGATACAGACACAGATACCGATACTGATACAGACACTGATACTGACACCGATACTGATACTGATACAGACACTGATACTGATACAGACGCAGACACAGATACCGATACGGATACAGATACTGACACAGACACTGATACGGACACCGATACTGATACTGACACAGACACAGACACTGATACCGACACTGACACAGATACCGATACCGATACAGATACGGATACTGACACTGACACTGACACTGATACCGATACTGACACAGATACAGACACGGATACCGATACAGACACCGATACCGATACTGATACAGACACAGACACTGATACTGATACTGACACAGATACGGATACAGACACGGATACAGATACGGATACCGATACTGACTTAGACACGGATACAGATACTGATACAGACACAGACACTGACACTGATACAGACACAGACACAGACACTGACACTGACACGGATACCGATACAGATACGGATACGGATACCGATACTGACACAGACACCGATACAGATACAGATACTGACACGGACACGGATACTGACACAGATACCGATACTGATACTGATACAGACACAGATACCGATACTGACACAGACACCGATACTGACTTAGACACGGATACAGACACAGATACAGATACGGATACCGATACTGACACAGACACGGATACAGATACAGATACAGATACAGATACTGACACGGATACTGATACCGATACGGATACTGACACGGATACAGACACTGACACGGATACCGATACAGACACAGATACCGATACTGACACAGACACAGATACCGATACTGACACAGACACTGATACCGACACAGATACGGATACCGATACTGACACTGACACTGATACGGACACAGACACAGACACAGACACAGATACAGATACTGATACAGACACAGATACCGATACCGACACTGACGCTGATACTGATACTGACACGGATACAGACACTGACACGGATACCGATACTGACACAGATACCGATACTGACACTGACACGGATACAGATACTGACACTGACACCGATACAGACACGGACACAGACACTGATACGGACACAGACACGGATACAGATACAGATACAGACACAGACACCGATTCTGATACAGACACAGATACTGACACGGATACCGATACAGATACGGATACCGATACTGACTTAGACACAGACACGGATACTGACACTGATACCGATACTGATACTGATACAGATACTGACACTGATACCGATACTGATACTGATACTGATACAGATACAGACACTGATACGGATACAGATACCGATACCGATACTGACACGGATACAGATACTGATACTGACACAGATACGGACACGGATACAGATACCGATACTGACACAGATACAGATACTGATACTGACACAGATACAGATACCGATACTGACACAGATACTGACACAGATACAGATACTGATACTGACACAGATACAGATACCGATACTGACACAGATACAGACACGGACACAGATACAGATACCGATACTGATACGGATACAGATGCAGATACAGATACTGATACTGATACCGATACCGATACAGACACAGATACTGACACTGACACAGACACAGACACTGATACCGATACTGACACAGATACGGATACCGATACTGACACAGATACTGACACAGACACGGATACAGATACCGATACTGATACAGACACAGATACTGATACAGACACGGACACAGACACTGATACGGATACCGATACAGATACTGACACGGATACAGATACCGATACTGACACTGACACTGATACCGACAATGATCGTGTAAACGGTGATGAGGTTGATTTTGATGATCGTACACCTCAGGGTGATCGTGTAAACGGCGACGAGGTTGATTTTGATGATCGTACACCTCAGGGTGATCGTGTAAACGGTGATGAGGTCGACTTTGACGATAGAACCCCTCAGGGTGATCGAACAAGCGTTGACTTTGACAGTAGTGATAATCCTAATACCGGTGTAGGTATTAACGGAACATTTGTTGCAGGGGCATCTGCTGCAGCTGCTTTGGCGGCGGCAGGACTTCTCCTCGGCGGCAAGCGTAAGAAAAAGGACGAAACCGAAGAATAATAGGTGAATAACCAAAAAACAGCTGTATGGCTAAAAACCATACAGCTGTTTTCTTGTATGAGGGTAAAAAGAAGCTGTGACGAAAGCATAATTTCATCACAGCTTCTCAATTCATCAATATTTATTATACAGCCTCTTAGGTTTTCTTGAACTGGCTGTTGTAAAGCTCGGCGTAAAATCCGTTCTTGGCAAGTAGCTGTTTATGATTACCTATTTCAATAATCTTGCCTTTATCCATTACAAGGATAGTATCTGCATTCTTAATAGTTGATAACCTGTGCGCTACTATAAAACTTGTTTTGCCCTTTGTCATTTTTGCAAAAGCATTTTGAATTTTCATTTCCGTTTTTGTATCAATGCTGCTTGTAGCTTCATCAAGTATCAGCATAGGAGGCATCGTAAGCATTACACGAGCTATACACAAAAGCTGCTTCTGACCTTGCGAGATACCGTCATTATCGCTTATTACGGTATCATAACCGTCTTTCATACGTTTAATGAAGCTGTGGCAGTGTGCAGCTTTTGCGGCGGCTACGATTTCTTCTTCGGTCGCATCCTGTTTGCCATAAGCTATATTTTCACGAACAGTTCCCTTGAAGATCCAGGTTTCCTGAAGAACCATACCATAGCTCAGTCTGAGCGAATCACGTGTCACGTCCTTTATATTGTTTCCGTCAACCGAGATACCGCCCTTATCCGTATCATAGAAACGCATAAGCAGGTTGATTATCGTGGTTTTGCCGCAGCCGGTGGGACCTACTATCGCAATCTGCTGACCGCTCTTTACGTCAAGATTAAGATCCTTGATAAGCTCCTTTTCGGGAACATAAGAAAAGTCAACGTGGTCGATCTTTACGTTTCCGCTTACATCTGTAAGCACCTTGTTGTCAGCGTCGGATATTTCATCGTCGCTTTCGGTGAGGGCGAAAATACGTCTTGCCGATGCAAACGCTGATTGTAATTCGGTAACAACTCCCGATATTTCGTTGAATGGCTTTGTGTACTGGTTTGCGTAAGATAAAAACGCGGAAAGCTGACCTACCGTGATACCGCCGCCTATAGCGCTGAGTGCGCCGAAAATTCCTACGCCGGCATATACAAGTCCGTTTACAAATCTTGTTGAAGGGTTAGTAAGGGCAGAGTAGAACTGCGCTCTTACGCCGACCTTATACAGCTTTGCGTTAAGTTCTTCAAATTTGTCTTCGCTGTATTCTTCGCGCGAGAAAGCCTTTACTACCTTCTGATTTCCGATATATTCTTCTGCAAGTCCTGTAATCTGACCTCTGAGCGCCGCCTGCTCCTTGAATTTCTTTGAGCAAAGTCTTGCTATGGTAGAAGCAACAATCAGTGATACAGGAGTAATAACGATAACGACAAGTGCAATGCCAACGTTTATCGAGAACATAAAGCAGAGTGTTCCTATTATCGTGACAGAGCCTGTGAATATCTGCTGAAATCCCTGTAACAGACCGTCTGACACGGTATCGATATCAGCAACAACTCTGCCTATTATATCACCGTGCGGAGTAGAATCGATATATCTCAGCGGTACATGCTGAAGCTTGTTGAATGCGTCAATTCTCAGATCCCTTACTGTTCTTTGTGTAAGGATATTGGTGCAGTAGCCCATAAACCACTGAAATCCCGCACCGACAAGTACTACAATTGCAAGCTTGATAATGATCGGCATTATCTTCTCAAAGTTTACGTTGTTGATATCAATTATAAAATCAACAGCTTCACCGATAAGCACGGGAGCATACAGCGTTGCTATTGCACTTATGATAGCGCTGATTATCGTGAAAACAAGATAGAACGTATAGGGCTTTGTATATTTCAGCAACTTTACGAGAACGGTAAAACCGCTGTCATTACTTTTTTTACTCATCGCCGTTTATCTCCTTTTCGAGTTCTTCTGCACTGAACTGTGTAAGGCAGATCTGACAGTAATCCGTACAGGTCTGTAACAGTTCCTTGTGCGTACCTGTACCGACCATCTTACCGTCATCGAGTACGATTATCCGATCGGCATTCTTTACCGTATTTGCTCTCTGAGAAATCAGGAATACGGTCATATTAGTGCAGTTCTCCTTGATAGCAGTTCTCAGCTTTGCATCTGTTGCAAAGTCGAGGGCGCTTGCGCTGTCATCAAGTATCAGTATCTCAGGGTCGGCGGCTATCGCTCTTGCGATAGTAAGTCTTTGCTTCTGACCGCCGGAAAGGTTTTTGCCGCCCTGGAGTATCTCATGATCAAGCCCTTTATCAAGCCTTTCGACAAACTCATAAGCCTGTGAGATCTTCAGTGCGCGCCATATCTGCTCATCGGTTATATTATCTCCGCCCCACTTCATATTCTCACGGATAGTACCGCTGAAAAGCACTGCTTTTTGAGGAACGACAGCTATCTTTTTACGCAGATCGCCAAGGTTGTAATTACGTACATCTGTTCCGCAAACACTGACAGCCCCCTTTGATGTATCATAAAATCTCGGAATGAGGTTGACAAGCGTTGATTTACCGCTGCCGGTACCGCCGATAATACCGATGGTCTGACCTTTTCCGGCAGTGAATGATATATCTTCAAGCGCATATTCGCTGTTATCGTGGTAGCTGAATGACACATTGTCAAATCTTACAGCCGGAGCAGACGGGTCGACATTTCCTTTTGTCGTTTCTTTTCCTTCTATTGACGGCTTTGTATCAAGCACCTCATTTACTCTTGCCGCGCAAGCCGCAGATTTTGTGAAGATAACGACAAGGTTCGCCACGACCACAAGCGCAAGCAGTATCTGATTCATATAGTTTACAAGCGCGATCACCTGACCTTGTGTGAGATCGCCTACATTTACCGAGAGCCCGCCAAACCATATAATTGCAACGATCGCAAGGTTCAGTATAATGGCATTGACAGGGCTTAACAGTGCTGAGATCTTACCCGCTCTGACAGCCGCCTTTTCAATATCCTCAGCGTTGTCTTTGAAGCGTTCCTGCTCATATTCCTGCTTTGAGAAGGCTCTTACAGCCCTTGCACCGACAAGATTTTCACGCGTTATAAGCGAGGTCTTGTCCAGCTTTTTCTGTATCGACTTGAAGAAGGGGATAGTCCTTGTTGTGACAAGCCACATAACAATCGCAACAAGCGGAATAACGAGAACGAAAATCAGCGCCAATTTCGCATCTATCATAAAAGCCATGATAGTAGAGCCGATAACCAGGAAAGGCGCTCTTACAACCAGTCTTATCAGCATCGCAACAGCGACCTGCAGCTGATTTATATCAGAGGTAAGCCTTGTAATAAGCGATGGTGTACCGAACTCATCTACCTCCTTGTGCGAAAGGGTATTGATATGATGATACAGCTCACGTCTTAGCTCCGTGCCGAAGCCCTGCGATGCGACCGATGCAACATACTGGCATATCAGCGCGAACCCCAGTCCGCATACACCGAGCAGAACAAGCACTCCACCCATCTTCCATATATAACCGCTGTCCTTATTTGCAATGCCCACATCGATTATCTGAGCCATAACAAGAGGCACTATCAGCTCAAATACCGCCTCGGTCAGCTTGAATATAGGTCCGAGTATTACGTTTTTCTTGTATTTTTTTAGATACTTAACCAGTTTCCGCATATTTCACCGTCCAATAATAATGACACCGGAGCTTACTCCGATGTCATCAAAATTATTCAATAATTATCATCTGAGAATTTTTCTGATTTCCTCAGGAAGAGTGGTAGCAAAGCTGTCGCCTACCAGCAGGCTGATCTCGTCAACGCTCGTTGTTATGAGCATTACATCGGCGCAAATGTTTTCACAAGCCTCAAATACCTTAGCCGCAAAACCTGCCTGGTCTACCATTTCCTCGCTCTTGATAACGATCTTTACGTTGCCGCTGTTTACGCATGGCGTAATTCCGTGTACAGCCGTGATTTTAGGTAAAACAGTGAGCAATGTAGGAATATCATCATCGCTGAACGTAAAGCCGAATGAGAACATATCGGATTTTGGCGGTGTCTGAGAGATCATATCGATGTTGATCCCGCTTTCTGCTACCGCTGTAAGCGTAGTCGAAACAAAACGCTTTCTTGAGGGTACGTCTGAAAATGTCACGATAGACACGTTTTCGTATACTTTAATATCTGTCATATTGACCTCCGTTATACTTCGGAAAGAAGATCCGACATCTGATAAAGACCTTTTTCACAGTCGCTTAAGAATACTGCCGCGTTGACAGAGCCGACTGCGAATACCTGCTTTGAGCCTGCACTGTGAGAAAGAGTGATGACCTCGTCACGTCCTGCAAATATCACATCGTGTTCGCCTACTATAGTACCGCCTCTTATCGAGTGCATACCGATCTCGGTCTTTTCACGGGGCTTTCTCACGCTGTGACGGTCATATACATAGTGCATCTTGTTGCCGAGCTCTTCATTTATCGCTTCCGCTATCATTATCGCTGTTCCCGAAGGCGCGTCTTTCTTGAGGTTGTGATGCTTTTCGACTATCTCAATATCAAACTGATCGCCGAGTACCTTTGTTGCACGCTTTGCAAGGTCAACAAGAAGATTTATTCCGAGTGACATATTGAATGTGAAGAATACCGGGATCTGATCTGCCGCTGCCTTTATCTGCTTTATCTGTTCTTCTGTGTAGCCTGTTGTCGCTACAACTACAGGAACATTGTTTATCTTGCAGTAGTCGAGCAGTTCATCAAGCAGTGAGGGGTGCGAGAAGTCGATTATTACATCCGGCTTTTCCGGTAAATCGTACATTGTTTTATATACAGGGAAGTCTGCATACTGCTCACCTGCAATATCAATACCTGCGATTATCCTGCAGTCATCTCTTGCGCTTACAATGTCACTTATTACTCTGCCCATTTTGCCGCAAGCACCTGTAATTACAATTCTTTTCATCTGAACGTCCTTTTCTTAAAGCTTACTTTGTAAGACCCAGCTTTTCCATAGAAGAGAAGAGCTTGGCTATCTTTGCGTCTTCCATTCTTATAAGCGGAAGTCTGCACTCGCCTACATTCTTGCCCATTATGTTAAGTGCTTCCTTAACGGGAATGGGGTTGACATCTATGAACAGATCGTTTGTAAATTCAAGGAGCTTCAGCTGTAACTCAGCCGCTTTCTTATAATCTCCTTCAAGACAGTAGTTTGCTATCTCGTGCGTTTCGGCAGGCAGACAGTTTGCCAGTACCGAGATAACACCCTTACCGCCGAGCGACATAATAGGAACTATCTGATCGTCGTTGCCGGAATAGATATCAAGGTCGGTTTCAGCCGCTATCTTAGCAACAGCACTTATGTTTCCGCTTGCTTCCTTTGCGGCAACTATGTTGTCCTTCTTTGCAAGCTCCTTATACGCTTCCACAGAAATGTTAACACCTGTACGGCTGGGAACATTGTAGAGGATTATCGGCAGTTTTACACTGTCTGCTATTGCACCGAAGTGTGCAACAAGTCCTCTCTGCGAAGTCTTGTTATAATAAGGTGTCACAAGGAGCAGTGCATCAGCACCGAGCGCTTCGGCTTCTTTTGAAAGCTGAATGGCATAAGCGGTATCGTTACTGCCCGCGCCTGCGATGACGGGAACTCTCTTTGCTACCTTTTCAACGCAGAAGCGGATACATTCCTTATGCTCCTCGTCTGTCATAGCTGCAGATTCGCCTGTTGTACCACAGACTACTATAGCGTCCGTTCCGCCGGCAATCTGCTCCTCTATACGATCTGCAAAATTATCGTAGTTGATGCTCCCGTCCTCGTTCATAGGGGTCACTATAGCTACTGCAGAGCCTGTAAAAATTGTCTTTTTCATCGGATACCTCCGTGTTCAATGAATCAAAATCAGTCGAAATAACCCTTTGCGGCATAAAGCTCAGCCATTTCAACCGCGCCGCCTGCTGCACCTCTTAATGTGTTGTGTGACAGGCAGACAAACTTGTAGTCGTACTGTGTGTCTTCTCTTAATCTGCCGATCGAAACTGCCATACCGCCTTCAAGGTTTCTGTGCAGCTTAGCCTGAGGCATATTGTCTTCTTCAAAGTAGTGAAGGAACTGCTTGGGAGCGGAGGGAAGCTCAAGCTCCTGCGGTGCGCCCTTGTATTCCTTCCAGATATTGAGTATCTCTTCCTTTGAGGGCTTGTTCTCAAAGCTTACAAATACTGCGGCAAAGTGACCGTTTGATACGGGAACTCTGAGACACTGTGTTGTGATTGCGGGAGCGGCAGCCTTGACGATCTTGTCGCCCTCGATCTTGCCCCATACCTTCAGAGGCTCCTGCTCACTCTTTTCTTCCTCACCGCCAATATAGGGGATAAGGTTATCTACCATTTCAGGCCATGTTTCGAATGTTTTGCCGGCGCCTGAAATTGCCTGATATGTGCAAGCGAGTACCTTTGTGATACCGAATTTGCGTAAGGGGTTGAGTGCGGGTACATAGCTCTGTATAGAGCAGTTTGACTTGACGGAGATGAAACCTCTCTTTGTGCCAAGACGCTTTTTCTGAGCCTCAACGATAGCCATATGCTCGTCGTTGATTTCGGGGATAATCATAGGAACATCGTCTGTGAAACGGTTAGCTGAGTTGTTTGACATAACAGGGCACTCGTGCTTAGCGTAAGCCTCTTCAAGAGCCTTTATCTCGTCCTTTTTCATATCTACTGCGCAGAATACGAAGTCGACCTGTGATGCGATCTTTTCGATATCGGCAGTAGCATCCATTATAACGATATCTTCCATAGCTTTAGGCATGGGCTTTTCGATGAGCCATCTTGAGCCGACAGCCTCTTTATAAGTCTTTCCTGCCGAACGGGGAGATGCGGCAAGCACCTTTACGTTGAACCAGGGATGATTTTCGAGCAGAACGGCAAAACGCTGTCCTACCATACCCGTAGCGCCGATAATACCTACATTGTAGTTTTTCATTTTAGTTTCCATCCTTCTTTTTTGCTTATAGCATATTTCTTTAAAAAAAGCCGCTTGTAAGTTGATTACAGGCGGCTTTGTATGCAGATGTGATAAAGTTGTGTGATAGCTCTCCACCTACAGCTTGACCGCTTGATGACAATCGTGCATATATTAGACACACGACCAGATACATAAGCTCCGACACTTATGTTCTTCGGCGACAAAGCCTTTTCCCGCTGCGATCTGTCGGCAGATTGACGCAACGGGTACTCTTCTTTAATCGCACCTCTACCTGCTTTTTTTATATTATCATATTTAAAGCTGTTTGTCAATGGCGGAACGGTAAAAAATAATTTGATTTTTTTCCGTAAATGTGTTATTATAAAACAGTATGCAATATTCAGAAAGAAAAAGTGCGTGAAAAACGCAAAAACAGAGGAAAAACAATGCTTAGATCGGATTTTTATTATGACTTGCCGCAGGAGCTTATCGCACAGACACCGCTTGAACCGCGTGACAGCTCACGGCTTATGAAAATTGATCGCATAAGCGGCGAAATAACACATGACCGCTTTTATAATATATGCGACTATCTTAAAAAGGGTGACTTGCTCGTTTTAAACGACTCCAAGGTCTTTCCCGCAAGACTTTACGGCGTAAAGCAGGAAACGGGTGCCGCTGTGCAGTTTCTGCTCCTGCATCAGATATCACATAATCGCTGGGAGGTTATGGTCAAACCCGGCAAAAGACTTAAAATCGGCACGAAGGTCGACTTTTCGGGAATACTTACAGCCGAGATAGTCGATTATGCCGAGGGCGGCGACAGGATAGCCGAGTTTACCTATGACGGTGATAACATCTTTGAAGTGCTTGACCGTATAGGCCAGATGCCTCTCCCTCCTTATATCACAGAAAAGCTAAAAGATAAGGACAGATACAACACCATCTATTCCCACGAGGTAGGCTCTGCCGCCGCACCGACAGCAGGTCTTCATTTTACTGAAAACGTGTTTACAAAGCTTAGCGAAAAAGGCGTTGATACGGCATTTGTAACGCTCCACGTCGGACTTGGTACTTTCCGTCCTGTAAAAGAGGACAACATACTTGACCATAAGATGCACGTTGAGCATTACTCGATACCGCAGGAAACAGCCGATAAGATAAAGGCTTGCAGAGAACGCGGAGGACGCGTTATTTCAGTCGGCACAACAAGCTGTCGTACACTTGAATCTGCCGCATCGCTTGACCCGAACGGCGAGATAAAAGCCTGCTCGCACGATACGGGAATATTCATTTACCCCGGCTATGAGTTCAAGGCTATAGACGGACTGATAACAAATTTCCACCTTCCCGAAAGTACGCTTATAATGCTTGTAAGCGCATTCTTAGGCAGGGAAAAGACGCTCAACGCTTATAATGTTGCGATACAGGAGAAATATCGTTTCTTCAGCTTCGGCGACAGTATGATGATAATATGATCAACATAAGGAAAATAGATCTGCCTGAAAAGTGCCGGATAATTTGCGTCAGTGATATACACGCACATTATGATGAGTTTGCGAAGCTTTTGCGTAAGTGCGACTACAATAATGAAAGCGACTATCTGTTCATTCTCGGTGATATTCTGGAAAAGGGCAGGCAAAATATCGAAACACTGCACTTTATACAAAAATTATCCCGCGACAAAAAATGCGTATGTATCAAGGGTAACAATGATACTATGGTATCGCGTATGGCGTTTGACGATGAAAAGGAAAAGTTTCTCGAAAGGCTTACATACCGCCCTGTAAACGCTTATATGCAAATGGCAGAGAGTATCGGTATTACCGATTTCACGACAGATTTTGATAACAAGCGTAATGCTGTGAACGAGAAATTCGACGGGGAACTGTCTTTTATAACAGAGCTTCCGCTTGCTATAGAAACAGAAAAGTACATCTTTGTCCATGCGGGAGTCGAAAATCGTCCCGATTGGGAAAACAGCTCAGAGCAGTTTGTCCTGTGCGCACCGTGGTGGATAAGAAGCGGTCACGCTCTTGATAAATATGTTGTTGTCGGTCATTTCCCGACCTATAATTTCGCAAGAGGAAAAAACACCAATCTGCCTATAATCGACAATGATAAAAAGATCATTGATATCGATGGCGGCTGTTCGGTAAAATCGGCAGGACAGATAAATGCTTTTATAATAACTAAGGACGGAGAAAGCTACAGCTATGACAATGTATTCGAGCCGTCCGAGCCGTGTGAAAAATGTACGGTCATCAAGGATTATACAGCCGCTCGGCATTATTCTTATCTTGATTATGAAAAGAGCGACCTTGAAATACTCGGCAAGTCAGACGGACTGGTGTCGGTGCGTGATAAGCACAGCGGCAACAGCGGACTTATACTTGAAAACTATATCGCCCAATGGGGTGACGGACATTATCACGGCTGGTCAAATCTTGATGCTTTTTTGTCCGTTGATAAAGGCGAAACATTCTGTGTTTATTATAATAATGAAAAATACTGCTACGGCATAGCACAAAGCGGAGAAGTAGGAATGATACCACTTGACTGCGTTGCCGTATTTAAGGAGAAATATGTTTAAAGTACTGAAAACAGACGGAGCAGCAAGACGAGGAGAATTTCACACCCCTCACGGTGTGATACAGTCGCCGTTTTTTATGAATGTCGGCACTTCTGCGGCGATCAAGGGCGGTATATCATCGCTTGACCTCAAAGACCTCAAGTGTCAGGTGGAGCTTTGCAACACCTATCATCTTCACGTTCGTCCGGGAGATGATATAATATATAAAATGGGCGGACTTCACAAGTTTATGAACTGGGACAGACCGATACTTACCGACAGCGGCGGATTTCAGGTGTTCTCGCTTGCAAAGCTCAGAAAGATAAAGGAAGAGGGAGTATATTTCAACTCCCACGTTGACGGCAGACGTATTTTTATGGGTCCCGAAGAAAGTATGCGGATACAGTCGCACTTAGCGTCAACTATAGCTATGGCATTTGACGAATGTATAGAAAATCCCTCGCCGTATGATTATGTAAAGAAGTCGGTCGACAGAACAACAAGATGGCTTCAGCGTTGCATTGACGAAATGGCAAGACTCAATTCTCTGCCCGAAACGATAAACAGACAACAGATGCTGTTTGCGATAAATCAGGGCGGAACTTATGACGATATAAGAGCCGAGCATATGAAAACCATTGCAAATATGAATGTTGACGGTGTGGCTATCGGCGGACTTGCCGTAGGCGAGCCTACAGACGTTATGTACAGGATAATCGAAACCGTTATCCCCCACGCTCCGACAGACAAGCCACGTTATCTTATGGGTGTCGGCACTCCGTCAAATATAATTGAAGCTGTGTACAGAGGCGTTGATATGTTCGACTGTGTTATGCCGAGCAGAAATGCACGTCACGCTACCGTGTTCACATGGAACGGTATCACCCACGTTACAAATCAGTGCTTTGAAACCGATTCGTTACCGATAGACCCCGAATGTGACTGTCCTACCTGCCGCAATTTCTCAAGAGCGTATATACGACACCTTTTCAAGTCGGGAGAAATGCTCGGCGGAAGACTTGCCGTACAGCATAATTTGTACTTCTACAATACGCTTATGGAAAAGATAAG
Organism: Oscillospiraceae bacterium; assembly: GCA_003512525.1. GTDB lineage: Bacteria > Bacillota > Clostridia > Oscillospirales > Ruminococcaceae > Ruminiclostridium_E. Next base: position 125,988 of record DOQG01000003.1, on the reverse strand, counting down.
AGCGGCAATCGAAGAGGGAACATTTGAAGAATTCAGAAATCACTATTCGCCGCTTTTAGCATCAAAACTTGTCTGATTTTCTTATAATCATCACATAAGGGTGATATAATAACAAACTATGATTTAAAGCGAAAAGGAGAACGTATGAAGCTTATAAATATAGGCTACGGCAACACTGTTAATTCCGACAGGGTAATAGCTGCTGTGAGTGCCGATGCCGCACCGGTAAAGCGTATCATATCGGCGGCAAAGGATAACAATACCGCTATAGATGCGACTTGTGGCAAAAAGACCAAAACGGTCATAATAACCGACAGCAATCATGTAGTTCTGTCGGCGCTTGATATATCACATTTCACAGACATTACTACAGATAAAAAGGGAGAGAACGAAAATGAATAAAGGATTACCTATAGTTATTTCCGCACCGTCCGGTTGCGGAAAGGATACGATACTTGAACAGCTTTATAAGAAGAACGCAAATCTTACTCAGTCTGTATCCGCTACCACAAGAGCAATGCGCGAGGGTGAGATCAACGGCGTCAGCTATCATTTCACGACTGTAGAAGCATTTGAAAAGATGATCGCAAACGGCGAAGTCCTCGAATATACGCAGTACTGCGGCAACTATTACGGCACACCCAAAAAAGCCGTGACCGATATGCTTGAACAGGGCAAGGACGTAATACTCAAGATAGAAGTTGAGGGAGCAATGAATATCAAAAAGATATTCCCCGAATGCGTACTTATCTTCATACTCCCGCCCTCGATGAGCGAGCTTGACAGAAGACTGAGAAAAAGAGGCACAGAAACCGAAGAAACGATCGCCGCAAGAATAGCTCAGGCAAGAAATGAGCTTCAATTTGCAGATAAATTCGATTACCTCGTTGTAAACGGCGAGCTTGAAAAGGCGGTAGATGATGTTAATACCGTTATTCTTGCAGAGAAGATGAATACAAAGCGTTCGCTTGCGCTTCTTGAAGAAATAAAGAAGTCATAATGAGTGACAGCCTTGATAAAGCTATTGTATCGGTAGTTGTCGACAAGGCGCTGTATAGCTTTGATAACGAGTTTGATTATTATCTGCCGCAGGGAGCAACAGTCAAAATCGGTCAGCGCGTAATAGTTCCGTTCGGCAAAGGCGGCAAAAAGCGTGTCGGATTAGTTACAGGCTTTAAGCAAAGCGCAGATTACAGCAGACTTAAAGAGGTATACTGTGTTATAAATGACGGAGTGATACTCGGTGACGAAGCTATACATTTGATGCGCTGGCTTAAGGATAACACATTCTGCACCTATTTTGACGCTGTAAAAACTATCCTCCCCGGAGGTATGGCGCTGAACATATCACAGAGATATACCCTCAGTGACGATTTCAGAAAAGCTCCCGACAGCTTTTCTCTTGAGCCTGCCGAGCAGGCGGTATCCGCAATGCTCCTCGGCTGTAAAAGCGACCGAGAGCTGAATGATATGATAGATTACGGCTTTGACGAACAGCAGAAGAAGCTCGTAAAGCAGCTTTGTGAAAAGTCGGTGCTGGCTTCTCTTGACATCATAAAGCAGAGAGTAGGCAGTGAAACCGAGAAGAACGTCAGGCTGACTGAAAGCTTCCAAAGCGGTGAATATGCTGACAATGGCGGAAAACCCCTTACCGCAAAGCAGAAAAAGGTTGCCGATTTTCTGGAAGAAGCGGTATCCGCTTCTGTGAAAGAAGTATGCTATAATTGCGTTGTAACAAATGCCGTTATAAACAATATGGAAAAAAACGGCATAGTTGAATGCTTTGATAATGAAGTTTCCCGTTCGCTTACAGCCGAAGCAAAGGCTGTAAAGAGCATTGACGATATAACACTGTCGGACGAACAGTCCGCAGTATACCATGGTATGAACCAACTTATGGACAGCGGCAAACCACAGTGCGCATTGCTGAAAGGCGTTACCGGAAGCGGCAAGACCACCGTCTTCTTAAAGCTCATCGACAAGGTGGTAAAACAGGGAAGGACAGCGCTTATGCTCGTCCCCGAAATATCGCTCACCCCGCAGATGGTGCGGAACTTCACCGACCTGTTCGGAAGCAATGTTGCGGTTATCCACAGCAACCTGTCTCTCGGTCAGCGAACCGATGAGTACAAGCGCATCGAAAAGGGAGAGGCAAAGATAGTTATAGGTACAAGAAGTGCAGTATTTGCACCGCTCGACAACATCGGTATAATCGTTATCGATGAGGAAGGCGAGCACAGCTACAAGTCCGAAAAATCCCCGCGCTATCAGGCAAGGAGCATAGCAAAGCAGAGGTGCTTTTATCATAACGCAACGCTCCTATTAGCGTCGGCAACTCCCAGCCTTGAAAGTGCATACTTTGCTTCGATAGGCAGATACAAGCTGTTTGAGATGAAAAAGCGCTACAGCCAGCCTGTTCTCCCCGATGTGTACCTTGTGGATATGAAAGTGGAGGTCGAAACGGGCAACCGTTCCAATTTCAGCAGGGCGCTTGCAGACGAGATAAGAAACAATCTCCAAAGGGGCGAGCAGACAATACTTCTGCTTAACCGCAGAGGTTACAACACTTATATGAACTGCATCAAATGCGGTGAAGTATACAAGTGCCCGAATTGCAATATTCCGCTTACCTATCACAAAGTCAACAACTGTATGATATGCCACTACTGTGGCTATACCGAAGAGTTCACCGGCAGGTGCAAGTCCTGCGGCTCAAAGTTTATCTACAGCTCGGGAACAGGCACACAGCGTATAGAAGATGAAATTTCAACCTTGTTTCCGTCCGCAAGAGTCCTCAGAATGGACGCGGATACAACAATGAGCAAGTTCTCCTATGAGAAGAATTTTGATAAGTTCAAAAACGGCGAATATGACATTATGGTCGGCACTCAGATGATAGCTAAAGGACTGGACTTTGAGAATGTGACTCTTGTCGGTGTTCTGATGATAGATAAATCGCTGTATGCAGGGGATTACCTCGGCTATGAAAAGACATTTTCGCTTATAACACAGGTGGTCGGAAGATGCGGCAGAGGTTCAAAAAAGGGAAGGGCATATTTGCAGACATTCTCCCCGGAGCATTATGTTCTCAATCTTGCGGCGGACCAGAATTACGATGAGTTTTTCAGGCAGGAATGCGAGATAAGAAAAGCGCTTCTTTTCCCGCCGTATTGCGATATATGTGAGATAGGACTTTCGGCAACGGAAGAGCATATATGCAAAAAAGGCGCAGACAGCTTTGTAAAATTGTTTATGCAAAATCTTGAGGGTCACGGTATCCCGATAAGAGTGCTCGGTCCGTCCGCCTGCTCCGTTGCAAAAGTAAACGGTAAGTTCCGCTACAGGATCATTATTAAATGCAAGAACAATAAGGAGTTCAGGTCGGTAATGCAGGCGACTCTGCTTGATGCATATAAGTCGCCGGCTCTTGATAAAGTAAGCTTCTTCGCCGATATGAACGGCGAGATCATATAAACAACAGAAAGGATTTTTGAAATGGCAAAGAGAATAATAGCTAAGGACGGCGATGAGTCGCTCAGAAAAAGATGCAAGGACGTTACTGTCTTCGATGATAAGCTTTGGACGATGCTTGATGATATGTATGAAACCATGCAGGAGGCAAGCGGCGTAGGTCTTGCCGCACCACAGATAAGCGTACTGAGGAGAGTTGTGGTCATAGATGTAGGCGACGAACACGGAAAAATCGAGCTTATAAACCCTGTTATCACATCTATGAAAGGCAAACAGCACGAGCTTGAGGGCTGTCTTTCAGTGCCGGGTATGTGGGGATATGTTGACAGACCCGCAAAGGTAAAGGTAAAGGCACAGGACAGATACGGCAAAGAATTTGATATAGAGGGTACAGAGCTTTTAGCGATAGCTCTGTGTCACGAAATCGACCATCTGAGCGGTATTCTGTTTACCGATAAGGCAGATGAACTGCTGACTTCCGAACAGCTTGAGGAACGTAAAAAGTAAGGGGGAAATCATTTGAACATAGTATTTATGGGTACTCCGGATTTTGCCGTATCGGCACTGGAGGAGTTACACAAGCATCATAATGTCATGGCTGTTTTCACTCAGCCCGACAAGCCTAAGAACAGAGGAAAGAAGATGCAGGCACCTCCCGTAAAGGAGTGCGCCGAAAAGTACGGTATCCCCGTATATCAGCCGCTTTCGCTCAGAAAGGGAGAGGATGCGGAAAAGTCGCTCGAACTGCTGAAAGAGCTTGCCCCGGATTGTATTGTGGTTGCGGCTTACGGTCAGCTTCTTCCGGAAAGCATTCTTGAACTTCCTAAGTATAAGTGCATAAACATACACGCCTCGCTTTTGCCGAAGTACAGAGGTGCCGCACCTATCCAGAAGTGCATCATAGACGGTGAAACTAAAAGCGGTGTCACAACAATGCTTATGGCAAAAGGGCTTGATACAGGTGATATGCTTATGAGCAGAACGGTTGAGATCGCTCCGGATATGACCGGTGGAGAGCTTCACGACAGCCTTGCGGCTACAGGCGGAGAGCTTATCGTGCAAACACTGAAGGCCTGCGAGGAGGGTACGATAAAGCCTGTACCTCAGGACGACAGTCTTTCTTGCTATGCAGGTATGATTTCAAAGGAAATGTGCAGGATAGACTTCTCGAAAAATGCAATTGATGTATATAATTTTATAAGAGGTATGTCGCCGTCACCTTGTGCGTATACTTTTATAGGAGAGAAAAGGCTTAAGGTGTATTTTGCGGTACTGACCGATATAACATCGGACAAGCCGTGCGGAACTGTAGTGAACGAAAATGACCTCACTGTAGTATGCGGCGATAAGAAATGTATAAGATTTACCGATGTTCAGGGAGAGGGCGGAAAGCGTATGAATACCGCAAGCTTTCTGAACGGCAACAAGCTGCAGCGTGACACTGTATTGAACTGATAGCGTCAAGCGGAAAGGAGAACGGATATGCCGGAATTTTTACTTTATTTACTGCTGATAGCAGCCTTTATCTTTTCTATATTTACCTCGGTCAATGTTAAAAGCACATTCAGAAAATACAACAGAATGCCGAGCTCAAGAGGAGTGTCGGCGGCAACGATAGCACGACAGATCCTTGACAGCAACGGACTTTATAATGTACAGGTTACAAGAGTATCGGGTGAGCTTACCGACCATTACGACCCGAGGACAAATACAGTAGCACTTTCTGCGCCGGTTTACGACAGCATTTCTGTAGGCGCTATAGGTGTTGCGGCTCATGAGGTCGGTCATGCGATCCAGTACGCCAAGAATTATACGCCTATAAAGATACGAATGGCGATACTGCCTGTGGCTCAGTTCGGGTCATCGGCGTGGATACTGTTTTTCATACTCGGTATAGTTTTCAATATCTCACTGCTCAGAGGCGTAGGCATCGGACTTTTTGCCGCAATAGTGCTGTTCCAGCTTATAACGCTTCCTGTTGAGTTCAACGCAAGCAGAAGAGCGCTTGCTACTATCAAGGATCAGGGCATACTGTTCGCTGAAGAGTACAAAGGCGCAAAGAAAACGCTTACAGCTGCTGCTATGACCTATGTAGCGTCACTTGCTGTAGCACTGTTACAGCTGTTAAGACTTATAGCAAGTTCAAGAAGAGATTGATTTGGAGAGATGAATGAAAACTGCCAGACAGATAACACTCGACCTGCTTATCCGTATGGATACGCAGGGTGCATACTCGAATATAATACTTGATCACGCATTTACATCAAGTGATGTTGATAAGCGTGATAAGGCGTTTTCTGCGGCGCTGTTTTATGGAGTGCTGGAACGCAGAATGACGCTCGACTATCTTATACGCTACTACTCGGGCATAGAATTTGATAAAATCAAAACAGCGGTAGTCGAAATACTCCGTATGGGGTTTTATCAGCTGTTGTTTATGAATTCTGTCCCGGACAGTGCGGCTGTAAACGAGTCGGTTGAATTATGTGAATATTGCAGATGCACACGCGCAAAAGGCTATGTAAACGCAATACTGCGTAGCTTTCTGCGCAATGAAAAGCAGATAGATTACGGCAATCTCAAAGACGAGGCTAAGCTGTCTATAGAATATTCCTGTCCCAAATGGCTTATAAAAAAGTGGAAAAACGAGCTTGGCGAGCAAAGGGCGATGCAGATGATACATTCAGGCTTCGGCAGACCTCCGATGTACGCCAGAGTTAATACGGTCAGATATTCTGTTGACGATGTGATATCGGAGCTTGCAAAAGACGGCATAACGGCAGTAAAGAATATGCTTATAGAAAATTGTATCGAGCTTTCCGCCACTAAGGGGATAGAGCAGAGCGTTGCACATAAAAAGGGAATGCTCCATATACAGGATATTTCTTCACAGATATGCTGTAAAATAGCCGCTCCGGTATTTAACGAAACAGTAGTGGATCTTTGCAGTGCACCCGGCGGAAAAACATTTACATGTGCAGAAATGATGAACGACAGGGGCAGGATTTACAGCTATGATCTGTATGACGGCAAGGTTTCGGTTATTGCCAATACCGCAAAGAGGCTCGGACTTACCATAATCACAGCCGCTGAAAATGATGCTACTAAATTTAATCCCGACATACCGAAAGCGGACAAGGTCATTTGTGATGTGCCGTGCTCCGGGCTTGGAGTGATCAGAAGGAAACCCGAGATAAAGTATAAGCCTATGAAATTACTTGAAACGCTTCCGGATACTCAGAGAAAAATAATAAATAATGCCGCAGAATATGTAAAGCCGGGCGGAACGTTGATATATTCGACCTGCACCGTAAGTAAAGCGGAGAATGACGACATTGTCGATGAATTTTTGGCGGAACACTGTGACTTTGTCCCGGTTGTAATTCCTCTTGGCGTAAAAGGTCTTGAAGAAAGCTATAAAAGAACGATGCTACCATGCGATATAAACGGTGACGGCTTCTTCACGGCAACTCTCAGAAAGGTGAAGTGACATACATCATATGGAAAAAATCGATATTCTTTCGCTCTCACAAGAAGAACTGGAAGAAAAAATACTCGATATAGGCGAAAAGAAATTCAGAGCTAAACAGATATATGACTGGCTACATAACGCTAAAGTAGAAGATTTTAGCAAAATGACCAATCTATCTGCACAACTCAGAGAAAAGCTCAACAATATTTTTTGGATAAACTCACTAAAAATTCAAAAAAGACTTGTATCTAACATAGATAATACGGTAAAATATCTTTATGGTTTGTCTGACGGAGAAAAAGTTGAAACCGTGCTTATGGAATATAAGCACGGAAACAGCATATGTATTTCAACTCAGGTCGGCTGTAAAATGGGCTGTAAGTTCTGTGCGTCTACAAAGGCGGGATTTGTACGAAACCTGCTTCCGAGCGAGATGCTTTTGCAGATCTACGAAAGTGAAAAGGACAGCGGACGCAAGATAAATCATGTGGTGCTTATGGGAATAGGTGAGCCGCTTGACAACTTTGACAACGTTGTAAAGTTTCTGAAGCTTTTATCGGCAAAGGATGATATGAGTCTTCGTCATGTTTCTGTGTCGACCTGCGGGCTTGTAGACAGGATATATGAGCTTGCGGATATGAAGCTCGGCATTACGCTTTCCGTTTCTCTCCATGCACCGACAAACGAGCTGAGAAGCTCGGTTATGCCCGTAAACAACAGATTTTCAATAGAAGAACTTATGAAAGCGTGCAAGTATTACTTCAATACTACAGGACGCAGGATAAGTTATGAGTTTGCATTGATAGACGGCGTGAATGACACACGCAAGTCGGCAGATGAGCTTCTTAAGCTGCTTAAGGGGCAGAACTGTCATGTCAATCTTATTCCGGTAAACGAAATCAAAGAAGGCGTATTCAGACGCAGTGCTTCTGTAGAAAAGTTCAGACAGATGCTGATCGACGGCGGACTTAACGCTACTGTCAGAAGGACGCTCGGTGCGGATATAAGCGCCGCCTGCGGACAATTAAGACGGGATAACAAGTAAAGTGATATCAAGGGAGAACTATTATATATGAAAGCTTACGCAAAGACCGATATCGGTAATTGTCGTGAAGAAAATCAGGATAACTATTGGATAGGCGAACTTGCAAACGATGCTGTCGCTGTAATTCTGTGTGACGGAATGGGAGGACAGAATGCCGGCGGCTATGCCAGTCTGACTACAGTTGACTTTATCAAGGACAGACTGATAAAGGGGTTCAGAAAGGACATAACCCGAAACCAGATAAGAAATCTGCTTATAACATCTGTTACTGCGGCAAACAGTGTGGTATATGATATGGCAAAGGCAGATCCCGATAAAGCGGGAATGGGAACTACCTGTGTAGCCGGGATCATCTTCAATGAAAGGGCTTATATTATCAATGTCGGTGACAGCAGGTGTTATTTTTTCTTTGACGATAATATGCAGCAGGTCACAAAGGATCATACATATATCAGAAAGCTTGTAGAAAAAGGCATAATTACTTACGAGGAGAGTAAAACGCATCCCGACAGAAACCGAATTACAAAGGCAGTCGGAGCTCAACCTTTTATTACTCCCGATTATTTTGAGCTTGATGTTAAAAAGGACGATATGCTTCTTTTCTGCTCGGACGGACTGAGCTCCTATGCCGAGGATACTGAGATAGCTAACGTAATAGCAGCTTCTCCTGTTGCTAAGTGCTGTGATCAGCTTATAGATTATGTCAATAAACACGGCGGACGCGACAACGTGACCGTAGCCGTGGTTTCAATATAAAACGACTTACCGTATGGGTCGCACATTAAACTGATACGGAGAAACGGTGGATTTTATGGATAACAATATGGACAATATGATAGGCAGACGCCTTGACGGTCGTTATGAGCTGCTTGAGCTTATCGGAACGGGTGGAATGGCTGATATCTACAAGGCGAGGGATATTACCGAGGACAGAATAGTTGCCGTAAAGATCTTGAAGAACGAATTTGCAGGCAGCGAGGACTTTCTCAGACGTTTCAGAAACGAATCCAAGGCGATAGCTCTGCTTTCACACCCGAACATTGTAAAGATATACGATGTCGGCTTCAATGAGCAGATACAGTTTATCGTAATGGAGTACATAGACGGAATATCTCTTGCAGAGTACATCAAGCTTCAGGGCGTTCTCAAATGGAAAGATGCGGTATATTTTACCGTACAGATATTAAGAGCTTTACAGCACGCTCATGACAGAGGTATAGTTCACCGTGACATCAAGTCGCAGAATGTTATGATGCTTCCTGACGGTACAATAAAAGTCATGGATTTCGGTATAGCACGTTTTAACCGGGAAACCGACAAGACGTTATCGGAAAAGGCTATCGGTTCTGTTCACTATATCAGCCCTGAGCAGGCAAGAGGCGAGATGACCGATGAAAAGAGCGATATCTATTCTGTAGGCGTAATGCTCTATGAAATGCTGACAGGTCAGAAGCCTTTTGACGGTGAAACACCTGTAGCTATCGCGCTCCAGCATATGCAGACTCCGCCTAAGCCGCCGCGCGAGATAAATTCTTCTATCCCGGAGGGACTTGAAGAGATCACGCTCAAGGCTATGCAGAAAGAGCCCTCAATGCGTTATCAGACCGCAGGCGAGATGATAAACGATATAGAAGAGTTCAAGAAAGACCCCAGCATAGTGTTTGAATACAAATACTTCTCGGCTGACGGTTCAACAAAGTACTTTGATAAAGTGTCCGATCCCAATGCTCCCGAGCAGAATGCGGCAAATGATACACTATCCGAAAGCGAAGAGGAAGAGGATAACGATCTGTACGACGATGATGAAGATGATGAAGAGGTAGAAGAAAGACGTTCGCCGCTTTTACCTATACTTTTTGCAGTAGCGTCTGTTTTCGTAATAATGACCGCATGGCTGATATTCTCGATCGTTACGAAAAACCTTGGAACTACCAGTGGTACAACAGATGAAATGACCATGCCTAACATCATCGGTATGACACTAGATGACGTAAAGGAGAAATATCCCGATCTTAATCTTGATATCGACAGACAGTATTCTACCGATTACAAGGAAAACGAAGTAATGGATCAGAAAACTCCCGCAGGAAGAACTATAAAGAAGAGCACAATAGTCAACATAGTTATCAGTAACGGTCCACAGAAGGTAGAGGTTGATGATTATGCAAACCTTTCTGCTCAGGATGCACAGATAAAGCTGGAGAAAAAGGGACTTAAACCAAAACTGGTTTACATCAATGATGATGAAGTTGCAAAGGATATTGTTATAAAGACAGAGCCGGCCGCACATTCTGAGGTATCTCAGGGTACGGTAGTAAAGGTATATGTAAGTAACGGTAAGCTTGTAAAGGCGGTAAATGTACCTAAGTTTATCGGTATGACAATTGAAAAAGCCCGCAAGGAGGCCGAGGACAAGAACCTCAAGCTCAAGGAAGTATCCGGCTCAAGCAATGAGTACAAGGAAGGCGAAGTAATAAAGCAGAGCATAGACGCTAACTCTGTAGTCAACGAAGATACTGAGATAGAGGTAACTGTCTGCGACGGTAAGGCTGTAAGCATCAAGACCGAGGTTTCGCTCGACCTGCCCTCAGACGTAACCGATACAGGTACATTCAAGTTTGAGTACTTCAAGGACGGTGTATCGTTCAAGGAAGAAGAACGTGATATGGCTGTAAATGCAGGCAAGACGATCACATTTGAGGTAAGCGGTTCAGAGCCTACAACATACACGATAAAGATCACTAACGTTGCAGACACATCACTCAGCGGCGTTCTTGCAGAAATAAACGTTGACTTTAAGAATGAAGATACAGAGCCCGATATAGCAAATTATAACAAGGATTTATTCAAAGAGCTTAAGTATAAGGAGCCGGAAACAACGATACCGGAAGAGCCTTCGTCTGTTCCTGCTGTAGCCGTAAACGGCACTGTTTCACTTGATCTTCCGTCATCTGCTGTTAACACGGGTACATTTGTATTTACCTATACAGATACTGACGGTAATGTAGTAAAGGACAGCGAAACAAAGGATATGTCGCTTGCTGCCGGAAAAACAATCACATTTGATGTATCCGGTATGAGCAACGAAACAAAGGACTATATTATCAGGATTACAAATATCAAGGATGAAGAGCTTTCAGGTACTCTTGCGGAGATCCAGGTCGACTTTACTTCAGGCGAGGCAAAGCAGATTCTTAAATCCTACAATCAGGGTCTGTTCAATATACTCAAAGCAAGTGAACCGGCTACAGATGACAGTTCATCGGATGCTTCTTCAACGGATGCTCCGGCATCGGCAGATGAGCCATCATCTGAAGATATTTCAAGCGTTGATGTAACTGAATAATATGAGGTCTGCCTTTGGATAAACATAAATTTGAAGGCATTATAACAAAGGCTGTCGGCGGCAACTACTATGTAGATGTCTCCGACGGCGTTTTATGTTGTAATGCAAGGGGAGTATTCAGAAAAGAAAAAATATCGCCATGCGCAGGCGATAATGTAGTTGTATGCGTAGAGGAAAGTGCCGTTCCGCTTATCACGGAGATAAAGCAGCGCAAAAATCATATAATCCGCCCGCCGCTAGCAAACCTTGACTGTGCATTGCTTGTAACATCGGCTGTTGATCCTGCACCTAACACACTTGTAACGGACAAACTGATATCCATATTTGAAAGTAAGCATATAGAGCCGGTTATTGTGATAACAAAGCAGGACATATGTGACTGTGAAGATTTTGCTTCGATTTATCGTAATTGCGGATTTAAAGTATTCTATATGGATAACAGTACCGGAAACGGAATAGATGAGATAAAAGAGTATATCCGAGGCAAGCTTTCCGCGCTTATCGGAAACTCCGGTGTCGGAAAGTCCAGCCTGATGAATCATCTGTTCCCGGGACTTGAAAGGAGCATAGGCGATATCAGCAAAAAACTTGGCAGAGGACGGCACACAACAAGGCAGGTTGAGCTGTTCCGGCTTGACGGCGGCTATATTGCCGATACACCCGGCTTTTCAACGGTAGAGGTAAGCCGCTATGGATTTATTCCGAAAAATGAACTGCAATATTCTTTCAGGGAATTTGCAGAATATCTCGGCAAATGCCGTTTCAGAGATTGTGTTCATCTTAAAGAGAGCGGCTGTGCCGTAACCGAAGCACTGTGCGAGGGTAAAATAGAGCAGTCCCGCTATGACAGCTATGCAAGGATGTGCGAGGAAGCGGATAAACTCAATGAATGGGAGTTTAAGAATAAGTAATGAAAACCTGTTATATTATATGCGGCGGGCCTGAACCGTGCAAAACCGTAAGGATACCGAAGGATACATTTGTTATATGTGCGGACAGTGGCTATGACAAGGCATTTGCCGCCGGAATTACGCCCGACCTTGTTCTCGGGGACTTTGACAGCATAGAAAGCAAGCTACCGCAGAATATCGAAATACTGCGTTCGTCGACGCATAAGGATGATACCGACACTATGCTTGCCGTAAGAATTGCACTTAGCAGAGGATACGACAGCATAGCGCTTGTCAGCGCCTGTGGCGGAAGAACCGACCATACGCTTGCGAATATCGCAACACTGCTTTTTATACGTGAGCATGGAGCAAATGCATTCATAAAAGGCGACACGACAGATGTTTACATTCTTGAAGATGAGAAGATAACATTGCTACCCGATTTGTCAAGATATCTGTCGGTGTTTGCTGTAAGCGATAAAGCAACCGTATCCATTACCGGGGCAGAGTATCCGCTAAAAGATTATGTTATGGAGCGCAGCTTTCCGATAGGTGTCAGCAATGAGTTTATTGCTGACACAGATTGTACTGTAGAGATAAAAAGCGGACTGGCAGTTGTAATGACTGTAAAAAGATAAGTAACAAAATACCTCCCGACGGAATAAAGTGTAGTAACTTTAGCCGACGGGAGGTATTGTTTATGATGAGAAGGCGCAGACCGGGACGGTCAAAATTTCCTGCTTTCATACTCGGTCTTGCGGGTATTCTTATCTGCGTTACCTGTATGTCGGCTGAAACACTGCTTGTCATACTGTCCCTGCTGCTTATTGCGCTCGGAGTATGGCTGTTATTTTTCTGCTGAAAGAGAGGTACATATTATGAAAATCGTAGTTTGCAAAACACCGAGAATACTGGCGGGTTTTCTAAGACTGTTTTTCGGAATAAAAAAGACAGAAAGCTAAAGTACAGCCCTCGTCCGAATTTCAGACGAGGGCTGACTTTATGCCGATGAGCAAACATTATCGATATTTTCCGTTATTGATATTTTTCATAAACTGTCTGCGTGTCATCTGTCCTGTGCTGACTTTCCACGAGTCCTCCTGCTCAAGCTTCCAGTTGTTGTGATATGATGCGGGAATCTGCGGTTCGCAATTTTTCCATATTCCATATATAATCAGGCCGATAAATAAAACTATGAATGACATATTTTTCTCCTTTTCTCCGGTGTTGCTTCAGCGTTTTTCGTTACTTATATAATATCATATGATGTGTACGATAAAAAGGACAATATGGTGATATTAAGCTCCTGTGGTAATTTGTGTACTATAAGTTTTAGCGGAAACATTTTAAAAGGGCAGTGCCGCAAAGCACTGCCCTTAAGCCGTCGTTTAATATGCTCAGTCGTTGAACTTAGCCATAAGCTCCTTGATAAGCTCCTGAACCTTGTCTGCGGTTTCTTCAACCGGAACTTTATATGAGAAGCTCTTATCCCTTGCGGAAATCTCACAGCAGTTGTCCTTCAGGTTTCTGGGACTTACAACAACTCTCAGCGGTACACCGAGAAGGTCTGCGTCTGAGAACATAACGCCTGCGCTTACCTGTCTGTCGTCATAGATAACCTCAGTGCCTGCGTTCTGCAAGGTGTTATACAGCTTGTCCGCGCAAGCCTTAACATCTGCGTCATCTGAACGTACAGCGCAGATATGAACCTGCCAAGGTGCAATAGGCATAGGCCAGATGGGACCGTAATCATCGTGGTGCGCCTCGCATACCGAAGCCGCAAGTCTGCCGACACCGATACCGTAACAGCCCATAATAGGAGTCTTTTCCTCGCCGTTGCTGTCAAGGTAAGTCATACCCATAGTCTTTGTGTACTTTGTACCGAGCTGGAATATGTTGCCGACCTCAATACCTCTTGAAATAGAAATTGAGTGCTTGTGGCAGTTGGGGCAGATGCCGCCGTCAAGGATCTTTGCAAAGTCGTGATATTCTACATTGCCGCAGTCACGGTCGATGTCAAGACCTGTGTAATGGTATTCTTCCTTATTTGCACCGCAAGAAAGGTTGTTTGTATTCTGAAGTGAGGTATCAAACAGAACAGTCATATTTTCGGGAAGACCGACAGGTCCTATATATCCTGCGTTAAGACCACATTCTTCTGTGATCACAGCGGGGTGGATCTCACAGCCTAAGAAGTTACGGAGTTTTGTTTCGTTTACGTCAATGTCGCCTCTAGTGAATACAACAACATAGCTGTCGTCTGCGTTTCTCTGATATACGACAGCCTTACAGCTCTTTTCCTTGGGAGTATGCAAAAAGCCGCATATTTCTTCGATTGTATGGATATTCGGAGTATGAACAAGCTCCATAGGTGCGGAAACTTCATCTCTAGTGTTCTCGATAATGCTGCCTGCGGCTTCCATATTCGCATTGAAACCACATTCGTGACAGCTTGCTATTGTATCCTCGCCTACGGGTGTAAGGAGCATGAATTCGTGCGAAATACTGCCGCCCATCATACCTGAATCGGACTTGACCGAGATTACCTCGGGAACGCCTGCGCGTCTGAATATGTTTTCATAAGCCTTGTGGCACTTATCGTAATACTGCTCAAGATCTTCCTGAGATGTGTGGAATGAGTAAGCGTCCTTCATAGTGAACTCACGGACTCTGATAAGACCACCTCTCGGACGTGCTTCATCACGGAACTTTGTCTGTATCTGATAAATCATGAAAGGATACTTTGTGTAGCTCTTGCCGTATTCACGCACAAGATGTACAGCGGCTTCCTCGTGTGTCATACCGAGTACCATAGGCATTCTGTTACGGTCTGTAAAACGTAACAGCTCACTGCCGATGCTTTCGTATCTGCCTGACTCCTGCCAGAGTGAAGCGGGCATAACAACAGGAAACTGTACTTCCTGTCCGTCTATCTTGTCCATTTCTTCTCTGATGATCTGTTCAATCTTCTTTGTTATCCTCTTTGTGGGTGCGTATGACGAGAAGATGCCGTTAGCCATATACTTGATATAGCCGCCTCTCACCATAATTGCGTGGCTGTCAATCTGACAGTCCGAGGGTCTTTCCTTAAAACGGTCGCCGACCAGTTTTTCAAGCTTCATTATGTTGTCCTCCTGAATTTCGGGCATAAAAAAAGCCCGAAGCATTAAATTTGCTTAGGGCGAAACATTGTTCCGTGGTACCACCTAAATTCGGTATAACCGCACTTGTATCTCTGTAACGGGAGAAACCGGTAACACTCATCGTGTACAGCTCAAAGACGGGTTCGATAAAACCTTGTCGGGAGCTTTCACCAACCGCTCTTTCTCTGTGACGCAGATTTATCTACTGTTTCTTGTCATAGCTTTTCTGTATGGTATTATTTTAGCACAGAGGAGAATGATTGTCAAGGGGGAAAGGGAACACCGCAGAGCATTTCCTCTGCGGTGTTTTACGGAGTATGTTTGTTTATCTTTAAGTTGTATTCTGAATTTATGATGCAAGCGCCTTACCGAGCTCAACGCACTGCTCGGTTGCTGTGTCATCGGGAGCTTCGTTGCAGATAACACATTCGCCTGCCATAATTGCGCCGTCAGCGATGCACTGTTCCTCCCAGTTTCTCATCCATTCGCCGTCGCCCCAGCCGTAAGAACCGAATAGTCCTACCTTCTTGCCTGAAAGCTTTGCTTCACAAGCGTTGAACATAGGCTCAAACTCGCTGTCCTCAAGCTGTTCGCTACCCATTGAAGGACAACCGAAAGCGATAGAATCAAACTGATCTACCATATCTGCTGAGAAGTCAGCCGCTGTGAATACGCTTACCTCTGCGCCTGCGCTCTTTGCGCCCTCTGCAACTGAGCCTGCCATAGCCTCGGTGTTGCCTGTTCCGCTCCAATATACTACTGCTGTTTTCATAATAAAAAATCCTTTCATAAATGTTCTTTATATTATGCAACTGTTAGCTGCACGATACTCCTGCCTTTTGCCCACATCTTTTGGTAGACAGCTCTGCACTTGTCAAATCTCGCAAAGGTGCGCATAGCCTCGCACTCATTGCAGTAAACTTTCCAACAGCCTGTGCACCGACTGTTCTTGCCTGCATTATCGATAAAGCCTATAACGTCCCCAAGCGGATATCCTAAGAATATCCCTATCTCGTGCGGAAAATCCTCACTGTTCATAAGCTTTTCCCTGAGAATGTCAATGCAGTATCCGATATTGGTATTCTCATAACCGTGACGCTTCATAAAGCGCGCTACACCTGGACGACTGAAATCTTCCGCAAGCTTTTCCGTTCTGTATACATATATCAGTGCCGTGTTTTCACGTCTTCTCAGTACTGTTACGCTGATGCCCTTGACGGACAGCTCCTTGTTCCAGCGGCTGACCGCATTCTCAAGCTCGCTTACATCACCAAATCTGCAATTGAACAGGTTAGCGGTTTTAAGAGATGCAAGAGTAGGGGAGCAGTTGTCGATCAGATACTGCTCAAAACAGCACCCTTTCATACTGCCGCGCTTCTTTCGGCTAAAAGCTGTGACAGTGCTACAACACTGCTTGAGTGAACTCTTGCCACGGGAACACTGTTGCGCTTTGCCTCCTGCGTTGCACTCAGCATCATTTTGTGCGATACTGTATTTGTAAACAGTATCAGCAGATCGGGAGTGCCGACTTTCTTTTTAAGAGAGCTGTTTTCCTTGACAAATACCTTAGCCTTGTCATAGCCGTAAGCCTTGCATATGTCTGCGTAACGGGTTTCCATTCGCTCGTTACCGCCGATTATTACTACGCTCATATATTATATCCTTTCTGTTGCATATTACCGCGTTAGGCTAAACTAACCATATCCGTTTAAATAAACGGCAAACTGCCGTTTATAATATCGAGTTGCTGTATGATAACCGCGTTAGCCTTTGCTAACTGCTTATAGTTTATCACACGTTATTTGTTTTGTCAATAGGGTTTGCATAATTTTTATAAAATTTCTTTGCATTAAGTACAAATTCAAATGCGGGTTCGCCTTTTAATAGCTTTTTCGAGTAAATACCGAGCGTTACCGGCGGCAGTCCTCCGATGGGTATGTATTCCAGCTTATCGTCATACATATACGGAATCATCGGGAAAGCTGTGATACCGAGTCCTGCCTTTGCCATTGCAAATGCTGCCTCACAGCCGTCCGCAAGCAGTACGTTGCTGTTATTCGGCATACCGAGCTTCATATACCCTTCCATTGCCGCATCGGGACATTTGTGCCTCTTTATAAGTATAACACGTCTGCCGTTTATATCTTCGATGTTTATAGTCTGCTTTTTTGCAAGAATATCATCATTGCGGCAAATAAGCATGACAGGGCATTGAACCAGTGTCGTGAAGCACTCCGCCTTAGGTGTTTCATCATCTGACTTGATGGCGATAATCAGCTGTACCTTGTTTTCTTCAAGCATATTATCAAGCGATTTGAACGGCATCATAATAATTTCCGGTTCAAAGCCCGGATATATCTTTCCCATAATTTCAAGTATCGGCACTATAACATCAAGCTCAGTCTGATTATGTACACCTACTGTCAATGTCTGCTTTATCTCGCTTGCATTCGTGCTCAGCCTGTGTATTGAGTTCATAGCTGTTCTGAAAATGGTTTCCGCGTCCCCGATAAAGCTCAGCCCCTCTTTGGTAAGCTGTACGCTCTTGTTAGTTCTCAGAAACAGTCTTACACCAAGCTCCGCCTCAAGCGATGAGATCTGATGACTGACAGCCGGCTGGCTTATATTCACCATTCCTGCCGCCTTGGAAAAGTTAAGTGTTTCCGCAACCGCAAGGAAGCATTCAAGCTGAGTAGTATTCATAACAAGCTCCTTTTTTAATTAACGATAAATATTCTTTATCGATTATAACATATTTGTATTTTACATTCAAGACTTTTTGGTGTATTATTATCAAGGATCTAAACTGTTAGTACGTTACTGATAAGGAGGTTAACTGTTATGACTGAAACCGAAATCCAGTCAATGATGATCGACAACAAGACAATAAATCAGCGCATCGAGAACAGTCTGAATGCGATTTTCGCAAATATTGATATAACAGCGGCACAGGGCAGAGTACTTATGTACATTGCAAATTGCCCCGACAGAGAAATATTCGCTGCAGATCTTCACAAGCACCTGTGTATATCAAAACCATCTGTGTCTGCACTTATAAAGAAGCTGAGAAAATCGGGATACATCTGTTGTACCGGTTGCGAAAGTGATGAGCGTTATAAAAATCTTGCCGTAACCGAAAAAGGCAGAAAAGTCGCCATGCTGATATCACAGCATATGAGAAATACAGAGCAAGAAGCATTCCGCACTTTTACGGAAGATGAAATGTCAGAGTTTATGCGGCTTCAGAAAAAGCTGCTGAACAATATAAGTAATATGAATACAGAAAAACTGAAAATGGAAAGGATGACGGATTAAGTGAAAGAGCTTTTAAGACAAGTAAAACAATACAAGAAAGACTCTATCTTAGCTCCCGTATATTCGGCACTTGAGGTCGTTATGGAGGTCATAATTCCCTTTGTAATGGCGTTGCTGATCGATGATGGCGTAGAGAAGGGTGATATGAACAAAATTGTATTATATGGTGCACTTATGATAGTTTTTGCTATTATAAGCCTGTTTGCAGGTATGATGGCAGGTAAATATGCCGCAAGTGCGTCTACAGGCTTTGCCTGCAACGTCAGAGAAGCAATGTACCGCAACATACAGCGCTTCTCATTCTCAAACATCGACAAGTTCAGCACAGCAGGACTTGTAACCCGTATGACGACTGACGTTACAAACGTACAGAACGCATATCAGATGATAATAAGAATAGCAGTCAGAGCGCCGCTTATGCTGATAAGCAGTATGGTTATGTGCTTTGTGGTAAACGCTGATATGAGCTTTATATTCCTCGGCGCAATAGTTTTCCTTGCGGTAGTTCTTGTGATAATAATGCTCAGAGCAATGAAAATATTCAATGTAGCGTTCACAAAATATGACGATCTGAATGCAAGCGTTCAGGAGAATATCTCAGGTATAAGAGTAGTAAAATCATACGTCCGTGAGGATTACGAGAACGAAAAGTTCAAGAAAGCCTCCGGCAATCTTTATAAGATGTTCAAAAAAGCCGAAAGCACCCTTGCTTTCAATAACCCTGTGATGATGCTTGTGATCTATGCCTGTATTATGGCGATCTGCTGGTTTGGAGCTAAGTTTATCGTTGTTGACAAGACCTTGCAGATAGGCGAGCTTACATCGCTGTTCAGCTATGTTATGGGTTCACTTATGTCGCTTATGATGCTTTCGATGATATTCGTAATGATTACCATGAGTGTGGCAAGTATGCGTCGTATATCTGAGGTTCTGCGCGAGCAGCCCGATCTTGCCGAGCCTTTTGCTCCTGTGGAGATTATCGCTAACGGTGATATCGACTTTGACAATGTGCATTTCAGATACCATAAGACAAGCGAGGAGGAGGTCCTCACCGATATAAACCTGCATATAAAGTCGGGTGAAACTATCGGTATAATCGGCGGTACTGGCTGTGGCAAGACCAGCCTTGTAAATCTTATCAGCCGTCTTTATGACGTACAGCAGGGAAGTGTAAAGGTAGGCGGCATTGATGTCAAGGACTACGATATGAAGTTCCTGCGCGATCAGGTATCGGTAGTACTTCAGAAGAATGTATTGTTCTCAGGGACGATCCTTGATAACCTCCGCTGGGGTAACGAAAACGCCACCGAGGAAGAATGCATTGAGGCTTGTAAGTGGGCTTGCGCAGATGAATTTATCGAGCGTTTCCCCGATAAGTACAATACGGTTATTGAGCGTGGCGGCACAAATGTATCAGGCGGTCAGAAGCAGCGTATATGTATAGCAAGGGCACTTCTCAAAAAGCCCGCCGTACTTATCCTTGACGACTCTACAAGTGCGGTCGATACAGCTACAGACGCTAAGATAAGGGCGGCTTTTGCAAAATGCATACCCGGTACTACAAAGATAATTATTGCACAGCGCGTATCAAGCGTTCAGGATGCCGACCGCATAGTCGTTCTTGATGACGGCAGAATAAACGGTGTCGGCACTCATGATGAGCTTCTTGCAAATAACGAAATCTACAGAGATATTTACGAATCTCAGACAAAGGACGGCGGCGACTTTGACCGCCCTCAGAATTAAGGAAGGGAGCGTAACGTAATGGATAAAAGAAAAATGGGACCGCGTCCCGATGTTTCACCGAAGGAACAGGTAAAACTGCTCGGAAGAATTATTAAATACACATTCAGCCATTATAAATTCTCATGTATCTGCGTTGTTGTATGTATTCTTGTGCAGGCAGTAACCACACTTGTCGGTATGCTGTTCGTACAGTCGCTTATCGATGATTATATCAAGCCTATGCTTGAAACAGGCAGTACAGACTTCACGCCTCTTGCGTATGCAATGCTCAGACTTGCGATAGTTTACGTTGTCGGTCTTGCGGCATCATACGCATATAACAGGATAATGGTAAATGTAGGACAAGGTACGCTCAGAAACTTCCGTAACGACCTGTTCACCAATATGGAAAAGCTCCCGATAAAGTATTTCGACACACACCAGCACGGAGATATAATGTCGGTTTACACAAATGATATCGATACTTTCAGACAGTTTATCTGCCAGAGTATTCCTCAGGTAATCAACTGCGGTACTACTGTTATAATTACACTCGTTTCGATGATAGTAATGAGTATACCTATGACGATACTTGCTGTGGGCATGGCGGCTCTGATGCTTGTCGTAACAAAGAAGCTTGCCGCAAAATCAGGTAAATATTTTGGAAAACAGCAGCATGATCTGGGCGAGGTCGACGGTTATATAGAAGAAATGCTTGACGGTCAGAAGGTAGTAAAGGTGTTCTGCCACGAGCAGGAGGCAATAGACGATTTTGTAAAGATAAATGACAATCTCAGAAACAGTGCGTATAAAGCAAATAAGTATGCGAATATTATGATGCCGATAAACGCTAACATAGGCAATATCAGTTATGTTTTATGTGCGTTACTGGGTGCAGTGCTTGCAACAAACGGCTTCGGCGGTCTTACTCTCGGTACTATTGTTTCATTCTGTACGCTCAATAAGAATTTCACAAACCCGATCTCACAGCTAAGTCAGCAGATGACATTCGTGATAATGGCCTCCGCAGGTGCAAAGCGTCTGTTTGATCTTATGGATCAGAAGCCTGAGCATGATGACGGTTATGTAGAGCTTGTAAATGCCGAAATTGATGAAAACGGCAATATTACGGAGGTCGATCACCGAACAGGCAAATGGGCGTGGAAACACCCTCATAAGGCTGACGGTACGGTATCGTATAAAAAGCAGGAGGGCGGTATCGTCTTTGACGGTGTTGACTTCGGATACACTGACGAAAAAATGGTGCTTCACGACATAAAGCTATATGCAAAGCCCGGTCAGAAGATCGCATTTGTAGGTTCAACCGGAGCAGGAAAAACTACCATAACCAATCTTATAAACCGCTTCTATGATATTCAGGACGGTAAGATAAGATATGACGAAATCAATATAAATAAGATAAAGAAACCGGAACTGCGTAAGTCGCTCGGTATCGTTTTACAGGAAACCAATCTGTTCACGGGTACTGTAATGGATAATATCCGTTACGGCAAGCTGGACGCAACGGATGAAGAATGCATAGCTGCCGCAAAGCTTGCAAATGCCGATAGCTTTATAAGAAGACTACCCGATGGCTATCAGACTATGCTTACAGGTGACGGCGCTAATTTAAGCCAGGGTCAGCGTCAGCTGTTATCTATAGCAAGAGCGGCGGTTGCAGATCCGCCTGTGCTTATTCTTGATGAAGCAACATCGTCGATAGACACGCGTACAGAAAAGCTGGTACAGGCCGGTATGGACGCTCTCATGCACGGCAGAACAACGTTCGTTATCGCTCACAGGCTTTCGACCGTGCGCAACTCCGATTGTATTATGGTACTTGAGCAGGGCAGAATTATAGAGCGTGGTACTCATGATGAGCTTATCGCTCAAAAAGGTAAGTACTACAGCCTTTACACCGGCAACTTTGCGGAAGAAACAGCCTGAGTGCCGATTCGGCACACCAAATTTGCTGTTCCTGAAGTAAGTGATTTGCGTACTCCTTTTGAAAAACAGGTAATATAAGTTGAATACACAAAAAATCCGCTGTTTTATAACGGCGGATTTTCTGCTTTATTGTTTTGGCAAAAATCTTGTTTCTGCTTCTTTGGCTTATTTGATATTCATTTCGTTACAAGCTTAGAGATCATAGTGAAATTCTGACCTCATCACTAATTTGACATTTATCCCTTTATATTATATAATAATATTGAGCATTTTGACGAAAGTCGTAGCGTTATGTCGAAATTTTGTCGAAATAACACGAATTGTGTCAAAATACGAATATATGATAAAATTACTCCTTCAAATTTCTACATATTGGGCTTGGGTGTTTGGAATTTCGTTTTAATTTTATCAAATCGGACTTTGTTTTAAAGAAACTGAAAAAAATTGGTAAAATCACCTTGAATTATTTTCCAGTTTATGTTATATTATAGAAGCAATAAAACTATGGAGGTAAGAAAATTTCACAATCTATCAGAGTACTTATAGGGGACGATTCTTTAGAGCTGGGTATATCGTGGGCTACGGCTTTCAAGGAAGCCGGAATGTATGCAATAACAAGACCGAAATCAGGAAAGGTGCTTGTTGAATATGTGCTTACGGAGCGGCCGGCTGTTGTCATACTGGACGCAAAAACTCCGGGCCTTGATGTATGCGATATAATCAAGACAATAAAGAATAATGTGGATTATAGCCCTGTGGTATTTGTAACTGCAAATTACGATTCGGCAAAAGTTGAATTTGAGGTAATGGACGCAGGAGCAGACTATTATATGCTCCGTCCGTTCGACTCAGAAACACTTGTGTCGAAAGTGCTTTCCGTTTATAATGATAAGCTTGCAGGCAAACGTAACACTCTTGCTGATGAGTCGGATATAGAGTGCGTTGTAACGGAGATAATCCATCAGATAGGTATACCTGCACATATCAAAGGCTATCACTATCTGCGTACAGCAATCATACTTTCAGTCGATGATCCCGAGATGATTAACTGTATCACTAAATTGCTTTATCCGACTGTAGCGCGTATGTATGATACAACACCGTCAAGAGTAGAACGTGCTATCCGTCATGCTATTGAAATAGCTTGGGACAGAGGGGATGTAGATACGCTTAACGGATATTTCGGTTATACGATCCACACATCACGCGGCAAGCCGACAAACTCGGAGTTTGTAGCGCTTATTGCCGATAAGCTCAGGCTCAAATACAGGTGCACTGCGTTGTATTCAAGGCGAAAAACAGCTACACCGTCAAAAGAATCGGTGGTGAATGTATAACTAGTGTTTGTTAAGAAAAATAAGGCGATACAGTACACAAGAACCACAAACGGTTTGTGCCGGGTATCACCTTAATATCAGATATACACGGGCAATGTTCTCAGTCTTCCAGTGCTGAGTACATTGCCTGTTTTAATGTTCTGAGCGGACGTATGCCGTTTCCGCCGCAGACCTGAATAAAATACATAAATGTCAGGTTATTTTCCGGATCATTGCAGAAGTAATTACCTGTCCAACCGTCCCAGCCGTATTCTCCGATATTGCCGACGGTAGTAATTTCGGGGTTGGTAAGAGTTCTCATAAGTCCACCGTAGCCGTAACCGATACAGGAATCCCAATTGAACGTCTTTTTCTGTTCAGGCGTGATTATGTTGTGTGATATAAGGTCGACCGCCTTTCGGCTGATTATGCGGGTATCTCCGTATTTACCGCCGTTTAAAAGCATCTGAGCAAATTTCTCATAATCATTTGCGGTGGAAACAATACCTGCGCCGCCTATCTCAAATTCAGGACGTTTTGTATACTTATATACAAGACCTAAGTGCTGCCAGTCGCATGGGGCTAATTTTCCGTCCTCACCTCTGATATAGATCTCGGCAAAGCGGTCACGTTTTTCAGTCGGTACATAGAAATCGGTATCGGTCATGCCGAGAGGCGCAAATATCTCATCTTTCAGAAAATCACCGAAACGTTTTTTGCTGACGACTTCAATAATAGCGCCGAGTACATCGGCACATACGCTGTAGTTCCAGCAAGTACCTGGTTGTGCGAACAACGGTATTTTACCCATTTCGTTGCACATATCAACGGTTGAATAAGTTCCGTTTCCTGAAAAGGCTTTTTCATAGAATTTGTCGAACAGATCTGCCATCTTTTCGCCTGCGGGATTTGTACCGCGATCGGGGTACATAAGTCCTGCGGTCATTGTAAGAAGGTCGAGTATCTTTACCTCGCGATTTGCGGGAACTATACCGTCTGTGGTTTCTACTTTCTGATCCTTGAAGCCTTCAAGATACCAGCATACGCTGTCGGACAAATCAATAAGTCCTCTGTCGTAGAGTATCATTGTTGCTACAGCTGTGACGGGTTTTGTCATGCTGTAAAGACGATAGATAGTGCTATCGGATATTTTGAGTCCGCGCGCCGTATCTGCCATGCCGAAGCATTTATCGTATACGCGCTTACCGTCCTTGATTATTCTTAAATGACCGCCGGGTATCATACCGCAGTCAACCTGTGACTGCATCATTTCATCAAGACGGTAAAATTTGTTGTTTTCCGGATAATTCATAGTAACTCCTGTTTGCCGAATGGCTGTTATTTTCTGATATATTGTAGCATATCCGCAGAGGAAATGCAACGGTATACGTTTAAATCCAAAAAAGAACAGCTTTTTACCGCTGTTCCTTAGATACTATTTACTTAATTTCAAGTGAGTCGATAACCTCTGTTATAAGGTCCGGAAATGTTTCGTCTTCTGATGACTGTGTGAAAGAGAAACAATATGCGTCTTCTCCCGACTGTATCATATACTGCGTGATAGTTGTCTGCTTTGTCACCTGTGATACCATACCGGTGAGTTGCATATATACCGCCTGTTTGCCCGCTATCTCGGTGTGCTCGAATGATACGAGCTTGAAATTTTCCATTGTAGCGGCATAGGTGGCTGTCATCTGATCTGATGTCACATTTTCTATCGGGCTGTCAGTTTTGCTGACAACGAGGTTGAATTTGTTTTCGTCTGTTTCGTCCTCAGATGCAAACTGATACGCAAGAGATGCACTGACAAGCTTCCAGCCGTCAGGCATTTTGAAAGACAGCTTTTCATTTGCGAGCGTGAATTTTCCGTCCTTTACGGGTTCGTATGTTACTGACGATACTGTGCTTTCGGTGTTGCCGGAGGCTGAAGGTTTATCTTCGGTTGTACTGCTGTCGGAATTATCGGCAGAGTTGCCGTCCGAGTGAGTAGAGGAGTCTACATTTTCTGAGCTACCGGAATTTTCGGTATTATTGTTGTTTTCCTGCTCGGATACAGAGGTAGAACCTCCGATATCGGCATCTGATGATGTATCGGAAGAAGTCTGTGAAGAGCTGCAGGCTGTAAGTGCCGCAGTGCAGGAAAGCGCAAGAGAAGCGGCTATCAGTTTTATATATAATGATTTCATTTTTTGTTAAATCCTTTCAGGGGTAAAGTGAGTCAAAATGGCTTTGCAAATGATATTTTAGCACATCACAGGTAAAAAGTCAAATACAGAGCCTGTTAAATGACTTTTGTGAAAGAAATTTCATTTAACCGTCTTTATTGCAACACATCTGAAAGGTGATGCATATGATGTCAACAAATCCGTGCGTTTTTCATAGACTGGTATAAAACATATCGGAGGTAATTATGGAAAAATGTACATTCAGCATAGTCACGCAGAAGTATCTTGTATGCAGTGAAAAGATACTTAACAACATGATCTCAAATATGAGTAATATAAGGATAAACGACAGTGTATCGGCTGATTTTATTGTAACTATGATACCACACCACGAGGCTGCTGTTAAATTTTCTGAAGAACTGCTTAAATATACTACCGATATATGTCTTCAGGAGACAGCACAGAAAATAATAAACGGTCAGACTAAAGATGTAGAAACGATGAGGGAGATATTTTGCGGCTGCAGGAGATACAGAAACGATCCGCAGTCAATGTGTGCTTACAGAAGACAGTACGGTACCGTAACGCAGAATATGTTCAGTCGAATGAAGTCGGCGTGTCCCGACAACAACATCAATATAAACTATATAAGGCAGATGATACCGCATCATGAGGGCGGCATAGCAATGAGCAGGAATGCACTCAGGTTCAACATATGTCCTCGGCTGAGACTCATGCTGAATGAAATGATAGAGTCTCAATTTAAGGGTGTGGAAGAGATGAAGAAAGTCATGAAATGTTATTCGGAATAAAATTCGGTAAGCGGCGGTGAAAAGCTTCTATCGCCGCTTTAAGTTTTTCATGAATATTTCTATAACACAAAAACTCCCGTTGCAGTATAAAGCTGACGGGAGTTTTTGTTATTTGAAAGGAGACGAATGCATTATTTAATTCAACGCTTTACGTTGAATGCGTTTATACCGGGATAAACAGCGCTGTCACCGAGCTCTTCCTCAATTCTTAAGAGTTGGTTGTACTTCGCCACACGTTCGCTTCTGCTGGGAGCGCCGGTCTTTATCTGGCAGGTGTTAAGAGCAACCGCGAGGTCTGCGATAGTTGTATCGGCGGTTTCACCGGATCGGTGAGAAGAAATAGCAGTGTAGCCCGCCTTGTGAGCCATCTTTATAGCTTCAAGCGTTTCGGAAACAGAGCCTATCTGATTAAGCTTGATAAGTATTGAGTTTCCGCAACCGAGTGAAATACCCTTTGAAAGTCTTTCGGTGTTGGTAACGAACAGGTCGTCGCCTACAAGCTGTACCTTGTTGCCGAGTTCGGAAGTGAGCTTTTGCCAACCCTCCCAGTCCTCTTCATCAAGCGCATCTTCTATAGAGATTATCGGGTACTTTTCAACGAGGCTTTTCCAGTGAGCGATAAGCTGTTCAGATGTGAACTTCTGTTTGCATTTGGGCAGGATATATTCACCCTTCTTTTCGCCTTTCCACTCACTTGAAGCGGCATCCATTGCTATCATAAAGTCTTTACCGGGCTCATATCCCGCATTCTTAACGGCTTGAAGAATGAACTGTATAGCCTCTTCATCGCTCGCAAGGTCAGGTGCAAAGCCGCCCTCATCGCCTACAGATGTAGCAAGTCCCTTCGATTTGAGAAGTGCCGCAAGTGCATGGAAAACCTCGGCGCACTGTCTTAATGCTTCTTTGAATGAAGGAGCACCGACAGGCATTATCATAAATTCCTGTACGTCAACAGTGTTTGCCGCGTGAGCGCCACCGTTGAGAATATTCATCATAGGAACGGGGAGTCTGTTTGCGCTTACACCGCCTAAAAATCTGTAGAGAGGGATTTCAAGAGAAGTTGCCGCAGCTCTTGCCGCAGCAATAGAAACTGCAAGAATAGCATTTGCGCCGAGCTTGGACTTGTCCTTTGTGCCGTCGGCATCGATCATCGCTTTATCGACTGCGTAGGTATCGCAGGCATCAACGCCTCTGACGGCATTGTTTATAATCGTATTGATATTTTCTACTGCCTTTGTAACACCCTTGCCGCCGTATCTTGCCTTGTCGTTGTCGCGCAGCTCAAGTGCTTCAAACTCACCTGTTGAAGCACCGCTGGGCGCTGTACCTCTTGCAACAGTGCCGTCTTCAAGATATACCTCAGCTTCTGCTGTAGGGTTTCCTCTTGAGTCGAGTATTTCTCTTCCTATTACTTTTTTGATTGCTGTACAAATCATTGTAATCCTCCGTTTGCCCGCTTTTGAAACCAATGCACGTTGTATAGTATCGGTAATTTTTCAGGGTTAATACTTATCGGGCGGTTAAAATTGGTTAGCGTCAACTAACTAATGAGGATTATATCACACTGTTTTGCAATAGTCAATAGGTTTTGAGAAAAAAGTTAGAATAAACTAACTTCATACTGATTTTCTGCCCCTCCGAATACCGGAGGGGCAGAGGTTTATTCAACTATAAAGTCGAGCTTTTTGACGTTTGTATCCTGCGAGAATGTTATTACATTGTACATAAACAGAACGTTTTCGTAATCTTTTGGATTTACACCGATATTTGACAGATCGCTGTTTATATATCTGAGGTCAAGTACCGTTATATGGCTATAGTTTTTAGTAAGGAAAGGTATTAAAGAGTGCGCATAGCTGTCTTTTATTACCAACAGATTTCCTTTATCATATTCTTTTGGGATCTCGCTTTTAATATCTATCCGAGGTACGTTCTGACCGAGAAATGTGGAATATTTGTCCTTTACATCAAGAAATTTGCGGAAATACAGACTGTTATATGAGCTGTCGGGTTTTGCACCGCTCTTGTAGACAGAAACCTTTACCTGCGGCTCATTGTTCGCCAGTGCGTAAATGTCGATAGTGTCGGGTGTGATGCTGTTGTCGAGTGTCTTTGAGTAGAGAGTTCCCCTGAACTCGTTAGAAGCGTGCTCAACGCTGAATTTGTCTTCGCTGTAGGCAGTGAAGTTCATAGCAGATGCAGCAGATTTATATCCTATATATGCACCGTAGCTCGTCCAGTGATGGTCGGTACGGTAGTATATATATTCGTTTTTAGCCGCAAGCAGTCCCGAGTACACGTCTATACCTGTTATATTGGGCAGGCTTTCATAGCAGCTTTTGATGAACAGCTTCTGATCGGCAGCCCCGCAATTCGCAGGAAGTGTGTCACTGTATATTTCCTGTGCGTTAGGAGCAAGCATAAAGTACATTTTTATCTTAGGGTACTTCTCGGCGAATTTCTCCATTGCCGAAAGATTTTTGTTTACGCTGTCGACACTGTAGTCGCCGGTTCTCCATGACTGCATCATTCTGCCGTCCTCGGTAAATATTCCCTTTATCTCTTTTTTACCGAGTATGCGGTCAAAGTCATTCATAAGCCCTATCCATTGCTCACGCATGACTATTCTGTCAGCAAAAAAGTTTTCGAATTTTGTCATAAATGACTTGTCGGTTACTGTATCAAAGTTGAACTCCGGCATTTTTTCAAGATATCTGTTTTCGTTTTCGCTGAATGCATTTTCAGGTAACTGTGCGCTTGAAATGATTGTTGCAACAGGTACTGTGATCGAGATAAGAGCAAACAGTCCGATGAGCAGGATTTTATAGATATTCTCTTTTTTCATTTTGTCTGTTCCTTTCTCAGAAATTAAAATACAGGAACGGGTTATATGTCTGGTCGACAAGATATGCCGCGCACATAACGAACATTCCCATGATGGCAACAATTCCGCCGTAGTTTATGATCGGTGGGATTTTCTTTTTTATAAATTCCACCCCAAGTTTAGGCAGGTCGGTACATCCTATTATGCAGATTATGAACGTAATTCCGTATGTTGCTATCTGGTACATTGCGGTGCTGTCTATAAACGGTGTGCCGCCAGCGCCGAACATATTGGCTATATAAGCGGCGGCTGTGGGTAAGTCAGCCGTATCGAACAGTACCCAGCCGAGTATTACAAGCAGCATTGTATAAATGTGGCAGAATACCGCCGGAATTTTCTGCAACCACTTTCCGAGAAAAAGTTTCTCAAGGATGATAACAATACCATAAAGGGAACCCCAAAGTATGAAGTTCCAGCTTGCGCCGTGCCAAACACCTGTCAGAAACCATGTTATTGCAAGATTCATAATTGTTCTGGGCATACCTTTACGGTTTCCTCCGAGAGGAAAATAGACATACGATTTGAACCAAGAACCAAGTGTGATGTGCCATCTTCGCCAGAATTCAGAAATACTTTTAGAAAGATAGGGATAATTGAAATTTTCGGGAAAGTGGAAGCCCATCATTTTACCAAGACCTATTGCCATATCCGAGTATCCTGAGAAGTCAAAGTAAATCTGGAATGTGAATGCAAGTATTCCTAGCCACGAGCTTACTACCGATACCTGAGAGATATCCGTGCCCTTGACCGCCGTCCATAATGCACCTATACTGTTTGCAATCAGTACTTTCTTAGAAAGTCCGATGATAAAACGTACGATGCCGTCATATATGAGGTCAATAGTAATGCTTCTGTCGTCAAGTTCTTTTGC
Organism: Oscillospiraceae bacterium; assembly: GCA_003512525.1. Lineage (GTDB taxonomy): Bacteria > Bacillota > Clostridia > Oscillospirales > Ruminococcaceae > Ruminiclostridium_E. Next base: position 95,586 of record DOQG01000003.1, on the reverse strand, counting down.
CACATCGTCATATCTTACGATAGGACCTGCGACTATCTGCGGGAACAGCGTAACGAATGCCGCAAAGCTTATCGGATTTTTCTGCACCTTAACATTCCCCATATAAAGGTCTATCGTATACGACATAGACTGGAATGTGAAGAAACTTATACCTATAGGTAGCATATTCATTGGCAGGAAGTCTATACCAAAGAAGTTCATATTGTTTATATCGATTATCTGACTTCCAGCTATTGCGTTGATGTTTTCCGCGATAAATCCGCTGTACTTAAACACCCCGAGAAGTCCGAGGTTCATTACGACCGACACTATGAGGCATATCCTGCGAGGGAGTTTTTTCCCCTCAAAGTGATTCATCACAAGTCCGGCAAAATAGTCTATCATCGTTGAAATAAGCATTACAATGACATATATCGGCTCACCCCATGAATAGAAGAGAAGTCCGCTGAGCAGGATTATCAGGTTCTTGCCTTTTTTGGGCGTAATATAATATATCAATAGGGTTATCGGCAAGAACAGATAAATGAATATCGATGTTGAAAATACCATAATTAGGTTACCTTTCAGTTGTCTGATTTTCGGCAGCGCTGACTGCCTTTTCATATTCTTCTTTTGTGTACAGCCTGTTTATTACTTCAAGCATAGTATTGGTGCTTAGTATAGGCGGCAAACCCAGAGCTACGAGAACTTTACGGCGCTTTTCAGCACTGCCGGGAAAGCCTGCCATACCGCCCTCCATCATATCAGCTTTGGTAAGGAAGTCCTCTTTCTTGCAGTTTTCTGCAGTAACACCCGCTTTTAACAGCGCATCGTGCAGGATATCGGAGCTTATACCTTCGACTCCGAGATAACCCTCGGCAGATGGATTAAGCTTGCGCTTTTCTTTACCTTTTACCTGCGGCACGAATACGTTTGTGATCTTTCCGCCTTTACAGCAGCCTTTTATATGATTTCTTATACGCAGTCCCGCTGTGTCGCTGTCGGTAAGTATTACTATCCCGCAGGTCAAAGCAAGAGTACGTATTAGCTCTGTTTTTTCTTTGTCCTTATATATGCCGAAGCCGTCTGTTGTGATTATTACGGCATCTAGCAGGGAAGAGAGCTTTATTTTATCGTATTTACCTTCGACTATCACTGCCTGATTTAATTTTATCAATAGTACGCCCTCCTGCTCTTTTCGGGAGAAAGCTTTACTATCGTTTCTTCAAGCACGGTTCTGCCGTTTATGGCAGAAGTTTTAAGCAAATGATCGGCATTGAACAGTATATCAAGGCAGTTTCTTATATGTGTCATATCAAGCCGTGAAACCAGGTTCATTGCTTTTGTCACAACGAATGTACGGTTCTTTGCGTAGCCAAAGTCTTCGGCAACCAGTGATGCGGACTTGCCTGTACTTTGTGCCGCTTTAGCGCGATAGAAGTCAATGTAGTTTGACGAGAGTGATGCAAGTATCACGATAGGGTCTATCTTCTGTGCAATAAGATCGTCAAGTATAAGAAGTGCCTGCTTGCGGTTACCCTTGGTAAGCTCTGCCGCAAGCGAATATATGCTTGTGTCAAGTTGCTTTATAGTCAACTTGTCTATCATTTCGGCGGTTATCTCGCCTGTGCCGACATAACTGCACAGCTTGTCGGTTTCGGCAGAGCTGAGCGATAAGTCACACAGAGTAAGCTCTGCTATATGCTGAGCGTTAGGTCGGGATATCACGCAGCCGCGTTTTGCCGCTTTTTTCATGATAAGTTCCGTGACCCTTGCAGGAGTAAGATGCGTAAACTCGCATACTGCAGCGTTTTTCTGCTTTGAAAGAGCGGTAATAAGCTTTTTGTTCTTTGCTTTTTTTATCTGTTCGGAGCTTCCCGTTATGCTGATTATGACGGTGCACTCATCGGGTATGTCTTTAAACGAGGAAAGTATCGTTTCTATGGCGTTCTCGTCAAACTTTTCCATATCAAGGTCGCTGATAAGCACGACCTTTTTGTCGGAAAACAGCGGCATACTTTCTATGCTGTCTGTAAGAACGTCAACGGGGAACGTGCTGCCTAGCTTTGTCAGGTTGATATCGTTTCTGTCTTTACCTATAGTTGTGTCAAGAAGTCGGTCGGTGTAGGTTTTTACAAGAAATCGCTCATCGCCGTAAAGATAGTTTATGCGGCTGATATCTCCGCTTTTTATGGCAGATGATAGTTTATCCTCATCATACTTCATATTATCGCTCCTTTCTATCTGTTTACTGTTTGGACGGTCATTCCGGCGGCGGTAACAGTTATTTTGCAATCCGTGTAATACACTGATACACAGTTTTTGCTTTTTGAGTATCTGTTTATGAAAAAGCATGGAGCGGATGTAGAAACAGATTTGCTTTTGCCCCACAGAATATTAGCAGTATTCTCTTTTATATTTCTGACATCTGAGATGTTTATCTGTGTATCAAATGCTGTGAGCAGTACCGAGTTATTTTTACAGTCAAGTGAAAAGTATCTGCCGACAATACCGTTATTGTCGTTGCAAAGTGATACAGCATATGAAAAACCGCTTGCCGTGCCGATAATCTCATCATCATAATCATCAAGGCAAAGAACAGTAAGGTCTGAAGCGGTTTTATTTCTGTCAAGTATTTCGCTTCTTATTATGTTGAGCTCCTTCTTGTCATTTCCGATAAGAACGGCAGCTGAAATATCATCGGAGATTACAACGACAGAGCCGTTTTTTCCGTCACTGTGAAGAAGTATTTCTACATTGTTCATCGGCAGAAGCGGAAGCGTTGCATTTATCGCTGTAAAGCACAGCGCGGCAGTCAGCAAGATTGCCGTTATATGTTTTCTGCGAGTCAGTATGATCGCAATTACTGCGGCTGTGAGAGTAACAATAAGTGTTATTATTACAGTGAGTGAGTCACAGCTGAAATGCAAAAAAGGTATAGTGGCAAAGAACGAGAACACCGCACGCATTATATCACAGCAAAAATGTGCTATGACGGCAACTGGTGTGAGAAATCCACCTGTCAATGCAAAAATAAGCATCGCTGTAAGGCACACCGTGAAAAGCGGGAGCACGATAACCGATACGAATATGCCGGCAAGTGAAAACGTACCGAAATATACAGCGGACAGCGGTATGCCGGCAAGTGCCGCGCATATTGAAACGCACAGCGTATCGCAAAGCTTTTTATTAAGCCGTGGAAATAAACCGGTAAGCTTTTTGGATACACCGGGAGCGGCAGCACCCGCACCGAGTGTTGTGACAGCCGACAGTATAAGTCCTGCGTCAGTGCAGGATAGTGGATCAAAAAGCGTTATAACCAGCACCGCAAGACCTACAGAGGTTATGCAGTCGCTCTTTCGGTAGAAAACCGCACCGATATTCGATATGATGATCATTATTCCGCTTCTCATAACCGATGGTGTAAATCCGAAAAAGGTCATAAAGCACAGCGTCAGCAGTATTGTTAGCAAAAAGCGCACTCGATATGCCTTTGCTGCGCCCGATGCGGATAACACTGCTATAAGTATCGTCATAATAAGCGTTAAGTGCATACCTGATACTGCTGTCAGGTGAGCAACGCCCGCCGCCTTGATATCATAGTACAGTTCATCGGAAAGCGTACTTTTATCACCTGCGAAAATACCTTTCATAAGTGCTCCGCTGTCATCGGAAAACTCTGCATCGATTTTGCTTATCAGATAACTACGATAGTTGTCGATGAATGACAGAGGATAACTGCCTTTTGTTACCGTGATATCACTTTTCAGCGTTGCAGACAGCGTAATGCCGTCTGAGCGGTATCTGTCGGCGATTGCGTATGCTGCAGTGTTATAAAGCTTGCTGAGCTCTGCATCAAAGCGGAGCGTGTCGCCTTTTTCTGCGTTTATATCGTCTGAGTAGAGCAGTATACCTACCTTGCCGTTTTCGGTGTTGCTTTCAAGTGTAAAAATTGCACTGTCTGTGCCTGTTGTCTTTTTTGAAGTTACGGTTGCGCTTATATCATATGTACCGCCCAAAAGGGGTTCTGCCGCTTTGTCAAGCTGTGAAGATACTGCAAAATATACGGCAATACCAATTGCACAGCAAAGCAGTACAGCGGTAATATCATATTTTTTCGGTATAAGTGCCACCGTAACTGCTGAGAGTACAAGTAATATTACTCCACAAATGAGAAAAATTGCAAATTTTATGAAAATTGTGGCGAAAATCAGTCCTATCAGATATGCTGCTCCAACAGCCGCTAATTTCCGCCTCACGATTATTTACCTTTTATGCAAGCTCAACGCTCAGCTTTTTGCCGCCAAGAAGATGGAAATGAAGGTGACGTACAGTCTGTCCTCCGTCTTCGCCTACATTGGAAACAAGTCGCCAGCCGTTGTCAAGATTGAATGACTTTGCAAGATGCTTAGCAACCAGCATAATGTCCTTTACAACACTGACATTACTTTCATCAAGCTTGTCTGCACCCTCGATATGTTCTTTGGGGATTATAAGAATATGTACGGGTGCCATAGGGTTGATATCCTTGAAAGCTATGACTTTATCGCTTTCGTATACCTTTTCCGAAGGAATTTCGCCTGAAATTATCTTACAAAAAATGCAGTCCATACTTTATTTCCTTTCCGGCTTATTTCAGCCGATCATATTTTTAACTATATCGGTAAGAGCAAGAAGTGCTTCATCAATCTTGGTTACATCTGCGATACCTGCCATAGCTGTATCGGGCTTTCCGCCGCCTTTACCGCCGGCGATAGCCGCGATTTCTTTAACAATTTTGCCCGCGTTTGCACCCTTTGCTACAGCTTCGGGGCTTGCGATACAAAGGAAGTTGCCTTTGCCGTCTGATACACCTGCAAGTACAGCGATGAACGAATTGTTAGCGTCTTTCAGCTTGTCGCCGGCTTTTCTCAGACTGTCGCCTGTTACACCGGAAAGCATAGCGGAGAATACCTTTATACCGTTTACTTCTGTTGCACCCTCTGTTACATTCTTCATCTGGCTCATTGAAATAATACCGTTAAGGCGGTCTATTTCAGCCTGCATAGTGTGCATTTCATTCATTATGTTTTCGCACTTCTGCATTACGGCAGAGGGGTTGGCTATCTTCAGAACCTGCGCGATATTTGTAACCATCGCCTTAGTCTGGTCATATGCCGAAAGCACGTTGTAGCCTGTTACTGCTTCAATTCTTCTTACGCCCGAAGCTACCGATGTTTCGGAAATTATCTTGAACAGACCTGCCTTTGCGGTATTGTCAAGATGAGTACCGCCGCAGAACTCTGTTGAAACATCGCCTGCCTGTACTACTCTTACAATATCACCGTACTTTTCACCGAACAAAGCCATTGCGCCCTTCTTGCGTGCTTCTTCGATGGGAAGTTCCTCGGTTACAACGGGGATACCTGCAAGAATCCAGTCATTTACGAGCATTTCAATCTTTTCAAGCTCTTCGGGAGTAACTGCGCTGAAGTGGCTGAAGTCGAAACGGCATCTGTAGGGATCTACAAACGAGCCTGCCTGATGAACGTGGTCGCCGAGTACCTTTCTGAGCGCCGCCTGTAAAAGGTGAGCACAGGTGTGGTTTCTGGCTGTAGCCATACGCTTCTTTTCATTTACAGTTGATTTTACTGCATCATCTGTATAGAAGCAACCGCTTTCAACATGGCAGTTGCAGATAAATTGTCCTGCGCCTGTCTTCTTGGTGTCGATAACCTGCATTACGTTTTCGCCTGCCGTAATTGTACCGCAGTCGCCGACCTGTCCGCCGCTTTCTGCATAGAAAGGTGTAACGTCAAGAACAACGGTTACCTCGTCGCCCTCGTTGCATACATCGGTGACCTCGCCGTCCTTTATCATAGCAAGTATCTTGCTGTCGGCAGTCAGTGACTTGTAGCCTACGAATGTTGTTGTAAGTCCGCTCAGTGCAGTTACTGTAGCTTCGTCCCAGCCGCCCTTGAATGCCTGGTTTGAACGTGCCTTTGCTTTCTGCTCGTTCATAAGCTCAAAGAAACGCTCTTCATCTATACCGATATTCTTTTCCTGAAGTATCTCTCTTGTAAGGTCAATGGGGAAGCCGTATGTGTCATGGAGCTTGAAGAGGTTTTCACCGCTTAAGATGGGCTTCTGCGTATCGTCTGCTGAAAGCTCCTTTATAAACTCGCCGAGTATCTGCATACCCTTGTCCACTGTCTTTGCAAAGCTTTCTTCTTCTGTTTTTATAACTTTCTTTATATATTCTCTCTTTTCGTCAAGCTCAGGATAAGCAGAGAGGTTTTCGTTGATAACCGTGTCACAGATTTCATAAAGGAAAGGTCTGTTTACACCGAGCATTCTGCCATGTCTTGCAGCACGTCTTAACAGACGGCGCAGTACATAGCCTCTGCCCTCGTTTGAAGGACGGATACCGTCGCCTACCATAAATGTAGTAGAACGGATATGGTCGGTAATAACACGGATAGAAACGTCTGTTGTAGGATCATCGTGATAATTAACACCTGCAACAGAGCAGATCTTCTTCATAATGTTCTGGATCGTATCTACCTCAAACAGGTTGTCAACATCCTGCATTACGCAGGCAAGACGCTCAAGACCCATACCTGTATCAATGTTCTTTGTTGCAAGCTGTGTGTAGTTGCCCTTACCATCGTTATCGAACTGAGTGAATACAAGATTCCATATCTCGATTATTCTGTCGCATTCGCCTGCCTGTTCAAAGCTTTCAAAAGGACCGTACTTTTCGCCTCTGTCGAAGTGGATCTCTGAGCAAGGTCCGCACGGACCGCTTCCGTGTTCCCAGAAGTTGTCGGCTTTGCCGAGCTTGATTATTCTGTCGCGGGGTACTCCTACCTCATTAGCCCAGATATCGCCCGCTTCATCGTCTTGTTCATAAATAGTTACCCAGAGTCTGTCCTCGTGGATCTCAAGCACCTTTGTGAGATACTCCCACGCCCAGGCAGTAGCCTCATGCTTGAAATAGTCGCCGAATGAGAAGTTGCCGAGCATTTCAAAATATGTGCCGTGTCTTGCCGTTTTACCTACATTGTCGATGTCGGGTGTTCTGATACACTTCTGACAAGTTGTTACACGGTGTCTGGGGGGCTCTTCAATGCCCTGAAAATACTTTTTAAGAGGTGTCATACCTGCATTGATGAGAAGTACAGAGTTATCTCCCTGCGGCACGAGCGGAGCCGATGCCATTCTCAGATGTCCTTTGCTCTCGAAAAATTTTAGATAGCTTTCTCTAAGATCGTTAAGTCCTGTCCATTTCATATGATTTATGATTCCTTCCGTTTATCATCAGGGACGCAAAAAGCAGTACCCGATTTTTAGTTGAACATACATATTTAATTATATCCGATTTTGGCAAAAAGTCAATATTTTTTTGTGATAATGGGCAATCGATAAGGAATAAAAGAAAATAGCACCCGATAAGAGTGCTATTTTAAGACTGTCGAAAAACCTCTATCGTTATTAAAATTGGGGTTGAGGGGCGTAGCCCCCAACAGGGACTAGGGGCGGTAGCCCCAGCAATATAGCCCCTTTTCGGGGGAAAGGGGTTTCGGCAAGGATGCCGAAATAAGGACACACCAAGCTTTGCACGATGCAAAGCCATCAGAGTGTCCTAAAGGGGATAGGGATAATAAATCAAAAGTTTATTTTAAAAACAGACTTTTTCTACAAGCTGAAAATAGCACCCGATAAGAGTGCTATTTTAAGAATTATTCTGTTGCCTGTGGATTGTCTTCACTGTTGTTTTTTGTATCTGAAGAATTTTCACTTTCTGAAGCGGGGGCAGAACTGTTTTCCGTTTCGGTTTTTTCATTCAGGTCAACTCCGAATGCCTTTGCCGCAGTGCCGATAAGCTCGGTTATCCTGCTACTCGGACGTTCAAAATATCTGTTTTCAAGAACCGTAATCTTACCGTCCGTTACCGCTTTAAGCTCCGAATAGTTTTCATCGGATATCAGTGTATCTTCGCCTATGATATCGCTTACGAATATAAGGTCGGGCTGATTTTCGGCAAGATCTGCCGCCTTATATGTATAGCCGCTCGCGCTTTCTGCGATATTTGTGCCGAAAAGGCTCAGAACAGCACTTTCAAACGTATCTCCGCCTGCCGGAGTATTAGCGGCTGTAACATATATGAATTTCTTTTTTGTCTTTTTTATCGCGGCAAGCTGCTTTTTTATCGGTGCAAAAGCTTTTTCTCCTGCCGCTTCACCGTCAAACAGTCCGTTCATAGCAAGTCCGAAGAACTTATACACATTTTCAAATTCTTCTATGCTTCTGGGCGAGGGGATAACCAGCACTTTGATACCCTGTGCTTCAAGCGATATCTTGTCCTTGGTTACGATAGGGGTCGCTGTGATGACTAGATCCGGCTTCAGCTTTTTGATTGCTGTAATGTCCGGGTTTGCACTGCTCGCCGCCTTGGGGAGCTCTTTTACGCTCTCCGGGTAGTCGCAGTAGTCGCTTACTGCGGTTATTTTTTCTCCGTATCCCATTTCAAAAAGTATCTCGGTGTATGCCGGGGTAAGCGATACTATCTTTTCGGGAGCTTTGGTTATCTCCGTATCGTTAAGTGTTACCGGGAATGCACTGAGCGGTTCACTGCTTTGCGATGAACTGCTTTCTTCGACAATTGCGCCCGATGATTTTCCGGGGATCAGCATAATATTTTCACAGCCGCAGAATGTGATCGTAAGTGCCAGCAGAGCAGCTGCCGGAATTATAAGCTTTCTTTTCATGTTACATTTTCTCCGGGTCGATGCCGAGTGCAAGCTTTGACTGCAGACTGTCAGCAAACTGCCTTGCTATTCTCGGTGATCTGCCGTTACGCTTAAGTGCAAATCTTTCCGCGCATCTGTCGAGCTTGTCCTTATCTATTACAATTCCTCTGTCGAGGATAAGACTGCGTACAATTTCAAGGTATGTTTCCTTGTTTGGCGCAAGGAATGTTACAAACAGACCAAATCTGTCGGACAACGACATACTCTCGTCAATTTCATCTGCACTGTGAACATTATCGCCCATACGACTGCTTTCGGTTTCCTTGATGAGATGACGGCGGTTTGTGGTTGCGTATATCAGGATATTTGACGGTCTGCCGCATACTGAACCTTCAAGAACCTTTTTCAGCACACCGAAGCCCTCTTCGTTCTCACTGAATGACAGGTCGTCTATGAAAATAATAAACTTTAGCGGGCTTGCGCTGAGAGTTTTATACAGTGTCGGCAGGCAGGCAACGTCTTTCTTGTCCACCTGAACTATACGCAGGTTTGCATATTCGTTCAGCAATGCCTTGACGGTTGAAGATTTACCTGTACCTCTGTCGCCGTAGAGCAGAGCGTTGTCTGCGGGGTGACCTGCTATGAATGCTCTTGTGTTGTCAACGATCTGCTTTCTTTGCGCTTCATATTTCTTAAGATCCGAAAGGCGTATGGCATCGGGTTTTTCGATGGGTTGGAGTTCACCGCTGTCATATACGAAAGCTTTATATTTTGCGTAAATTCCGCTTCCGTTTTCGCTGATGTGGCGGACGAAGTATTCCGCGTTGCAGTCAAAACCGCCTGTCACATATTCCGGAAGCGAGAAGATGAAATTCTCATTGAACTTCTGAAAGAGATAGTCTTTCAGCTTATGCGCAGACATCTTTGCAAGCTCTTTTATTACAGATACATCATATTCAACGGCATAAAGCTTGCCGGTATCTTCCTTTTTTATATAGCTTTCGATAAGCTTTGAGTCTGCGTATGTAAGAAGTTCGCGCAGATAGTCCGCAAGTGTCTTGTCATGCGTGAGCAGATATCGCGCTATATTTGTATATGCATCTATCGCTGTGCATTCATCATCGCTTGCGAGCTGTTCAAACTGTCCGATAAGATAATCGCCGCTTATGTCAAATGCGGTAAGAGATCTTAATTTGTGTGCTGTTTCTTTCATTGTTTTGCCTTTCCTTTTCGTCCTTTATATATCCTGCTGTGCCGTGTTTCTTATAAGCTCCAGCATTTTGTCAAAATCTTCGAGCGTTGACAGGCTGCCGCACATATTGCGCAGCTTTGCCGCCCCCGGTCTGCCTTTGAGATACCAGGCGGTATGCTTGCGTGCTTCCTTCATTCCGATATATTCGCCTTTATCGGCGCAGAGCAGTCTTATATGCTCATTCATGATATCAAGCTGTTCATCGGGGGAGGGCGCAGGTAATGTTTCTCCGGTTTCAAGGTAATGCTTTATCTCGGAGAATATCCATGGTCTGCCGCAGGCGGCTCTGCCTACCATCACAAGGTCACAGCCTGTGTAATCGTACATATGCTTACAGCTTTCGCCGCTGTCGACATCTCCGTTTCCTATTACAGGTATACTCAGCGCCTGTTTTACCTCTGCAATTATATCAAGGTCAGCCTTTCCGCTGTACATCTGATTTTTTGTCCTGCCATGAACGGCGACCGCCGATGCACCGCTTTCCTGTGCTACACGGGCGACCTCAACCGCATTTACACTATTTTCGTCCCAGCCTTTTCTTATTTTGACAGTCACGGGAATATCTGTTGCTTTTACGACAGCCTCAACAATTTGTCCCAGAAGAACGGGATTTTTCATCAGTGCCGAACCTGCACCGTTTCCCGCAACTTTCGGAACGGGACAGCCACAGTTTATATCTATGAAGTCGGGAGCATACTGTGCCGCTATCACTGCAGCTTTAGCCATAAATTCCGGCTCGCTGCCGAAAAGCTGTATTGCCATTGGACGTTCACAGTCGGTTACCGTGAGCAGACTTGCAGTTTTGCGGTCTGAATAACAAAGCCCCTTTGCACTCGCCATTTCCCCTGTGAGCAGTGCCGCACCGTATTTTTTGCACATAGTGCGCATTGCTTTGTCGGCAACCGATGCCATAGGGGCAAGCGATGCTGTTTTTTCTATCCTGACATTTCCTATCGTAGTGTATTCCACAATCTGTAATAAGCGACTCCTTTCCGAATATATTTAAATAATTATATCACTTTTTGCGCGTCTGTTCAATACTCTACAACGCTCTGAAGACAGCGGATGCTGTATTTTGCAGAGTTTTTATACAATATTCCTATTTATACCTTGCAATCCGACAAAAAATATTGTATAATATTACACGGCGTTTTTACTGCAAAATGATTTTTGTTTATTTAAACGCTGTTAACATTCGTATGTTATCATGCGCATAATGCCGCAAGGCTGGATTTGTTCATTTTAAGGAGTTGTTATCTTGGCATTCAAGTTATTTGATTATCAGAGTTCGGGTAAAGGTGTATCAAAAGCAGCACCGCAGAAAAAGCCGTTTTTCAGATATTGGGAAATATTCGGCAGAAAGTTTTGGAAAATCATCGAACTGAATTTAATTTATGTGCTTTTCTGTATACCTGTTGTGACATTCGGACCGGCAACGGCAGCTCTTACTCATGTAATGAGAAAGTTTATACTTGAACAGCCTTGTTTTGTGTTTGACGAGTTTTTTACAGCATTCAAAAAGAATTTCAAGCAGTCGGTATTTATCGGTATTGTCGATGTAATTATGTTGGTGTCACTTTTTATCGCACTGTTTCAGTACATGTCGCTTGATAAGCTGCCTGACGGCGCTATTGTGTATATCTGTATTATGATCTGCTGTGCAACACTGGTTTTCATGATGCACTTCTACATATATCTTGAGATAGTTGCACTCAAACTTTCGCTCAAAGCTATACTCAAAAACGCAATATTCCTTGTGTTCCTCGGAGTAAAGCGTAATTTTATTGCACTGATAGTAAACCTGACGATAATTACGCTTGTTGTTTTATTCCTTCCTTATTCGGTTTTTGTGGTTATAGTATTCCCGCTGGCGTTTATGAGCTTTACTACAACTTTCATTTGTTATCCCATAATCCAGAAATACATCATCAACCCGTATTATGAGGAACGCGGTGAGCGCAATCCCGAGCTTGGCATCACTGAAGATGATGTTGCAGAAAACGCTTTATTCGTTGACAGAGGCGGAAGCGAAAAGGAAATCAAAGCATCGCCCAAGGCTCACGGAAAAGTTATTAAATAATTATTACGGCATTCCCGCAGAAAGTGTGGGAATGCCGTTTTGCGTAAATTATGCGCATTCGCCGCATATTTACAAAAACTGTTGCATTATACCTTAAAAAGTGGTATAATTATTTTAAGTATCGTGCAGTTTTTACTGCATCGCTATCCGGCAGAACAAAAAGAAAGAAGGGTATTGATATGAAAGCAGATTTACATTGTCACACTACAATGTCAGACGGCTCACTGGGTCTTGAGGAAACCATTGCACAGGCAAAGCGATACGGCATCGATTATTTTGCGATAACCGACCATGACACGCTATCTTCCTCGTCAAGGGCTGTGGTACTCGGACAGCGTTATGGTGTCAACGTGATCCCTGCTGTTGAGTTTTCTACATACGACAGCAAACGAGGATCCAAAGCACACATAATATGCTATAATCCCGAAAAGCCAAACAGACTTGAAGGCTTATGCCTGCGCACTTGTGAACTGCGTAAGAAGCGCGGCAAACAGATGGCTATGAAAGTACTTGAAAAGTACCCCATAACGCTTGAAAGCATACTTCGTTATGCCACGGGCAGTAAAGTAATATTCAAGTGTCATATCATGCACGCCCTTATGGACTATGGCTATACGACCGACCTTTACGGAAAGGTATATGATGAGCTTTTCAATCCCGTGACAGGTCTTTGTGCAGAAGAGGTGAGTACCGACATGCAGGATTATCCGGAAATTCATTTTGTGCTGGAACTTATCCATTCGGCGGGTGGTATTGCAGTACTTGCGCACCCTGCAGTATTCGATAATTTTGAACTGCTTGAGGAGCTTGCCTCGGCAGGCAAAATAGATGGTGCAGAGGTATGGCATCAGAGTGCTGCGGAAGAACAGCGCGAAAGACTGCTGAAAATAGCTGAGGATCATAATCTCATCACAACCGGAGGCTCTGATTTCCACGGATTTTACAACCACTATCCTATAGCTATAGGAACAAACTACACGCCGGACGCATCACTTCAGCGTATTCTGAAGAAGAAAATAAAATAATCGGCAAAAGGAAGGAAAAGAAAAATGGCAACCGATATCAAACAACAGGCATTGGAAAAGCACTATGAATGGCAGGGAAAGATCGAGGTCATATCAAGAGCTCCCGTCAATACAAGAGAGGATCTTTCTCTTTGTTACACTCCCGGTGTTGCGCAGGCCTGTCTTGAAATTGAAAAAGATCCCTCACTGTCATACAAGCTGACTCGCCGAAAGAATTTAGTAGCGGTCATCACAGATGGTACTGCTGTACTTGGACTTGGCGATATAGGCGGACTTGCGGGTATGCCCGTTATGGAGGGTAAATGTTGTCTGTTCAAAGAATTTGCAGGTGTTGACGCATTCCCTATCTGCATAAAGTCAAAGGATGTAGACGAGATAGTAAGAACGATCGAGCTTATCTCCGACAGCTTCGGTGGTATCAATATAGAGGACATCTCAGCACCAAGATGCTTTGAGATTGAACGCAGACTGAAAGAAAAGCTCGATATTCCGGTATTTCACGATGATCAGCATGGAACTGCAGTTGTAGTAGGCGCGGCACTTATCAATGCTGTGCGCTGTGCAGGCAAGCAGATGAAGGATATTACCGTTGTTATAAACGGTGCGGGCGCGGCAGGCATCGCAATTGGCACGTTCCTCCTGAATATGGGTATCGGTAACCTTATCATGGTTGATATAAACGGTATCATCAACAAGGATGACAAGTACGAAAATCCCGCTCATGCAGAGATCGCAACAAAGACAAACAATAATAACATAAAGGGCGGACTTGCCGATGCTATGAAAGGTGCAGATGTATTCATCGGTGTATCAAAGCCCGGTCTTGTAAGCGAGGATATGGTAAAATCTATGGCGGAAAAGCCTATAGTATTTGCTATGGCAAATCCCGAGCCTGAGATTATGCCCGACAAGGCTATTGCCGCAGGCGCATATATCGTAGGTACGGGCAGAAGCGACTTTCCTAATCAGATAAACAACGTGCTTGTATTCCCCGGAATATTCAAAGGTGCTTTACAGTGCGGAGCAAAGGCAATTACAGAAGAAATGAAGAAAGCCGCAGCTTATGCGATAGCGGATATTGTAACTCCCGACAAGCTGTCGAGAGAATACATAATCCCCAGTCCGCTTGACAAGTCAGTTGCCGAGGCAGTAGCCACAGCAGTTGCAAAAGCGGCACAGCAGTAATATAATCGGCACAGACAATTTGAAAGGAAGACGAAAAATGACATTTGAATACACACCCAAGGGAGTATGCTCCCGTAAAATGATAATTGATGTTGAAAACGGCAAGGTAGAGGGACTTCAGGTAATAGGCGGTTGCAACGGAAATCTGCAAGGCATAGCCCATCTTGTAAAGGGTATGTCTGTCGATGAAGTTATCAAGCGTCTTGACGGTATTAAGTGCGGTTCAAAGAGCAGTTCATGTCCCGCTCAGCTTGCCGAAGCACTGAAAGAATACAAGGCAAACAGCTGAACGACAGTTATGATTTTACAGGGAGGTGAAACGAGTGGCAGAATACTGGGACGTATACGATAAGAACAGAAAACGTACCGGAAAGCTTCATAAAAGAGGTATCCGTATGCAGCCGGGCGAATATAATATTGTTTGCGAGGCGTGGATAGTAAGCGGTAACAAGCTGCTCGTAACACAGCGCTGTAAGTATAAGAATTTCGGCGGTCTGTGGGAATGCACAGGCGGTGCGGTCAAGGCAGGAGAGTCAAGCATTGACTGCATAAAGCGCGAGATCAAGGAAGAGATCGGTATAGAAGTTACCGATGAAGAGCTGACTTTCAAGGGCACTAAGCACGGCGCGGCTTTCTTTATCGATTGTTATGAGCTTCACAGAAATCTGACACTTGAAGATCTGACACTTCAGAAAGAAGAGGTATCAGGGGCTAAATTCGTAACACTTACCGAGTTTGAGAAAATGCAAAAAGAGAAAAAACTGATACCGGGACTTTTTGATTTTATGACAGAACTGGAATTTGGCTTTGTTACAGGAAAAAACTATTTATCCGAAAGGAAATGAATAATGAAAATAATGGCTGTTGATTACGGAGATGCTCACACAGGACTTGCTTGCTGTGATAGGACACAGACGTTGGCATCACCGCTGGGCGTTATAGATGAAAGGAACTTTCAAACGTGTGTTGAAAAGGTAGCCGCCGCCGCTGTCGAATATGAGGTCGGCGAGGTTGTGGTCGGAAATCCGATAAATATGAACGGAACATACGGACCGAGAAGCGAGAAGTGCAGAATGTTTGCCGATATGCTTCAGAACTTCCTTGAAATACCCGTTGTAATGTGGGACGAGCGTTCAACCACTGTCACGGCACACAATATGATGAATGATGTAAACAAGCGCGGCAAGGAGCGCAAAAAGGTAATTGACGCAGTCGCCGCCGCAGTTATTCTACAGAATTACCTTGACTATAAGGCGAATCTGCTTGCAAAGGAAAAGGCTAAGCAGGAAGAGAAGTAACGACGAAATAGACCGATTGCCTGATGTTCTTGATATTTACCGGGAAGACTATGTTTTCTCATTGGACGAAAACGGTGTATTTACGCATTATACCGCACAGGACGGCAGAATATATGACGTTTTGTATAGCGGATTTACGCTGAATGATGCTTCTTATTTTCCTTTATAATAAAAACCGGTGCATGATGTAAAGATTGCACCGGTTTTTTTATATTAAACAATTATATCGGCTCTTGTTTTCCTAAACATTATTATAGATCCTTCTTTTATTCCACACAAAACCCTCCCGTTTGAAGGGAGGGTCGGTGTTTATTCATTACGTTTTGTATCCGTTAAGATCAAACTAAATCGTCCTCATTGAAGGGATCGCCGCATTCGGGGCAGAACTTCGGAGGATGCTCGGGATCTGCCGGTTCCCAACCGCACTTGTCGCACTTGTACTTCTTGGGAGCTGCAGGCTTTGACTTACCGCATTCGGCACAGAACTTGCCTGTGTTTGTAGCACCGCATTCGCACGTCCAGCTTGAAGGAGCGTGAGTTGCGGGAGCATCACCTTCCTTGCTCTTGCCGCAGTTAGCACAGAACTTGCCTGTGTTGGACTGACCGCATGAGCAGGTCCATGCCTCAGGCTTCTTAGCGCCGCAGGAAGAACAGAAAGCACCTGTGTTTGTAGCGCCGCATGAGCACTTCCAACCGCCCGGTGTGGGTTGCTGAGGTGTTGTCTGCTGAGGAGCCGCAGGCATACCGCCAAGCACGTTGTTACCTGCGTTCATAGCCATGTTCATTCCCATAAAGCCCATCATAGCGCCGTTTTCGTTTGAACCTGCGGCTTCAATACCGCGGGCAACCGCACCTGTCATCATAGCACGCTGAACATCGCCGCCGAGCATTGTATCAGCCTTAAGACGATCCTTAAGAAGTTCTTTTGTTTCCTCGGAGATGGTGATAGGACCAAGACCGATATTTGTGAGCATCAGACCTCTCTGTGCCCAGTTATTAGCTGTTTCGTCCTTAGTCTTGTTGGTAAGATTGTTGAGCTGGCTTGTAATCTGGTTGTAGCTGTAACCCTCAGCTGAAAGCTGGTTTAATGCTACCATCAGCGACTGCATGAACTCGTTCTTGTACTGCTCGTTCTTGAAAATGTCCTTAACGTAGACCTGAGGAGCATTCACGCCCTTGCTGAGAACTTCTGCATAGAACTTGCAGGCATTCTCGGCATCGGGTATCTGAACCTCGAATGTGCCGTAGAAACGCAAATCTACTGTCGTATTATAACGGGGATCGGGATACGGAACAGGTGTTCCCGTACCGAAGGGGATACCGGGCAGTTTCTGAAGATTGATGTAAATTACTCTCTGCTCGGTTGCAGGTGTTCCGCCGTATGTAAATCTTGAAATAAGATCCTTGAGCGAATCCTTGATCTGACCTGCAAAGATCGAAGGTGCGGTCGAGTTGTCAAGTATGTAACGTCCGGGCTCTGTAACAACGTTAGTTATCTTTCC
Source organism: Oscillospiraceae bacterium (assembly GCA_003512525.1). Taxonomy (GTDB): domain Bacteria; phylum Bacillota; class Clostridia; order Oscillospirales; family Ruminococcaceae; genus Ruminiclostridium_E. Next base: position 78,533 of record DOQG01000003.1, on the reverse strand, counting down.
GTTGTCAAGTGTCAGCATACAGGTGTTTTCTTCGACCATAATAGCCGAGCCGTTGCTGATAACGTTATCCGTTCCCTTAGTGTTGCTGCTTCTCGCATTACCGTTGTGCATCTTTTCACCGTTGACAACAACTGTATCGTTGCCGATAACGGGGCAGTGAATGGCTTCTTTCCAGGTATCTGCGAGCGTTCCTGAGAGCGCGCCTACAGCTGCTTTAATAAGTCCCATAGTAATATTTCCTTTCGTGTTGAATTTTTAATTTATTTGACTAAATTAAAATCGTTTACCAGCCATACACGGTCGGCAATTTCTGTAATGCCGCTTCCGCAGTACGGACACTTCTTTCCCTTTGCGGAAGCATCGATCGGAGCACCGCAGTTGGGACAGTTGCTTGAATACACAATGCTTGTTGTCTGTTCGTGCAGATCCTGCTTGTAAGCCAGCGTTACGCTGTAAGCGGTCTGCGTAAGTGCGGGTTTTGCCGTATCCGCTTTATCCTCGGATACCTTTGCGTATTCATATTGAAGAGAAATTTCAAACCTTGCCATTGCCTCCTTGCTTCTGTTCTGATAGCTTGCAATTCCGCAACGGTGAATTTTTATGTTATTGAAAATCTCTTTTTCGTTGTTCGCATTAAGGGTGGTTATACGGTTGTTGACCTTATTTATAAGATCCTGTGTATATTCGCTCGCCTTAAGCGATCCGGTGTTTTTGTTCATAATGGCATTGAGAATTGCGACTATTGCATTTCTTGCCTTGACCTCCATGCCCTTGTATCCGATCTCGGGAAAGTCACGGGTGATAGCAGGACCGTACATTTCGCTGAGGGCTGTTATTCCCTTTGGCGTAGTCGTTTCTTCCTTCATACCCTTATTTACAAGTTCCATTGCCTGTGACGGGGACATACCGAGATATTTCTGTGTCGCATTCCGTATTTTAGCTACTATTACTAAAACGATAATGCCTATGACTATAAGTGGGACAAGCCAGCTTAATATTGAAAGAACGAACGATGTTATATCCACATTATACTCCCTTTATGCCGTCATCTACAGTATCGTTCCTGATACCTGCGAAGTCGGTAAGTACCCATGTGTACTGACCTGTTGTAACAACAGAGCCGCAGTATTCACATAAGCCTGAAGAAGATATCTCAAGCGGTGCTCCGCAGTTCGGACAGTTGTGACCTGTCATTGCGCCGGTTTCTGTCTTTGTCTGAACGCCGAGCGAACGTACAAACTTCATTTTATATTTCTGTACCCAGCGAGTAGTCTTGTCACCTCTTATGATTTTGCCGGTCTTTTCGTCTACCTGATAATCGATCATTCTTGAAGTGAGGTAAGCTGTTACATATTCAAACTGTGAATCACGTTCATACGAGGTAAGATAGGCAGTATCTATAGCGATGCTCTCATAGTGGTATACTATGCCCTGGTCGATCTTAGCCTGTACCTGCTTGTTTGTAGTGTTGTAGAGATTTTCGTGCATTACGGGGCGAACCGGGGTAAGATCACGTTTGCACCATGCATTTTCGATATCTATGTATACCTGTTTCGTGAAAGTGATAAAGTCGGAAGCCGAGAAGTTCGGATCTCCCTGTTTGATAATGCCTTCTATCTGTTCAGTCCTGTTTGGAAGAACAACATTTGCACCGTTCATTGATGACGGACGTGTTGTGCCGCCGGAAGATTTCTTTTTGTTTCCGCCGATCGTGGATATAATAATAATGACAACAACTATGCCTATTCCGATTATAACTGAAATGGGGTCGGCATCTCCGCTGTAGCTACTGCTGTCGTAGTCATTACCCCCGTAGTCGTTACCTCCGTAATCGTATCCGCCTCCGAAGTCGTAATCGCCTCCACCGCCGTAGTCGTTATTGTCAAACGCTCCCGCAGAAAAGCAGAGCAGTAATGCCGCAGCTATTGTTGCTACAGCTGTCGCGATTATCTTTTTCATACGCTCCCCCTTTACCGATAATTATGTGGTTTGTATTTTGATTTTATTATACAGTAGTTCTACAAAAAAGTCAAGAATTGAGAGCTAAAGTTAGTAAAAATGATGGTAATTATATTTGGTGCATCATATAGCAGGCGGTTGGCGGACAGATATCCTGCGTTTATTTCTTATTGACAAATATTAAATTTCTTTGTATAATTAAAGCGATAAAACGGCATTTTGGGAGGGTACAAATATGCTGAAGAAAAACATAACTTTAAGAGTGGTAAAATATGTAACGGTTTCACTGTTTGCCATGATATGCTGTACGGCGCTGACTGTCTGCGCATTTGCCGTCAAGACGACTTGTACGGTGTATAATGGCTCTAATACTTACAGTAACAATTACAGCTTTTACTGGGGGACTCCTACCGAGTCTTATCTGTGCAACCGCACAAACGGATATATGCGTGTACAGAATTTAGGAAAATCCGGTGTGCTTGTTGAATATTACGACAAGTCGTTCAATCTTACAGGCACGAAAAAGATAAAACAGGAGTTGCCGATATTCGGTGCATTCTATGAAACCTCTGCCAACTACTATATTGTAAGTGGTCAGGAGAACCTTAAACAGAGCAATACCGTGGAATGCTACAGAATAACTAAGTACGACAAGAACTGGAAGCGTCTTTCGTCAGTGGGACTCAAAAACTGCAATACATACATTCCCTTTGACGGTGGTACTTGCAGAATTGCACAGGTCGGCAAGTATCTTATTCTGCATACCTGTCATGAAATGTATGCAACAAGTGATGGCTTACATCACCAGGCGAATGTTACCATCCAGGTCGACACCTCGGCAATGAAGATCACTGATGCATTTTATGACATTATGGATGTCAACGTCGGATATGTCAGCCACTCATTCAACCAGTTCATCGCGGCAGACGGCAATAAAATAGTTACTCTCGACCATGGTGATGCGTATCCGAGAAGTCTTGCTCTTATTAAATACCGGGCTGATGTGTCAAAAGGTAAGTTTCAGGCGGACTATTTCGATTCTCCGTGCAAATATTATTCTATGCTGGATATTCCCGGTGCGACAGGAGATAACTACACCGGCGTTACGGTAGGCGGCTTTGAGGTGTCAAGCAAGGCATATATTACCGTGGGAACAAAGATAAACTTCAACGACAGCAACAGTGTGTCGAATATCTTTGTTTCAACGCTTAAAAAGAACGGAACGACCGCAACGGTAAAGATGATAACAAGCGAAAAGAGCACCGATATCGGCACTCCGCATCTTGTCAAAGTCGCAACGGACAAATATATTCTGCTCTGGACGAAGGACACAAAGGTATACTATACTTTCCTTGACGCGTACGGAAATAAGACCGGTAAGATATATTCCATGACAGGCGAGATATCCGACTGCGTTCCGATCGTAAGCTCGGGCAAGCTTGTATGGTACACATGGAATAACGAAAAGGTCAATTTCTACGAGATAAACATAAGCAGTCCCGCATCTAACAAGAAAACAGCTATTGTAAACGGTCATAAGTACAAGTGGAACGGAACAACAAACGGCACAGCAAAGCTTAAGTGCACTGTCTGCGGCAAAACCACGACAAAGAAGGTAGCTACCAGGTTTGACGTGTACTGGGAGCGTAGTAACGGATTGTACTATAAAGCGCTTACTACCCACACTTATTATGCCGGAAGTACAATTAACTTTTTTTATGGTATGGATATTGATTCCGAAGTCGTTGCAAAATCGTCTGATCATGCAATCGTAAGCGTTTCGGATAATACGCTTAAGATGAAGAAGGCGGGCAGCGCAACGATAACATTCTATCCTCGATACAATCCGACGCTGAAGCAGGTATTCAAGTTTACAGTAAAGAATAAGTTCGCGGTGACAGACCTTTCCGTGAAGAGCAAGACCTCGTCCTCGGTGACGCTTAAATGGTCAAGCAGTGATGAAGCCGCAGGATATATAATTGAGAAATACAACGGCAAGAAATGGGTCAGAGCCGCAAAGGTTACGGGCAAGAGCAACACAAGCTGTACGATAAAAGGACTTCAGCCCGACACCGCGTATAAATTCCGTATAAAGGCATATAAGAAATCAGGCCGCACATATGCCTACAGCGGTTATTCGTCTACGCTGACCGCAAAGACAAATATCGCTGTCAGCGCTGTGAGCGGAGTGAAGTCAAAGTCAGCGACAACCACATCGATAACACTCGGCTGGAACAAAAACAGCAATGCAACGGGCTATGTGATACAGCAGTACAAGAATAACAAATGGGTTCAGGTAGCCAAGACCACAAAGAATACCACGGTATCCTACACAGTAAAGAGCCTTTCAACGGCAACAACCTATAAATTCCGCATAAAAGCCTATAAGGGTACACTGTCGAGTAAATGGACGTATATAAATGCCACAACAAACCCCTACGTCGTAAAGAACCTTAAGGCAAGCGCCAAGACAGCTTCAACTGTAACGCTTACCTGGAATAAGCACAGGACGGCACAAGGCTATATAGTTGAGCAGTATAAGAACAATAAATGGGTAAGAGTTACCAAGATAACAAATAAAGCTACTGCTTCCTATAAAGTAACAGGGCTTTCTTCCAGCACTGTTTATAAGTTCCGTGTGAAGGCTTACCGCATAGCTGACAAGCAGGCAAGATACGGTACTGTTTCCGCTACCTGCACAGTAAGGACAAATCCTACGGGCGTGAGCGGCTTTAAGGCTTCCGAAAGGACAAAGAACAGTATTACGCTTGAATGGAGCAAGAACAGCAAAGTTACAGGATATGTGCTACAGTATTATAATGCTTCTGCCAAGAAGTGGACTGATATGAAGCGTATCGGCAGTAATATCACATTATCCTGCAAGGTGAACAGTCTTACGTCCGGCAAGAGCTATGCTTTCAGAATAAGGACATACAAGACTATTGGCAAGAACACTCAGTACAGCGCATGGTCGAACTGCAAGGTTTCGACCAAGCGATGAGTATGAAACCGAAATTGTCGTAACCGTAATGACAGAAAAAGTTGAACCGTCGCATGGTGTGATTGCGACGGTTCTTTGTTGTAGCCTTAAAAAAGAATAGATATTATTTTGTCCGTATGGCATAAGCCGTGTGGCGGCGGGCAGGAGCGAGAATAGTTTTTGTAAAAGGACTGTTCAGGAGAGGTACAGTACTCTAAGGTCTACATAGGCATCGTACCGACCGTGTTCAACGGGATACCCGATGTTATGCTTGTGATGCTCGAAAAGAGGGTGTAAATACAAAAATACCGCAATCCCATCCGGAATTGCGGTATTATATTACTGCCCAAAATGCATTGTTTCCTTTGGCTCAAGCGCAAGCTCTTCCTCCTTGCACGGTCTGACAATCAGCTTAGATATACAATTATCGTGAACCTCGATAACCTTGAAGATAATGTCCTTATAGCGAACCTTCGGGTGCTCGCCCTCTTCCTCGGGGATATATCCGAGCAGGTCGGTAACAAAGCCCGCTATAGTGTCGTACTCGTGGTCTTCTTCAAGCTCATAGCCGAACAACTCAAGCACATCTTCGGGATCGGCCTCGCCGCTGACTTCATACGCGCCGTTCGAGCGGGGGATTATCATATCCTTTTCCTCGTCATACTCGTCCTCTATGTTGCCCATTATCGACTCAATTATATCCTCAAGCGTGATGATACCTGCCGTGCCGCCGTATTCGTCAATAACGATGCCCATACCTGACTTGAGATTGGTCAGGAACTTGAACACGTCAGAACAACTGCACGATTCGGGAACGTATACCGCCTCGCGCAGGAAGTCCTCAATTTTCAGCTTATCCTTGTTTTCGTTTCCGACAAGGCAGAGCAGATCCTTTACTATGATTATTCCGACTATAGCGTCAATGTTTTCCTTGTATACGGGTATTCTTGAAAAGCCCTTTTCAAGCGCAATATAGACAATATCGTCAAGAGATGAATTTACATCTACTCCGACTATGTTCTTTCTGTGCGTCATTACGTCCGATGCAACAAGATCGCCGAACTCAAACACGTTGTTTATCAGCTGTGCCGATTCGTCCTCAAGGTTGCCGTATTCGTTGCCCGCATCGACCATAGACATAATGTTGTCCTGCGTGGTTTCTTCCTTGTTATAGTAGCTGTCACCAAGCGCCTTTGATAAAAGCTTATCAAGACCTTTGTTCAGTAAAATCAGGGGTGCAAGCAGTATCTTTACCGCTCGCTTAGGTTTTCGGGGGTCTGCGTCCATTTTGTTTCCTTTCAAATATCAAAATATATTTTTCGGCAGAACTCTGTGTCCTGCCGATATCATTATATATCTTACCATATTTTATGCTGTAAATCAAGCCTTTATATCAAGTTTAAAGAAATGTATTGCATTTTCGTTGCACATCTTCACTGCTTCTTCAGTCGATATGCCTTTTATTTCCGCAAGCTTTTCCGCCGTTTTATGCGTCATAGAGCTGTCACAACGGCTTCCGCGGAACGGCACGGGCGACATATACGGACTGTCCGTTTCGAGCATAAGCCTGTCACTTGGGATAATCTCGCAGGAATGCACCGCTTTTTTGGCATTCTTGAATGTCAATACGCCTGTGAAGCTGATATACGCACCGAGCTTTAAAAGCTCCTTTGCGGTTTCCGGACTGCTCGAGTAGCAGTGTACCACGAATTTATCGGGGGTGGTGCGGCGGAGAATTTTCATCGTATCCTCCGTAGCGTCACGGCAGTGGATAACGACCGGGAGCGAAAGCTCATTCGCAAGCTTTATCTGATTTTCAAATATCTCCTGCTGTTTTTGTGCGTCATAGCCCTCATAGTGATAATCAAGTCCGATCTCACCTATAGCTACCGCCTTTTTATTCTTTGCAAGCTCCCTCAGAATATCAATATAATTTTCGGGAGTGCCGGCTATGTTTTCGGGGTGTATTCCCACTGCGCAGAACACGTTTTCGTAACGCTCGGTAAGCCTCAGCGAAAAGTCGCAGGTGGGGATATTCACGCTCATATTTATAATTGCAAGCACATTGTCCGACAGTATGCGGTCAAGAACCTCGTACCTGTCCTCGTCAAACCATCTGTCGTCATAGTGCGCGTGAGTATCTATAATTTTCATTACTTCAATATCTTTACACTGTCGCGGATAATCAGCTTGCCCGTTACAAGCGTTCTGCCACGCGAATAGTTCTTATCCCTTATCTTCTTGATGATCGTTTCGACTGCCTCGTATGACATTCTCTTGCTGTCAACGTCTATTGTTGTGATACGCGGATTTGAGATAGTGGAGTAGATGTGGTTGTCGTAGCCGACTATCGAAATATCATCGGGCACTACATAGCCCTCGCTCCTGAGCTGATTTAACAGGCAGTAAGCCGCCTCGTCACAGTTGCAGACAAAAGCGGTGGGCTTTTGTGCAGGCAGGTCGAAGTGCGGATAGCTGGTACCCTCAGGTCCTCTGTCGTCTATTACCCATTCACTGCGGAGCGGTATGCCTTTTTCAAGCAGAGCCTTGTAATATCCGAGGTATCTGTCCTGTATGCTTGATGTTGATGTGATAGTGCCGAGGAAGCCTATGTTGCGGTGACCCGCATTTATGAGATAGTTTGTCAGCATATATGAGCCGAAGAAGCTGTCAGAAAGGATAGTATCGGTGCGGTTGTCGCTGCTGTAAAAGTCAAGGAATACAACCGGTATATCAAGATCAAGAAGCTCGCTGACATATTCATCGTCAAACTGTCCGAGCACAATAACGCCGTCAACCTTTTTATCCGATACCGAATTGGGCATTGAACGGTTTGCCTGATCGTTTTCGGAAATTACATCAAGTATGCCGTAGTAGTTCTGCTTTTGTAAAAGCTCTACTATATGACGGTACATTACCCAGTAGAATGCACTCGCGTCATTTATAAAGTGCTTTGCAACTACTATACTTATATTGAACGTAAAGCCCTCTTTTGACGATTTTGATGTATAGCTGAAACGGTAGCCCATTTCGTTAGCTTTCTGTTTTATCTTCTCTCTGAGCTCCTCGCTCACACCGTCTTTATCTCCGAGTGCTTTCGACACAGTAACGGTGCTGATGTCCATAGTCTTTGCAATGTCACTCATTGTAACTGATTTCTTTTTCATTTCAAGTACCTCTGCGCAGTTTGTTTAAGCTAATAACTTTATATCGTTCCTTTTATTATAGTGTAAACTAAAACCGCCGATTTGTAAAGTAACTTTTTGCACAAAAAACAAGCATTTCTTTGTGTTTACTTTATAATTTTAGCTAAAGTTATAAATGTAACGGTTTGTTTTCATTCGTTTAAGCGGAAGTATTAAAAATTTAGCTAAATTTAGGAGAAAATCAGCATCTTTTATCACAGCAAATTGTAGGAGTAAATGAAGTAAAAATCGACAAATTGTAATATTCGATAAATTTTCATACATTTTTTTGTTGAAATGTAACATTGAAAACGGTTTCACGATACTGTATAATTGTAATATAGTGTATCTTTAAGGGGGAGTACCGATAAATGAGCGTAACTATAAAGGATGTTGCTAAGGCTGCAAACGTTTCGGTAGCAACGGTTTCCAGAGTTCTTAATAAAAAGTCCAATGTGTCAGAAGAGGCTATTCAGGCGGTAAACAGTGCTGTACAGGCGCTCGGCTACAGCCCGAGCTTTCTCGGCAGAGATCTCAGAAAGAGCGAAACGAGAAGAATACTCGCGATAATCGCATCGACAGAGCAGAGCTTCTATTCCGATGTTATTAGAGGTATGGAGGTTGCCGCTTTCTCGCAGGGTTATGATGTATTGATAGCTACAACGCATGATGATCCAAATCACGAGATGCACTTACTTGGTATGCTGTTTTCAAGGGCGGTAGACGGTGCTGTGCTCCTGGGACCTAAGCTTGATGCCGCTACTATCAATGCGCTTGGCGAAAAGCACAATATCGCAATGTGCCTTGAACGTCTTGATAACTGTAATGTTCTTACCGTTACAATTGATAATGTCAAGGCGGGTCGCGACGCGGTAAATTACCTTATCCGCAAGGGACACAGGAAGATAGGGCTCATCACGACATTGCAGAGAAGCCAGTCAAGCATCGACCGTGAGATAGGCTACAAGCTTGCGCTCAAGGACAACGGCATTCCCTATAACGAAGATTACGTTTATTTCGGCGGCTATGAAACAGAGCAGGGTATGAGAGGCTGTGAGTATCTTATGAATTTACCCAGCCCTCCGACAGCTATATTCTCCATATCGGATATTATTGCTATCGGTGCTATGAACTATGCGCTTTCAAAGGGCTACAGGATCGGCAAGGATCTTATATTTATGGGCTTTGACAATATCCAGTACTCACATATGTTTGTGCCGCACTTGTCGACAGTAGAGCAGCCGTGTTATGCGCAGGGCAAGCTCGTTATCGAAAAGCTTATTGAGAACATGAAAGCAACTGCACCTGACCATAATCTTTACACGTTGCCGCATAGTCTTGTGCTCAGAGAGTCAACGGGCGACTGACAATTGTTTTTTGAATATAACTTGCCCCCGCTTTTTATCAAGCGGGGGCTTGCTGTATTACTGTTGTTCGGTGTTATTCTTGCTTTTTTTGCTTTTTGTGCTTTTTTTCGTCAGCAGGTACTATATCAGGATTGCAGTCCTCAAATTCAAACCAGAACGTGCTTCCTACTCCGACCGTACTGTCCACGCCGAAATTGAACTTGTGCATTTCAAGCACACCTTTTACGATGGACAGTCCAAGACCGCTTCCTTTCTTTGCACGTTGGTGTGTTTCTCCGTCTTTTTTGACGCGGTAATATCTGTCCCAGACGTATTTAAGGTTTTCAGGGTCGATGCCTATACCGCTGTCACAGACTTCAAGACGCACGGTTTTAGGCGACTTATGGTAGAGATTGACTTTTACCGTCTTATCGTCGCCTGTATAAGTCAGTGCGTTGTTTATGAAGTTGTATACTACCTGATCGATCTTTGTGATATCGGCATTTATGAAAATATCCGGTTCTGCATTGAGAACTACGTTGTAGTCCTTGATTTCGTTGAGCAGAGAAAAGCGTGGGACTATATCACCCAGATGCTCTGAGAAGTTTATCTTTTCGTATTTCAGCTCGGCAACACCGCTCTGAAGCTTTGAAAGGTCGAGAATATCTGTTACCAGTGAAGTCAGCCTGTCGGTTTCGTCAATTATAACCTGCAAATGCTTTTCACGTTTTTCAGGATTGTCACCTGACAGATCTCTTATCATCTCGGCGTAGGCTTTTATCATCGTAAGCGGTGTTCGCAGATCGTGTGAGATGTTAGCCATAAGATCCTTACGCAAGGTATCCGCTTTTGCTATTTCTACCGATGCGGAGCTGAGTGTTTCGGTAAGCTCGTTTATTTCGGTAAACTGCCGTCTTTGCTTCGGCATATCAAACTGTCCCTGCGGAAGCTTCAGAGCCGCTTTTGATATATTGATGATAGGCTTGGATATGCTGTTAGAAAAAATCACAGACATTATAACTGCGGCAATTATGATAATACCTGCCGTAAGGTTAAGCTGGCTGTGAAGAATATCGGTCGTTGTTCCGAGCGGTTCGAGATAGTTGAATATATACAGTCTTACTACGCCGTTTGTATTGAAAAAGGTGCTTTCTGTTCCGTCATCAAGCTGGCTTATCAGAACTATAGCCTTGCTGTCGTTTTTTGTTCTCGGGATAGTGGCGGTGAAGAATGTGTTTTCTCCTGAAATCACCTCTTTCATATCCTCCGGGTCTAGGCTTGTGATGAGGGAGTAGACCTCCTTATTGCTTTTATCCACAGAGCTTGCCCTGAAATACGGTCGGTTGCTGTCGGATATCTCAATATATATCTTTTGTGTGTCGGCAATATTCGATACGATGTTGTTCAGATTGTCGGGCTGCTGAAACCATGCGTCCTTTATCTGTTTTGCGGCGGCGGCGGTTTCTTGTATCTTCATATATTCATAATAGCTTGACAAGAGTACGACCTGAAAAAAATACAGGAACACTATAACAAGCAGTGAGAACAGCACAAAAATAAACCACGAGCGAAAACGTATACTGTTTAATCTGTCTTTCATCAAAAGTGCCTTCCTTATTATCAATTACAGCCGTCAACACTGACGGCTGTAGTTATTTTTAAACCTGGAACTTATATCCCATACCTCTTAAAGTAACAATGAACTTTCTGTACGGACCGAGGTTGTTTCTCAGCATTTTGATGTGTGTGTCGATCGTTCTGTCATCGCCGAAGAAATCATATCCCCATACCTCCTCTAGAAGCTTGTTCCTTGTAAGCGCTATGTTCTTGTTTTTCACAAGATAGAAAAGCAAGTCGTATTCCTTGGGAGTAAGGTTTGCCTTTTCTCCGTCGATAAATACATCTCTTGCAGTGAAGTTTATCTCAAGACCTTCAAATTTGACTGTTTCGCCGACAGGTTCGTTTCCTGACTTATTACGCTTGATTATAGCGTTTATGCGCGCAAGTACTTCTTTGGGAGAAAAAGGCTTTACCACATAATCGTCAACGCCCATCTCAAAGCCGAAAAGTTTATCATATTCCTCAGTTCTCGCAGAGAGCATAAGTATAGGTGTGTTCTTGAACTTTCTTATTTCCTTGCAGGCTGAAAAGCCGTCCAGTCTTGGCATCATAACGTCCATTATTATTATATCAAAATCCTGTTCCTTAGCCATATCGACTGCCTGCATTCCGTCAACCGCTTCATATACGGTGTGTCCCTCGTACTCGGCGTACTCCTTTATTACCTCGCGAATTTTCTGTTCATCGTCCGCAATGAGTATCTTGTACATTTTTTCTTTCCTTTCTATTCGGTCTGTTTGATTTTTTTGTAAAAAAAATTCAGTTTAACGAAGTAAACTGAACGGAAACAAATAAGCACAAATCAAATTATCAATGAAATGTTGGGAGAGGAAATTATGATTATTGAATTTATTCAACCACCATAAAATCTGTCAGTTTTACCTGACGCTTATTATTATATCCGCCTTTTATGATAGAAATGTGTTTGAAGTCTAAAAAAATTGTAAATCACGCTGTCACTTTATCTCCTTATGAGTATCAACTGTGCCGCTCATGAAAATTTCGGCGATTTTCGGGCAGATATCAGCCGATGGGATAAATGACGGACTGTTTAGTGCAATACCGCTTCCGATCGGTATCGATAAATTGATGTTTGCAATATCGTTATTGACTGTATACCGCATACTTCCGCCGATGTGCCTTATATACAGTTTTGCACAATACATTTCAAAGTCATCGGATATCATACCTGAATGAGTATCATTCTTCAGCGAAAATGAACAGTAGAGTGTTACATAATTTGCATTTTTGCCAACCTTAAGATTGAAAAGATATTTATCCGAGCATCTTACCATAGCTTTCAGTATACTGAATATGCAAACATAGAACATACGCTGACCGGTATTTACCGGGACATCTTCGGTCATAGACTGATCGGCATCGACCTTGAATAACACAGGAATATCGCCGAGTACCCGATTTGCTTCTTCTGCTATAAGTTTAAGTTGTTCTAAAAAGTACACGGCAGGAGCGGACTGCGTTTTACCGTAGATAACATTTGAGAGCTCTGTCAGCACTTCAATATTTCTTAAAAGATTGTTAAGTGCTTTTTTATTGAGACAGTTCTTTTCCGCTTTCTCTATATCGTTTTTCGCCTGGGCGAGCATATAGCAGATATCCGGATATGTGTCTGTACTCCCGAGCTGCATGAGTATATCGGTAAGGGTGTTGACGCGCCAAAGTATCAGAGTTTTACCTCGTGAAGAAAGCTTGCTTGCCTGCGCCGCAAAGATCTTGCCGTCAATGCTTACTTTGTCCGTCAGTGATGTATCGTTTATTCCTTTCGGGAAGATTATAGCCGTTCCGCATGCTGAGTTTCTCCAGTGCACATTTCCGTATTCATCGGTTAAAAAGAAAGGTATTCCCGAACCGCCGTAAAGCGTTTCAAGGGCATCGAATATTTTATCCATGGCAATCTGTTCCTTTACGGATTATTTTACTTCTTGTCATCTTTTATCAGTTTTTCCGGCTTACCTTTTTCATCAACAACATATACCCTGTCAAGTTCGGACATAAGACCTCTTTTAAAAGAGGCTCTGTATTCGTTTCGTAATTCAGTCTGCTCCTGCTTTTCTTCGGGAGTGAGCTCGCGCTGCCTTGACTGACGAGCAAGATAATTTATTCTTTCGATTTTAGCTTTTTCCATAATTATTCCTTTTATCTGAGATTTTTAATATTATCGATTATTCTGTTCGGCTTTTTCAGAATAAGCCATACTGCCGCAGATATGAATGCGCCGGTAAGCACTGCGGCAATTGCCAGAAACGGCAGATATGTAAACACTGCCGGCGAATAAATAAACGATGCCGCCGATATTTGTCCGACGTTGTGCATTACAGCGGAAAATATCCCTGCGGGAAATACACTCCACGGTTCTTTTATAAATCGGCGGGTTATAGCCATTGCCGCGAATGACAGCGCACCGCCCGTGAGTGAAAAGAGCAACGCCATAAGGTTTCCTGATATCAGAGCTGACAGAAGTACACGGGTTATCAATATCAATGCGGTATCGTATTTGCTCCAATTCCCGCCGAGATACAGCGAGAAAAGCACCGGGAAATATGCAAGTCCTATCCTGAAGCCGGGTATCGGAACGACAGGCGGTATCATTCCCTCTATTACATACAACGTCAGCGACATTACGGCAAGAAGTGCCGCAAATACAAGTTTCTTAGCTGTCATGGCTGTACTCCGTGCGGTTAGTTTCAATGCGGATGACCAGCTTATGTGGCATACATACGATTGGTTGAATGCCGTCTGAAATCGGTGCTGTCATAACGCATATCCTATCTGGGCAGTCGGCATCGGTGACGCTTATACTGCCGTCCTTTACCGTTATGACATTATATCCGCTGTCTTCAGAATATACGGTAAATGTCTGATCCGCGGCATTACGCAGGTCTATCGTTTTTATGAGTTTCCCGTCACTGTAGATACAAGCGGTATTGCCGCCGCCTGTATTTCTTACAAGTATTGCGCAGAGAAGTGAGAAGAAAACAACGCATAAGACAGCAATAATGCAGATAACCTTCCGCTTATCCGTCATGATGCCGTGAAGTCGGCGGCAATGCCGTCAGACGTGATTATTGTGCCGTCCGTCAAAGTTATGATATATTCCGCAATGTTATATTTACTGTAAAATTCCGCTGTCTTGTCAGCTCCCATGACAAAAAACGCTGTGGAAAGAGCGTCGCTTATCAGTCCGCTTTCCGAGTAAACTGTACAGCTTTTTACACCGCTGTCTGCGGGGTATGAGGTGTCGGGATCGATTATATGATGATATTTTACTCCGTCATATTCTACAAAGCGCTTAGCGCCGTTTGAGGTGGCTATATAGCCCTCGTTTACTTTAAGTGTTCCGACAGGAGAGTTCGTTTCATCGGCGGTTATTGTTATATTCCAACTTTCACCGTTGTTATCGCCTATAGTCAGTATACTTCCGCCGAAGTCGACTACTGCTGATGTAACACCCGAATCTCTCAGGTATGTGTCCATCATATCCATAGCGTAGCCCTTTGCCGCCGCACCGAGGTCTATGCTGAAACCATCCGAGGAGAAGGCAACTGTCTGCTCATAATAGTTAAAGACAATGTTCTCATAGTTTTTTCTGCCCGCAAGCTTTTTAAGCTCCGTATCACCGGGCTTTACAGCGTTTTCTTTGCCAAAGCCCCACATATCGGAGATATTTCCGAGTGTTATGTCAAATGCTCCGTCTGTAAGGTCTGACAGCTGCGTACAGGTTTTGAGCATATTATATGTTGCCGCATCGACATCCACAGCCGATGAATACGCATTGTCGTTTATCTTTGAGATCAGACTGTCGGACTTTGTTCGTGACAGCGTATCGTCAAGTGCGTCCAGCATCCCCGATGCACCCTTGCAGATTTCCTCTGCGGTAGAATTTCCGTTAACGTCATATATTGTGATCGATACTAAAGTATCAAATGCAAAGCTGTCGTGTCTGTATGGTTGCTTTGCACTGCACCCTGCTGTAAAAGCGGCACACAGCACAGCTAACGGCAGGACAGCGGGCAGATGTTTTTTTCTCATTTTTTTCTCCAATCGTTTTACACTATTATATACCTAACAAATAAAAATTTCAACCGATTTTACTTAATTTGTATTGCTAATTTGTATCACATCGTTTTCGACTAATAAAAAAGTTGCATTTTTCTTTCGTTTGTGATATACTTCTTTAGTATGGATTTTTGTTTTTTGTTTTCTGTACATACATCTGCAGATAAAGCAAAATCACTTTGAGGAGGCGGCTATGCGCATCATTGGCATTGATCCCGGCTATGCGATAGTCGGTTTTGGGATCGTCGATTACAGCAAAGGCAGTTTCAGGGTGCTTGACTATGGAGCTATAACAACAGATAAGGATACGCCTTTCCCGAACCGCCTTTGTGAGATATACGACGATTTCTGTCAGATACTTGATAACTGGAAGCCGGACGCGCTTTCGATCGAGCGGCTGTACTTCACTAACAACCAGAAGACAGGCATTGACGTTGCGCAGGCCAGGGGGCTTATAATTATGGCTGCCGCACAGCGTGGTATCGAGATAAACGAGTACACCCCCTTACAGGTAAAGCAGGCTGTTGTAGGCTATGGTCAGGCGGTAAAGAAGCAGGTTCAGGAAATGACGAAGAATATACTGAAGCTCCCCGCAGTGCCGAAGCCCGATGATACGGCAGATGCGCTGGCAATGACTATATGCCACGGTCAGACCAGCGGTTCATTGCTCAGAAACCTCAGAACATCGAATATATAGAAAAGAGTAAATTATGATATACAGTGTAAACGGAACAGTCGATCTGATCGAGCCTAATCTCACGGTGATAGACTGCGGCGGCGTAGGTTATGCCTGCCGCACGACAGCGAATACATTATCACAGCTTAAAACCGGCGAAAAGGCAAAGCTTCTCACCTATCTTGCGGTAAGGGAGGACGCGGTAGACTTGTTCGGATTTTATGATGCGGCAGAGCTTAACTGCTTCAAAATGCTGATCTCGGTGTCGGGAGTAGGTCCTAAAGCGGCGCTGTCGATCTTATCGGGTATGACACCGCAGTCTTTTGCCCTGTGCGTAGCGTCCGGCGACAGCAAGGCGCTGACAAACGCTCCGGGTATCGGCAAGAAGACCGCAGAGCGTATCGTCCTTGAGCTTAAGGACAAGGTATCAAAGCAGGAAATAGCCGCAGGTGTAAGGGGCAGTGCAGTGCCGATAGTAGCCGCACCGTCAAATTCATTTGCGGAGGCGATATCCGCGCTTATGGTGCTCGGTTATACAAACAACGAAGCCACCTCGGCGCTCGGCGGACTTGACCCCGCAGCCTCTGCCGATGAGCTTATCAAGGCCGGACTTAAAAAACTTGCGAAGTTCTGATAATTGTCCGCGCATTAACTTTGAAGGGAAAGCGTATAAATGATTGAGAGAAACGATCTTTCACATATAGCCGATGACGAGGGAGCGCGCATTGTCGAGCCGCAGTTTTCTGTCGAGGATACCGATGTTGAGTTTTCCTTGCGTCCGAAAAAATTGAACGAATATATCGGTCAGGAAAAGGTAAAGGAAAATCTTCAAGTATATATAGAAGCGGCGCGCAGACGAAATGAGAGCCTTGACCATGTTTTGCTGTACGGTCCTCCGGGACTCGGTAAAACAACGCTTGCGGGGATTATCGCAAATGAGATGGGCGTTAATTTCAAGGTGACATCAGGTCCCGCTATTGAAAAGCCGGGTGAGCTTGCGGCGCTGCTTACAGGTCTTCAGACAGGCGATGTACTGTTCGTAGACGAGATACACCGACTTTCAAGACAGGTCGAGGAAATACTATATCCTGCGCTTGAGGACTGCGTACTTGATATAATGATAGGAAAAGGTCCGTCTGCACAGTCGATAAGGGTCGATCTGAACAGGTTTACGCTTATCGGCGCTACAACAAGGGCAGGACAGCTCACAGGTCCTCTGCGTGACAGATTCGGTGTAATAATGCGTCTTGAAATGTATACTCCCGAGGAGCTTTGCAATATTGTGATGCGCTCATCGGTGATACTTTCGATACCGTGCGAAAGAAGCGGCGCTATGGAGATAGCAAAGCGTTCAAGAGGAACGCCGCGTATCGCAAACCGCCTTTTAAAGCGTGTCCGCGACTTTGCCGAGGTTATGGGTGACGGGAAGATCACAAAGGAAATGGCAGATATCGCGCTCAACAGACTGGAGATCGACAAGCTCGGTCTTGACAGCCTTGATAAGCGCTTCCTCACTATGATAATAAACGGCTATAACGGAGGTCCTGTAGGACTGGAAACACTTGCGTCTGCGCTCGGCGAAGAGTCGGTGACGCTTGAGGACGTATGCGAACCGTATCTTATGCAGCTCGGATTTATTTCAAGAACTCCGCGGGGCAGATGCGCGACCGAGCTTGCGTATAAGCATCTCGGACTTGTGCGTGACGGTCAGCAAAGACTTGACTGACTTCAATAAAATTGTGTTGTGTTTGGAAAAAGAAGAAAGGTATTTTAAGCATTATGGGCAGATTATTCGGAACTGACGGTGCAAGAGGTGTAGCTATAACCGAGCTTACCTGCGAGCTTGCCATGAACATAGGCAGAGCCGCAGCCATTGTACTGACAAAGCAGAAAACACATAAAGGAAAAGCAAGGATACTTATAGGAAAGGATACCAGAATTTCATCGGATATCCTTGAATCGGCGCTCATCGCGGGCATAACCTCTGTAGGTGCCGATGTTGAGCTTCTCGGTGTTGTACCTACTCCCGCCGTTGCTTATCTTGTAAGATATTACGAGGCTGATGCGGGCGTTATGATTTCCGCATCGCACAACAGTGTTGAGTACAACGGCATAAAGCTGTTCTCGTCAACGGGATTCAAGCTCCCTGATGACGTGGAAAACGAGATAGAAGCACTGATACTTGATACTCCCGAAAAGATGAAGCTTGTTGACGGCTCTGATGTCGGCAGAATAAGAACAATGTACGGTGCTGTAAGCGAGTACAACGAGCATATTCAGTCGACTGTCGGCGGAAAGTTTCAGGGGCTTCTCGTTGCAATAGACTGTGCAAACGGCAGTGCCAGTGCAACAGCCGAATCTCTGTTCTATAAGTTCGGTGCTGAATATGTGTATATAAACAACGAGCCTGACGGTCTTAACATAAACGATAACTGTGGTTCTACCCATATGGAACAGCTTGTCGAGCTTGTTAAAAAGCGTGGTTGTGATGTCGGATTTGCTTTTGACGGCGATGCGGACAGATGCCTTGCCGTTGACGAAAGAGGCAATATAATAGACGGTGACAAGCTTATTGCTATCCTTTCGCGCTATATGAAGGAAATGGGTAAGCTTAAAAACAACGCGGCGGTAGTCACCGTTATGAGCAATCTCGGATTTCACCGTTTTATGAACGAAAATAAGATCGATACCGTGTGCACTAAGGTCGGCGACCGCTATGTGCTTGAAGAAATGCTTAACAGTGGGTATAATATCGGTGGTGAGCAATCGGGACATATTATATTCCTTGACCATGCAACCACAGGCGACGGACAGCTGACAGCGGCGCAGACCCTTGAACTTCTGTCGAAATGCAAGCGTCCGCTGTCACAGCTTGTAAAGGATATACCCGACTTCCCGCAACTGCTTGTCAACGTAAAGATCACCGAGGACAAAAAGGGACTATGGGACAAGACACAGAAGATAACCGATATTATCGCACAGGCTGAACAGGCTATGGGTGAAAACGGCAGGATACTCGTCAGAGAAAGCGGAACAGAACCGCTTGTAAGAGTTATGATAGAGGGCAAAGACGAAAAGGAAGTGCATCACTGGACAAATCTTATCGCAGACACGATAAAAGAGTGTCTGTGCTGATGTAAAAGGAGTTTGTAAATGGCAAAGATAGAAGCAGAGCTGTACGGCAATTTCGATATTATACTTATGGATCTTCACAACACTGTAATTAGAGGGAGTTCCAGTGCATCTCTTGAAGAAAGCTCTGATATTGTAGTCGGAAGTACACGTTGCGCAGTCCGTGCATATGAACGTTACAGCTGTCTTGGAAGCGGCAGAGTAAGTATGAACGTCACACTGTTCCAGACGGAAGGCAGAATATTCGTTTCGGTAACTTCAACGGGCGGAAGTCAGGCTCTGTTCTTCAAGATAAATACGATCGGAGAGAACTCGTTTCTCAACACGATACGACCGACGGTAGACAGTTACAGGATAAGGTGAACTAATTTGAGAAAATCACAGGATTGGCAGGACTACAGACTGATAGATGCATCAGACGGACAGCGCCTTGAAAAGTGGGGCGGTATAACGCTTGTGCGACCCGACCCGCAGATAATATGGAAAAATCCGAACCCCTCACCGCTGTGGAACAAGGCGGACGCGGTATATCACCGTTCATCGAGCGGCGGAGGTAAATGGGAGTACAAAAAACAGCTCCCCGAAAGCTGGAATATTAGCTACAAAGGTCTTACCTTTATGGTAAAGCCCACAGGTTTCAAGCACACCGGGATATTCCCCGAGCAGGCGGTCAACTGGGATTTATGCTCAGAGCTTATAAAGAACGCCGGCAGGGAAATAAACGTGCTTAATATGTTCGCCTATACCGGCGGCGCAACGCTCGCCTGTGCAAAGGCAGGCGCTAAGGTTTGTCACCTTGACGCGGTAAAGGGTATGGTAGACTGGGGCAGGACAAACGCAAAGCTCAGCGGTCTTTCAGACAAACCCATAAGATGGATTGTAGATGATGCGGTAAAATTTCTCGGCAGGGAGATAAGGCGCGGAAACCGCTATGACGGCATCATACTCGACCCACCAAGCTACGGCAGAGGAACAAACGGTGAGATGTGGAAGCTCGAGGACAGTATCTGCGACCTTATGAATATGTGCACCGAGGTGTTGACCGAAAAGCCGCTGTTCATAGTGCTCAACAGCTACACGACCGGTCTTTCGTCATCGGTAATGACTTACCTTTTACAGATGACGGTAGGCAGAAAATATAAGATAAGAGTAGACTCACAGGAGATAGGACTTCCTGTTGAACAGACGGGACTTACAGTACCCGCAGGAAACACCGCGGTCGTATATTTCGATTAAGCCGCGGTAAAGGAGAACGGATTGGAAGATAAAGAGATAATTAAAACCGAAGACCTTACATTCGACTATACCGTGTTTGACGAGAACGGCGAGGAAACAGGCAAGAACCGCATTCTTACCGACATTGACCTTTCGATAGAAAAGGGTAGCTTCGTAGCTGTCCTCGGTCATAACGGAAGCGGTAAGTCGACCCTTGCAAAGCACTTTAACGGCATATTGCTCCCGACCTCGGGCAAGGTGCTTGTAGATGGGATAGACACCACAGACGAGAGCAGAATATACGATATCCGTCAGACAGTCGGAATGGTGTTTCAGAACCCGGATAACCAGATAGTAGCGACTATAGTTGAGGAAGATGTTGCGTTTGCGCTCGAAAACCTCGGTGTTCCTCCCGATGAAATACGCAGACGGGTAGATGAGGCGCTTAAGACAGTGGATATGTACGAGTACAGAAGTCACGCACCGCATCAGCTTTCGGGCGGTCAGAAGCAGAGAGTTGCGATAGCGGGCATAATCGCAATGCGACCGCGCTGTATAGTAATGGACGAACCCACGGCAATGCTTGACCCGAAGGGCAGAAAAGAGATAATGTCGACCATAAAGATGCTCAATAAGGAGCACGGTATAACTGTCGTACTGATAACTCACTATATGGAGGAGGCGGCAAAGGCAGACCGCGTGGTCGTAATTGACAAGGGCGAGATTTTGCTTGACGATGTTCCAAAGAAAATATTTTCTCAGGTTGAGCTTTTGAAGTCGGTCGGACTTGATGTTCCGCAGGCGACAGAGCTTATGTATGAGCTGAAAAAAAGCGGGATAGATGTACCCGATGATGTAATAGATGAAGATGAGTGTACAGAGGTTCTGTACAATATTCTTAAAAATAAGGAATAATAAATGAATGTGATAGAACTGAAAGGGCTTACTTATAAGTATAGCGTGGGCACTCCGTTTGAGTCGACCGCTGTTGATAATGTAAACCTTACTATAGAAAAGGGCGAATTTTGCGGAATAATAGGTCACACCGGAAGCGGGAAATCAACGCTTATTCAGCACCTTAACGGTCTTGTAAAGCCGACATCCGGCGAGGTGCTCATAGATGGACAGAACATATGGGACAAGGGTGTTGACATACGCTCAATAAGATTTAAGGTCGGTCTTGTGTTCCAGTATTCCGAGTATCAGCTGTTTGAAGAAACAGTATACAAGGATATAGCATACGGACCTAAGAATATGGGCTGTGACGAAGCCGAGGTTGACCGCAGGGTGCGCGAGGCTGCAGAAAATATGGGTATCCGCGAGGAGCTTCTTGAACGTTCGCCGTTTGACCTTTCGGGCGGACAGAAGCGCCGCGTAGCGCTTGCGGGCGTTATCGCAATGGACCCCGAGATACTGATACTTGACGAGCCCGCCGCAGGACTTGATCCGATAGGCAGAGAAAAGGTGCTCGGTAAGATAAGCGATTATCATAAGAAATACGGCAAGACGATACTGCTTGTATCCCACTCTATGGAGGATATAGTAAAGTATGCCGATAAGGTTCTTGTAATGAACAAGGGCAGACTCTTCTGCCATGAGGATACGGACAGCGTATTTGCAAGGCAGGACGAGATTATAAAGATAGGTCTTGATGTTCCTCAGATCACAAAGATCATGATGAAGCTGAGAGATAAAGGTGTAGACTTAGGAAAAGATATATATACTGTTGAACGTGCAAAAGAGAGAATAATGCAGTATATGGACAAAGGAACGATATGCTGAAGGATATTACAATAGGACAGTTTTTTCCGGGCAATTCAATAATCCACAGACTTGACAGCCGCTTCAAGATAGTGCTTGATATAGCCTATGTTGTTATGCTGTTTATGGCAGGAAATTATTGTTCGCTTATAACGGCGGGACTGTTCATGCTGATAATTTATATGATGTCGGGGATAAGCTTCAAGCTGATATTCAAGAGCTTGAAGCCTATTATGCCGATCATACTGTTCACCTGTATACTTAATCTGTTTTTTATACACGGTGAGGGTGATCCGCTCGTACAGCTCGGATTTATAACAATATATATGGAGGGTATCAATACCTCCGTGTTTATGACGGTAAGAATTGTATTCCTTATAGTCGGAATGTCGCTTCTTACCTATACGACATCACCCATAGCACTGACAGATGCAATAGAAAGACTGTTGTCGCCGCTCAAGAAACTGCATTTTCCGGTGCATGAGCTTGCTATGATGATGACGATAGCTTTAAGATTTATCCCTACTCTTATCGAGGAAACCGACAAGATAATGTCGGCACAGAAGGCGAGAGGCGCAAGCCTTGATACAGGCGGACTGGTAAAGAAAGCCAAGGCGCTTATACCGGTGCTCATACCATTGTTTGTATCAGCATTCAAGCGCGCAAACGAGCTTGCACTGGCTATGGAGTGCCGTTGCTACAGAGGCGGCGAGGGCAGGACTCGAATGAAGCAACTCAAGTTCGGTGCAAGGGATATTGTTGCTACGGGTATAATGGCAGCAATGATCATATTGACCGTTCTTATGAACATTTATGTTCCCGTCCCCGGAATGTAAGGTGAGTTATGCGCAATCTTAAAGTAACTATGGCATATAACGGCACGGCGTATCACGGATATCAGCGGCAGAACAACGCAAACAGCATACAGCAGACGGTAGAAGAGGTGTTGTCAAAGCTGCTCGGAGAGGATATCACGATAAACGGCTGTTCACGGACAGACACGGGCGTGCACGCAAGAGCGTTTGTGTTCAATGTGAAGACTGCTTGTCCTATTCCCTGTGATGGCTTTATAAAGGGCGGGAACGCAATGCTCCCGCAGGATATTGCTTTTCTTTCGTGTGAAGAAGTGCCTGACAGCTTCCACGCAAGGTTTGACAGTAAGGGCAAGGAGTATATCTACAGGATATATACAGGTGTTGTCAGGGACGTATTTACGGCGGATATGGCGCTTCATTATCCGTATGATCCCGATATTGAAAAAATGCGAAGCGCGGCGCGGCTTATGGTCGGTGAGCACGACTTTGCTTCATTCTGCAAGGCGGAAGCAAAGGAGCACCTGCTGACTACTGTCAGAACGGTGTATTCGATAGATGTTGAGCAAAGCGGTGACTTTGTGGAAATTCAAGTTCGCGGCAACGGTTTTCTTCACAATATGGTGAGGATAATTGTAGGAACACTTATATATATCAGCGAGGGCAAGCGTACCGAGCAGGATATAATAAACGCGCTCACAAAGCCCGACAGGGAGTTTGCCGGCAAGACTGTACCCGCTTGCGGACTGTATCTCAACAAGGTGTTCTACTAAAAGATGTATAAATGAAAGAGGGGTAAATATGAAAGTACCCGATAAAAATCCTCTTGAACAGCAAAACAACGACATAAACGATGTTACGCTGTATCGCAAAAAAAAGAAGAAAGCAAAGCTGACAAGAAACCTTATCATATTGCTTGTAGTTGTTGCTGCTGCTGTACCGATATGGGTATATCGTGACACGATATTTGAGCCGTTGCGCGGTATCGCTTCTAAAATTCAGACGACGACTACCGATACCGCAGGCTATCCGATAAGTCTTACCGGAAGGTCTGACTACAGCTTCTGTGCGATGAATGACAGCTTTGCACTGCTGAGTGATACCTACCTCTATTCCTATAACGAGAACGGCGGACAGAATTTTGCTTTACAGCACGGCTATGTTCACCCTATGGCAGTGTCGAACTCAAAACGCGTGGTTATCTACGATAAGGGCGGACATGATTTTTCGCTGTTCAATAAGACAAGTCAGATCTATAAGGAAACTGTCGAGGACGAGGTTATAGTATCCGTATTTCTGAGCAACTCTGAGCATACTGCGGTCGTAACAACAGGCGGCAGATACTCAAATGTAATATACGTCTATGACGGAAGCGGAAAGTGGCTTTACACACAGCGCTTTATTGATGACAATGTAATGCAGGCTGTATTCTCCGATGACAACAGGTATCTCTATGTGACGAGGGTAACATCCGATAACGGTAATATTGTCACGAAGCTCTCAAAGTATGATATCAGCGGTGACGGCACTGAGTTGTGGTCGCAGTCGATGGGTGACTGTGTATCACTTTCGCTGGAACTTATCGGAAACGTGCTTACTGTAACCGGTGACAATATGGCGGCTACATACAGCGCCGACAGCGGTGAACTTATCGGAAACTACAGCTATCCGGGAACGGTCGAGAACTTTGACGCATCATCATCTCTTAAAGCGTTTGTGTTTGATGACTTCACTGATGATGGCAAAAAAACGGTTATTCTCAATGACAAGTGTGAAGTGACAGCCTCCATTGCGGTTTCAGCCGATGTAAAACAGATAAAAGTCAGCGGTGATACTGTTTTTATTATGACCGAATCAGATATAACTCAATATAATTTATCTCTTGAATCGGAAAAAAAGACACTGCTTACAGACAGCTATTCCGACTTTATAACAGTCGGCGGGTCGATACTGCTTATGGGCTATGATGCGGTTGACAGTATAAGTATGTAACCGCAAATCGGAAAGGAAGGTATTTAATGGGAACAGATTTTTTTTGGTTTTATGATGTAATACTTGCGGCAATACTTATAGGTATGCTGTTTGTCGGTGCAAAAAAAGGATTTGTGCGTATGGTGCTGAGCCTTGCGGCCTTTGTGGCATCATTTGTGGTTGCGCTGCTTATAAGTGACGGCGTTTCAACATGGGTATATGACAGCTTTATCAGTCAGCCGCTCGAGCAGAGCATATCTGCATCTATCAACGATACACTCGGTGAAAATGTTGTAACTCAGCTCGGAAAGATAGATATGGATAAGGCTAAGATAAACGGCAAGAGCCTTGACAGTCTTGACCTGAAACCTGACAAAGCGGGTAAGGTGACTGTAAATCTAAACAATGTGAACCTCAGCAACACCGGTATAAGCAAGGTAGACCTGACATCATTCGGTATTGATAAGTCAGTCGATTATTCTAAGATAAATCTTGGTTCGGTACAGCTGTACGAGAGTGATATAGACAAGTACGGACTTGAAAATATGCTTCTGACTGAAGTGCTTTCACAGAACTTAAAAAACAGTGATGTAGCAGAAAGCGTAAACGATATAATTGCTCAGGTGAGTGAGGCAGTTCCTGCACTTGGTCTTGAAGGTAAGACGATCGATGATATCGACAGCGGACTTGTGAACAACGTTGTAGTGAGCGTTGTCGAATCGTCAGGCAATCCCGGTAAGGCAATTCTTGACAATGTGGCGAAGCCCGTGATACTTGTGCCGCTGAGAACAGTGATATTTGTGATACTGTTCTTCCTTGTATTCATAATCCTGTCAATTATAATAAAGGCAACATCGGTAGTAAACAAGCTTCCCGTGATCGGTAAGCTTAATTCCCTTCTCGGTGGTGTGCTCGGACTTGTACAGGGTCTTGTAATAGTGTTTATCGTTGTGATAATCGCGCATATGGCGGTTGCGATAAGTAATAATACGCTTATATTCTTAAACGAAATGACAATAAACAAGTCGTATGCATTCAGCTGGGTATATAACTTCTCATTCCTCGATTTCCTTAACTAAATACTCAGTTAACAAAAGAGAAATATAATTATAAGTATGTGGTTAAAACAGCTTATACTACAGACAAAAGAACCTAAAGAAAGGTTGGATATAAATGCTTTGTTCAAGATGTAAAAAAAGACAGGCAGTTGTATTTATCTCGACGATACAGGGCAACGAAAAGCGCGATGAGGGACTTTGCCTTATCTGCGCAAAGGAACTGGGCGTTCCGCAGGTAAATGACTACCTTGAAAAAATGGGGATAAGCGATGAGGATCTCGAAGAAAGCTACAAGATGCTTTTCGGCGAGGGCGATCCCGACAGCGAAGAAAACGATGAAGATTTCACACCCGGCGGAGCAGGCACTATGATGCCGTTCTTCCAGCGTTTTGCCGCAAATAAGGACGGAAAGTCCGAAAGCGAAAAGCAGGAGGTCAAGGACGATAAGAAGCACAATAAGAAAAAAGAGGAGAAGAAGAGAAAATTTCTCGATGCTTACTGCACTAACCTTACCGCCAAAGCCAAAAAGGGCGAGATTGACCGCATAGTAGGCAGAGAGAAAGAGATATATCGTGTTATGCAGATACTCTCCCGCCGTACAAAGAATAACCCTTGTATCATCGGTGAACCCGGTGTAGGTAAGACCGCAATTGCGGAGGGTATCGCGCAGAAGCTTGCAAGCGGAGATGTGCCGTTCAGACTTCAAGGCAAGGAGCTGTATATGCTCGACCTTACCGCGCTTGTTGCCGGTACACAGTTCAGAGGTCAGTTTGAAAGCCGTGTAAAGGCGCTTATCGAGGAGATAAAGAATGCCGGAAACATAATCCTCTTTATTGATGAGGTTCATAACCTTGTCGGAACAGGTGACTCAGAAGGCACTATGAACGCCGCAAATATCTTAAAGCCTGCCCTTTCAAGAGGCGAGGTTCAGGTGATCGGTGCGACTACATTCAACGAGTACAGAAAGTATATCGAAAAGGACTCAGCGCTTGAAAGACGTTTCCAGCCCGTTACTGCAAACGAGCCGTCAATCGAGGATACAATAGAGCTTCTCAAGGGTATCAAGGAATATTATGAAGAATATCACAAGCTGTATGTGAGCGATGATATATTAAAGAGCTGTGCAGTGCTCAGTGAACGATATATTACTGACAGATATCTGCCTGACAAGGCGATAGATCTGCTTGACGAAGCCGCAGCTTGCGCAAGTATAAACAGCAAGGAGCTTACGGAATACGAACAGCTCAAGAAGAAAAACAAGGCGCTTGAGGTCGAAGAAAACGACCTTTCCGCCGAAACCGAGAATAAGAACTATCAGCGTATAGCAGAAATAAAGACAGAGCTTGCAAAGAACTCTGCTCGTATTGAAGAGCTTGAGCCCATGATAAAAGAGGTTCATGTTACCGAGAATGATGTCTGCAAGGTGATTGAGCTGTGGACGGGTATCCCCGCAAGCAAGCTTCTTGAAACCGAGTTCAAGCGTATAGCAAACCTTGAAAGCGTACTCAAGTCAAAGGTGGTCGGTCAGGACGAAGCCTGCGAGCTTGTTGCTGCCGCTATAAAGAGGACAAGAGTACAGCTGTCTGCACGCCGCAGACCTGCATCGTTCATATTCGTAGGACCTACAGGTGTCGGTAAGACCGAGCTTGTAAAGGTGCTTGCAAACGAGCTGTTCAACACGGTTGACCCGCTGATAAGACTTGATATGTCCGAGTTTATGGAAAAGCACAGCGTATCAAGAATTATCGGTTCGCCGCCGGGATATGTTGGATATGATGAAGCGGGACAGCTTACCGAAAAGGTACGCAGAAAGCCATATTCGGTGATCCTCTTTGATGAGATCGAAAAGGCTCACCCCGATGTTATGAACATACTATTACAGATCCTTGATGAGGGTAAGGTAAACGATGCCCACGGCAGAACGGTAAGCTTTGAAAATACCGTTATCGCAATGACCTCAAACGCGGGTTCATCGTTCAACACAAGCGGACTTGGCTTTGCAAAGAGCGAAGAGGATATCTCAAAGGATAAGGCTATGAAGGCTCTCGGCGAGTTTTTACGCCCCGAGTTCTTAAGCCGTGTTGATGAGGTAGTTGTGTTCAAACCGTTAACGCTTGAAGCGTATAATGGTATAGCTCACCTTATGATAGGTGAGATGAAAGAGCCGCTTCTTGAAAAGAACATCATGCTTAACGTGACCGATGCGGCATATGATCTTGTTGCAAAGAAAGCGTCGGGCGGTAAGTTCGGCGGCAGAGATGTCCGCAGAATAGTCCGCAAGGATATTGAGGACAAGGTAGCTAATATCATTGTTGACGCTGATGGCAACGTTTCACAGATAAATGTTGACGCGGACGGTGACGAGATAAAGGTTACAGGCAAATAATACTGCGGAGCATTGCATAATGCAGTGCTCCGTTTTTGCTTAAACGAAAGGAATCAGATTTATGGCAGTGGTTATTACGGGCGGCACAGGAGCTATCGGCAGTGCGATGGCACGCGAGTTTGCAAAAACAAATGACGTTGCGATAATTTATAAAAACTCCGATGAAAAAGCGATACAGCTCGAAAAGCAGACAGGCTGCAAGGCGTATAAAGCGGACGTATCCTCTGTATCCGAGATATCGGCGGCGGTACGACAGATAATATCTGACTTCGGAAAGATAAATGTTCTTATAAACAATGCCGGCATATCGCAGATAAAGCTCCTCTGCGATGTGACTGAGCTTGACTGGTACAATATGGTCGATGTTCATCTGACGGGCGCTTTCAATATGACCAAGGCAGTACTCCCCGATATGATAAAGCATAAACGGGGAAGTATCATCAATATTTCGTCTGTTTGGGGGGTATACGGAGCGTCCTGCGAAGTGCCGTACTCAACGGTTAAGGCAGGGCTTATCGGCTTTACAAAGTCGTTGTCGAAGGAGGTCGCACCTAGCGGTATAACTGTAAACTGTATTGCTCCGGGAGTGATAGACAGCCCTATGAATAACGCTCATTTGTCGCCCGATGAGATGAATGAACTTATTGCCGAAACCCCTCTCGGCAGGCTCGGCACACCCGAGGATGTCGCAAAAGCCGCAGTGTACCTTGCATCGGCGGGCTTTGTCACAGGTCAGGTGCTCGGAGTAGACGGAGGGTTTTATTGATTTTACCGGCAAAGAGCCATAAAATAAGCGAAATGAGTATCGATATGATGCTCATTTTTGTTTGTATTAAAAAGAGCGGCTTAAAGTCGAATTGCATAAAAGCAGATCGCTCTCCTTATCTTACTTCCACTTGACATAAATTTCACTATAGGATAAAATGAATATACATTAAATGTAATTGGAAACAACTGCTATATCTGTGCTGATTGAATGCAATGATGAAACATATGGTCATTTTTGCGGAAAGATTTTATAATGTTTTGCTTTGGCAGACAGGAGGAACGAATGAGGATAGCTAAAAGCATATGCATTGGTATCGGAATGCAAGTGCTGATTATGCTTTTGCACTTGTTTATTCATTTTACAAACGGTAGTTTTGATCAAAGTGTTCAGATAGCTTGCTCATTTATAGCGGTGATACTCGTAACATATCTGACAGTTATTTGTTTTGACCTGCCTGTATATGCGATATTCAGCGGTCAGATCATTACGCTGCTGTTTGTCCTGATTTTTGAGAATGAGGGAGTTTATTTATTATACTATCTCCATAAAGGAAGCTCTCAGTGGTTCAATCCGGATATTTTTACCGATACTGTAATTATAATATCAGAAATACTCGTTGTGCAATTGCCGTCTTTCGCTTTGACTAAACTGACACGACTTATCAGCAAAAAGTAAAGGTAAGTGCAAAGCTAAAGCATAAATTTCGGTGTTATGTAATTGTTGTTTATAAATGAACTAAATATAAAAATTCGTATATTTGTAATGAAATATTTGATTACAAAGACTACATAATCATATGCTTATGCGGCTGAAGCCTTTATGGCTATCAGCCGCATTTTAACATAAAAAAAGAAGTCACAAGAATTGTGACTTCTTTTGGCGCAGAAAGAGGGATTTGAACCCTCGCGCCGGTTTCCCGACCTACTCCCTTAGCAGGGGAGCCCCTTCACCACTTGGGTATTTCTGCATGGCGAATTATTTGATATTTAATTTAAATGGTGCCGCTGATCGGACTTGAACCGATACGGTATTGCTACCGAGGGATTTTAAGTCCCTTGTGTCTGCCGATTCCACCACAGCGGCATTTAGTGTTTATGTGGTGATTAACCTTGATATATTATACACTTATTTTTACTGGTTGTCAAGTCTTTTTTTGAAATTTTCTAAAATTATTTTCTCTTTTTTCGTCTTGTATTTTGTTCCGAAATAGTGTAAAATATTTATAGGAATATACCCAAAAAACAGGATACATTTTCCAATCGTTTTACAAAAATATTGAAAGGGGAAATACCAATGAGGATAGCTCTGTTTACTGAAACATACCTGCCGAGCATCAACGGTGTAGTCACCCACGTTAAAACTTTAAAGGAAGGTCTTGAAGCGCTCGGACATACGGTACTGGTGGTTACCGCTGATTCAAGAGTAAACAATCATGTTATTGCGGACGATGTAATGTATTGTCCCGCTGTAAAGCTCAAGAAAATCTATAATTATGATATTGCGCCTCCAATAAGCAAGGAGCGACTTGACAAGATAAAGAGCTTTGCACCTGATATAATCCATATTCATAACGAATTTGGTGTCGGAATATCCGGTGTACTGATAGCACGGACGCTTAAAGTGCCGCTTGTGTATACACTTCACACCATGTATGATGACTATGTGTATTATGTTGCTAAGACTAAGGGCTTTGGCAAGATAGTTACTTCGGCGAGCCATCTTTACGCAAAGATGCTTGCATCAACAGCTTCGGCTATTACAGGACCATCGCCTAAGGTTTCTGAATACTTCAAAGCCTGCGGCGTTAAGAAGCCCGTCCACGTTATACCTAACTCAGTGGAGCTTGACGTATTTAAGCCCGAAAACGTTGATAAAAATGACGCTGTCGAGCTGAGAAGAAAGTTCGGTTTTGCCGATGATGATATGGTTTTCTGCTTTTGCGGCAGACTCGGTAAGGAAAAGAACATAACGTTGCTTCTTGAATACTGGGCTAAAAATGTCAGACCGGAAGACAAGATAAAGCTGTTTATACTTGGTGATGGACCTTTGCACGAACAGCATTGTAAAGAAGCTAAAGAGCTCGGTATAGCCGATATGGTAAAGTTTGCAGGCAGAGTTGAGCACCCGGATTTACCCGTCTATTATGCTTGTTGTGACGCATATATCACCGCTTCGCTTTCGGATACCTGTTCTATTTCTATGCTTGAAGGTATGGCAATGCATCTGCCTGTCCTAAGCCTTAAGGACGATCTTAATGTCGGACAGGTCAAGGACGGTGTAAACGGTTATAATTTTACCGATGCGGACAGTATGTACGAGCTTCTCAAAAAGCTCCGCGATATGCCGAAGGACGAGCTTGCCGAGTTCGGCAGACAGACACGAGAGTCGATCAAAACATCAGGCGCGATACGTCTGGCAAACGATTTGCTTGATGTATATAAAGAGGCTCTGGAAGTCTATAAGAAAAAGAACAGAAAACGCAAGCTCAAAAAACGCTATCGTGTTATTAGACACAGGTATGTCAGACGCTCAAGAACATATAAGAATTAAAACAGAGTGCTCCGTGTTATCCGATACGGAGCATAGCTTTTAGAGGTGTCATATGTCACAGATAGATATACGTTTCTTTTCGCAGTCGCTTAACCGATATGCTTCATTCAAAATGTATATTCCCGATGATAAGCGCAATTACGGCGGTGTTTATGATAAGCAGAATATGAAAACACTCTTCATTCTGCACGGTTACACACAGGACGGCAACAACTGGATACCGGAATATATTGCGGAAAAATATAACTTTGCCGTAGTGATCCCTCACGGCGAGAACTCATTCTGGCTTGACGGCTTGTCAACGGGGCATAAGTATTGTACATATGTCGGCGATGAACTGGTGCGGTATGTGCGAAATACATTCGGACTTGCGCAGACTGCGGAAGATACCGCAATAATGGGTTATTCGATGGGCGGCTTCGGCGCGCTTCATACCGCATTCATTTATCCCGATACATTCGGTAAGGTTTGTGCATTGTCATCTGCACTTATCGTTCATGAAATAGCAGGTATGAAGGACGGCAGTGATAACGTGGTGGCAAATTATGCATACTACCATGAATGCTTCGGAAACCTTGATGAAGTTGTCGCAAGCGATAACAACCCCGAAACACTCGTAAAGCGTCTTAAATCGCATAAAAAGAAAATACCGCAGATATTTACGGCTTGCGGTACGGAAGATTTTTTACTTGAAAACAACAGGCAGTTCCACACATTTCTTGATAAGGAAAACATACCTCATGTTTACCTTGAAAGCAAGGGCGGTCATGATATGACGTTCTGGAGTGAATATGTAGTCAAGTTTACCGATATGATGTTCTGAAAAAACGAATAAAACTATACCCACAAGCGAAAATATCGTTTGTGGGTATGATCTGTTATCAGACATCTTCCATCTGTTTTCCGAAATACATCGCCGCCGCTTCGACCAGGGCTTTCGTCTTGTCGTCAACTGTTGAATTATCCTTATCCGACAGCATTATAACAGCGCCGTTTACATCACCGTCAGCCATTATAGGTGCGCAGGCAACCGCAAAGCGGTCAACGCCTTCAATGGGGTTCATCTTTATTCCGTCAGCTGTACGATACAGAGATTTTCGTTGTTCGATGAGGTCTTCCAATGAGCTTGAAACCCTGCGTTCAATCACTTCCTTTTTCTGAATGCCCGATGCCGCTATAACATGGTCGCGGTCACATATTACAGTTGGCATTCCACCGACCTTATAAAGTACATCGGCATATTGTCCCGCAGTACCTGAAATTTCGCCGACAGGGGAGTATTTTCTGAATATTACCTCGCCGTCAACGCTTGTGTATATCTCAAGTGGTGTGCCCTCGCGTATTCTCATGGTTCTTCTTATTTCCTTAGGTATTACGACTCTTCCGAGGTCGTCAATACGTCTTACAATTCCTGTAGCTTTCATTATATAGATATTCCTTTCTGTCTTAAGAAACTGTTTTTTGCTCTTGCAAACATATTATTCACAGCAAAGTGTAAATTATACGGAAATTTGTCACATATTGTGTTTTTAGCTTGCTTAATTCTATTTATCATGCTCAATAAGACCGTATTTATGATGTTGATTTTGATCCTAAAGTGTAGTATAATAAATATCGTCTTTCGGGAGGTGTTACGATGACGGCTGATGAAGAGTATATGACAGTTTGTATAGAGCTTGCAAAAAAGGCTGCAAAGATCGGTGAATGTCCTGTCGGAGCTGTTGTGGTAAACAAGGACGGAGATGTGATCGGCAGAGGTTACAATATGCGTGAAACATTGCAGTCACCGACCGCTCACGCCGAGATTCTTGCTATTGAACAAGCCGCCAAAGCTCTTGGCTCGTGGCGGCTTACCGATTGTACACTATATGTTACGCTTGAACCGTGCCCGATGTGCGCGGGTGCTGTAATCAACTCAAGACTGAAAAGGCTTGTATATGGAGCGTTTGACGAAAAAGGCGGGGCTTGCGCCTCGCTGATGGAAATATTCGATTATCCGTTCAATCATCGACCAATGGTAAGAAGCCGAGTACTGACAGATGACTGCGCAAAGCTTCTCACTGACTTTTTCAAGGGATTAAGGTCATCTGATGATGCCTGAAACCGCCTTTTTGTAAAGCTTGTCAAGCAACACGAAAAATGCTGTTGACAAAGCAACTGTTGCTATAAGAGCAGAAATAACTTTTTTCATATGCTTATCCTTTCGTAGCGTTGCTCAATCGGTGTTTATGCGATCAAGACGCTTTTCGGCATTTTTTATAAGACTTAAAAGTGCAGTACCTTGCTTGTCATATTCGGCTTCGATGGAATTTGTGGTTATTGATGGAGCATCTACAGCATCATTTGCGGCATCGGCGGCAGCACCGACCTCAAGACATATGGCAGAATCGATAAGATGAAGAGCCGATGACGTAGATACTCCGAAAAGGCTTTCATTGTTTTTGCTGTTAGCGTTATATGTTATCCTGAACGCTTTGTAAACAGAAAGTGTCAGCATTGAAGAAACACTCTTACTGAGCTTAGTTGACTTTATCTTCTGCAAAAGAGAAAAAATAACCTCAATGCTGTTGGTTATAAGCTTCTTATTAAGAGCAAGCATGATATCACCGGACTTTGAATCGCTCGCCGTGCCACCCTCCGGTATGTCGCTTTCGGTGATAATACCGCCTTTTGAAACGGGTGAGCGACCAAGCAGATAGTCTGTCGATACATTATAATAATCAGCCGCTTTTACAAGGAATTCAAGACCGCATTCACGCTTGCCCTTCTCATAGTGTGACAGGAGTGCCTGGGCAATGCCGAGATCTGCGGCAACTTGTTTTTGTGTAAGTCCACGTTCTTTGCGGAGCAGGGAAAGGATCCTCGGAAAATCGGTGTTCATTATTTGACCTCTCTTAATCTGACAATATTCACAAAGTATATTATAACGGAGTTATTCCGTATTGTAAAGCGTGATTTTATACAAAAAATCAAGTCGGTTTTTATGTAATAACTCCATAATAAAACAAAAATCGCCGATTTCGGCATAAATATCAATAAAAACAGAACGAAAGGAAGTAAAAAAATGAAAAATTACAGACTTTATATGATCCGTCACGGGATTACCCAGGGCAACCTTGATGGTAAATATATAGGTATAACAGATCTGCCGCTTTGCGAAGAGGGAGAAAATGCTATTTCATCGCTTGTGGCACTGGATGTGTATCCCAAGGTGCAGAAGGTGTATTCAAGCCCCTTGAAGCGTTGCCTTCAGACAGCTGACATCATTTATCCCGAGCGCCTTTTGAAGCGCATTGACGGAATATCGGAGATAGATTTCGGCGACTACGAGGGTAAGACGCAGGCTGAGCTTCAAAGTGACGAGAAGTACCTTGAATGGCTCAAAGGCGGATATGATGCAGCGCCGCCGAACGGCGAAAGCTTCGGACATTTTACATTAAGATGCCTTGACGGTCTTGAAGAAATATTCAAGGATATGATGGCAAACGAGGTCACTTCGGCGGCAGTTATCACTCACTCGGGAGTTATTATGAACCTGCTTTCAGGATACGGTCTGCCCAAGTTGAAGCCTATCGACTTTGCTTGCGATCAGGGTGAGGGATTTGAAATACAACTAAGCACCTTCTTGTGGCAGCACGGTCCTGTGTTTGAGATAGTGGGAAAATTATTCTGATAAACGGAGAGAAGCAATGGATATCTTAAAACAGTTAGCGGAAGAATTTAAAATAAGAAATACGCAGGTCGAAAACACCGTCAAGCTTATTGATGAGGGTAATACCATACCGTTTATTTCGCGATACAGAAAAGAAATGACAGGTGGACTTGACGATCAGCTTTTAAGAGAGCTCAGCGAACGGCTTACATATTTGCGTAATCTTGAAAGCAGAAAGGAAGAAGTTAAAAATCTTATCGAAAACGGCGGAAACCTTACCGACAAAATAACACAGGATCTTTTGAATGCAAAGACACTTGCGGAGGTAGAAGATATCTACAGACCGTTCAAGCCCAAGCGTAAGACGAGAGCGGGTATAGCAAAAGAAAAAGGTTTACAGCCGCTTGCGGATTTCATACTTGCCCAGACGCTTGCTTCTCCTACTGCGGAAGCACAGAAATATATAAATAAAGAAAAAGGCGTTGAAACTGTAGATGATGCTATAAACGGCGCTCTTGACATAATCTCGGAAACAGTTTCTGACGATGCCGACCTTCGCAAAAAACTGTATGCCGAATACACGGGTCATGCACTCATCGTGTCCAAAGCAACCGATGAAAAAGCTGAAACGGTCTACAATAATTACTATGACTACAGCGAGCTTGCGTGCAGGATACCGCCGCACAGACTTCTTGCCATCGACAGAGGTGAGCGTGAAGAGGCGTTAAAGGTTACTGTACAGCCGGACGAGCAGTGGGTTATGAAGCATATCTACAGAGCGTATGTCAAGGCGGAAAACGATTGCGGCAGACTGGTACGTTCTGCGTGTGACGACAGTTTCAAGCGCCTTATTCACTCTTCACTTGAAAGAAGGCTCAGAAACGAGCTTACAGAGAAAGCCTGCGACAGCAGTATACATACTTTCTCCGATAATTTAAGACAGCTTCTTATGCAGCCGCCTGTCAAGGATAGCGTTGCGCTGGGTTTTGATCCCGGCTACCGGACAGGCTGTAAGGTCGCAGTAGTAGACGCTACAGGAAAGGTACTTGATACATCAGTTGTATATCCCACACCGCCAAAGAGCGACATCGCGGGTGCGGGTAAGATAATAAAATCGCTTATAGAAAAGCACAAGGTCGATATTATTGCTATCGGAAACGGCACTGCAAGCCACGAGAGCGAAGTGTTCATAGCCGATCTGCTGAAAACTATCGACCGCAAGGTAAGCTATATGGTCGTATCCGAAGCAGGCGCAAGCGTCTATTCCGCAAGTAAGCTTGCGGCGGAGGAATTTCCCGAGTATGATGTTTCACTGAGAAGTGCAGTATCGATTGCAAGACGGCTTCAGGATCCGCTTGCAGAGCTTGTGAAGATCGACCCCAAGGCTATTGGCGTGGGTCAGTATCAGCATGATATGCCGCCTGCAAAGCTGTCGGAAGCACTTGGGGGAGTAGTGGAGGACAGTGTTAACAGCGTCGGTGTAGATCTTAATACCGCTTCCGTTTCGCTGCTCAGCTATGTTGCAGGTATCAATTCAACCGTTGCTAAGAACATAGTGACTTACAGAGAAGAAAACGGCGTGTTTACAAATCGAAAGGAGCTTCTTAAAGTCGCGAAGCTCGGCAAGAAGGCATTTGAGCAGTGTGCGGGATTTATGCGCATTCACTGCGGCAAGTATCCACTCGACAATACCTCTGTACACCCCGAAAGCTATAAAGCGGCAGAAGCACTGCTTGACAAGTGCGGATTTAAGCTCGCGGACGTTTCGGGAGGTATCCCGTCGATCAAAGAGCAGGTCAGGAATATAGGCATAAAGAAGCTGTCAGAAGAGCTTGGGATAGGAGAGATGACACTTGAGGATATTACAAACGAGCTTGCAAAGCCCGGCAGAGATCCGAGAGATGAACTTCCCGCCCCGCTTCTCAGAAACGACATTATTGATATAAACAGCTTAAAGCCGGGAATGGTGCTTGACGGTACGGTGAGAAATGTAATAGATTTCGGTGTGTTTGTAGATATCGGTGTACATCAGGACGGACTTGTCCATATCTCGCAGATATGCGATAAGCGTATAAAGCATCCGCTTGAAGTCGTAAATGTCGGAGATATCATAAAGGTCAAGATTCTTGATATCGACCCCGGAAAAAAACGCATTTCTCTTACTATGAAGGGAGTATAAGATGATAGACTCAGAATTGAAATATACCTCAGAAAATGTCAGCGAGTTTGTAAAGTACAACATTTTCGGCAAGAATAAAGCTTCAAAAGTATATGTGATCTGCTACCTTGTCGCAATGGGACTTATAGCGGCTGTCGGCGTTGTGCTTGCTGTTGTCACACAGCTGTGGTGGTTCATATTTGCAACCGTGATCTGCGGACTGCTCATAGTTGCAACAGTGCTTATACTTTCGGCGACGCTTAAAAAATACACAAAAGAAATTTTCGATATCAATTCAAAAAACGGTTATGACGCAATTGAGATAACAGCTAGCGGTATCGTGCTTAAAAACGGCGGTGCGGCAAAGGCTATTGCTGACTGGACGGCTGTAGCTTCCGTTGATTTCAATAAATCAAGCGCATATATCGTAACACATGACGGGTATCTTTTTATCATAAATGAAAATGATATCAAGGAAGGCACACTTGACGAGCTCCGTCAGATAGCAGAGGAAAAGCTGGTGAAGGCTGATGACTAATTATCAGCTTGAAACTGACAGAGTTATAAAAACGCTTGACCACGCTCCAACACTTTTTCTTCATGCGTGTTGTGCACCGTGCAGCAGCTATGTGCTGGAATATCTTGCGGAGCATTTCAATATAACGGTGTTTTTTTATAATCCTAACATAACCGAAAAAGACGAATATGAAAAGCGCAAGAATGAGCTTAAGCGGCTGATATCGGAAAAGCCTTTCCGATATCCCGTAAAAATGATAGACGGCGATTATTCTCCCGATTTGTTTTTTGCTATGGCTAAAGGAAAAGAGAATATTCCCGAGGGCGGCGAGCGCTGCTTTTTGTGCTACGAAATGCGACTCAGAGAAACGGCAAGGCTTGCAAAAGAACTTAAGTTTGAATATTTCTGTACAACGCTTTCTGTCAGCCCTCATAAAAATGCCGCAAAACTGAATGAGCTCGGAGAAATACTCAGCAAAGAATACGATGTGCCTTATCTCTGCTCGGACTTCAAAAAGCGCAACGGATACAAGCGCTCTATTGAACTTTCCGCCGAATACGGCTTATATCGTCAGAATTATTGCGGTTGCGTTTACAGCCGTATGCAGGCTGAACGTAAAGAGAAAGAAAAAACGGAAGAAAAAAATCGCAAAATGAACTGAAAACTGTTGTCAAACCGTAAAAAGTATGCTAAAATATATAAGGCTATGCAAAAACTTTGA
The DNA here is from genome assembly GCA_003512525.1 of Oscillospiraceae bacterium. Taxonomy (GTDB): domain Bacteria; phylum Bacillota; class Clostridia; order Oscillospirales; family Ruminococcaceae; genus Ruminiclostridium_E. Next base: position 39,988 of record DOQG01000003.1, on the reverse strand, counting down.
AAGAGGTGAAAGACGATGACTGCGGACCCTTGCGGGAAACGATTAAAACAGAGCGAAAAGTGCGCAGTAGTCGTTGCATAACGGCTTTCTGTGCAGGAAAGAGGTACGTTATGCTGAAATTTTACAAGACTGTAGAGAACACAATAGTTGAACTTGAAACAATGGAGCCCGGTTGCTGGGTGTCTGCTGTAGCACCTACAGAAACTGAGATATCCTCACTTCAGGAAGAACTGAACATCGACCGTGACTTTATCCGTTCCGCGCTTGATGAAGAAGAAACTTCACGTATTGAGAGCGATGACGGACAGACACTTATAGTCCTTGACTATCCGGTAGCGGAAAAAGTACAGGATAAGGACGATACGATCAGTTATTACACGATGCCTATGGGTATCATAATAACCGACAGCCACGTTATAACTGTCTGCCTTAAGGAAAACATAATCATCGATGAGTTTACAAAAGGCATAGTAAAAGGGATACAGACACAGTTCAAGACACGCTTTGTATTCCATATGCTGCTCAGGATAGCAAGTAAATATCTGTTATACTTAAAGCAGATAGACAAGCTTTCAAACTATGTTGAACAGCAACTTCACAAGTCAATGAAAAACAAAGAGCTTATACAGCTCCTTGGACTTGAGAAATCTCTGGTATATTTCTCAACGTCGCTTAAATCTACCGAAACAGTGCTTGAAAAGATATTGAGAGGAAGAGTAATAAAACTCTACGAAGAAGATCAGGAGCTGCTTGAAGACGTACTCATCGAAGTAAAGCAGGCTATCGAGATGAGCAATATCTATTCAAACATACTTTCGGGTACAATGGACGCATTTGCAAGTGTCATATCAAACAACCTGAATATCGTAATGAAGGTACTGACGGTCATTACTATCGTAATGTCTGTGCCGACAATGGTGTTCAGCTTTTATGGTATGAATGTGGTAGATCTGCCGCTTCCGTTTACATGGTTTCCGGTTGTCATTTCCGTTATACTTGCCGTCATTGTCGCAATATTGATAACAAAAAATAAGTTTTATAAATAAATCCCGGAGGGTATAATGGAAAAAGTAAAAATATCTATAAGCGGACACGATTTTTACTTGAAGAGCGAAGATCCCGACAGAATGTATGATGCTGCGGAAAATCTGCAGAAAAAAATAGATAAGTTAAGCTCAATGGCATCTTCAATGTCACTGACAGATATCGCCATGCTTGCAGCACTTGATTTTGCCGATGAGAATTACGACAGCAGAAAAATTGTAGTAAAAGCACAGCAGCTTTCCCAGGAGATACAGTCTAAATCTGCCGCGAATGAAAAAAGAGCGGTCGAACTTGCCGAAAAGCTGACGGCATCCGAAACCGAGATAGCATCTCTTAAGATCACCGTTTCCGAGTCACAGAGTGAATTATCCGCACTTAAAGAACAGCTTGCAAACATTGATACCGAAAAGTCGGGAGAGCTTGAAGCGGAAAACGCAAAGCTTAACGAGCAAATAAAGGTGCTTACTGCCGAAAAGAAAATGTTGAGCGAAAGCAAGAGTGATGAAGCTGAAAAGCTCGGAAGTGAGAATGAAAGGCTTAATGCCGAGATAAAAGAGCTTGCTGCAAAGAACGCGATGCTCACTGAAATGAATGCAAGTGACATTTCCGCTTTGAATGATGAAAATTCAAAGCTTAAAGCACAGCTGGAACAGCTTAAAGCTGAAAACGCAAAGCTCAGTGAAAATGCAGCGGGTACATCTGCATTAAACGATGAGAATTTAAAGCTCAGAGAGCAGATATCCGAACTAAACGTTAAAAATGCCCGTAATGAAGAGATGCTCGAAAAGCTGAAAACGGACCGAGAGAAACTTGCCGGTGAGCGCGGACAGGACGAGTTGCTCCTTGCACAGATCGATAAATTACAAGGTACGGTAGATACATATGAGAAGACCTTTGACGAATATGCAAATCAGCGTAACGCAGAGGTCAAGGACTTGAACGATGAGTTATCGGCACTCAGAAAGAAGTATGCCGATCTCAGCGCACAGATGAATGAGATCGTCAACGACGGTCAGATGACGTTATGAGTGAAATTTTAGCTCCGTGCGGAGCACAGGAAAGTCTGTCGGCGGCTGTTAATGCAGGCGCCGATGCGGTTTATTTGGGAGAAGAATATTTCTCCGCAAGAAAAAATGCAGACAATTTTACCGCCGAACAGCTTTGTGAAGCGGTACGCTTTTGTCATTACAGCGGTGTCAAGGTATATGTTACGTTGAATACACTTGTGTTTGACAGGGAGATATCTCTTCTTGCAAAAGCAATAGAGAACTGCGCCAAGGCTGATGTTGACGGCTTTATCGTGCAGGATATGGGGGTTGCGAGGCTTGCTCGGCAGATTGTGCCCGAACTGCCCTTACACGCGTCTACCCAGATGACTGTAAATTCGCCGGAGGGCGCGATTATGGCGAAAAAACTCGGTTTTACCCGTGTGGTTCTCGGCAGAGAGCTCTCCTATGAGCAGATAAAAGCAATTGTCGACAGCTGCAATATCGAAACCGAACTGTTCGTTCACGGCGCACTATGTGTCTGTCTTAGCGGTCAGTGCTATATGAGCAGTGTTCTGGGCGGCAGAAGCGGCAACAGAGGTCTTTGCGCACAGCCGTGCCGCCTTGACTTTACAAGCGGCGACAGGCATAATGCGCTGTCGCTGAAGGACTTGTCGCTTATTGAAAGATTGCCTGAACTACAGAAGCTCGGTGTAACATCGTTCAAAATTGAGGGCAGAATGAAACGCCCCGAGTACGTTGCAGGTGCTGTGAACGCTTGCCGTACAGCTCTTGACGGCAGAACGCCCGATCTTATTTCGCTTAAAAACGTATTTTCGAGAAGCGGATTTACAAGCGGATATTTTGACGATGATTTCAGGAATATGCAGGGTGTTCGCACAAAAGACGATGTAACTGCGGCAACATCGAAGGTGCTCTCAGGCATGAGGCAGTATTATCATAAGCCGTTCAAGCGCTTTTCAGCGGATATAAGCGTTAATGTGCGTAAAGACCGGCCGATCTCATTCAAGATATCAGCTGATGGTGTAAGCTCTGTAGCGATCGGAAATGCTCCCGAGGCGGCTGTCAACAGAGCCGTTACTGCCGAATATCTTGAAAGTCAGTGCAGTAAACTGGGCGGTACTGTATATTTCCCCGGAAATATAACCGTAAATGTTGATGACGGGTTGTCGGTATCGGCCGCATACCTTAACGAACTGAGAAGAAAAGCGATTGAGAGTGTCAGTGAGAAAATTCTTGAAAAGAACTCTCATCGTTACAAAATATCGCCTTACATTCCGCTTGACAGCAAGGATGGAAAGAAGATACGTCCTGAGTTCAGATGTGAGGTAAGTACCTCGGAACAGCTTGAACAGGCACTTTTGCAGGACGAATATTCTTTTATATATGCGCCTATGCATCTGCTGAGTGCGGATACACCCGATAAATTCAGAATTATTGCCGTACCACCGGTGTTCCTTGCCGACTGCGAAAAGCAAGTTATGGAAAATCTCGGTGTGCTTAAAGAACAGGGATACGAACATATGGCTGTTCATACGCTCTCTCATATCGGAATAGCCAAAAAGTGCGGGCTAAAACCGCACGGTATGTTCAGGCTGAATATCACAAACAGATATTCGCTCAGAGAATACGAAAAGATGGGGCTGTCTGACACTGTTCTTTCGTTTGAGCTGCTTATGAGTGACGCGGTATCGCTATGTGCCGACAGTGAGATAAAAACCGGCATAGTGGGTTACGGCAGACTGCCGCTTATGATAACAAGGCGTTGTCCGATAAGTGACGGCAGACCCTGCGGAAAGAAAAAAAGACCCGACTGTCCGCATTATATCACCGACAGACAAGGTAACAGTATGCCTTGCCTGTGTAGTGAGAATACAGTCGAGATACTCAATCCCGATAAGCTGTATCTCAGTGACAGACAGAGCGAGCTTGCAAAGTTTGATTTTGTGTTGCTTAAATTTACCGATGAAACGGATACAGACGCAGTGCTTGATATGTATCTTAATGATATAAAACCGGACGGAAAGCTTACAAGAGGACTTTATTACAGAGGAGTGCAGTAAATGTTCATAGAAGTTAAAAAGCTGAACGATAAGGCAAAATTACCTTGCAGAACAACTGCTGACAGTGCAGGAGCGGATCTGTGTGCTTGTATCAATGACGATATAGCACTAATGCCCGGAGAGCGTAGGCTTATACCTACAGGTATTGCTATTGCTGTACCTACAGGATTTGGCGGATTTGTTTTTCCCAGAAGCGGACTGTCTTCAAAGTTCGGCGTTTCGCTTGCAAACTGCGTAGGTGTCATTGACAGCGACTACAGGGGCGAGGTCAAAGTGCCCGTGATAAATCATTCGTCGGAACCATATACCATAAAAGCCGGTGAACGTATCGCACAGCTTGTGATTATGCCTGTGGATCTGTGTGAATACGGTTTCAGCGATGAGCTTGACAAAACAGAGCGCGGTGAGGGCGGTTTCGGCTCAACAGGCAGTATGTAATGCAAATTGCATAAATATCCGATAAAAACTCGTGATAATTTATGAATATTTAATTTCGTATTTTAGTTGTATGCTTTTTCAAAAAGTGGTATAATAAATACCGAATTGTAAAGAAGAATACCCCGGAGGTTTTACGAATGTTTTCAAAAGATATAGGTATCGACTTAGGAACGGCCAACACACTTGTCTATATGAGAGGCAAGGGCATTATAATAAGAGAACCCAGTGTTGTAGCTGTTGATGTCAAGATGGACAGAGTGCGTTATGTAGGTCAGGAAGCCAAGGACGTTATCGGACGTACACCCGGCTCAATAGTAGCTGTCAGACCCCTCAAGGACGGCGTTATTGCAGATTTTGATATGACAACAAGTATGTTGCAGGAGTTTATAAGAAAAGCTCTCAAGGGCAGAGCGTTCGCCGGCTCAAGAGTAAGAGTAATCATTTGCATTCCCTCAGGTGTAACTGCGGTTGAGCGCAGAGCGGTCAAAGAAGCTACACAGAATGCGGGCGCGAAGCGCGTTTCTATAATCGAAGAGCCTATGGCTGCGGCAATAGGTGCGGGACTTCCCGTTGCAGAGCCCACAGGCAGCATGATAGTTGATATCGGCGGCGGTACAAGCGAAGTGGCAGTTATTTCACTCGGCGGTATTGTCACTTCACGCTCAGTAAGAGTTGCAGGTGATGAGTTCGATTCTTCGATAATCAACTACATCAAGAAGAAGTATAACCTTCTCATTGGTGAGAGAACAGCAGAGAACATAAAGATTGCAATAGGCTCGGCTTATCCCTACAGTGATAATGAGCCTTCAATGGATATAAAGGGCAGAAACCTGCTGAACGGACTGCCTGAGAATATAACGATTACCTCCGAAGAGATAAGAGAAGCTCTCTCAGAGCCTTTAAGCCACGTTATTGAAGCTATAAAGGTCACACTTGAAAAGACACCCCCGGAACTTGCCGCTGATATTATCGATCAGGGTATTATGCTTGCCGGCGGCGGCGCGCTTCTTAAGGGGCTTGATTTGCTCATTCATTCAGAAACGGGTATGCCTGTCAAGGTTGCTGAAAGACCGCTTGACTGTGTTGCTGACGGAACAGGTAAGGTTCTTGAGAATATTGACAAGCTTATTGATGTTCTTACAGATGACGATACCAGATATTGATTTTACGAATTTATAATGCTTATGACTAACTGTTTTTTACGGTTAGTCATAATGTGTTATATAAACCATATTTCATTTAAGTATTCGCTGAGTTCTGAAAGGTATTGTATGCGTGACTTTTTTAAAGGATTTAAATTTAAAATTATAGTATGCGTTTTTGCACTGGTACTGGGTGTTGTTATTTATGCCGCTGTTGCCGGTGGCTTTTCCACATTCCCGGAAAATGTGCTTTCTACTGTAACAAGACCTTTTGTTACAGTTTCCAACGCTGTATCGCAGTGGGTAGAGGATACGCTTGATAAGTTTGCAAACGCAGACAGATACAAGACCGAGAATGAAGAGCTTAAGGATAAGCTTAACGAACAGTACAAGCAGATAATCGACCTTGAGAACGTAAAGCATGAAAATGATCAGCTGAAGGAAATACTGAAAATAAAAGAGGAAAATGAGGACTTTGAATTTTCCGCACCATGCAATATAATCGCAAGAAATTCCAACGATGCATATGCAGGCTTTACTATAGACCGTGGTTCAGACGATGGTATAGCACTTTATGACCCGGTTATGACATCCAACGGACTCATCGGTATGGTTTGTGAGATAGCTCCTAATTATTCAAAGGTTGCGACTGTTTTATCCGATGAAATCAATGTAGGCGTTATGACATTCGACAGTAAGGTAACAGGTATACTCGACAACGATATAAAGAATGCGAATGACGGCAATTGTCTTATGAGCTATATCACAAAGGACAGCGGCATCAAGGAAGGCGAGATAGTGAAGTCTGTTGCAGGCGTAGTGTTTCCCGGCAATCTTCTTATCGGTGTCGTTACAAAGGTGTATGACGATGAAAACGGTTTATCTGTTCATGCTGTGATAAAGCCGGCAGTAGATGTCCGTACCGTTACAGACTGTGTCGTGATCACCGACTTTAAAGGGCAGGGTGTAGTTGACTGATGAAATTCAGAATTATAAGTCGTACGGCAATGACGCGAAAAGAGATATTTATGAGTGTCACAAAGTGGGTGTTATACTCACTTGTGCTTGCATTATCGTATACAATTCAGGTCACGATGCCGTTTACCGTATGGCAACCGTATCTGACGCTCACAGTTGCTGTATCTGTTTCTTTTTTTGAAAACGAACTCAGCGGAGTTGTGTTTGCGGCTTTTGCGGGAATGATGCATGACCTTGCAATGGGCTCGCTGTTCGGGTTTACCTCAATATGGCTTATGCCGTGTTGCTTGTTTGTCACACTGTTTGCGGTAAATCTTATCCACCGGAATATCCTGAATTTTCTATGGATGAACTTTTCCGCTTTGATAATTGTTGAAGCGGCGGAGCTTCTTTTCAAATATGTGATTTGGAGAAATCCGGATATAAATGTTGTATTGCTTGATTATGTCCTGCCTGCTATGATATCGACAGTGCTTTTATCAACACCGATTTACCTTCTTATAAGACTTATAAACAGAAAACTGGGAGCTGAAAATACGACCGAGGATATTCTTACCGCTTTTGAAGATGCCGAAGACAGCGATGACAATGTGAGATATTAACGGAGGAAAGAGTGACTAAATTAAGCAGACAGATAAGAAATATGGTGTTTGTTCTGATAGTAGTGGCTTTGTCGTTTGCCTGTACGATCGAATTATTACAGATACAGATCGTTGACGGCGATTATTACAAAGGTCAGACCACAAACACATACACTGCAAACCAGACTATCCAGGCGGCGAGAGGTCAGATATTTACAAAAGACGGAAAAGTACTGAACACCAATAAGCTTGTATACAAGATTATAATTCAAAAGGCTTTTTTCGAAGCCGGTACTGAGAATGATGTTATAGCGAAAACGCTTAAAATACTTCAAAATAATAAAGAGGAATGGATAGAAACTATACCGATAAGCAAAACTGCTCCGTATGAGTTTACCGGTGATGACGACGAGATAGATGCGCTCAGATCAAAGCTTGAGCTGGGAGTTTATGCTACAGCTGAAAACTGTATGAATGCATTGTACGAGAAATTCAAGATCTCAGACAAATACGGTCAGGAAATGCGCAGATATATAGCAGGTGTGCGCTATGAAATGCTCATACGCGACTTTTCATATCAGAACCGCTATACAATGGCCGAAGATGTTTCTGTGCAGACAGTTATTGAGCTTAAAGAACAAAGCTTTATGCTGAAGGGCATCGATATCATAGAAGAAGCTATACGCCGGTATGACGGCAAGGATTTTATTCCGCAGGTAGTCGGCAGGATCGGAGCAATTTCTCCTGATGAATATGAAGAACTTTCCGACAAAGGCTACAGCCTTAACGATACCACCGGTAAGTGGGGCATTGAGAGTGCAATGGAGAGCACACTCCGCGGTACTAACGGTATCCGCTCTATAACAAGAGATTCTTCGGGAATGGTCGTATCAGATGAAATAACCAAGGCGGCTACTGCGGGAAATTCGGTAAAATTGACTATTGAAAGTGATTTTCAGAATGATGTTCAGGCAATTCTCGAAAATCATATCAAATGGCTTCACTATAATAATGATCCGACGCGAGGAAACAAAGTCGATGCGGGCGGTGTTGTTGTGCTTGATGCGAAAACCGGCGCGGTGCTTGCGATGGCAAACTACCCAAATTACGATATCAATAAGTATATCGACCTTATAAATAATCCCGTTGAACCTAACCCGACATACAACAGGTGCATTTACGGGCTTTATCGTCCGGGCTCGGCATTCAAGACAATAACCGCAACAGCGGCACTTGTATCGGGTATAGCAAACGAAAATACAGAAGTGTACTGCGGCGGCATCTACACATATTACGATGATTATCAGCCCGGCTGTATAATGGGGTTTGTCGGTAATGTAACGGTGAGGACGGCGCTCAGACATTCGTGCAATATTTATTTCTATGATATGGCGCGACAGATGGGGATAGATTACCTTGCAAAGGTAGCCGGCTGGTTCGGCGTAGGTCAGGATCTTAACCTTGAGATCGGCGGCGCGACCGGAAATATGAGTACCCCGGAATATATAGAGTCCCTTGGCGGTACATGGACACCCGGTTCTACAATTCAGGCGGGTATAGGTCAGCTTGAAACAACGGTAACACCGCTCAATCTGGCGGTGATTGCGTTGACACTCGCAAATGACGGAACACGCTATCAGCCGTATCTTGTAGACAGCATCACAAGCTATGACGGCAGTAAGACAATCAAGAAAACAGAGCCTACTGTTGCGTATAAAATAGATGCCGACAAGCATATATTCCAGGTGGTGCGTGAAGGTATGATAATGGTCGCCGATGATGTTCAGTGGCCTATGGGCTCAGGTATAACACAGCTTGCCGACCTGCCCTACGGAGTGGCGATAAAGACAGGTACTCCTCAGGTTACGGAAGATACTTTCAATTCTACTATCCTGGGATATTATCCGGCTGAGGATCCTCAGATATGTTTTGGAATTGTATTGGAAAAAGGCGAGTTCTCAAGATTGATGGTACGAAATATAATAGAATCGTACTTCTATGACAACTATCAGCCTGTGACCAATGAAAAGGGCGATATAATTCTTCCTTGGGGCGGTCAGAGCACAAACACTCCCGGCAGACCTGTCAGAGGAGAGTTGACTGAGAATAACAAAAATGATACGTCAAACAGTTCAGAAAACGAATGACGTTTTGTGCAGTTTGCATAAAAAAGTGAGCTAAAAACATATTGAATTAACAAAATTTGATTTTTTTCAATTAAAAGACTTTATTTATGCGCGTTTTTATGGTACAATTAAAACAATTAGAATAAAGATAAACGAAGGTTTATCGTTATTATCGCAAGGAGAGCGAATATTATGTCACAGATTATAGCAGTAACAGCAGGTAAAGGCGGAACGGGTAAATCGACCACTTCAGCCAACGTTGCCCGCGGATTAGCCGCTTTAGGCAAGAGAACTCTTCTGGTTGAGCTCGATTTCGGATTAAGATGTCTTGATATAATGCTTGGCATTAAAGATAAGGTTAAGCACGATATAGGTGAATATCTTGAAGGTAAGATCGATATTCTTACAGCGACAACTAAGGTTGAAACTGTAGAAAATCTATATCTGGTTTGTGCAACACGAAACCCGTTTATGGATATCAACCCTGAAAAGATCATGGGCGTATGCGAAGAGATGCGTCAGCATTTTGACTATATAATAATAGACACAGCCGGTGTCGGAAGTTCGGTGTTCAGCGTTATCAAGGCGGCTGAGCTGATTCTTATGGTAACAACTCCTGATACAGTATGCGTCCGCGATGGTGCGATACTGTCTGATTTCCTGTATGTAAAGAATTGTACAAATCAGCGACTTATCATCAATAAGGTTAGCCAGAATTTCAAGGACGAAGAGATACTTTATGACCTTGACGAAGTAATGGACTCTGTTGGTATACAGCTCTTAGGTGTTGTGCCGGAGGACAATAATATCAAGGTTTGCGGCGCAAAAGGGCTTCCTTTGCCGCCTACTTGTCCCGGCGCAAAAGCATATGCGGCTATTGCAAGAAGAATACTTGGGGAAGATGTACCGCTTACTATCAATATCAACTAAATAGTTTATGTTAAGTGTATACGGTATAAAGCAGAGGAAAAAAGAGGTTTAATATGAATATTGCACTAATTGCTCACGATTCCAAAAAAGAACTGATGGTTCAGTTCTGTATTGCATATTGCGGCGTTCTCAGCCGACATAACCTATGCGCTACCGGAACTACCGGTAAGCTTGTATCAGAGGCAACGGGGCTTCATATTCAACGTTATCTCAGCGGATCTCAAGGGGGAGATCAGCAGATAGCTGCAAGAATTTCATGTAATGAGATAGATGTACTTATTTTCTTCAGAGATCCTTTGAATGCTAAATCGTACGAGCCCAACGAAATGAATCTTTTGCGTCTTTGCGACGTTCATAATATTCCGCTTGCTACGAATATAGCTACAGCAGAGGCGCTGATACACGCTCTTGAGCGCGGTGACCTCGACTGGCGAGAAATTGTCAGAGGATAAATGCTTATGCAGGCGTACTTATGTACGCCTTTTTTATGTTAAAATCGAAAGGAACAAATCAGATGGAGCTAGTAACTAAAAGACCCAGAGGAACAGAAGACAAACTGCCAAAAGAAATATATAAGTGGCACACTGTCGAGAAAATCGCAAGAAATGTTGCCGAAGCATACGGCTGCAAGGAAATACGAACACCTACATTTGAGCACACGGAGCTTTTTCAGCGCGGTGTAGGCGGCACAACAGATGTTGTACAGAAGGAAATGTACACATTCAACGATAAAAAGGGCAGAAGTATCACTCTTAAGCCCGAGGGCACGGCAGGTGCTGTCCGTGCGGCTATAGAAAACGGACTGCTCAATGATGCGCTTCCGCTTAAAACATATTATTTTACACGCTGTTTCAGATATGAAGCTCCTCAGAGCGGTCGTTTGCGTGAATTTAATCAGGTAGGTATTGAATATTTCGGAACTGCTTCACCTGCGGCAGACGCTGAAGTTATCGCACTTGCAAATGACATTATCAAAAGTCTTGGTGTAAAGAACATAAGCCTTGAGATAAACAGCATAGGCTGTCCTAAGTGCCGTGCGGAATACCACAAGGCACTGAAAGAATATTATTCGCAGTTTAAGGATCAGCTTTGCGGCACTTGTCTTGAAAGACTTGATCGTAACCCGATGCGATTACTCGACTGCAAGAGCGAGATATGCAGCAGCTTCAAGAAAGACGCTCCGATGATACTTGACTATCTTTGTGATGACTGTAGGGAGCACTTTGAAAATGTAAAGAAACGTCTTGATATACTCGGTGTATCTTATATTGTAAACCCTTTGATAGTGCGTGGACTTGACTACTACACTAATACCGTTTTTGAGTTTATATCCAACGAGATCGGCTCGCAGGGCGCAGTATGCGCAGGCGGCAGATACAACGGACTTGTAGAAGAAATAGGTGGTAACAGTGTTCCCGGTCTTGGATTTGCAATGGGTCTTGAACGTATCATAATGGTAATGGAAAACCAGAAGCTTGAATTTGAGCCTGAGAAGAAGTGCGACCTTTACATTGCGTCATTTGACGATGATACAAATATTTATGCAATGGAGCTTGTTCAGAAGCTCCGTGAGGAAGGCTTCTGGGCTGAGTGCGATATTTCTGGCAGAAGCTTCAAGGCACAGATGAAGTATGCAAATAAAATCGGTGCTACTTATTGTATGGTAATAGGCGGCGATGAAATGCAGACTAAGTCAGCAAAGCTCAAGCGTATGTCAGACGGTGCAGAAACACCTGTTACGCTTGACGACAAATTCTGCGATAAACTCAACACTATGATACTTGAAATCGTATAATGTTCACTATAGTTTGATATTATGAACGATACATGGAATCCTTGGCACGGTTGCAGAAAAATCAGTGCAGGATGCAAAAACTGTTACGTCTACAGACGTGACGCACAATATGATATTGACAGCACGGCAGTAGTGAAAAACAAAACGTTTTACGCTCCTGCCGAGCGTTATAAATACGGTAATTACAAAATGGTGCCTGAGGGTGGGATCATATATACCTGCTTTACTTCCGACTTTTTTCTTGAAGAAGCGGATAAATGGCGTGATGAGTGTTGGCAGATGATAAAACAGCGTCATGATGTCACATTTCTGATTATTACAAAGAGAATACACCGCTTTTCACTGTGTATTCCCGCTGACTGGGGTTCAGGTTATGATAATGTTCATATTTGCTGTACCTGTGAAAATCAGAAGATGGCAGATTTTCGCCTGCCGATATTTCTTAAAGCACCGATAAAGCACAAATCGATCATATGCGAGCCTTTGCTTGAACACATTGATTTAAGCCCATATCTTGATAAAATGCAGATAACGGAAGTTGTAGTCGGCGGCGAGTCGGGAAACGAAGCGAGAGAATGTAATTATGACTGGATACTCGGTATCAGAGAGCAGTGTATAAACGCGGAAGTTGATTTTCATTTCAGACAGACAGGCGCTAGGTTTATCAAGGACGGCAAATTCTATAGGATAGAAAGAAAATTTCAGCACACGCAGGCACAAAAGGCAAATATCGACGTGGTTTTCAAAACTGTTTGACATTTCCCACTTGTGGTGATATAATAATACTGTATTTCTATACACTACTAAAGACCGCTCTCGTATGGCGGCTTAACGGAGGAAAAACAATGATAAAAGTTACACTGAAAGACGGCAGCGTAAAGGAACTCGAAAGTGCTTGTTCCGTATTTGACGTTGCAAAGGAAATAAGCCCTCGTCTTGCAAAGGCGGCTTGCGTTGCAAAGATTGATGGCGAGATCAAGGATCTGCGTACTGTAATTGACAGCGACTGCACACTTGAAATACTTACATTTGACGATGAAGATGGTAAGAAAGCGTTCCGTCACACTGCATCTCACATTCTGGCGCAGGCGGTAAAAAGACTTTACCCCGAGGTAAAGCTTGCTATCGGTCCTGCTATAGATAACGGTTTCTATTATGACTTTGATAAAGATACTCCCTTTATGCCCGAAGATCTCGAAGCTATCGAAGCCGAGATGAAGAAGATAGTAAAGGAAGATCTAAAGCTCGAACAGTTTGAAATGGCTCCTGCAGATGCTATTAAGTATCTCAAGGAGATTGACGAGCCTTACAAGGTTGAACTTTGCGAAGAGCACGCAGGCAAGAACGAGCCTATATCCTTCTATAAGCAGGGCGAGTTCACCGATCTTTGTGCAGGTCCTCACCTTATGTCAACAGGCTTTGTAAAGGCATTCAAGCTGACCAGCTGTACAGGCGCTTACTGGAGAGGCAGCGAAAAGAACAAGATGCTCTCCCGTATCTATGCCACAGCATTCCCCAAGGCGTCAGAGCTTGAGGCATACCTAAATATGATCGAAGAAGCAAAGAAGCGTGACCACAGAAAGCTCGGCAAGGAGCTTGAGCTGTTCACTATTATGGACGAGGGTCCCGGCTTCCCGTTCTTCTTACCTAAGGGTATGACGCTCAAGAATACTCTTATTGATTACTGGCGTCAGATACACACCCGTGATGGCTATGTTGAGATTTCCACTCCTATAATGCTTAACCGTCAGCTTTGGGAAACATCAGGTCACTGGGATCATTACAAAGAGAATATGTATACTACGGTTATCGATGATACCGAGTTTGCTATAAAGCCTATGAACTGCCCCGGCGGTATACTTGTATACAAGTCAAAACCCCGTTCATACAGAGATCTGCCTATGAGAATGGGCGAACTCGGTCTTGTTCACCGTCACGAAAAGTCAGGCGCACTTCACGGTCTTATGCGTGTAAGATGCTTCACACAGGACGATGCACATATCTTTATGACTCCCGATCAGATCACGGATGAGATAAAGGGTGTTGTAAGACTTATCGATGAAGTTTACAAGCTGTTTGGCTTCAAGTATCACGTTGAGCTGTCAACACAGCCCGAGGACAGTATGGGCAGCCAGGAAGACTGGGATATGGCTACAGAGGGTCTGCGTAAGGCTCTTGACGGTCTTGGACTTCCTTACGTTGTAAACGAGGGCGACGGTGCATTCTACGGTCCTAAGATTGACTTCCATCTTGAAGATTCGCTCGGCAGAACGTGGCAGTGCGGTACTATCCAGCTTGACTTCCAGCTGCCTATGAGATTTGAACTTGAATACACAGGTGCGGACGGCGAAAAGCACAGACCTATTATGATTCACCGTGTTGTATTCGGCTCTATTGAAAGATTTATCGGTATCCTGACCGAGCATTTTGCAGGTGCGTTCCCGATATGGCTTGCTCCAGTACAGGTTGAGCTTATGCCTATTGCCGACCGTCACAACGAGTTTACATCAAAGGTTGCCGCAGAGCTTAAGAAGCGTGGCATAAGAGTAGAGGTTGACGACAGAAGCGAGAAGATAGGCTTCAAGATTCGTGAAGCACAGCTTCAGAAGATTCCTTATATGCTGGTTATAGGCGATAAGGAGGTTGAAACAGAAAACGTTTCTATCCGTTGCCGCAAGCGTGGCGATATCGGTACAATGTCGGTATCCGACTTCTGCGATATGGTAGAAAAAGAGATAAGAGAAAAGACTATCATTACCGATTGATAGCTTAAAGGAGGTCTTGTTATGGATCTTACTTCCTACATTGCGAGTATGTCTGTCAGTATGGCACAGGCAAACGTAGCACAGAGCGTTTCCACAGCAATGCTGTCAAAGAGCATCGACAGCATCGAGCAAAGCGGGGCAGAGGTAGTTGATCTTATCAACAGTGCCGATATTCCGCCTGCAGGAGTAACAGGACACGTTCTGAATATCAAAGCATAATTTCTGAAAACTGCCGATCTTTCGGCAGTTTTTCTTTTCCCTCTTGACACGGAGTTAACTCCGTGTGATAATATAGATAAACTGAAAGGACGTGATATATTATGACTATTTCAGAAGTCAGCAAAAAGTACGATATTTCAAACGACACGCTCCGCTACTATGAACGTATCGGCTTACTGCCCCATGTTCCGAGAACAAAGAGCGGTCTGCGTGACTATGACGAAAATTCCTGCAAATCCATAGAGTTTATTAAGTGTATGAGAAACGCGGGACTTCCCATTGAAGCGCTTATCGAATATATGACGCTTTTCAAAGAGGGCGATTCTACCGCAGAAGCCCGTATGGCGATACTAATCGAACAGCGTGAGGCACTTATAGGCAGGATTGAAGAAATGCAGAATACGCTTTCCCGCCTTGACAGGAAAATCGAAATGTACAAGGGTATGTGCTCGCCCGGTTGTTGCGGTAAAAAGTAGGATTATAAAATTCAGCGTCCGTGTGGCTTTACACGGACGCTGTTTTATATGCAGTTTAATTATTTAAATCTTCGTATCATCAAGCACTTCCTGTATCTCCTTTTCCGATACAGTGAGATACCCTTGAATAAATGAATTGAGTACGTTTCTGTACGCACCCACAGGATTGTCGAAAACCCTCTTTTCCATCTGCTCGGCACTTTCCTTTGTCGGAGCGTAGATTTTAAGCTCCATAAGATCCGTGCCGCCCATCTCGTTTATAAACCGTATGCAAAGCTGATAGCCGCCTTGCTCGACCTTTACTATCTCAGTCTTTACTGTCTTTTCAAGCCGGGAGTGCGAAGTGATCTTTTTTGCATAGTAAACAGTATCTTCTCTTATCGAAAGAGGTATAGTGTAAGCAAGCTCAATAGCGAGATATTCGCTTTTCGCCGTCGGAAGACAGGTTTCGTCATTACCGACTTTTTCGCAGGTGATAAAACCTTTTTCCTCCATATCAAAAAGACAGCATATCAAATCAAAATACATCACGAAGTCGTGATCAACAGTGCAACGCATAAGCTCGTCTTTTGTGATACTGCCGACCTTGTAAAGAATATACGCCACGAGCACTTCAATGTCCTTGCGGTCATAAAGAGTGTATTTAGGAACGGGTATACTCATACATTTACTCCTTTCGGCATGAATATCAAATAAAATAAGATAAGATCGCAATGTTTGCCGCAGACTCTATGCACGGCACTGCTCTCGGAACAATGCAGGGGTCATGTCTGCCTTTGATATTTAGCGTTTCTTCTGTCATAGTTGTATAATCTATCGTCTGCTGAGGACGCGATATTGACGGAGTAGGCTTTACTGCGGCGCGGAATATAATTGGCATACCGCTTGTGATACCGCCTAAAATACCGCCGTGGTTATTCGTCCTTGTCCTGATTTCGCTGTTTTCAATGCAGAACTCGTCATTATTCTGACTGCCAAACATATTTGCAACATCAAAGCCTGCGCCGAACTCAATACCCTTTACGGCAGGAACACCGAATACTATCTGCGAAATTCTGTTTTCAATGCCGTCAAACATAGGCGAGCCTATGCCTGCAGGAAGTCCGACCGCCGCATATTCGATAATTCCACCTACAGAATCTAGATTTGCAGATGCGTTAGATATAATATCCCTCATCTGCTGTTCAACGTTGGTATTGATAAGCGGAAGATAGCGGCTTCTGACTTGCTTTAATTGCTCAGCATTCACGTTCACAGGGTCAAAGTGTTCATCGTCTGCGTCCATTATTGACAGGATATGCGCTCCTGAGGTTATCCCCTTGCTTTCAAGTATCTGAGATGCGATAGCACCCGCAAAAACCAGCGGCGCGGTAATTCTTCCCGAAAAATGTCCACCGCCGCGCAGGTCGTTACTGCCGTTATAACGCACATATCCTGTATAATCGGCGTGACCGGGTCGTGCAAGATGGCTCACGCTCTTATAATCAGCCGAATGCTGATCTGTATTCTGTATCACAGCGCAAAGGGGAGTGCCTGTCAGCACACCATCTACCATTCCGGATACTATGTTCGGGAAGTCTTTTTCACTGCGCATTGTGCTTGTGCCGTCTTTTTTAGGCGCACGTCTTGCCATAAAGTCAAGCACCGCGTCAAAATCAATCTTTATTCCGCCCGGAAGCCCGTCTATCACAACACCTATTGCCTTACCGTGAGATTCTCCGAATATTGAAACAGAAAGCTCTCCGAACTTAAACGCTGATGACATCTGCTATACCTCCGAGTGCTCTGAAATCATCAAAAAATCCGGGATAGGACTTGTTTGTACATTCAGCGCCTTTTATTATTACATCGCCTGTTGAGCGTGTAGCCGCAACAGCACCTGCCATTGCTATTCTGTGATCGTTGTAATTGCGTACCGTACCGCCCTTGAACGCTTTAACAGGGAATATTTCAATGCTGTTTTCTGTAGAAATTGCTTTACCGCCGAGATCGTTTATAAGCTCGGTAGTAGCCGCCAGACGGTCGCATTCCTTGATGCGTAATCTCTCGCAGTTGATTATCCTGCACGGCTTTTTCCAGAAGCTCATCATTACAGCAATCGCAGGGACAAGGTCGGGAATATCCGATGCGTCTATTATCGACAGATCACCGCCGTTTTTGAACTTGTCGGCGATATCGATTATAGCTTTATCGCCCTGAACACTGTTCATATTAAGGTTTGCAAGCTCTATATCTGAGCCTGCGCAGTTTGCGGCAATGAAGAATGCGCTCTGCGACATATCCGCTTCAACAGTGCAGTTATGCGGCTGATATTTCTGACCGCCTTTTACGAAGTAGCCGTTTTCCGTTTCGGCGACTTCAACGCCGAACTGTTTCATGCAGTCTATCGTGATATTCACATATGGTCTTGATTCAAGCTTTGTGGTAAGAATTATCTCGCTGTCTTCTTTCAGTACAGAAAGCGCAAATAAAAGCCCTGTTATAAACTGCGATGATACGCTGCCGTCTATATAATATTTTCCGCCGTGAAGCTTACCTTTTACCTTATAAGGCATAGTGAGCGTTTCAAATGTCGCTCCGTTGTCGATCATCGGCTTAATAATAGGTGTTATCGGTCTTTCCGGTAATTTTCCTCTGCCTGTAAACTCAGCCTCGCAACCGAACGCAGAGAATATCGGGATCATAAATCTCAGTGTTGAGCCGCTTTCAAAGCAGTCTACAACTGCTGTTTTTTTCGGATTTACTATTCCTTTTACATCATAGCTTCCGTTTTTGCCTTTTATTTCCGCTCCAAGTGCGGTCAGCGCATTTATAGTAGCATGTGAGTCCATACATTCAAGCAGGTTATCTATATGAGTCATACCGTCGCATAAAGCCGCGCATATAAGCATTCTGTGCGAAATGCTTTTTGACGGCGGTACGATAAGCTTACCTCCGAGCTTTGTCGGTGTTATTTTTATGTCCATTATGTTCCGCCTTTGATCCGAATTTATCAGAATAATCATACTATAAAACAGAAAAAAAGTCAAGACGGATAAACAGTTCCGACATACATAAAAAGCCGATTGCAGAGGATAAGCAACCGACTTTATGTATTATTTTTTACTTGCGTTTTCAAGAACTGTCTTAAGCGTTCCCGTCAGTAAGGTAGACATCTTCGTGATAAGCTTATCGGGGTCGCTCTTCATTCCTCTCTCAAGCCAATCAAGCACTATCCCCACTATACCGTATTTGTAGAATGATGCTATAAAATTTTTATCCTCATCCGATACATTAAGTTCAAGTTGCTTTGATGCATTTCCGATGAACTTATTCGCGAAATCCAGTGAAACGCTGTAAAGATAACGCTCAATCGTTTCACGGTGCAGTGAATTGTAAACGTGGTAGACAAGCTTCTTGTTTTCCTTGACAAAACAAAGCCCTGTTTTTAACCCTTCCTCCCAAGACTGACCGATCACCATCTCATCTACCGACTTTTGTGCTTCTGTAAGGAAGATTTCTTCAAGGAGCTGATATATATCGCTGTAATGATAGTAAAACGTGTTACGGTTTACTCCACAGTCGTCTGTTATATTCTTGACTGTTATTTTATCTAAAGGCTGAGTACTCAGCAGTTTTTTGAAAGATTCCTGTATAGCTCTTTTGGTAAGTGCCGACATATAACCTCCGTTTTAGCTTTAGTTCAGCTGTTTTCTTTTCTCCGGTACATATTATACAACATTTCTATTAAAAATTCAAGTTTTAGGCAAAAAAGCTTGTTTGCCCAAAAAACAGTCAATTTTTATCGATTGCCTGAAATTTGAACATTGACACGCGGTTGACTGTTGTAGAAATAGTGAAAACGGGATAAAATATAGCTGTAAAGAAAAAGAAAGGACTGAAAACCATGAGATTTATAAAACGTGCAAAAGTAGCTTATATTTCTGCTTGTGCCGCAATAGCGGTCATCGGACTTATACTGATAATTTTCCCGGAGATCTCAATGCTTGCCGTATGCTATATGCTCGGTATTTCCGCTATAGTATTCGGCATCGTTAAAATCACGGGTTATTTTTCGTCAGACCCTTACGGGTTGGCGTTCCAGTTTGACTTTGCATTCGGTGTCATAGCAATACTGCTGGGTTTGATCGTAATACTTCATCCGGGCAATGTAATGGCTCTGGTACCTGTTATAATGGGTATTTACTTTATGATAGACGGCATAATGAAAATCCAGACTGCTGTCGATGCAAAGCGTTTCGGCGTAAACGGTTGGTGGCTGATACTTGTCAGTGCGATAGTTACGGGTGCTGTCGGGATACTGTTACTCATAAATCCTTTTGAGAGTGCGGTAGCCCTTACGGTTCTGCTCGGTATCACATTGCTTGCAGACGGTTTATCCAACATATGGATCGCCGCTTACACAGTCAAGGCCATTAAAAAAGAAATACACGCCGATGACAAAATTTATGTAGAAACAAGCGATAGGGAGGACAAAGATGATTAAGCTAGGCAAATGGATAACAAAGCACAGAGTAATCATTCTTATTGTTGCGGTCGTACTGCTGATACCCTCGGTACTCGGTATGATCGCAACGAGAATAAATTACGATATGCTAAATTACCTGCCCGATACTATGGAAACCATACAGGGTCAGGACATTCTGCTGAATGACTTCGGCAAGGGCGCATTCAGTATGATAATTGTGGAGGATATGGAACCGAAAGACGTTTCCGCTCTTAAAGAAAAAATTGAAGCTGTAGATCACGTTGATTCGGTGATCTGGTATGATTCGATTGCAGACGTATCAATACCTATGGATATTCTTCCCGATAAGATAAAAGACGCATTCAACACCGATCATTCAACAGTGATGGCGGTATTCTTCGATACATCGACATCAGCCGACGAAACAATGGACGCTATCAACACGATAAGAGATGTAACGAACAATCAGTGCTTCGTTTCCGGTATGTCCGCAATGGTAACAGACCTCAAGAACCTTTGTGAGCAGGAAGAGCCGATATATGTAGCTATCGCAGTAGTTCTTGCGGTAGTAGTAATGATGCTCTTTATGGATTCGTTCCTGATACCGATCATCTTCCTCGCAAGTATCGGTATGGCTATTCTCTACAACCTGGGCAGTAACTACTTCTTAGGCGAGATAAGCTACATAACAAAGGCACTTTCTGCTATCTTACAGCTTGGTGTTACAATGGACTACTCGATATTCCTCTGGCACAGCTACAACGAACAGAAGGTAAGATTTGACGGCGATAAGGAACGTGCGATGGCACACGCCATTTCAAACAGTATCATTTCTGTAGCAAGCTCGTCGATCACAACAATAGCCGGCTTCCTTTCAATGTGCTTTATGAGCTTCACGCTTGGTGCGGACCTTGGTATAGTAATGGCTAAAGGCGTTGTTTTCGGTCTTATCGGCTGCGTAACAATTCTTCCGTCACTTATCCTTGTATTCGATAAGGCTATCGAAAAGACAAGACACAAACAGCTTATGCCGAAGTTTGACAAGGTGGCAAGGTTTATAACAAAACGTTCATGGATATTCCTTATAATATTCGCTGTACTTATCGGACCTGCGGTTTACGGTTATAACAACACACAGAAATATTACGATCTGAGCCAGACAATGCCTCAGGATATGGACTTCGTTATCGCCAACACAAAGCTGAAGGACGATTTCGGAATGTCGAACGTTCATATGATACTCGCAGATTCAAAGCTGTCGCAGAAGGACGCAAAGGCGATGCTTGACGAGGTCGGAAAGGTTGACGGTGTAAACCTTGCGGTAGGCTTTGATTCGCTTATCGGCTCGGCTGTTCCCTCAGAGATGATCCCCGATTCAATATCCGAAGTGCTTAAGGGTGATAAGTATCAGCTTATGCTTGTAGGCAGTGAGTACGGTACGGCAACAGACGAAGTCAATAATCAGGTAACAGAGATAAACAACATTATAAAGAAGTATGACAGCTCGGCAATGCTTATCGGTGAAGCTCCTTGTACGAAGGACCTTATCGAAGTAACCGACAGGGACTTCAAGGTAGTTGACGTTATTTCGATAGCCGCAATCTTCCTTATCATTCTGGTAACCTTCAAGTCGGTTTCACTCCCGCTGATACTTGTGGCGGTAATCGAGTTTGCAATCTTCGTAAATCTCGGTATTCCTTGTTACACAGGTACAGAGCTTGCATTCATCGCACCTATCTGTATCAGTACGATCCAGCTCGGTGCTACCGTTGACTATGCGATCCTGATGACTACAAGATATAAAAAGGAACGTAATAAGGGTAACGACAAGAATGAAGCGGTTTACACGGCTCTTAAATCTTCAATACCTTCGATCATCGTAAGTGCGCTCGGATTTTTTGCCGCAACATTCGGTGTAGGTATTTATTCAAATGTAGATATGATAAGCTCGCTGTGTGCTCTTATGGCAAGAGGCGCTATCATCAGTATGGTATCGGTAATCCTGTTATTACCCGCTATGCTCAAGCTCTTCGATAAGATTATAATCCACACGAGCCTTGGCTTCAAGGAAGCAAGAGAAGCCGATAAGAAAACGAACTGAGAAAGGACAACAGCATGAAAGAGATAAGAAAAAAGATCATAAAGATAGTTTCAATAGTACTTGCAGCCGCAATGATAGGCACATCCTCGGGTCTGCTTGCATTCGCCGCACAGAGCGGTAACGATAGCAGTACATCGTCATCGGTTTCAGACAGCACGGAAACCGGCAGCAGCGAAAAGAGCAGCTCTGATACGGACGGCAAGGAAGAAACGGTATATATCATTGCAAACGCAGATGGTACAACAAAGAAGGTCATCGTCAGCGACTGGCTGAAGAACGGCTCACAGAGTGCATCAATTTCCGATGAAACCTCACTTAAAGATATAAAGAACGTCAAGGGTAACGAGAGCTTCACAAACAACGGTGAAAACTACACATGGGCTGCCAACGGTAGCGATATCTACTACCAGGGCACAACTGACAAGGCACTTCCCGTTGATATGAAGATTACATATACTCTGGACGGCAAGACAGTAACTCCCGATGAGATAAAGGGCAAGAGTGGCAAGGTCACGATCCGCTTTGACTATACAAATAATGAAAAGCGTACCGTAAAGGTTGACGGCAAGGATATGGAAATGTACGTTCCGTTCCTTATGGTGACGGGAACAGTTCTGGATAACGAGAAGTTCACGAACATTGAGGTTACAAACGGTAAGCTTGTAAACGATGGCGACAGATCCGCAGTTCTCGGTTTTGCACTTCCGGGTATGCAGGAAAACTTAGGACTTGACAAGGACGATTATGAAATCCCATCATACGTTGAAATCAGCGCAGATGTTAAGAATTTCGAGCTTATGACCTGCATGACGGTAGGTACGACAGAGCTGTTCAACGAGGTCGATACCGATAAGCTCAATATGGACGATATAGACGGCACTATCAAGGAATTTACAGACGCTGTAGATCAGCTTTCAGACGGCTCTTCACAGCTTTATGACGGGCTTGTGACATTATTTGAGAAGTCAGGTGAGCTTGCGGACGGCACAAAGCAGCTCGCAGACGGTGCAGGCACACTTTACGACGGAACAGGAACACTTGTAAGCGGTGTAAATGATCTTAAAACAGGCGCAGACGCGCTGAATACGGGTGCGGTACAGTTAAAGGACGGTACGGTTTCTCTGGTAGCCGGCATCAAGGATCTGAAGTCAGGTGCGGAAGCACTTGACAGCGGTGCGGGACAATTAAAGGACGGCACAGGTACACTTGTAAGTGGTGTTAATGACTTAAAGAGCGGCGCAGACGCACTTGACAGCGGTGCAGGACAGTTAAAGGACGGTACGGGAACGCTTGTAAGCGGTGCAAATGACCTTAAAGACGGTGCGGGCGCGCTTGACAGCGGCGCGGGACAGCTAAAGGACGGTACAGGTTCGCTTGTAAGCGGTGTAAATGACCTTAAGACAGGCGCAGATGCACTGAATACAGGTGCAGGACAGCTGAAGGACGGTACAACAGCTCTAGTAAGCGGCGCAAAGGATCTTATAGCCGGCGCAGATCAGCTTAACAGCGGAGCTGCTTCACTCGACAGCGGCGCGGCACAGGTTGAAAGCGGCGCAGGACAGGTAAGCACGGGAGCCTCTGATCTCAGCAAGGGACTAGGACAGCTTTCTTCAAACAGCGAACAGCTTAATGCAGGTGCAAAGCAGGTTTTTGAAACGCTATTATCAACTGCCGAAACACAGATAAAGGCATCGGGTCTTACTGTTAATACGCTTACGATAAAGAACTACAAGACAGAGCTCAACAAGCTTGTAAGTTCACTTGATAAAGATAAGGTATACGACCTCGCATATAATACGGCTCTTAAAAAGGTTACAGCTGAGGTTGAAAAAAATAACGATGCTATAACAGCAGGTGTTACTCAGGCTGTACAGGCAAAGGTTCTTGAGGCGGTCCTCAAGACAGCAGGTTATGAGATGACCGCTGAGCAGTACAATGCCGCAGTAAAGGCAGGACAAATCCCGGAAGCGGTACAGAAGCAGGTCGATGCCGCAGTAACGGCACAGATGGCAACAGACAACGTAAAGGCTCAGATAAGCACGAATATTGAAGCTCAGAAGAAACAGCTTATTGATCAGAATATGAAGAGTGACGCAGTTACAACTCAGATAAATGAAGCGGTTGCAAAGGCTGCGGCAGGTCAGACAACGATAAAGAACCTTATCACTCAGCTTGACTCCTACAATCAGTTCTATACAGGTCTTACAACATATACAGCCGGTGTTGACAGTGCATACAGCGGTTCACAGACGTTGACAGCAGGTGCATCACAGCTTTACAGCGGTACTAAGGATCTTCACAGCGGTGCTACTCAGCTCAAGAACGGCACTGAGCAGCTCACAAGCGGCGGCTCGACACTTATAGCAGGTGTAAATCAGCTTGACAAGGGAGCGGGCGACTTAAAGGACGGTACGGCAAGCCTTGTCACAGGTGTTGATACACTTCACAGCGGCGCATTACAGCTTAATAAAGGCGCAAGCGATTTGAAGGACGGTACAGCAAGCCTTGTGACAGGCGTAGGCACACTGCAGAGCGGTGCGGCTGACCTCAATAAGGGTGCAAGCGACTTAAAGGACGGTACTTCAAGCCTTGTGACAGGCGTAGGCACACTACAGAGCGGTGCAACTGACCTCAACAAGGGCGCAAGCGATCTGAAAGACGGCACAGCAAGCCTTGTAGCAGGTGTAAACACACTTTACGATGGTGCTGTTCAGCTTGATAACGGCGCAGGCGATTTAAAGGACGGTACAGTAAGCCTTGTAGCAGGTGTAGGCACACTTCACAGCGGTGCATTACAGCTTCATGACGGCGCAGGCGACCTTAAGGACGGCGCTGATAAGCTTAATGACGGTGTAGCAACTCTTATTGACGGTGTAAAGCAGTTAAGGGACGGTGCTAAGGAGCTGAATGACGGTATGGACGAGTTCAATGAAAAGGCTGTCAAGAAGATAGTTGACGCTGTTGACGGCGATATTGCGGGACTTATCGACAAACTGAAGGCTACAGTAGCCGCAGGCAAGGACTATGACACATTCGGCGGTAAGTCGGATAAGACAGAAGGCACTGTAAAGTTCATTTACAGAACAGAGAGCATCTCAGCCGACGATGAATAATCAATAACTTAATAAGTCAAAGGCTCTGACGGGGGTAACGCTCCGTCAGAGCTTTTTTATTACAAATGTCATACAGGAAAATACCGTTTGTAACTGGTAAAATCCGCTTTGCAGGTGTATAATCGTTACAGTAAGATAAATAAACAGCCGAAAGGGGAATACTTATGATATTTGCAAGCGTAAAAAATCTAGTCAAGAACTATGGCAATCATTGCGCCGTAGATAATCTGAGCTTTGATGTAAATGAGGGTGAGATATTCGGACTTATAGGTCCTAACGGAGCAGGAAAATCCACTACGATCAATATAATTACAACCCTTGATGAAATGACATCGGGCAGTGTGATGATAGACGGTAAGGATATTGCAAAGCAAAGAGCGGAAATAAGGCGCATAATAGGCAGTGTACCGCAGGAAATAGCCGTGTATCCATATCTTACAGCTAAGGAAAACGTTGAATTTTTCGCTTCGCTGTACGGCTTCAAGGGCGAGGAGCTTCATAAGAACGCAATGACTGCGCTTGAGTTTGCCGGGCTTGCCGATAAAGCGGATATGAAGCCGAAGAAAATGTCGGGCGGTATGAAGCGCAGACTGAATATTGCCTGCGGTATAGCACAAAGACCGAAGCTGATAGTTATGGACGAGCCTACAGTAGGAGTTGATGCACAGTCAAGAGAGCATATAATGAGTTCGATAAAGAAGCTGCGTGAAAGCGGAGCGACAGTAATATATACCTCGCACTATATGCATGAGGTAGAGGAGATCTGCGACAGAGTAGCTATAATAGACAAGGGCAGACTTGTGGCAGAGGGTACGCAGCAGGAGCTTATAACAATGATAACCGATAGCTGTACGGTACATATCACTACAAAACCCTGTGACAGCGAAACAAGAAGCAGAGTATCAAGGGCTGTTTCCTGCCTGCCCGATGTAAACAGGGTGCAATTTAACGACAATATGATAAGCGTGGATACGGATATAAGCTGTAATGATATTTCACATATCATAAGCGAGCTTGTAAAGCAAAATCTGCCTGTAATCGAGATAAGCACGGAAAAGCCGGATATGGACGCTGTGTTCCTGTCGCTTACAGGACACGAGATACGTTAAGGAGCGGAAATATGCTTAGTTTGATAATAAAACAGATTAGGGAGTATTTCAGAAGCCCCGCAAATGTATTCATGGGGCTTTTCTTCCCGGTACTGCTGGTATTCTTTCTCGGAACGATGCTTCAGAATTTTGATATAGCGGATTATGACATAGGAGAAATTAAACTGCAATACAATATTTCGCAAACAGACGAACAAAGCGGCAAGGCATTTGCTGAGTTTCTTGACAATATCAGTATGATAAGGGCAGAAAAGGCAAGCGATGAAAAAACCGCACTGAGCCTTACCGATAAGGGTGATATAGACGCATATATCAAGCTTGAAAACGGGGAAATTCTGTTATACAGCGGCAGAAACGAAATTGCAAACAGGGCGCTCGGTTCTGTACTCAATTCTTATATTGCGGTATCGGATACATACTATAAGATTGCATCAACAGACCCATCACTGCTTATGAATACAGAAGCCGATACCGGAAAGTCATTTGTAGAGCAGGACGGACTTGGCGTTACACGGAGTATGATGGACTATTATGCGGTGAGTATGGCGGTAATGATGATATTCATGTCGCATATGATAATGGGCAGTACGTCTCTTAAGGACGAGGAAAGGATATTCACACTACAGCGTCTTTATCTGTCACCTGTCGGCAAAGTAAAGCTGTTTTTCGGAAAGCTCATCGGTACGCTTCCCTCCGCCGTTATAGGAAATGCGGTGATAATGCTGTTTTCTGTGTTTGTGTTCGGAGCAAAATACTGCGACAGCTTTATCGGAAACCTTATCCTGTTCCTGCTGTTCTCCTGCTGCTCGCTTGCGACGATAGCCATAGGTATGCTGATAGGGGTACTGATAAAAATACCTGCGGAGAGCATCGTGATACCGCTTACATGGGCATTGCTGTTCTTCTCAGGCTCGTTTTCAAAGCAGGTATTCGTCGAAGGCTTCAGCGACAAGCTGCCGCCTTATATCGTTCAGCAAGCGGCATTCAGACTCACTCTTTACGGTGAAAGCGACAGTGCATTGGCGGTAATTGCGGTATGCCTTGCCGTAACGGTTGCTGTATCGCTTATCGGTGCGGCAATATTCCGTGTAAAAAAATCCGTCTGAAAGGGGAGCGTATTATGAATAATATAAGAACGGTATTTTTCGGTATGCTGAAGCGTCTTAAATACGCACTTGTAATCGCACTTCTTGTAGGGGCAGGCAGTATAGGGCTTTATTACTGCGGCAGACCGATAGCAAACGTGTTCTCGGTAAACGACAAGATAGACATCGCCATGACCGATAACGATAAATCGGAGCTTTCCGCAATGCTGAAAAGCTATCTTTGCGACAGAATAAATATGAACATTATCGAGGACGGCAAAGAAAAATTCAATGATAAATTGATTAACCGTGACGTTTCTGCTATAATAGAGATACCGCAGGGCTTTGAAAAGAATGTTATCGGCGGAAAAGACGTTAAGATAAAATCCACCACTCTTGACGATTACGAAAACGGCGCTTATATCTCGGTATATATCGAAGGCTTTATGAGAAGCGTCAATATTGCCGCAGATGCCGCAAAAGGTGACGCAGAGCTGTTTTCAAAGATTATGAACAGCGATGCCGCCGACACAAAACTCACTAAGGAAAATGCGGTAACATCCGACAGAGAGGACGAATATGTCTCTGCAGGCTTTAAGTTCTCCGAAGGATTTATGATAATGCTTGTAACCGCTATCGGCATATTTATCACTCTTGCGGTAATGGAAGACAGGCAATACGGAACATACAGCAGAATGGCTGTTTCATCTGTAACTGGCGTACAGTATATTGTCGGAACGCTTGGTGCAAGTGTGCTTATATCCTTTACGGCACTTATCGTTTTACCGCTGTACCTGCTTATCACGGGCGCTCAGATGACAGCCGGCTATCCGCTTGTGTTTGCCGCCGTAATAATCTACTCGCTGTTCAACTCGGCATTATCAATAATGCTCGCACAGCTGATAAGCTCAAAGCAGGCGCTTGCCACGCTTTCGGGCTGTATCACCTCGATAGGCGCTCTGCTCGGCGGTGCGTGGTTCCCGATAGACGAAACGGCAGGTATGCTGAAATATCTGTCGTATATCACGCCGCAATACTGGTATGTCGATTTTATGTCGGGCGAGGCTGAACAGCCTGTGATAAACATCTGCGTGCTTATACTCTACACATTGCTTATAATGCTTGCAAGCGCCGCACTTTTCGGCAGAAAGTCGGTAGTTTCAAAGGCGTAACGAAAGGAATACGAATTGTCACTTATATATCTTGTATTCAAACTCACGGCAACTGCCGCATTCGGCACTATGAATATAATGAATAACTGTGATTCGGGCGATACGGTGCTTACCGTACTCGCCTTTTCCTGCTTTGCTCTGGCTGAATATCTGCTGTTGGTGCTTAAAAAGTCGGATAAAGCGGCGGCGGTCTGTTCGTGCGTTTCGGCTTTTATCGCATTTCTTATATACAGCGACAATCTGATATTCGTGCTGTGCTTTGCCGTAATCTTTTCCGTAGATAAATTCGGTGCGGGAAAGTATTTCCGACATATCGGTGCTGTTTCGGTACTGCTTGTTCTTTTCATAGTAAAACCGCCGTTTATTGATGTGCTGATACTTATTATAATGCTTGTGGCATTCACTGTCACCCATATTACCGCAGGACAGCTTATCAAATGCCGTGAACAGCTTGCAGAAAGCAGAGAGGAAACTGTTCGCCTCAACCGTAGGATAGCAAGCCTTGAAGAATATGCCAAAACAGCAAAGAAATCTGCGGCTGTCGAAGAACGCAGACGGTTTTCAGCAAGGATACACGATAAGCTCGGACACAGTATTTCCGGAAGTATAATTCTGCTTGAGGCGGCAAAGCTGAACATCAGGACAAACCCCGACAGTGCAGAGCAGTGTATAACCACAGTAACGGATAATCTCAGGAGCGGCGTTGATGACATAAGGCAGGCACTGCGCGAGGAACGTCCTGACAGCAGAACGATAGGTATAAGCGAGCTTAAGGAGATACTCGGAGAATATAAGGCAAAATATAACATAAGAACAACACTTGAAATCAACGGCGACGCTGACAGAGTCACATTCCGCATATGGAACTGTATAAAGGAAAATCTCATTGAAACGCTTACCAATACGCTCAAGCATTCGGGAGCAGATGAATTTTCACTAAAAATATCGGTTATGAACAAGGTGATCCGTGCCGAGTTCAAGGATAACGGCGGTGGTAGCGATGAGTTCAAGAAGGGTACGGGTCTTACGGCAATCGAGGAGCGCACAGTGCTTACGGACGGAAAGTGCATATTTCCGGCCCAGCCTGACGGATTTTCGGTAGTAAACATATTCAGTCTGAAAGAGGAAAGCATATGAAGATAATTATTGCAGATGATGACAATATAATCCGTGAGGGACTTAAAATGATAATATCGTCACAGCCTGATTTTGAAATTGTCAGTGTCGCTTGTAACGGCACAGAAGCGGTAGAGCTTTGCAGGAAATACAAGACCGATATAGCGTTGCTTGATATAAGAATGCCCGTTATGGACGGAATTGAAGCCGCAAGAATACTGCTTGAGGAAAATCTGTGCAAGCCGCTTTTACTGACAACGTTTGACGAGCAGGAGCTTATACAGCGTGCGCTTAAAGTCGGGGTCAGCGGCTATATTCTCAAAAACACACAGACAGACGGGATTTTCAGTGCGCTGAGAACAGTTTACAACGGCGGCACGGTATTCCAGCAGGATAT
This sequence comes from Oscillospiraceae bacterium, assembly GCA_003512525.1. Classification (GTDB taxonomy): domain Bacteria; phylum Bacillota; class Clostridia; order Oscillospirales; family Ruminococcaceae; genus Ruminiclostridium_E. Next base: position 9,863 of record DOQG01000003.1, on the reverse strand, counting down.
TCTGTCGTATATCCGTGACGCCGCTGTAAAGTGTTACGGAAAAAGTGCCGTGTTCGACCTGCTTACGGAAAGAGAGCTTGATATAGTAAAGCTTATTGCCGAAGGTTGTTCCAACGCAGAAATAGCCGAAAAACTGTTTTTGTCAAACGGCACAGTCAGAAACTATATAAGTGTTATCCTCGAAAAAACAGGTCTTGAACACAGAACACAGATAGCGGTAAGGTATCTTAAGGGTGATGAATAAATATTTTATCAACTGCCTATACCAAGAAGAGCACAAGCTCCGTTCACGGCTATGCAAAGTACAGTTCCGATTACGGTAGGTACTAAAAAGCTTACGGCGGTCCATTTTATGCTCTTCGTTTCATTGTACACCGTGATACAGGAGGTAGAGCACGGAAAGTGAAACAGTACGAATATGACCATACATATCGCTGTAACTATAGTCCAGCCGTTTGCCGTAAACAGTTCTTTCAAAGCTGAAAGCTCGGATATCTCGGTCAGTGCCGAGCCGTTTGAGTAAGCCATTATGATTATGGGTACTACTATCTCATTTGCGGGAAAACCGAGTATGAACGCAAGTATTATCGCGCCGTCAAGTCCCATAATGTGTCCGAGCGGATCAAGAAATTCTGTACAGTGACATAGTAATGATGCACCATCTATCGTTACATTCGCCATAATCCATATTATAAGTCCCGCAGGAATTGCAACGACTACAGCTCTTCCGAGAACGAATAATGTTCTGTCAAGGAAAGCCCTTACCAGAACCTTGCCGAATTGGGGGGTACGGTACGGCGGCAATTCAAGCGTGAATGATGACGGTAGTCCTTTGAGAAGTGTTTTGGATAACAATCTTGACACCATCATGACAGCGGCAATTGCAGCAGCTATAATGACACCAAGCCATAACGCCGCAATAAATCCTGAGCCTGCAACAGCGGGTACGCCTATCGCAAACATTGTTATAACGCTGATTATCGTCGGAAATTTACCGTTACAAGGCATAATCGATGCAGTGATAACGGCGATAAGTCGCTCCCGCTTACTGTCTATGATCCTTGCTCCTGTAATTCCACAGGCGTTGCATCCAAGACTCATACATAGGCACAGAGCCTGTTTTCCGCACGCTCCCGCTTTTTTGAATGCTTTATCAAGATTAAATGCTATTCTGGGTAATATGCCGTAATCTTCAAGTATTGTGAACAGCGGAAAGAATATTGCCATCGGCGGAAGCATAACAGATACGACCCATGCAAGTACTCTGAATACACCTTGTGTAAGGGCACTGTTTATTATTTCCGGTATACCTATTGATGATAATCCGTTATAAAGCAGTAATTCAGCATTTCCGAAAAATTCCGAAAGCAACGCAGAGGGATAATTCGCGCCTGTGACTGTTATCCATAATATGCCGAGCAACATCAGAAACATAATAGGTATTCCCGTTAATTTTCCTGTAAGTATTCTGTCGATCTTTCTGTCACGGGATAATTTTCTGTCGCACGATTTTTTTACGCTTTCTGCCGCTATACCTTCGGCGGTAATGAATATACATGACACTATCTCATCGGTAAACGGTTTTTCCGATTTTGATATCAGCTCCCCAGCCTTAAGCAGTAAAGGCTCGTATTTCTGCGAGCATATCCCGAATTTGCTGCACAGGCTTTTTTTGATATCATCATCGTTTTGCAGTAATCTGAGACATATGAAACGCTGTTTTCTTATGTCATCGGTAATTCCTACTGCATGCGGCATAAGCTCTGATATCGCTTTTTCCGTGCGGTTTGTGTAGATAACTGTGATATCGCGATTTTTTTCTTTGCTCAGCGCTACACTTTCTATTACTGCCATCAGTTTATCCAGACCCTTTTTATTGCGAGCCGAGGTCGCAACAACAGGTATGCCGAGCAATTCCGACAGTTTTTTTACATTGACCGCTATATTCTTTTTTGAGGCTTCATCTATCATGTTGACACACATCACGGCTTTATTTGTGATCTCGGTTATCTGAAGCACAAGATTGAGATTACGCTCCAGACAGGACGCGTCACAAACAATTACTGTTACATCGGGTCTTGCAAAGCAGATATGATCCCGTGCCGTCACTTCTTCCGCAGAATGAGCACACAATGAGTATGTACCGGGAAGATCGGTTATTTCGTACTTGTTGTTATGATATATATAGCTTCCTGTCGCATTACCGACTGTTTTACCCACCCAGTTTCCTGTATGCTGCTTTAGCCCGGTCAGAGCGTTGAAAACCGTGCTTTTGCCGACATTCGGATTGCCTGCAAGCGCAACCGTAAATTCTTTATCGTATTTCATATTTTTCACCTTTCAGCTAATGTAATACATTATATGAAAATACGAAGGAAATGTTAAGAGCGGAGCAGAGCACTTATCCGGTATTATCAGGATAGCAATTCGGTCAGGGTTTCTACAAGCCGTTTTGTGCTGACCGGCTTTGTCAGAAATGTATTCATACCGTATTCGGCGGCTTTGTTTCTGTCTTCACTGAATACATTTGCGGTCATGGCAATAATAGGTACATCCGGTGCATATCCGTTATCAAGTTGTCTTATGGCGCGAGAACATTCGTAACCATCCATGATCGGCATCTGAATATCCATAATTATGCAGTCGTAATAGCCTTTATCGTGAGATTTTATCATATCTAATGCAACTGCGCCGTTTTCCGCCGTTTCAATTTCAGCTCCATATGGTGAAAGCATCGTCTTTACTATACAACAGTTGATATCGACATCTTCCGCCAGCAGAATACGTTTGCCGCTTAAGACGGAGGATTTTACGGTACTGCTTACTTTGCTATCTTCCAAGTTAAAATGTGATGATATTATTTTTCTCAGCTCATATGTCAGAATCGGCACAGTACATATCTGTACCGAGTGTGACAGAGAGCATGGAATTTTACTGCGCTGTGCACTATCGGTGACGGCAATATACAAAGTGTCTGTATCCCCTTTTTCAAATTCGGTTATTCTGTCCGGGATTGTTGCTATAATATCATACCGGGTACATTGTCTTTGTTTTGTGATACTGTTTTCTATATCAGTATGTATTCCCAGCTTTTTAAGCGCAGTACACGTTTCCTCCCTGATTTTACTGTCTGTGATTGCTATGAAAGCAGAAAGTTCAGGAAATGGTTTATTTACGCCTTTTTCCGTAATGGGAAAAGGCAGACGTACTATAAATTCAGTACCTTTCCCTTTCTTGGTATTTACCTTAATAGTGCCGCCTGCGGCATCGACTATATTTTTGGTTATAGGCATTCCGAGTCCCGTTCCCTGAATGTTGCTCGTTACCTTTCGCTCACGTTCAAAAGGCTCGAATATTTTATTCTTAAATTCTTCGCTCATACCTATTCCGTTATCGCTGACACGAATTTCATATATCGATATATTATCTGTTTTGCTTGCTTCTTCGCTGATGTCTAGCGTAATAATACCGCCGTCCGGTGTGAATTTTATGGCGTTTGAAAGCAGATTATTGAGCAGCTGTTCAAGCCTGCGGCGGTCACAACGCACTGTTTCGTGAATTACTTGTGACATAGAGATAGTCAATTTGTGCTTCTTTTCAATCGCCAATGTGTACATTACAGTTCTTATATCAAACAGAATTTCAGAAATATCCACATCGGAAATATCAAATGTCAATTTACCGCTTTCTATACGGCTCATGTCGAGAATATCGCTTAAAAGTCCGAGAAGGTAATTACCTGATATCATTATTTTTGACAGATAGTCATTTGTCAGCTCTGTATTTCCTTTTTCCCTGCCTGCAAGCATAGCAAAACTGATTATTGCACTGAGCGGAGTACGTATATCATGCGACATATTAGACAGAAATGTACTTTTGGCTTTGTTTGCGCGTTCTGCTTCATCTACTGCGTTTTTGAGTGTCCGGTTTATCAGGCGCTCTTTGGTTCGGTCAGACAGTACAATTATGTATTTTTCCTGACCGCCTATTATTCGGCATAGTACGGTAATGTGAAAGCATTTGCTTTCTCCGTTCTTCTGATGGGTACATACACTGTCGCATTCAATGCGTTCATCTTTTGTCATACATGCAAGCTTACTGCGAACGGCATAGTTTGTCCTATCTTCAAGCGCACTTTCAAGCAAACCGATATCACGTATTGCGTCATCTGGAGAAATTCCCAGCAGGTGATCGATATTCGGACTTACATAGCTGACAGCAAAACTATCCTTATCAAGCATAAGAAATATGTCATCTACATTGTTTGAAAGTACTGAAAACAACTCTTCGCGATATTTTATCTCAGTGTCCTTTAGTCTTATGCTTATATAATTTTTGTGAATAAGATAGAGTATTGAGAGAAAGCTGATTAAAGCCACAAAGCTGACGCATGCCGTTATTGTTACTGTCTGAAGCTCATTTAAACTTTCGTTTACTACACTTGCGGGAACAATACCGATAAGTATCCAGTCCTTAAAACCAATAGACTCATACGTCAGGTAATGTGTAACTCCGTTTATAGTCAGCGTATCAACGCCTGAGTCGTTATAGCATATATATGAGCGGTACTGCCTGACAGATTCATCGTTGAGAGGAGAAGTTTCTGTGAGCATACGCCAGAAATTATCTATCTCATCGCCGTGTTCGCCTTTATTATTGACAACAACTCTGCCATCAGGATAAATAACGTAATTTACCGCCTGACCGTTGAATGTTCTGGCACTGAGTAGTGAAACGATGTCCTTGTTATTAAAGCTGATAGCTATCGCCGAATAGGAAAAATCCATATATCTGCTATGAGGACAAGGAACTGCAAATACCACAAGCTCAGAACGATCGATAAGCGCTGTATCGGATACAACATTCTCTTTGTCATTCATCAGCTTTTTCATATTCTTGCCGAGATCCATACTGCCTTTATTACCGTCAATGGTACAATAACTGCCGTTATCTGACAGAAAATAGAAGTCTGTGAAAGCACTCGTAGCTCTTATATTATAGATATAATCTCTGATATTTTCATCACTGCCCGCATCTTTTAAATATGGTATCCACATTTTCATGGCGCTCCAGTTATCGGTCAGAAGATTGCTCAGTGATTTTCCTACCTGAGAATATATTTCCGTCAGGTGAGTTGCGCTTTCATTGAAAATTTTTCTTGATATATAAGAATAGTATGCGTTGCCGAATAGTATAGCGGTTATTACTGTAAGCAGAATTACAAAAACAAACCCTTTTCTTTTATCCATAATGCATCTCCGTCAATTTCAGTAAAATTATTTTACCAACTTCAATTATAAAAATAAATAATAAGTCATACTGATTTTACCACATTAAGTTTTGACTGTCAATAAATTGAAGCACAATAAATGACATTATGCAAAAAACATCACTGGAACATGGCTGTCACTTGACATTAATTTTTTATCATGATATACTTTCCTCAACGCCGGACTTAACGTCAATTGATATCTGCTGTTATTTATAGTTTGCGTACATTAAATGACGACCAATATAAAGAACAACAGAAAAGGAGAGCAATGAAAGCTGTATTTATAGATATTGATAATACGTTGCTGAGCTTCAGCGAATATGTAAAACATACTATGCAGACGGGATTTGAGCATTTCGGGCTGAAGCGTTACGAGCCGTATATGTACGATATTTTCACCGAGGAAAACAACAAGCTGTGGCGCAGAATAGAGCAGGGAACGCTTGTCTTTTCGGAACTTGAAAAGATGAGGTGGAACATTATATTCGCAAAGCTCGGGATCGAATTTGACGGTACTGTGTTTGAAAAGTATTTCAGGGGTGCGCTTTATGACAGCGCTATTCCTATGCCGTATAGCGATGAAATGTTACGCTATCTGAGTGATAAATATACACTTTGTGCGGCGAGCAACGGACCGTATGAACAGCAGGTACACAGGCTTGAAGTTGCAGGAATGAAACGTTTTTTCGACTACATATTCATATCCGAAAAGCTCGGAGCGTCAAAGCCGTCTGAGGAGTTCTTCAGATGTGCGTTCGCAGAGCTTAACGGTGGCAGAGAAGAAGCGATAATGCCAACCGATACGATTATTATAGGCGACTCGCTTACTTCTGATATAGAGGGTGGCAGAAATTACGGAATGAAAACGTGCTTTTACAATGTAAGCGGCGTTGAGAGCGATATTATCAAGGCGGATTATGTTATAGACGAACTGAACGAGGTCAAGGGGATATTGTAGCAGGAAGAAAGCAATTGCGTAAAATTTTAATTATTGCGAAATACACGACGAGTTCAGGCGTAATATGGCTGTAATGTTGACATATAGATGTTGTTTTGATATAATAAAAAACAAAGAAAGGCAGGTGAATGACATGAAATTATTTATCAGAGATAACGGGAATAGCTGTCATTCACATTTATGCTTTTGATATAGCGATTGTGCGATGATAAAATTCAAAGTGTTCTCGTTATCGGGAACACTTTTTTATAAGGAGTTATTATGAACAAATTGAATTTTATCAAAGCGGATAAACCGTATCGTAGCAACACAACAGACAGTGGAAAAATAACTGTCACTGTAAGGGAATTTATCACAACTACGCTTGCTGAAAAAATCGCAACAGCATTATGGAACAAGCCTGAATGGGCTGACAGTATCGTCAGATTCAATTATGATAACAAGATCAAAAGCGATTGCTTCAATGTTATCGCTCTGAATGAAACAGGTGATGTTGTAGGCAGTATAGCTTTTAGGGAAACGCTGATTAAATAGCCCAGCAGAGTTGTCGTAACACGGGTTGCAAGCCAATATTGATGAAAAAGTTACCTTTTCAAGGTAAGTGATAAAATCTCTGACAAAGTAAACTCACACGGAACTTGCTGCTTTGGAATTCTATAAAATAACACTGCTCCGCCTTTCAATTCAAATAGGAAGACGGGATTATTATACACTTTGACAAAATCAAATTTACAAAAACAAATAAATTGTGCAACGTTACAAATGTGGCATTTTTACTAGAATTATGTGTTGATTTTTAGTAAATAAACTGATAAAATTACAATTATAAAAGTAACAACTTTAAATTACTGCAATTAAAAGTCAACTTCAATTGAACAGGAGAAAAAAGCAATGAAAAATCTAAAGATTTCCAAGAAGATAATCTGCACGTTTGCAGTTGTGCTTCTGCTGACATTTGTTCTGGGTGTTGTTTCCCTGGTATCAACAAACAACATAGCTTCTACGTCTGACAATTACGTCAATATATCTATTCCCGCATTGTCAAATCTTGACAGCGCCAGACGTTACATCAGAATATTCCAGGGTAATATTCTGAAAGCCACCTGTACTGATAATCAGGCTGATTTAGACAAGCTCGTTGAAGACATAAGCAGCGACCGGTCAGCGTTCTTCGCCTATCTCGACAGCTTTCTTGAATATGACCCACAGTTTTCAGATGAAGTCGAAAATATCCACACTATCATGGACGACGCAGCTACTATTCGTGAGAGAATAGTAGAAGCAAGCGCAAAATTCAGCTATGAGGGCAATATGGAAGCGTATTCTATATATCTGAACGAATATGAGCCTAACCTCACGAAAGTTACGGGCATTCTGGAAAACCTTACAACCGAACTCAAAGAAGCAATTACCACAAGATACAATAATGCACAGACTACCAAAACAATCAATATTGTCATAATAATTGCAGTAGTTGTGGCGGCTGCAATACTTGTGGTTGCTCTCACAGTCGTTCTCACAAAGGCAATAGTCACGCCAATCATTCAGATTAAAGATTCCATGAACCTTATCTCAAACGGTCTGCTCAAAGAAGCTGACGGCACTATCACATACCGATCCAAGGACGAGCTGGGTGTACTTGCCCATGCAGCAAGGAAGGTCATCAGATTCTTCCAGGCCGTGCTGCCCAGCATTTCAGATGTGTGCAGGAATTACGGCAACGGAAATTTCAACTGTACCTGCGAGAATTACGATAGCTACGTTGGCGAAACCAGCGAGATCCGCGACAGCCTGATGTATATACGCGATAATCTTTCCGCTGCCCTTTCAAATGTTGACCAGGCTTCCGACCAGCTTTTAAGCGGCACAGAAGAAGTCTCATCAGGCGCTCAGGCTCTTGCTCAGGGGGCAACGCAGCAGGCAGCATCTATCCAGGAGCTTTCTGAAAATATTGCGTCTATTTCCGAATCTATCAAGGCTAATTCTTCGGACGCAGCGGAAGCAAGTGATAAAGCAAATGCCGCAGGAACGGCCGTCCAGGAAGTCAATGCCATGATGTCAGAGCTTGTAAGAGCCATGAACGAGATCAACCAATTCTCCAGCGAAACCAAGAAAATCGTCAAGACTATCGAGGATATCGCATTCCAGACAAACATTCTTTCACTCAATGCCGCAGTTGAGGCAGCAAGAGCCGGCGAAGCCGGAAAGGGCTTTGCAGTAGTTGCTGAAGAAGTCAGAAACCTTGCAGGAAAATCTGCTGAAGCAGCTCAGAATACGACTCGGATCATCGAAAGCACTGTTAACTCCATCGTCAGCGGAAATCAGCTCTGCGCCGAAGTTGCTGAAAAGATGAACAAGGTCGGCGAAACAGCCGGCAAGGTTACGGCCATAAACAACAAGATTGCCGATTCTTCCAAGAAAGCCGCTGACTCCATCGTCAAGGTTACAATCGGAGTTGACCAGATATCAAATGTCGTTCAGACAAACTCTGCTACATCTGAACAGTCTGCTGCCGCTTCCGAAGAGCTCAGCAGCCAGGCTAATATGCTCAAGCAGTTGGTTAAGAGTTTCTCGCTTTATAGCGATTCCTCAAATGCAGGAACACAGCCTGCTGTAAACTCCTGAAAGTCTAATTTATACATAAAAGGCTCCGACAACTGAGTTGCCAGAGCCTTTTTTAGAAATTCCATATGTCTATTATAATAAGTTTGAGATGAAACGAATCTATACTAGGGACGCGCTGAATAAAGCGAAGCGTAACAAAATCAGACCTGTGAGTATACTCATGTGAGCGGGTCGATTTTGTTTTATTCAACGTTTCCCTAATTTAAAATCATTATCAACAGCGGATAAATACTCACTTGCGTAATTTTTTATCGCAAAAAGGGACATCGCAGACCCGACTTCATATAATAGATGGGTACGCGGGATTTCTGTACTACGACAAAATGGAATGCCGCTGGTCGCAATGCACTGGGAACACCGATTAAAGCATATGGTGAATCGGTACAACGAGATTTACCGCCTGCAAATGCCAAGCATAACGCCGCACGTCTGCCGCCACACCTATTGCAGCAATATGGCAAAATCCGGCATGAACCCGAAAACGCTGCAATACCTTATGGGACACAGCGACATCGGTGTTACTTTGAATACTTACACACATCTCGGACTTGAGGACGCTCAGGACGAACTCGGTCGGATAGCCGAGATTGAAAATGCCCGCAGGGAGATGGATAAGCTTGGCGGGGAGAAAACACAGGAAATGTTCAGAGTGATGGGATAAAATAGTTATGGGCGTACAGAGATGTACGCCCATTTGCCATAAATCCAGGAAATCCAGAACTGCTCATGGGTACTATGCAAACCCAGAAAAATATGCAATAATATAATCATCTGCAAAATCCTTAGTAGTAAACCCGCAGATTTTTACTACTATTTGACTACTACACACGTCCGCAATTTGCCCCGATTTGCGCATTTTCTGTGAATCCGAACGGAAATATGTAAAATCTGACAGCGAGCAAAACGCGGCAGTAAAGCGCATAACAGAGCCTTTCAGAAAGGATTGACCCCATGTACAAGATACTCTTTGTCTGCCACGGCAACATCTGCCGTTCACCTATGGCGGAA